>JAKAXU010000058.1 GCA_021816455.1 Acidobacteriota bacterium
ACGAGGTCGGCGACATCGTCCGCTTCGCACGCGGCAGCAAGGCCACAGGCATCGAGGCTGGGAGCTATGGAACCGTTGTCGCCATCAATCCCGCCGCCAACCTGCTTTCCGTCGAAAAGGCTACTGGTGAGATCGCCACCTACGCTCCGCGCCGCCTGACCGGTGTCAGTGTCTACCGGGAGATAGATCGTGAGTTTTCCGCCGGCGATCGCATCCAGTTCACCGCTCCCGACAAGCCGCTCGGCGTTGCCAACCGTGACCTTGCGGTTATCGAATCCATCGCTCCTGTAGGCCGAGTTACGGCCCGCTTCGAATCGGGACTAAACACCTAATGCCAGCAGCTTACCGCCCTCAAGGTAAAGAAACTTGTCGATTTTTTTGTATGAAAAATCTTGGAGTTGGTATCTCAGCCGCAATTCGTCAATGATTTTCTTGAGATCGGGATAGTTCCATAAGACCTGCTGTTTAAACTTGCTGATTCCTCCCGCTTTTTTGAGTTGCCAAAGATACTTTGTCACGCGGCTATCAAAGATTGCGTAGCGGTCTGGTTGGTGGAAACTGCAATACTTTGTTGCAAACGAGTAACAGTATCGGATTTTCATGCCCAACTTGATTTCTGCGATGTCAGTGACTACAGCTTCGTCTCCGCGGCTCAATGCTTCATCGACATTCCGATCGACGATATGTCTGGCAATGTCATGGATTGTTGGCATATATTTCTCATCCGTCTGTGAATATGAGGTGCTCGCGCGAATCCATGTACTGTAAAAAGCATTCAGAGACGCAACTTTGAGGAGAACATGTTTCAGTTCCGTATTTTTGGGAAAATGCGTAAAGAGCTCAGATAAGGCAGGGTCTGGATTGTTGATTTCCGAGTCGAATTCTTCGCATGCTCTTTCCACATTCTCCGCAGATGGGAGGGTAAGGGTTTCGTTCGACATACTATCTCCTTCCTGCGCCAGTTAAAATTATCTTAGTGCTTTGAATTCCGCAGCCGGCGCAGTTCTTCCAGCCGCTGCGCGAGTTGTTTTTCGCGACCCTCCTGGGTGGGCTGGTAGTAGCGTCGGTCGGCGAGCGTCGGCGGCAGGCACTCCATTGCGGCTACTTTGTCCGGCTCGTTGTGCGCGTAGCGATAGCCTTTGCCGTAGTCCAGTTCTTTCATCAGGCGGGTGGGCGCGTTGCGCAGGTGGAGCGGCACTGGCTCCTGGCGTGTGGCCTCAATGTCGGCGCGGGCCGCGCCGTACGCGGTGTATACCGCATTGGACTTGGGTGCAAGCGCAAGATAGACGACGGCCTCGGCCAGGGCGAGATCGCCTTCGGGTGAGCCGAGAAACTCCATCGCCTGACGGGCGCTGAGCGTCAGATTGAGTGCTTCGGGTGCAGCCAGGCCGATGTCTTCGACGGCCATGCGCACGATGCGGCGAGCCAGGTACATGGGGTCTTCGCCGGAGGCAAACATCCGTCCCAGCCAGTAGAGTGCAGCGTCGGGATCGCTGTTGCGCACGCTTTTGTGCAGCGCGGAGATGAGGTTATAGTGCTCTTCGCCGTCTTTGTCATAGCGAAGCACGCGCTGCTGGAGAGCCTCGCGCGCGATCTCACGGTCGATTTCGCCGCAACCCGCCGAAGTGGCCAGTTGTGCAGCAATCTCCAGTGTGTTGTAGGCTGCGCGGCAGTCTCCGCTGGAAAAGCCGGCAATCTGCCTCAGCACTTCATCGTCAGCATTAAGAGCAAGCGCGCCAAGTCCACGTTCCACGTCTGTGAGCGCGCGACGCAGCAGCGCGATCTGCTCATCCTCCGTGAGTGGCTCCAGCACGTAAACGCGGCAGCGCGAGAGCAGCGCTGAGATGATCTCAAAGGAGGGATTCTCCGTGGTTGCGCCGATCAGACGGATTGCACCTCGTTCGACCCAAGGCAGAAAAGCATCCTGCTGTGCCTTGTTGAAGCGATGGATCTCATCAATAAAGAGAATGGTGCGTGAACCGTGGCGAGCAGCTTCTTCGGCGCGCGCCATCACTTCCTTAATCTCCTTCATGCCGCTCAACACGGCGGAATACTCCAGAAAACTGGCCTGGGTGGTGTGGGCAAGGATGCGCGCAAGACTCGTTTTCCCCACGCCGGGCGGACCCCAGAAGATCATAGAGGCCGGGTCATCGCGCTCAATCTGCACACGCAGCGGTTTGCCCTCAGCCAGCAGATGCTGCTGCCCGGCGTATTCTTCCAGCGTGCGTGGGCGCATACGCTCGGCAAGCGGCGCCGGGCGCGCCGTCCGATGTGGCCCAGACGGGTTGGAGTCAAAGAGATTCATCCCCTGCGTCTTGCGCGCGAAGCCTCATACATTAGGATGCTCGCGGCAACAGCGGCATTCAGGCTTTCCACCGGGCCGGGGCAGGGAATCGTGACTCGATGTGCGCAGCGGGCGAGGATTTCTACCGGAATTCCTGCACCCTCCGAGCCAATGACAAGGGCCAGCGGGCCGGAGAAGAGATTCGACGCTGGCAAGGTTTCGTCGTCGTGGGCCACGGCGGCGACGGCGGAGACCGAAGCAGACGCAAGCCGCGCGAAGCAAGTGTCGGCGCTCGTGGCGAGCGTGGGAAGACGAAAGACGCTGCCAGCCGAGGCGCGCATGACCTTTGGATTCCACGGACTGACCGTTCCCGGCAGCAGAATCGCGCCCGTTGCGCCAAAGGCCTCGGCAGAGCGCAGAATGGTGCCAAGATTCCCCGGATCCTGCAGGCCGGAAAGCACGATGAGCAACGGCGAAACGCCGCGCAAAAGCTCCGGCCATCTCCAGACAGGTAGCGCGGCCAGAGCGGCAATTGGCTGTGGCGACTCGGTGGTGACGGTCGCGGCCAGGATCGCCTCCGGAACGGAAAAAATCTCCACCGAAGCCGGAACGTTCAGTGCGTCGAGGACCGTCTCCCGGCCTGCGGCGACGAAGATGGTCCGGACGGCGATTCCACTGGCGAACGCTTCCTCGACGAGGTGAAATCCTTCGAGGGCAGCCAAATCACCTCGCCCACCCGATTTGGAGACCGGCTTCAGGAGTGCGGAGCGAAGCTCCTTGAGGCGCGGATTGTGCCTGCTCTCTATGGGGCGGATTCTGTACATGGCGGGATCCCGATGTTGCTTAATAGCTTGATTGTATGCTTTGCCGCTCTCGCTCAGAGATCTCAAGCAAAGATGAATCACTGAAATCATGGAGCAGTGCTATTCTTCTTCGGTATCATTTCCTTTGCTTTTACTTGCACTCTCTTTTGAGGTTTCTATGCCGTCCTGCCGATGCCTGTCCGCGCAGCTTAGCTGCGCCCGCCTCTTTGCTGCCGTTGTGCTGGTCGTTTCTGCCATCATGTGCGGCCAGTTCTCGTCTGCAGCTCAACCAGCCGCCGAGTCTGTCGCAGTTTCAACCACACACCCCGTTCTGCTGGATCGCGTCACCAGCGCCCGAGCGCTCCCCAATGGCATTGAGTTGAACTCCGGAGCTGCAATTCTCCAGATCACGGCGCTGCGTGACGATCTGCTGCGCCTGCGAGTTGGTGCCACCGGCACGCTGCCCGAAGACGCATCCTGGGCCGTGCTTCCCGCTTCCCGAACGGCAAGCGTCGCCGTCCGGCAGGATTCCAGCGCACGCACGGTCGGCTTCCACACGGCAAAGCTGCATCTGGCCGTGGATCGCGCCACCCTGGTTCTGACCGTCACGGACAATGCTGGAAACATCATCGTCCAGACCGAGGCCAGCCATCCCATCGAATACCACGGCTCGAGCTTTCGCTTCTATGCTCACTCGCCAGAGGACGAGCATTACTTCGGCCTCGGAGACAAGCCAGGCCCGCTCGACCGACGCAATGAAGCCTTCGTCAACTGGAACACCGACTCCTTCGGATGGCAGGAATCGACGGACCCCATCTACAAATCCGTCCCTTATTTCCTCACCTTTCGCAACGGCATCTGCGGTGGACTCTTCCTGGACAATACCTGGCGCACGAGCTTCGACTTTGACAAGGAGTTGAGCGACACTTACTCCTTTGGCGCGGAAAACGGGCCGCTTGACCTGTACATCCTCTACGGACCAGCGCCGAAGGCCGTCGTAGAGCAGTGGGCCTGGCTGACAGGCACCGTCCCGCTTCCTCCAATGTGGACGCTCGGCTTCCAGCAATCCCGCTATAGCTACTATCCCGAAAGCACCGTGCGTGAGATCGCCGCAAAGCTGCGTTCGGAACGGATTCCTGCCGACGCCATCTATCTCGACATCGACTATCAGTTCAAATATCGTCCATTTACTGTTGACACAGAGCGCTTTCCGCACTTCACGCAGATGATCCACGATCTGCTGACCGAGCACATACGTACGGTGCTCATCACGGACCTGCACATCGCCCGCGTCCCCAACGCCGGATATAAACCGTACGACGAAGGCATTGCGGGCGACCACTTCGTCCACAATCCCGATGGCAGCATCTACTCCGGTCCTGTCTGGCCTGGGCCCGCCGTCTTCCCTGACTTCACGCAGAAATCCAGTCGCGACTGGTGGGGCACGCTCTACGCTGACTTCGTTCATGATGGCGCTGCCGGATTCTGGAACGACATGAATGAGCCATCCGTCTTTGGCGTTCCCTCCAAAACCATGCCTGACGATGTGCGTCACCGCATCGACGAGCCAGGATTTGCCAAACGCACTGCGACCCATCTTGAAATCCACAACGTCTACGGCATGGAAAACTCGCGCGGCACCTTCGAAGGGCTGCGCAAGCTGGCACCGGATACGCGTCCTTTTGTACTCACGCGCGCCAGTTATGCGGGTGGACAGCGCTACGCTGCCACGTGGACAGGCGATAATTCCAGCACCTGGAACCACCTGCGCCAGACGGTTCCGCAGCTCATCAACCTTGGACTCAGCGGCTTCGCGCTCTCCGGCGCCGATGTCGGCGGCTTCGCCGGTTCGCCTCAGCCGGAGTTGCTCACGCGCTGGCTGGAGATTGCGGCATTCCAGCCCATCGACCGCGATCACACCTCGATGGGAACCCGCCCGCAGGAGCCGTGGGCTGACGGAACGACTCAGGACCTCGACCTGCGCCGCCATTTCATTGAAACGCGCTATCGCCTGATGCCCTATCTCTATTCGGTAGCCGAAGAGATGAGCCGCACCGGCCTGCCGATCATGCGTCCGCTCTTTTTGGAGTTTCCGGACGCCAGTCACGACCGCCACCCACTCGACTTCAACAATGGCAGCGAATTTCTGCTCGGTCCCAGCCTGTTGATCGCGCCCTCGCCGTATCCAGATATGCTCGACAACTACCAGGCCGTGCTGCCGCCCGTCGGCTGGTATGACTTTTGGACCGGCGCTCCAGTGGTTGCCGACGACCAACAGCACATGCGCGTCGGCAATGACAACATTCCGGATGAAGATCTGCAGGTCACCCTCCACCCCACCATCGACAAGTTGCCCGTCTTTGTCCGCAGTGGTTCGATTCTTCCCATGCAGCCGCTGGTCCAGAGCACCATGCAGATACCCTCCGGACCGCTCACGCTGCGCGTCTATCCCCCGAATAGCCCGATTCGCTCGGTGCGCATACACCAGTCCTGCTCAGGCAGCCTCTATCTGGACGACGGCATCAGCTACGCTTACCGCAAGGGCAATTTCCTGCGTCTCAGCTTCACCTGCCAGCGCACTCCGGACGGGCTAACCGTACACATCAGCCCGCGCGAGGGCAGCTTTCAGCCCTGGTGGAACCAGTTCTCCATCGAGGTCTATGGTGCCTCTCGCCCAGCCACCAGCTCTAGAACCCAGGATGGGCCGCTGCTCACCAACTTCGACAGTGAGCATCACCGCATCACTGCCCTCGTGCAGGACAATGGCAAAGCCATCGACCTCAAGCTGGCTTATTAACCAACTCTCCTGAGCTGACATCGCGCTATCTTGTTAGCTCGGGAGGCTTCCATAGCAGGAACTGGCATTCGCGCATGATGTGGTTTGTTCCTGGCGACGCGGAGAAGAGTCGGGATGCCAACCTGCCAAACTTGCCAGCCTTCGCCGCCAATGACCCCAAGACCGCATATCACCATCTTCTTTGTCAGGGTTGACCATTGGCCCGGCGCTGCACCCGCTCACCGCATGTATTGAGTGCCTCGGTAGTCTATTACCTTTGCCACCGCACTCCTGTTACCCTGAATCTATGAAATTCGGCGTTCTCGTCTTTCCCGGCTCCAACTGCGACCACGATACGTATAACGTTCTCGCCGAGATTGCGCATCAGCCTGTCACCTTTCTCTGGCACGACTCCGAAGACCTGCAAAATGTGGACGCTATCCTCGTCCCCGGCGGTTTTGCCTACGGAGACTACCTTCGCACAGGAGCCATCGCACGTTTCTCGCCCGTCATGCAGTCTGTTCGCCGCTTTGCTGACGCGGGCGGACTCGTCCTCGGCATCTGCAACGGATTTCAGATACTCACCGAAGCCGGTCTACTGCCAGGCGCGCTCATGCGTAACGCGGGCCTCAAATACATCTGCAAACAGGTGCATCTGCGCACCGAAACCACCCGTAGCCCGTTTACCTGCCAGATCCATCCCGGTCAGGTGCTGCAAATTCCTATCGGACACATGGAAGGCAACTACTACTGCGACGCCGAAACTCTCCACGAACTCCAGTCCGAGGACCGCATCGCCTTCCGCTATGCCACGCCCCAGGGGGAAATCACCCCGCAGGCCAATCCCAACGGCTCCCTCGACAACATCGCCGGCATCCTCAACCGGGGCCGCAACGTTCTCGGCATGATGCCTCATCCGGATCGCTCCAGTGAAGCCATCCTCGGCTCTGCCGATGGTCTCGTCATCTTCCAGTCCATGATCGAAACTCTCATGGGTGTATCAGTAAAACGATGATCGACATTCATCACCACCTGATCTACGGGGTCGATGACGGCGCACCGAACCTGGAAACCTCCCTTGCCATGGCTCAGGAAGCCATTCACGAAGGCGTCACTCACATCGTCTGCACCCCGCATGCCAACGATGTCCACCCTTATCGGTTGGAGCGAAACCGCGAACGTCTGGACGAGATTCAGGCCGCGCTTGGCGACTCCGTCCAGTTGCTGCTTGCCTGCGACTTCCACCTGAATGCGGACAACATCTGCGACGCTCTGGAGTATCCACTGCGATACTCAATCGACGGCAAGGGCTATCTGCTCGTTGAGTTTTCCGAACTTGCCATTCCACCGCAGTTGGACGATGCGCTCAACCGCCTGCGCGGAGTTGGCTACACCTGTATCCTCACCCATCCAGAGCGTAACCCCATCATCGTTCGCAAGCCAGAGAGAATGGTGCAGTGGATGCGCTCCGGAGCGCTGGTTCAGGTTACAGCTTCCTCGCTCTATGGTCGATTTGGACGCATTGCCGAGTCATTTTCCAACCAACTGCTCGACCTCAACTGGATTCATTTCCTGGCCACCGACGCACATAACCTTACCTCCAGGCCTCCACACTTGCGCAAAGCCTACGACTACGTGGCCAATCGCTGCGGCGTAGAGACCGCCGAGCGCCTATGCCAGTTGAATCCGTTGGCCGCAATCTCCGGCCACAAACTTCCAAGGCAGCCAGAACCCATAGGATTATATGAAGATGAACCGGTGAAGTTCTCGCAGAACTTCAAATCCAGCGGTGTAGGCCACCGACCAGCAGGAAAACCTCCCGGCATCCTGTCGCGGCTCTTCCGTCGAGCTAAGTAACTTTCGTTTGGAGTGAGACAAGCTGCTGTTTCCGTTGTGCTGCGTAGATGGAAGAGATGGGATACGGTCCATACGCATCGTCTCTCGATACGTCGTTTTGCCGGATTACTCTGCAACTCAAGCCGGACACGTACATTGCAAAAATTCAGGCTCCGAATAAGAGGATTCGCCATCAGGCTCCTGAAACGTCCGAATGTTATACTTCCCTAGGCAGAGACGGAAGACTGCCAAACGATTTTTCCTACTGGGGTTTCTATGTCAGGCCACTCGAAATGGGCCACAATCAAGCACAAAAAGGGCGCGCTGGATGCCAAGCGCGGCAAGATATTCACCCGTCTGATTAAGGAAATCTCCGTAGCGGCCAAGGCCGGCGGCGGCGACCCGGATGGCAATCCCCGTCTGCGCGCAGCCATTGCTGCGGCCAAGGCTGAGAATATGCCGGCCGATAACATCAAACGTGCCGTACAGCGCGGCACTGGCGAACTGGAGGGCGCAACTTACGAAGAGATTTCCTTCGAGGGTTATGGTCCCGGCGGTGTGGCGCTGATCGTGGATACACTGACCGACAATCGCAATCGCACGGTAAGCGAGGTGCGGCACGCGTTTTCCAAGCACGGCGGCAACCTGGGCGAGTCCGGTTCGGTACGCTTCATGTTCAGCAAGAAAGGCGTGATCGGCGTGGAAAAGACCGCCGCCGATGAAGAGCTGTTGATGAATATCGTTCTGGAACATGGCGGCGAAGACCTGAATGACGAAGGCGAGACGTGGGAGATACTCACCGACCCGGCGAGTTTTGAGGCGGTGGCCAACGCAGTGAAGTCTGCAGGCATCGAAACCGTCATGAGCGAAGTGACGATGGTGGCAAGCACCTACACAACGCTTGAGGGAACGACGGCCAACCAGATGATCCGGCTGCTTGATGCGCTGGAGGATCTGGACGATGTACAGAACGTCTATTCAAACTTCGATATGGACGCGGCGACGATGGAAGCTGCCGCGGGGTAAGACACGGTTGCGCGGAAGCAGAACCTGATCCGGGCCTGGATCAGGCAAGCCAAGGGCCGCCTGAGCAGGCGGCCTTTTCCATGAACTAGGTCTGTCGGAGCACGACGCAAGGGAATGAGCAACGAAAATCTTTGAGATGTAGCGCGATGATTGCGCAAGAGGAGTGTGGGTTGAAAACTCGAGAGAAGCTGGCGGTTGGTCTGCTGCTGGCAATGACGACGATGGGGTGGGGCAGAGCGCAACAGGTGGCATCTTCCGGAGTGTCTTCGTTGAACTGGGCGGGCGATGTGCGCACCCATGAGCGGTGGGAGTTTGGACCGGTACTCAACGGCGGAAATGGTCTCTATGGCCACGCGAGCTATCATTTTGTCTGGGCGGGCGTGCAGGCAGGAAAGGTACTGACGCCGGTGATTCATGCCGGCGTTTTCAGCGGGCAGTTTGAGTTTGGAGCGGAGATTCTGCCGTTCTGGCAGTCCTATACGCCTGCGCCGTACGCGCAGACGGTGATGGTCAATGGACAGCCGGTGGTTCAGGATTACGGCGGTGGAACGTTCACCGGGGTCAGCGTGGAGCCGGTCATCTTCCGGTGGAATTTTCTCACTCGTTCGCGGCGATTTCAGCCTTGGTTTCAGGCAGCGGGCGGAGTGATCTACACTACGCACAAATACCCGCCAACCCTGCTGGTGCCGCATGGAACGCCGGGCGGCACGTCCGTCTTCAATTTTTCGCCGCAGGGTGGAATCGGCTTTCATTACTTTCTGCGCTCGCGGCGTTCGTTCGATGTCGGCCTGAACGCGGTGCACATTTCGTCAGCCTCGCTGGGAGACAAGAATCCCGGAGTGAACTCCACCCTGCAACTCCAGATTGGCTATACGTGGTGGAAGTAGAGATGAGCGACGCGGTTGTGGAGTGTGTGCCCAACTTTTCCGAGGGCGCGGATGAAGACGTAGTGCGCGCGATTGTCTGCGCGATGCGCGTGGAGGGCGTAAAGCTGCTGGACTGGTCGATGGATGCGGATCACAACCGCTCGGTGGTGACGGTTGCTGGTGCTCCGCAGGCGGTGGTCGAGTCGGCGGTGCGCGGTGTCGGTAAGGCGGCGGAGTTGATCGACCTCACACGCCAGCGTGGCGTGCACCCGCGCATGGGAGCGGCGGATGTTGTCCCATTTGTGCCGGTGCAGGGAGCAACACTCGAGCAGTGTGCGCTGCTGGCGCGGCAGGCTGGCGCGGAGATATGGCAGCGGTTTCAGGTTCCGGTCTATTTTTACGGCGCGGCGGCCTCGCGCCCAGATCGTGCGAATCTGGAAGATGTGCGGCGCGGACAGTTCGAGGAACTTCGCGATCTGGTACAGCGCGATCATGCACGCTGTCCCGACGTAGGCGGTCCTACGTTACATCCTACGGCGGGTGCGACAGCGGTGGGAGCGCGGCGGTTCCTGGCCGCCTTCAATATCTATTTCGACACCTCCGACGTATCTCCTGTACGGCAGATTGCCCGGAAGATTCGCGCCTCCTCGGGTGGGTTGCCCGGCGTGAAAGCAATGGGAGTGTTGGTGCGCGAACAGGCCCAGCTTTCGATGAACATCACCGACCTGCAGGCGGTTTCGATCAGTCAGGCGTATGAGCGGGCAATCGAAATTGCCCTCCAGTATCGTGTGGCACCTGTGCGCACGGAACTGATTGGGCTGCTTCCGGAGTCAGCCTGTGAGCGCGACAGTGAATGGATGCGTCTAAGTATTGAGTTCGACCCGGCGGTGAAGGTGATCGAGCGCAGACTGATGGCTCCGATGGAGTGGCCTGTAGATATGGTCGCCTCTGCCGGGCAAATACGGTAACGTTCCGAAGCGGTTCAATCTTCGTTCCGCTTCGGAAGAGAAAGGTGAACTTGAACGTGAAAAAAATACAGATTTGGATTGCGGGAGTGGCTCTGACGGCCGCTGGAATGAGCGGATACGCCGCACAATTGTCCTCCGATGCGCGGTCGGCGATCCCCTACGATGTGCAGCAGATGGTTGTGGTGGACTATCGTGTGATGCAGAATTCGCCGGTGGCCATGCAGTTGCGGAATCAGGTGATGCCGCCGGAGCTGAAGCGACTGGAAGATACGCTGCAGAAAGCCGGACTGAACGACAATAACGATCTGGATCAGCTTGCCTTTATTCTCTATCGCACCAAGCCCGGCTCGCAGGACGTGCAGACGGTAGGCGTGGCTCAAGGACAGTTTCCTGTGCAGGATGTAATTGCCAATTTCCAAAAGAAACACATGAAGCCCACCATGCTGCGCACTACGACCATCTATCCGTTGGGCGCTTCCGGAATGAGCGTGGTTTTTCTGGACGAATCGACGATGGTCTTCGGCAGTCTGGAGTCAGTGAAGGAAGCTGTGAACGTCCGCGATGGCATGCAGCAGGGTTTCCTGACCAACAATCAGATGATGAGCGAGATGCAGTCTGTGGATAGTTCACCTCTGTGGAGCATTCTGGACCAGAAGGGCACCCAGACCATGATGAAGCAACTCATGAGCCAGATGGGGCAGATGGCCGGGTCGGTGACGGACTTCGATTCCGTGAAGAAGTTGCTGGTGGGAAGCTGGTATTCGATGAGCTTCCAGCACGGCGTGAGCTTCAATCTCAACGTGCAGTCAAATGACAACTTTGCCGCAGCCACCATCTCTTCGCTGCTGAATGCGGCGGTGCTTTACAAGAAGATGAGCGGTACGGACTCGGAAAAGATGGCGATGAACGACGCCGCGATCAGCTCCAGCGGAGGACAGTTGAGCATTCACTTCGGCGCTACGGATGATGATTTCCAGGCGCTGCTGAAGTCGGATATGTTCAAGAGCATGGTCCACTGAAGCACGGCGACCGGAGGCCGTACAGATTGATTCTATGGATGCTCTGGCGGCCTTCGCGGCAGCGTAACGCAACCGAACGGCTGTCCGCTCCTGCAGCTTACAGTGGGTGGAGACGCTCTCTGCGTAGCTTTTCCCCAAGGAAAAGCTACACTCACCATTGCCAGTCTGTATAAACCATGGCGAAAACGCTCTAACGCTTGGCGACGCAGTTGCTCCCTTCCCCTTCAGTCGCCCTGTCAACTGTTTTCTCCGGCAGCACTATAGCCCGCTTGACGGCGACCGGCGGAAAGTATGGGCCGGTGAAGCGGCATACCCGATTGCGGCCCTTACCCTTGGCATCATAGAGCGCCTGATCGGCGCGCGCGCTCAGCTCCAGTGGATTGGTGCCGGGGCGGGGAATGATCGTCGCACATCCGATTGAGACCGTGACGAAGCCCAGGTCGCTGGCCGGATGCGGCAGCCTCCGGTTGCGGACAGCCTCGCAGATGTCTTCGGCAATCGCCGCCGCGCCCGCGGAGTCGGTGGCGGGCAGGATGACGGCAAATTCTTCGCCACCGTAGCGTGCGACAAGGTCTGCCGGCCGCTGAACGATATCGAGTGCGGACTCGGCAATCTGGCGCAGGCAACTATCGCCCTTCAAGTGCCCCAGCGTGTCGTTGTAAAGCTTGAAGTGATCAACATCGAGGAAGAGCAGCGAGAGCGGGGTTCCGTCGCGCAGGTTGCGTCGCCACTCGGTGGCCAGCGCTTCGTCAAAGCGCCTGCGATTGGCAATTCCGGTGAGTGCATCCACGGTCACCAGTCCCTCCATCATCCGATATGCTGACTGGAGTTTTTCATCGGCCAGCTTGCGGTCGTGGATGTCACGTACCAGATTCAGAATACCGATTGGTTTTCCAGTCTTGGAATCGAAGTAGACACGCACGCTGGCCTCGACCCAGATGTAGCTGCCGTCGCGCCTGCGCACGCGATACTCGCAGCTGCCGCCGTCCGCGCCGTTGGTCAACCTGCGCAGTTCCCCTTCCATCCTCGGGATATCCTCCGGATGGACGATATCGTGGAAGGTGTGTCCGATCAACTCCTCTGGCTGCCAGCCGGTCATTCCGACAACCGCATTGGAGATCCATTTGCGTCGACCCTTCAGGTCGGCCAGGACGATGACGTCGCGGGAGGTCTCTGCCACCACCTTCAGCAGAGTAGTCAGACGCGTCAACTTTGCCTGGGAATAGCGCAATTTGTCCAGCACATTCGAGAGTGCGTAAATCATGAACAACTGCGCGGAGAGATAGACCTGAAAGAATACGGCGCGGGCATGCTGCTCCGACAGCGCGGTCAGCGCAATCGGGCCCATGTCGTGGACGGTGAACCATCCGCCAATCGCAGAGCTTGCCAGAGCGCAGGCCGCGGCCCATCCCAGGCCAAGTTCCAACTGCACCATCAGGAGCATGGGAAAAGTCAGGAAGAGCAGCGGAAACCGCGTTTGACGGAAGACGGCGAATGTGACCACCACAAGCATCGCCGGATAGGCCCATTGTCTGCCAATGCGCTCCAGATGCCGCGGGCGCGTGCGAAGGATCGCCACCACGGCTGGAGTGACGCAGAGGATTCCGAAACTACCAGCGAAGATCCATTCAGCCGCCCCGGTAAGGAAAGATGTCTGGTGAAGGTACTTATGTTCCAGTCCGTTGAGCATCGCCGGCCCGAGTGGCCCTGCAATGCAGGCGAAGAATAGAAAGCGCGTCAGGTAGCTGAGCCGAGTAAACTCCGGCAGAATCGTCGATTTACGTCGCAGCCACCATGCGGGAAGCAGCACCTCGACCAGGTTCAGCGTATTGAAGAAAAGATTGCGAACGATGGGTTCATGGATAAAGTAACTGCCCAGAAGCAGTCCTGCGAATCCGGCTGTCAGATATCCAGGCCAACGCCATCGTGGAGCCACCAGTAGGACAGCAAGCAAGATGCCGTTGGCAAACCAGAGGATGTCGAAGCCGGAGCTGTTTGTGTCGAAGTTATGCGCACAGAGGATAGCCAGAACCAGAGCCAGCACAAGAGCCGACAATCGCAGTGGATAACTGAAGCGCAACAGCTTGCGAGTTGGAGAGATGGGGTTCAGGTCGATTTCTCAGGTTCTAAAGATTGCCGCTTCTGACCGGTGAGATAGATCTAGAAGACGTGTTCTTACAAACTGTATCGGACGAAACCCAGGGAAGGTTCGCATTCCGTACAGAAAAAAGATGGAAAAACTTTCGCAGTAAGTCTATCAGTATACTGGAAATACCGGTCCGAAATAAATTTCCGAATTGGAATCCATGTTGCTCTGATAATTGGCTGGAAATGGCCGGATGGCCAGCCCCTGCCGCGTTATTGGCCAAGGCTCAGATCTTCCGAGAACACAATGCTGTTGTTCGGAAGCAGAGCAATTTGTATCTGGCCCTGGAGGTTGTCTTTGAGCATCGGACCATCCTTGCGGATGGTTTTATCCATGGCGCCGGCGTACTGGGCGCGAATCTTACCGCTTCCACTCACCTTCAAACGATAGTGATAGACCGCGCCAGGGGCCAGCGCGTTGATGCCGAAGCTGGCGTTGGGGTAATTGACCTCAATCTCACGGATCGGCGCACTGGTCTGGTTGACCACCGTCACATTCACCCAGAAAGAACGATATTCCCGGCAGCCGATTGCAGCGAAGATGAGCAACAAGGCCGGTGCCAATGTGCGCCTGACCCGGAAAAATCTCTTCATTCCTTGCCTCTCGCGCGACCGGTTTCACCATTGCAGTCGGCATCGTTCGCCGTCTCGTCCGGTCGCGACTGCTTTTCCTGGACGCGCCGTTCGAGCGCATTCAGGCGGCGCACCAACTCCGGCAGACGTTGAAAGGCGCTGACTGCACGCAGCCACAGGCGATTGTCGAAGGCCGGCGAACCGGAGATCATCTTCCCGGCAGGCACGTCATGCGAGACACCGGACTGCGCGGTGAGAATGACGCCGTCACCCAGCTCGCAATGTCCCGCCACGCCAGCCTGCCCGGCAAGAATCGCGTTGGAGCCGACCACTGATGAGCCGGCCAGACCTGCCTGGGCGCACAGCATGGTGTGACTGCCCACGCGAGATCCGTGTCCGACCTGGACCAGATTGTCAATCTTCGTGCCATCGCCGATCACCGTGCTTCCAACGCTGGCGCGATCCACGCAGGCATTGGCCTGAATATCGACGTGCGAGCCAATGCGCACCTGGCCGGTCTGCGGAATCTTCTGCCAACGGCCATCGTCGTCTTTCGCAAATCCGAAGCCGTCGGCCCCGACGATAACCCCGTTTTCCAGCGTCACATGGTCGCCAAGCTGGCAGCCCTCGCGCACAACTGCGTGCGCATGGGCGAAGAAATGGTCCCCGATCTGCGCGCCACTGTAAACGACCACATGGGCAAGGAGGGTTGCATGAGCGCCAATCGAGGTATGCGCACCAACGACAACATATGGTCCAATGTGCGCACCTGGCCCGATAGTCGCCGTCGGATCGACGACGGCCGTGGGATGGATGTCCGGAGGATAAGAAGGAGGCGTGTGAAACAGGGCAAGTGCCTGAGCAAATGCAAGGTAAGGATTACTGAGACGAAGCGTAGGCGTGGCCAGGGCAGGGAACTCCGGCGTGACCAGTATGGCCGCAGCACGCGAACCGCGAGCCAGCGCTGCATAGCGGGGATTAGCCACAAAGGTCAACTCGGCTGGCCCTGCTTCTTCCAGCCCCGCAACGCCAAGAATCTCCACGGAGCCGTCGCCCTCGAGTTGTGCGTGTAGCCGCACGGCCAGTTCCGCCAAGGTCATGCAACGATTGTAGCGGAGCAGCGGCTCGCCCCGATCATGCGCAGCAGGACGGAGCTGGAACATAGGTGGAACACGGCTGGATGCTGGCGAGCCGCGCGGGATAAGAGACGACGCTAGCCAATCGGTTTCTGTTGTGTTAACGTACTGTGGTTGCCTGGTCTTTTTCCCTTGGAATTAAGATGATTATTTTCATTGATTTAATGGGTTTACTCTGTCAGGAGTGATCGATTCAAAATGCCCGATTTCGTCTATTTACTGGAAAATCGCCTGAGTTTGCATCAGCAGGCGGCTTTGCGTTCCGTCCGGGAGACGGCACGGGAACTTCAGATGCCGGTCTTCCTGGTCGGCGACGCTGTACGCGACCTGGTCTGTGGAAACTCCGTCCGCGAGATGGAGGTGCTGATTCACGGCAATACAGCCGAGATGAAGAAGCCTCTGGTCTCCGGCGGAGCGGCGGTGTGGTGGGAGAATGCCTCGGCTCGACGCATATCTCTGCGTTTTCCGGGCAGCGTTCTGCTGGAGGTCTCCAGCGCTCGGCAAATTGATTACCCCAAATGCGGAAAGCCGGTCTATACCTGGGCATCGATCCACGAAGATCTGCGCTCTCGAGATTTCACCGCCAATGCGATGGCGATCTCACTCAACGAAGGTTCCTACGGCCTGCTGATGGACCCGTTGAACGGAGTGGCCGATATCGAGTTGCGACAGCTCAGGCTGGTCTCCAACTATGGATTTCTGGAAGAGCCGGCGCGGATGGTGCGGGCTTCAAGGTTGCGGGTACGGCTCGGTTTCCAGATGGAAGAGCGGACGCAGCGCCGTTACGAAAATGCCCGCGAAGAGGGCATGATCCAGTATCTGGCCGAAGAGGAACGTCGCCGCGAGCTTGAACAGATTGTGCACGAGGAAGAGGCGCTGAAGGTGATGGCCGCGCATGAGGCCGAAGGATGGATGAAGGCGCTTCATCCATCCTGGACAACGGCGCGCGTCGATACCGAGAAACTGCACGCACTCCATGATTTTTCGATCGAACTTCAGTTGCAAGGAGTACACCCGGATTTATCCGCAGCTCAGGCGCATTTTCTGACAGCGAAACTCTCGGCGAAGGATCTGGCTGCGCTCAAGGAAAAATTTCTGCGGCCAGGCTTTGTGAAAGCCTGGGAAGGACTTGAAGCCAGCGCTGCGCAGCTTTCCAAGGCGTTGTTGACCAAGGAAATGGCCCGCCCGTCGGCGTGCTATAACCTGCTGACGAGCTTTGCTCCGGAGGCTGTCCTCTGGCTGGGATTCACGACCCGACACGCCGGCATCCGCGAAAAATACGAGGCATTCCTGAAGATATGGCCGCAGAGCCGCCAGAAGCTGCCGCTGTCCCTGATGGCCGAGATGCGCATCACATCGGAGCTGCCTGGCTACGCCCAGCTTGCACACCAGCTTTTCCTTCATCTGATTGACGGAGAACTGCAAACGGAAGGAGAGTTGCGGGCGTTTCTGGCACCGTTCTCGCCGCCTGCACCACCGCCGCCGGTCTCCATCAAGCGCAGTCGAACCAAAAAGCAGACCGAGGTTCGCCTCAAGTCGCGATCTGCAGAGGAAGAGGACGACAGATCCGACGACGAGGAGGATGGAGATATCGCGGAAATCGACGACGAAGGCATCGAACTGGATTTCCGTATCGGCGACAGCGATGAAGCGAGAATTCTCGGGGATGAGGATGACGGCGAAGATGAAGATGTGTTCGCGCAGAGTTCGGTTGGCGAGGAGGACCTGGACGTGAACGATGAGGACGAGGAGGCAGATGAGGAGCTGTCGAAGCCCGTTCGTCCTTCGCGTTCCGAGCCGACTGCACGCAGCTCCGAAAAGAGTGCCCGTCCAGCGGCAAAAGCTCCGCCAGCCGCTGTGGGGAAAAGCTCTGGAGCAGGGAAGAAAGTAAAGGAGAAAAGCAAGAAGGCCGCGGTCGCGAAGCCTGCGACAAAGTCTCCTTCCGAGTTAGTCTCTTCCCCAGCCCATTCCACCCCCAAAAAGGCGAAGAAAGATGTTGCGGAAAACGACCGGCCAAAACCACAGAAGAGCGCGTCGAAAACATCCACAGCAGCGCATGTGAAGAAGGCTGCAGTCGGCAAACCTCAGCCGAAGACCTCGTCAAAGACGAAACCCGCTGCTATAGAAAAAGCCGCGGTCAAGCCAAAATTGGCGGTTAAGAAAGCTGCAGGGGTAAAGAAAGCTTCCCGACCGGTGAAGGCGGACAAACCCTCCGCGCGCCATCCAGCAGGAGCGATCCCGCAAAAGAAAGCCACGCCTGTCGGCAAGAAAAAGAAACGCTGAGAGCCTCGCTTACTGGCGGGGCTACTCCTTGTTGTCCGGCGATGCAGGAGCGCCATCCGTACGGAATCGCTTCTTGCCTTCCACGTATATCTCGCCGTGTAGGCTTCGCTCGCCTACCCTTTGTCTCTTTTGGCTACAGAAGCGCATCTGGCAATCCATGCACTCCCACGGATAGTAACCAAAAAAATGGCGTAGCCTATCCATGAAGTTTTTGCGTCGCCGTACGCGGCGTGTGGCTGCTGAATTGCATCGCGTGCAGATCGGATGCATAAACCTCGTCCCCATTCTCGTCGTACAGAGTGAAAATCCTGAATTGTGGGTCGTTAACTAAACATCATAGCGACTCTGTCGGCCGAATGGTCAAAGAGTTGAGCGAACGCATTGAAAAAGTACCAGAACAGAAAAAACATATCCTACGCGTCACGTCTTGCTGTCTTTTCCCGATCTTCTTCCAGGGAAGTAGATCGAAAGTATTGCTCCGGGCAAAGCCATCCTTTTCATGGGAGGACGAAGGTGATTGACTGGAGGCATGAACCATTCAGACATTTCTTCTCCTATCGTTCGGCGGCGGCGCAGTTCTGCTGAGGTTGCGGCTTT
>JAKAXU010000093.1 GCA_021816455.1 Acidobacteriota bacterium
AGACCTCCACCCAAGCGCCAAACCCAGACTGAAGACTACTCCGAGACCGAATGACCACCCTTCTGCCCTATCAGACCACCGAGCTGTCGGATGAAATCGATCCGTGTGAGAAATCGCGGCTAGGTGAAAAGCCCGCAGAGGCGGAAGGCAGTTGCAACGGAGACGATGCGCCGGAGCAGGTGTGGATTTATCGGGAACCGGAGGCCGAACCGCCCCGGCTGCGAATGAGCACGGAAGTGGCGCGGCGCGCGTTGGCCGCGCCATCGATTTTTTTCCAGAAGCCCCAAAAGTAATCGATGGCCGAGATGGTGGAGACCAACGCGGCAAAGTAGATAGCGGCTACGGCGATGGGCTGGACCGGCATGATGAACGCGCCGAAGTGCCAGGCCTCCCAGTGGTGGGCCAGAATCGCCGAAGTGACGGCGACGATCTGGATGACCGTCTTGAGCTTGCCGAGGTCGCTGGCCTGGATGGTGAAGCCTTCAGAGGAAGCGATCGAGCGCAGTCCGGAGATGAGGAATTCGCGGCTGATGATGATGACCGCGATCCAGACCTTGACCACCTGCGGATTGAAGGCGATGAGCGCGACAAAGGCGGAGGTCACCATGATCTTGTCCGCGAGCGGGTCGAGCAGGATGCCCATGGTGGTGATCTGGCCGCGACGTCGCGCGAGGTAGCCATCGACGCCATCGGTGACCGAGGCAAGCACGAAGAGCAGGGAAGCAAGAATCTCCTGCAACCCCCATCCGGTATGCCACGGAAAACGCGAGGAGAGCAGCCACAGCAGCAGCGGGATCATGAAGATGCGGCTCAGCGTGATGGAGTTGGGCAGATTCATGGTTGCGATCCAGTCTATGTCCGTGCGGCGGCGCAGTGGATAGTCGCATTATAAGCGCGCTTTGCGTGCGAGGACGCGATTCTTTGTCCATCGGGCGCGCCGGTTACAATACCGCCATTGCAGCGGGGCAGGCAGGGGATCGAGAGAATTCCCGCACCGGCCGTCATTCGCGAAAGTCGATTCGGCCTGGCGAGCTTTGCAGATATTGGAGGATGGGGTGAAGCGCATTCTGGTAGTGGATGACGAGGTGCAGATCACGCGTGTGCTGGCGACGGCGCTGCGAGCGGCTGGATACCAGGTGACAACGGCGGCCAACGGACTGCAGGGCTGGAGTGCGATCGAGGAGCGGATGCCGGACATGGTGATCACCGACCTGGCGATGCCGGGGATGAATGGCCTCGAACTGACCGAAGCCGTGCGGCGCGTTGCAAAGACGCCGATTCTGGTGCTGAGTGTACGTTCGAGCGAGACGATGAAGGTGAAGGCGCTCGATGCCGGCGCAGATGATTATCTGACCAAACCCTTTGGCATGTCCGAATTGCTGGCGAGGGTGCGCGCACTTTTTCGACGTATCGAAGCTGCGGATACCGACGACGAACATCTCGTTGTGGGTGCGTTTGTGCTGGATGCGCCGACGCACACCATCACGCTGCGCGGAGAGCCGCTGAGCCTGACGCCCAAGGAGTATGACCTGTTGGCGCTGCTGCTGCACAATGCGGATCGCGTCATGCGTCATCGCCAGTTGCTGCGGACGCTGTGGGGGCCGGAGTTTGAGGATCAGCCGCAGCACCTGCGCGTGCTGATCGGACAGCTTCGCAAACGGCTGGATCATGGGGACGGGTTGGGCTACATCACGAGCGAGCCGTGGATCGGCTATCGCCTACATCCGGAGGGAGTTGCCGTAACAAAGGGATGATCCGGAAAGGAGGGTTTTCGCGGGAGGGTAGATATGCGAATGGTTTTTGTGCTCTCTTTCCCGGTGGACTTTCGATTGAGTGTGGAGCGGCTTCTGCTCCCGCCAACACCGCGCAGAGCAACCCGGGGGCAATCGTCCTCCATAGCAGTGCAGGACCGGTCAGCCTGGGAACGAAGATGACACGGTTCATTGCGATGCTTCAATCCCGCAGTGCGGTATGATGTTCGGTCTGCGTCGGTCCGGAGGATTCCGGTTCGGCCGGACTTTCCGAAGATGTTGCATTTGCAGCCGAATCCGGAACTGTGATATAAAAAAGGGTTGACCGGAAGTTAGCTTAGGTATACAGTCAGATAGCCATCCAAAAGGTGCCTCCGCAGACTGCAAGCGGTTTGGCCCCGACTCCAAAGCAGCTGCAAGTTGAGAGCCGAGACTCGATGGATTTTGGTGTGCGTGTGACGGTGCAGTTTGCCCTGGTCTGTTGTCCTGAAATCGAGATGGCCACAAACAACGTGCGGATATTTTTCCGCATCTGACAATAGTTGCAGGATTTTGAGAATCGATTCTGCCGAAACTGCGTCTATATGAAGTTGCCGCAACCGACGGCGAAATGCGACGCGAGCCTGTCCGGAAGAACCGGCCAGTCAGAAGGATGTCCAAGGAGATTAGGATTATGCGCTCAGAACTGATTTTTGGAGCACTGACCCATGTTACCAATCGTTACCAGCTTTGCCAGCTTGCCAGCAAGGCGACGCGCAAGCTGCACAAGCCCAACACCCGGCTCCAGGATACGACGAACGAAGTTCTGGTGCGTTTCCGCGAGTCCAACCCGGGTGTGCCGTTGAACCCGGTATCTCTGACCGAGCCTCATGTTGAGGATCAGCGCCGCGCTGCATAAGCGCCGCGCTGTCTCCTCGCGTTCCACTCGCCCCTTCCGGTTTTACTCCCGATCCAAGTGCGGTTCCCCTGGATTCGTCCTGAGTCCAGCCCTCCCTCTGAATCCCATTTCCAATCTCACCCCTGCAGGAATCCATGACCATTTCTGAATTGAAAGAAAAGAACATTACAGAGCTGAGCCGCATCGCGCGCTCGCTGGACATTCCCGGAGCAAGCGGTCTCCGCAAACAGGACCTGATCTTCAAGATTCTTCAGGCCCAGAGCGAAAAAGAGGGCCACATCTTCGCCGACGGCGTGCTCGAGATTCTGCCTGACGGCTACGGCTTCCTGCGCTCGCCGGATTACAACTATCTGCCCGGCCCGGACGATATTTACGTCTCGCCTTCGCAGATTCGTAAGTTCGACCTGAAGACCGGCGACTCGATCAGCGGCAATGTCCGCCCGCCGCATGAGGGCGAAAAGTACTTTGCGCTGGTCAAGATCGAGGCCATCAACTTCGAGTCGCCTGAGGAGACGCGCAACAAGATTCTCTTCGACAACCTGACGCCGCTCTATCCGCAGGAACGGATCAAGATGGAGACCGTGCGTGAGGGCACGAGCGGACGCGTGATGGACCTGCTGACACCCATCGGCAAGGGTCAGCGCGGACTGATCGTCGCGCCGCCGCGCACCGGCAAAACCATGCTTCTCCAAGCCATTGCCAACTCCGTCACCTCTAATCATCCTGAGGTCACGCTGATTGTGCTGCTGATCGACGAGCGCCCGGAAGAGGTGACCGACATGCAGCGGTCGGTGAAGGGCGAGGTCATCAGCTCGACCTTCGACGAGCCGGCGGCGCGTCACGTGCAGGTGGCCGAGATGGTCATCGAGAAGGCCAAGCGTCTGGTGGAACACAAGCGCGACGTGGTCATTCTGCTGGACTCCATCACCCGTCTTGCTCGTGCCTATAACACCATCGTTCCGCCTTCCGGCAAGGTGCTTTCGGGCGGTGTCGATTCCAACGCACTCCAGCGGCCGAAGCGCTTCTTTGGCGCGGCGCGCAACATCGAAGAAGGTGGTTCGCTGACCATCATCGCGACGGCGCTGGTCGATACCGGCTCGCGCATGGACGAGGTGATCTTCGAGGAGTTCAAGGGAACCGGCAACATGGAGGTCATCCTGGACCGCAAGCTGGTGGACAAGCGCGTCTTCCCGGCCATCGATATCCAGCGCTCCGGCACGCGCAAGGAAGAGCTGCTGATTCCGAAAGAAGATCTGCAGCGCATCTGGGTCTTGCGTAAGGTGCTCAACCCGCTTTCGCCGGTGGAGGCGATGGAGTTGCTGGTCAGTCGGCTGGAAAAAGTGCGCAACAATGCAGAGTTTCTCCAGAACATGAACCACCTGTAAACACTGGGGCAGCAGCTTGTTGGCGCAAAGCCGACAGGCTGCTACACTAGACAAGTCACTCCCTGAGTGTGGGGCTGTAGCTCAGCTGGGAGAGCGCCTCGTTCGCAACGAGGAGGCCAGCGGTTCGATCCCGCTCAGCTCCACCAAATCCCTTCCTTACGACGACTT
>JAKAXU010000001.1 GCA_021816455.1 Acidobacteriota bacterium
TCAACTGGTCACGTAGACTCAGCAAAGACTACGAACTCCGTCATACTTCAGCCGAAACCATGATCCACATCGCCTTCGCTCATCTGCTCCTGAGACGATCCACTTAGTTTCTGGACAGATTCTAAGAATACTCTCTCAGCGACCGGGCAGGACGTAGGCGTCGAGATCGAGAAATTCGCGGACACGAGGATCGGAGCAGAGTTCGAACTCCGATGCCGGACCGAAGAAACGCGCCTGACCGGATTCCAGAAAGAGGACACTATCGGCAAGTCGGCGTGAGAAGCGCATGTCGTGGGTGACGACGATACTGGTGAGACCAAGCTGAAGCTTGAGGCGCTGGATGAGATCTCCGATGAGTCGGGCGACAAGCGGATCGACCATGGTGGTGGGTTCGTCATAGAGAATGGCGCGGGGCTGAGCAGCAAGGGCACGCGCGATGGCGACGCACCTCTTTTGTCCGGTGGAGAGGCTGGATGGCAGGGCGTCGCGCAGATCGGCAGCATCGACGAGTTCGAGCATGCTGGCGACGAGCTGCTGGATCTGGTCTTCTTCGAGGTGGCCTGCCTCGCGCAGCGGGAAGGCGATATTTTCGCCGACGGTGAGGGAGTCAAAGAGTGCGCCGTTCTGGAAGACCATGGTGACATCGTGGCGAACCTGCTGAAGAGCGCGCTCGTCCATAGTGGTCACTTCCCTGCCCTCCACAAGAACGGAGCCGGAGTCTGGTTTGAGGAAACCAAGGAGAATGCGCAGGGCGACGGATTTACCGACGCCGCTGCGGCCGAGGATGCAGAGGGTCTGGCCACGCGGAATGTGGAAGCTGACGTGGTCGAGGACCACATGCGGACCGAAAGCGATGGAGACATCGCGGAACTCGATGAAAGGCTCGTGGCTGGTAGCGTTGGCTGCAGAGAGATCGTGAGGGACTTCGGTCACATTTCCAGAGTACGGGATTTTGCGCGCAGGGCAAAGAAATAGCGCATGAGAACAAGATCAGCCTGGGTATTGGCGCTGTGAAGCCAGAGAGAAGGAGTAATTGGATCAGCAGGAAGCTGAGCGGATTGCAGGAGGGATTCCAGACATGGTGCGTCCAACTGGCCAGGGGCGAAGGATTGCCAGAGACGGGAGCATCCAGAAGACTGAGCGAGCGCGGCAGTGACGGCAGGCAAAGCCGAGCAATGCAGAACGACGGGGAACGGCTGGAGCCGTCCGCTGACGCGCTGGCAGGTGACCACGGCACGCGTGAGACGAGCGCGCCGCTGGAGGCAGAAAAGCAGAGCTGAAGGAATCAGCGGCATATCTACAGGAAGGAATACGGACCACTCGGCAGAGGAGGCTCGTAATCCGGCGTGGATGCCGGAGAGCGGTCCGGAGGCAGGGTGCTCGTCGGGAATAATGGGCGCAAAGCCGGCAAGCGCGTCTCCCCGGGCACCGGCGATGCGGGCAGTGAGGCCGACAGAGGCGAACAGATCAAGCATGAGCGCGATGAGCGGACGCTGATCGAGCAAGGCAAGAGATTTGTCGGAGCCGAAACGCGAGGCGTATCCGCCGGCGAGGATGAATCCTTCGGCGGAGAGTGCGTCTTCGTCCCCGTGTGGCACGGGATCAGGCATGGCGATCGGGGCGGAGGGTAGATGCGCGCTCCAGAAAGCGCAGGATGGACTCGATGCCCAGATGGAAGTTGTGGATGGAGAACTTCTCATTGGGTGCGTGAAGGTTGTCGTCTGCCAGACCGAAGCCCATCATGACGCAGGGCAGGCTGAGATGGCGCTGCAGGTCGCCCACGATGGGGATGCTGCCGCCGGTGCGGACAAAGACAGTTTCCCTGCCCCAAACCTCGGTCATGGCCGAAGCGGAGGCGCGAATCCAGGGATTATCGACGGGGATCAGGCTCGGTTCCGCAGAATGAATGAGGCGGACTTCGACGGAAACACCGAGAGGGCATATCTGCTGAACGTATTCGCGGAAGCGACGGAAGGTATCCGCGGCGGTCATGTTGGGAGCCAGACGCATGGATGCTTTGGCGGTGGCTTTGGCGGGGATGACGGTTTTGGCTCCGACGCCGGTGAAACCGCCGGGAATTCCGTGGACGTCGAAGGTGGGCTGCGCCCAGAGACGTTCGAAGACGGAGAACCGCGCATCGCCGACGATGGCCTGGCAGCCAAGGACAGACTCGCGGAATTCGTCTTCGTTGAAGGGCAATGATCGCCAGGAACGGAGTTCATCTTCAGCCGGCGGCTGCACAGTGTCGAGGATGCCGGGGATGAGTATGCGACCGGATTCGTCTTTGATTTTGGCCAGAATATGAGCGAGCGCGTTGAAGGAGTTGGGAGCGGCTCCGCCGTAGCCAGAGTGAAGATCGACTCGGGCGCTGCGGACTTCAATCTCCGTGTAGATCATGCCGCGCAGTCCGATGCAGAGAGTGGGCAGTCCAGGCGCGAACATCGAGGTGTCAGAGACGATGCAAAAATCGGCGGCGAGATTTGCTGGTTTCGTCGCGACGTAGGCGGCGATGCCTTCGCCACCTACCTCCTCTTCTCCTTCGATGAGGAAGCGGACATTCAAAGGCAGGCTGCCGTGCGCGGCAAAGAGAGATTCGACGGCCTTGATGTGCATGAACATCTGGCCCTTGTCATCGACAGCACCGCGAGCGTAGAGGTTGCCGTCGCGCTCGGTGGGTTCGAAAGGCGGGGAAAGCCATTCGTCAAGCGGGTCAGGGGGCTGCACATCATAGTGGCCATAGAAGAGGACCGTGGGCGCGTCGGGTGCGTGGAGCCAGTCGGCGTAGACCAGTGGATGAGCGGTAGGCGAGGTTCCTGTGGTCTCGATGAGGTGTACGTTTTCCAGGCCGATGTGGGTCAGTTCTGCGGCGATGTGTTCGGCAGCGCGTCGCACGTCTTCGCGATGGTCCGGATCGGTGGAGACGGAGGGAATACGCAGCAGGGTCTTGAGTCCTTCGAGGAAGCGCGGCTGGTTCCGGCGGGCAAAATCAAGGGCAGTTGTGGTCATACAGTGGTCCTTTGTGAAAAACGCTTTTTGCAAGCGATGGTGCGGGGCTGGGATGCAATCCGAAAATTTCGTTGATGCGACTTTCGTTGTCCAGTGTCGGCAGCAAGAGTGCGGGCTGTCAACCGGAGGCTTCACGATGCGCCAGACGCACGAAGAAATCAGGGGGAGAAGGAAGAGTAAGGATAGACTGAGGTAGTGGCGAAATGAGGGCGGAATGCACCCGGAGCAGAGATCGCAGGAGATTCAGGGAGCGGCACGGTGACAACGCAAGGGTCAGTGAAAGTACTGATTGTGGAAGACGAGGTGCATGCCCGGCAAGGACTTGCAGAGCTGGTCAGCGACTGGGGGTATCGTACCGAAACGGCGCAGGACGGCCTGGAAGGTTTTGAAAAGGTGATTGCGTGGAGTCCGCAGATCGTGATTACGGACCTGAAGATGCCGCGCATGGATGGGATCGAACTGCTGATGAAGCTGGCGGATATGGGGGAATCACTGGCGGTGATCGTGCTGACGGCACAGGGTTCAGTGGAGTTGGCCGTGGACGCGATGAAACTGGGCGCGTATGACTTTCTTCCGAAGCCGGTGGATGCGACGCGGCTGAAGACGATCCTGACCAATGCGGTGAGGCAACGCGAGACCGAAGTGGAGCTGGAGGTAACCCGGAGACAGCTTCGACAGACCGGGGTGCTGGGATCGCTGGTGGGGCAGTCGAAGCGGATGCGCGAGATCTTCGGATTGATCGAGCGAATTGCGGGATCCAATGTGTCGGTGTTGATTACCGGAGAAAGCGGGACGGGGAAGGAACTGGTGGCACGGACCCTGCATGAGATGAGCGACAGGAAACGAAGACCGTTTGTGGCCATCAACTGCGCGGCGATTCCGGAGACGCTGATGGAGAGCGAGATCTTCGGTCACGAAAAAGGCGCGTTTACCGGCGCGATGGAACGGCGAGCAGGATGCTTCGAGCTTGCCGAGGGGGGCACACTGCTGCTGGACGAGCTGGGCGAGATGCCAATCGGTACACAGGCCAAGCTGCTGCGCGTGCTGGAAGAGCGCAAGCTGAGGCGGCTGGGCGGAACGGCTGAGATTACCGTCGATGTGCGAGTGCTGGCAGCGACAAACCGGAATCCTGAGGAAGCAGTTGCAGCGGGTCAGTTGCGGGCGGACTTGCTGTATCGACTGAATGTATTTCACATTCAGATTCCCCCGCTGCGGGAGAGACCGGAAGATATTCCGCTGATGGTGGCCGCAATGCTGGAGGAGATGAATGCCAAGCATGGCCGCCGCGTCGCAGGGGTCGCGACAAGTGTGCAGAAGCTGTTGACTGCTTACGAGTGGCCGGGGAATGCGCGCGAGCTGCGGAACGCAATGGAGCGAGCGGTGATTCTGGCACCAGATGGCGGAGTGATCGAGGAAGCGCATCTGCCTCATGAACTAACGCGCGCTGACGTAGCAGCGGCTTCACTGCCCACCTGTGATGGTGTCCAGCTCAGCGTGGGAATGACGGTGGCGGAGGCTGAACGTAGGTTGATTCTGAAGACGTTGGAGTCGGCGGGCGGAAATAAGACACGCGCGGCACAGATGCTGGCAGTGAGTCTGAAGACGCTGCACAACAAGTTGAAGGAATACGGTCAGACGGATCGTCGGATGGAGTAATAAAAGGTGCGGCTGAAGACAAAACTGGTGATTGCAATCAGCGCGTTGGTCGTTGCGGTGGCGTCGGTGCTTTCGCTGCTGTATCTGGATCAACTGCTGGAGGCGACGATCAACCAGTCGTACGCATCGAATCTGCTGGTGGCGCGCGAGGTACGGTATGCGCTGCAACAGGCACTGGAAGCAGGGTTGCAGAATCAGGTGGTTCATCAGGGGGACGCCGCAGAACTGCGCGCGATGACAGCCGACGCAATCCAGAACAACGCCGGGCTGTTGACCATGCTGAATGCGGTAAATCGCTATTCGCCGACGGTCTATGACATCAACATCGGCGACAGCGCGGACCACATTGTGTTGACGACAGGCGCGACGCCGGAGGATATGCCGCTGCCGATGCGGCCAAAGATCGAGAGCCTGCGCAATGGAAGCGTGTGGACATTGCTGCGGGTAGCGATGGGACCTCCGCAGGTCTATGATCTGATGCTGCCAATCGATCGCAACGGAAAGCCGTTTGTGACCGTACATGTGGGAGTGCAGACAAGCCTGTTGCGCGCACAGTACTCGCCGTGGATTCAGGCAGCAATTTCGTTGATGGGACTGGCGCTGATCACGGCGCTGGTAGCGGCGTTGGTGTTGAGCAACCTCGCGCTGAAACCTATGGAAACGCTGAGCGCGCGACTGGATTACTGGACGCGGCAGGAAAAAAGCGCTCTGGGCCGGGGCAGCGAGCAAAAACTCAATCAGAAAGGGGATACGGTTGCGCTGGTCACCAGCAAGATCGAGCAGATCGGGCATCGGATGCGCACGGTGGAGGATGTTTTTACGGCGCTGAAGGAAAATGTAAACCAGGTGCTGGGCAATTTGCAGGACGGACTGATGCTCTTTGCAGCCGACGGCCGCGCAGTGCTAGTGTCAGAGGCGGCGACCCGCATGCTGGAGCGAACGCAGGAGGATCTGCTGGGACGAACAGCACTGGAGATATTCTCCGGCGACGATCCACTGGATATGACGATATGCCTGGCCTGGAGCAGCGGCAGCCGTTTGACGCGTGAAGAAGCAATTGGAATGAGTGGGCGGCGTTTTGCGGTATCGCTGGAGTTCATTCAGGGTGGTCCTTCTGGCCGCGGATTAGGTGCGCTGTTGACGCTGCATGATCCCGAATCTGTGGAGGCAATTGAAACGGAATTGGAGATTTCGCGACGGCTGTCTGCGATTGGACGCTTGACGGCAGGCGTAGGGCACGAGGTGAAGAATCCAATCAACGCGATTGTAGTTCATCTGGAACTGCTGCGAAATCGCGTGGGCGCCGGGCAGGAGTCTGCGCTGCGGCACCTGAACGTGATTCAGTCGGAGATTCAGCGACTGGATCGTGTGGTACAGACGCTGGCGGATTTCTCGCGTCCGGTGGAGATTCATCTCGTGGAGCAGGATCTGCGAAAGATCGTGGACGACGTCGTACTGCTGACGAAAGAGCAATATGCGCAACGAGGCGTACAGATTGCCTGTGAAGCCGCGCCCAGGCCGGTGACGGCCAAGGTGGATGGCGACATGATCAAGCAGGCAGTTCTGAATGTGGCTTTGAACGGCGCGCAGGCGATGCCGGAGGGTGGAAAGCTGACGATCTCGATTTACGAACGGGATAAGACGGCTGTAATCCATGTGCGGGACGAAGGCGTGGGCATTCCACAGGAGATGCTGGGCAAGATTTTCGACCTGTACTTTACTACGAAACATGAAGGAAGCGGGATTGGGTTGGCGATGACCTACCGCATCCTGCAATTGCATAAGGGTGAGGTCCACGTACAATCGGAAGTGGGTCGGGGAACGGAATTTGAGTTGCGCATTCCACTCTCTTCCGTGGATCGTGGACGGCAGCTCGCACTGGCTCCTGTTGTGGCGGAAAGCCAAAGGGCAATAGGATGAAAATCTGGTTTGGAAGCGGAAGCATGCTGCTGCTGGTCGTGCTGACAGGCTGTCGACAACAACCGCCGCAGCCACTGAAGAATGGCCTGCTGGCTCCTGAACTGGAACAGGCGCGCCCGGCAGAGGCGAAGCTTCCAGAGGTATTCAGCATGCCGGCACGCGATGTGGTGGACCCGATGGAGCTGCCGACGGTGACGCTGGCCGAGAGCGAAGCCACGCCGGAGCAGACTCATCGCCCGACGCATAGAATTGCCCATCCGCAGGATGATACTGCGGAGCAGGAAGCTGCGAATCTGCAGCCGGTGGTGAGCGCGATCGGAAATCTTTCGACGGGAGCAACCGATAGCTCGGCGCCCTACAGGATCAGCGCGTGGATTACGCAAACGGAGGATACGCTGGATCATATCCATCGCACTCTGACAAGGCAGGAGCAGCATACGGTGGCGCAGATTCGAGAGTTCCTGAAAGAAGCGCGCACGGCTTTGAACAGCGGCGACTCCGATGGAGCGCAGACGCTGACGAACAAGGCCAGCATCCTGCTAAGGGAGCTGCATCCGTGAGGAGGCGAAGCGTGCGGGCAAAGAACGCGCCCGCACGCTTTGAGAGGATTACTTCGCCTGGTCGTAAAAGCCGTCGAGATCCTTGCGGAAGCTCTTCAATGCGGCGACGTTGAGATAAACCATGTGCCCGGCTGGATAGTAGCCGAAGGTAATGTTTTTGCTGAGCGCCTGACTGATGCCCATATGTGCAAGCTCCCACTCGGTGGCACGGAAGGGCGTGGCCAGATCATAGAGTCCGTTGGCGGAAAAGACGTGCAGATGCGGGTTTTTCCGCATGGTATCGCCGAGATCGCCTGCGACATAGGGCCGAGCCTGCTCCCTCATGAAGCCGTAACTCATGCCTGCGGCCTGATGCTTCCAGTCCCAATTCTGGATCAAACCTGGTCCACGAAGCTGGTAGGTCTCTTTGCTGGTGTATTTCAGGTCGTTCTGCAAATAATCCTGAAATGCGGCGACAAAGGCACCGGTGATGCCTGTGGAGGAGGGATCGTAGCCAGGAACGTCGCCAGCTTCTTCGGCATCGGGGCCTTCAAAACGCGCGTCGTAGCGGCCCAGAATGTCGTTTTGATCGCGTAGCAGCTCTTTGCGAAAACGCGAGGGCGAGATACGCAGATTGCACTCTTTGATGAAGGTGGGCGAAACGCCGATGAAGGCGCTCATCTGGCTGGCGATGGAATCGGTCTGTGCCTGGCTGAGGGCATTGCCTGCATAGAGCGCCTGGGCATAGGGCCCACTTGCGAACTCGCGTGCCTTCTGGACGAAGGCGAGAATATCGGCGGGCTTGCTCTGAACCTTATTGTAGTACCAGGCAATGGCGGCGAAGCTTGGGAAATCGGTCAGGAAGGTGTTGTCGAGACCGGGCGATCCGGCGTTGTAATTCAGGATTGAGGAGAGCAGCACAATGCCGTTGAGCTGGACTCCGGCGGAGTTGAGCGTGGCGGAGAGACCGGCGGAGCGCGTGGTTCCGTAGGATTCGCCGAAGAGGAATTTGGGCGAGTTCCAGCGATTGTTGACGGTGAGATAGCGGACGATGAAGCGGGTGAAAGCGGTCAGATCCTCATCGACGCCGGCTACATCCTTGATGGTTCCCTTCCCAACCGGACGGGAGAAACCGGTGCCCGGAGCATCGATGAAAACGAGGTCAGAGCGATTGAGTAGAGTGTACTCGTTGGGCACGATTTTGTAGGGCGCGTTGTGGGTGGCATCCGGACTGTCGGTGACGACGCGCATGGGACCGACGGAACCCATGTGCAACCAGATGGACGCCGAGCCTGGGCCGCCGTTGTAAAGAAAGGTGATCGGACGGGTCTTTGCGTCGGCTCCATCCAGCGTATAGGCAACATAGAAGATGCTGTGATACGGCTCTTCAATCTCGTCATGCGCCATGCGAGAGATGAGCAGGTTGCCGGCGGTGGCTGTGTAGTGCAGGGTCTGGCCGGCGACGGTCATCTGATGCTCGGTGACGGACCTGATCTCCTGCGGAATGGGGATTTCTTTTGTTGCCGGGGGCGTCGCATCGGAATGGGGTTCGGTTGGGCGGCCCTGGGCGGCAAGCGGCAATGCACCGAGCAGCACGAAGGAAGCGAAAAGAAGCGGAAAACGGTGATACACGTTTGTGATCCTCCTGAGGGATACAAGCTGTTCTGGACTGAAAGAAAGACAGGCGATCGGATTGATGCCCGCCGAATGCCGTACAGGATAGCATGCGGCGGTAGGGTGGATTTAAGGGGTAGTTATCGCTCGCCCCATTTGAGCTTACTGCGCAGCGCATCGAAGAATCCGTTGCCGCCGAGACGGATGAGGCGAATGGTTTGATCGGAGCGACGGCAGCGCAGCTCATCGGCAGGATGCAGGTCAATCGCCTGCTGACCATCAACGGTGAGCAGGATATGGCTGGATGCGCTGGAGCGCGAGCCACCGACGCGAAGTGTGAGCGCGGAATCTCCAGGAACGACCATCGGGCGGAGCGTGAGCAGGTGGGGGCAGATGGGCGTGATGACCAGCGCATCGACGCCGGGAACGAGAATCGGGCCATTGGCGGCCAGGGTGTAAGCCGTGGAGCCGGTGGGCGTGGAGACGATGACTCCGTCGGCGCGAAAGTTCGCGGCCGTCATGCCGTCCAGCTCGATGCTGAACTCACCCATGCGTGCGATGGACGCTTTGGAGAGCACCATATCATTGACGGCTTCCAAAGACTGAACACAGCTTCCGTTGCGCCAGACCTCTCCATGCAACATGGTGCGGGCGTCGATGGAGCAGCAGTCCTGGCACCAGCCTTCAAGCGTCTGATAGAGATCGGCGAGGCGAACTTCCGTGAGAAAACCGAGTGAGCCGAGATTGACGCTGAGAATGGGCGTACGATAGTGGGCGAAGATGCGTCCGACGGAGAGCAGTGTCCCGTCACCGCCAAGAACAATGACTAGCACCGGTTCGAGTTGCGGCATATCCTCGCGATCGAGAACAGTGGGACGATCTCGCAGGGCAAGTGTGGAGTTCAGCGAAGGTGCGAGATAGGAGGCGCTTTCGCGGTCGAGGACCGGCTCGAAGGAACGCGCCTGAAGCCACGCCGTCAACTCCGGGATGAGCTGGCGCAGCTCTTCTTTTTGCGGTTTGGAGACGATGGCAATGCGCTGCATCTGGCTCTCAGTGTATCCCAGGTGGGCACGCTCGATACGGAAGCAGCTATCCGGCGGGAGCGGAGTTTTGCGGCAGATACGCATGCAGAAGGAATTCGACGTTTCCTTCCGCGCCGGTGATGGGCGAGGGAATGGTTTCGATGGCTGTGGCGTTGAGACCGACCATACACTCGGCGACACGTTCAATAGCAAGCCGGTGCGCCGTGGGATCACGTACGATGCCGCCCTTGCCGACGTGTTCGCGGCCCGCTTCGAACTGCGGCTTGACGAGAATGACGGCCTCCGCGAGTGTTGGGGCGGCTGCCAGGACAGCCGACAGCAGAAGCGTGGCGGAGATGAAGGAGACGTCCATGACAAGCAGGGTCGGGACGGGCCGGGTTGGCACGGGGTGCGCCGTTGCGGATGGACCAGGATGGGCGGATGCGCGATGCCCAGGCGATTCGGAATCGGGGAACGAGCCGGTTCCGGCGAAGAAGCCGGGCGGCAGCAGACGCGCATTGGTGCGCTCGTAAAGGTAAACACGTGGATCGTTGCGCAGGAGGACGGCAATCTGGCCGAATCCGGTATCGACGCAGGAGACGGTGGCGGCTCCATGCTGCAGGAGGCAGTCGGTGAATCCACCGGTGGAGGTTCCGATATCGAGGCCATCGCGTCCGGTGACGGGAATTTTCCAGTGGCAAAGCGCAGCTTCGAGCTTGAGACCGCCGCGGCTGACGTAACGCTGCTGCTCGCCGAGAATGCGCAGCACGGAATCGACCGGGATGGCTGAGCCGGGCTTGTCCACCTTCTGCTCGTTGACGAGGACGCGACCGGCGAGGATGAGGGCGCGGGCGCGCTCGCGGCTGGGAACCAGGCCGCTTTGCACAAGGTGCTGATCGATACGGATTTTGGCCGAAGCAGACAACGGAGTGTATCCTTAATCTTCTACCATGAGCGGTACAGAAGCGCGAGACAGGCTAAGGTCAGGATTCCTGGGGAGAACTGATTCCAACCAGTTACATTTCGGATTGAAAGTTGTAGCAGACAAATCCAAACTCCTGCCAGAAACGTATGAAAGACAGGTAGGCATCGGATCGCGATAGTAATGGACGTCAGGCAGAATATAGAAGATGCCGAGTTACTGGAAGCCGTTGCGCAGCAGGATGAAAGCGCGATGGCGGAGTTGTTCGATCGGTACTCCAGACTAGTGTATGCGATCTCGCTACGCGTGCTGAAGGAGCCGTCGCTGGCGGAAGACGTGATGCAGGAAGTTCTGCTGCAGGTGTGGCGCAGTCCGGGAGGTTTCATCGCGCAGCGCGGAAGCCTGGCTTCGTGGCTTGCGGTGGTGGCACGGAATCGGTCGATCGATGTGTTGCGCCGAAGAGCGCATCAGGAACCGCTGGATGGATTGACCATTCCGGAGCCGCGATCGATGGCGCGTTCCGTGGAAGATGAGTTGCTGATGAGCCAGGTGAGGGGTGCTGTAACGCAATTGCCTGTGGAGCAGCAAAGCTCATTGCAGATGGCGTATTTTGATGGACTGAGCCACACGGAGATCGCCGAGCGCACAGGCATTCCGCTGGGAACCGTGAAGACGAGGATTCGCGCCGGGCTGATGGCGGTGAGAAAGGTTCTGGAAGTATGACGACGCGCAACCAGGTTCATATTGAGGAAGACGATCTGGTCCAGTATGCGCTGGGAAGTATGCCGGATGCCCGCTTATTTCAACTGACTGCGCATATTTCGATGTGCGCGGAGTGCCGCGGCGAAGTAGATCGATTGCGCGGCGCAATGGCCGCGTATGGAGCGACGACGGAACTGGCTGAACTGCCGGAGGGTGCAAAAGACCGTTTCATGAAGCGCCTGCATAAGGAGAGTTCCCGCGCAAAGGCCTCTTCGGCTGAGATTCCCGCCTCCTCGTCGGCGCGAAGGTTCTTTGCCTGGACGAATTCCCCGCTGCCGTTTCAGGTGATCTCCGGTGCTCTGGCGGCAGGCATGCTCTTCTTTGCCTACGATGACGCGATGCATTATCACGAGATGCGCCAGATGATTCCTGAGGTGGCGCGCTTTGAAGCGCAATCGGCGCGTCTCTCCGATCTGGAGCAGTTCCTGCAAGGGAACAATATTCAGGCGGTTTCCCTGCACCCCAAGCCGGTGGACCAGACTCAGCCAGAGGGCCATGCCCTCTACTCCTCTCGCCTGGGAAAGCTGGTGTTTACAGCTTCGAATTTGGCTCCTGTGCCGGACGGCAAAGCGTATGAGCTGTGGATTCTGCCGAGGAACGGCGGCGCGCCGATTCCGGCGGGCATATTTACGCCGGGGCGGGATGGGAATGCGGCGGTTATCTATCCGCAGATTCCGGTCGGAGTAGATGCTGCGGGATTTGGCGTAACACTGGAAAAAGCCTCCGGATCGAAGACCCCGACGTTGCCAATTCTCTTGAGCGGTGAATAATCCAAGAGACAATCAGGGCAGGTTGCGATGCAGAAGGTCTGACACGAGCAGCGGACGCGGCTCATACTTTTTTCTGAGGTTAACGGGCGGGGGGGGAAAGTCATGCTCCCCCATCCTTTGCGCAAAGAACGCGCAAAGGATGGGGCACTCATATCTGTGAGCCGTTGACTTGGAAAATGCTTTAAAGCTGCGTCGGGTCCAGCTGGCGGCAATTCTGGATGGTGATCGCCGCACCGGCTGAAGTGAAATCTCCCGGCGGCAGATTGCAGGGCTGCCCTGCTCCGGGCAGGCGGCTGACCGTGTTTACATTGTTGTTGATCGTGTCCGGAGAGGTCGTTCGCACATCGACAGCATTGCCGGAGACCAGGACATTGGTGCCAACGATATCCTGGTCGGTGCGGATGATGGTGACATACGGGCTGTCCGGAGAGACGACGTAGACCTTGCCGTAGAGCGAGGTCAGCGTGGAGACGACCGTGCGTGGATGACCATTGACGGCAAGGGTTTTTTCCACCGTGTGGCTGATCATGTTCACAATAGTGACGGTGCTGTCGGACTGGTTCGCGACGTATGCGCGGCTGCCATCAGCAAGGACGGTGACCGAAGCGGGATTGTGCCCGACGGGGACGGTATAGGTGGTGCCAAAGGTCGGGCTATCGTTGCCATATTCGTCGAGACTGACGTCGATGATACTGATCGAGTCTCCGTCGTAGTTAGCAACGACGAGTTGCTGCGTAGCCTGGTTGTACTCGGCATAGACGGGGCCGGCGTGAGCCAGGCCATTCGCGGGGCTGAGCGGGAGACTGGGATGACAAGTGACGAGCTGGCCGTTCTGGTTGTCAAACGGGGCGCAGCTATCGATGGCATTGATCTGGCTATTGATGACCGAGACCGAGTCGCTTCCGCGATTGAGAACGAAGACACGCTGGCTGTCCAATGACCCGACGGCGTAATCCGGACAGACGCCGACCTGGATATGCGAAGAAACGGAGTAAGTGGCCGACTCGATACCGTCGGCTGTGCCGGTGGGCAGCGAGGTCGAATAAGGATCGATGTTGCAGGCGACTCCGCCCTGAACGGTGTTGCCATCGAGAGAGATGGAGCTGAGATAGGGGATGTTCTGCGAGATGGAGTAGTAGCGCTGGGCCTGTGGAACGCCGACCATCGTGACCGGGGACTCATCGACGGGAACGACGAGCTTGAAGGCGTCGGGTGAGCCGGTGAGTACGTCAACCTGGTTGGCATTGACATCCAGCGCGTAGAGGCCAACCGAACCAGAAAAAAGATTCACGACCGGATCGATCCCTGTATAGGGACTGAGCGTGCTGAACTGGACGTTTTTCTGCTGAAGATTCGTGCTGACCGGGATATTAGCCACGGTGCCGTCGCTGTCCAGAGACCAGGCCTGTGAGCCGCCTGAACTCATGGTGAAGGCGATGGGAGTTGGCCCGAGTGGCGAAGTGGCCATGATGGAATCGCCGGAGAAGTCAATGACCGTGCCGATACCGAGCACACTGGTCGAGGGCGCTGAGACGACAAAAGCATAGGCCGAGGGAAGCTGTGCCGGTCCCGCGGAGACGATCGGGTAAGTCACTGGGCGATAGTTGCTGCCGCAGGCTGTAAGCGCGAGCGCGACCGCGGCAACCAGAGACAGCCTGACCAGAGAACTTTTCGACTGAGAAAAAGGGTGAGACGTATCACTCATTCAATGATTTTCCTGCTTACTTTCCGATTGTAAATCACGCATCCGGCTGAGCCGGAAATCCTGGGATAAGAAGAAAACCGGATGGTTCCCAAACGAACAACTAGTGGAGGAAAACCCGGCGGAAAACTGTTCTGCGGAAAACTGTTAGGTTGGACGCATGAGGGAGACGAATCGGAAGCAACAGGGAGAGGGGCGAACGGGCCGTTCCAGGCCCCAAACTTCGCAGCTCCTGGAATCGCGGTCATGGATGTCGCGCATGGTCCTGCTGCTGGTGGCGCCATGGACGGCGGCGCAGTGCGTGCTGCAATTTCACGCCTGGGAACAGACGGAGCCGAGCGTGGCATGGATCACGCTGGGGATGTGCGCGCTGCTGGGCGGGCTGGTGTGGCGACTGCGCGCGGGGACGCCTGGAGCGGCAGCGATGGGCGCGGCAATCACCGCATGCCTTATCTGGGGGACAATCCAGTTTCCTTACACCGACTGGTTGCGTTCGGCACTGACGCCGCTGCTGGTGACCCTGGCTCTGACGCTCAGCGCAACAAGGCTCGGACGACGCTGGCGGAAAAAACGAAACAGTCACACCGAGATCGATTTCGAGGAAGCTCACCGGGGACGCGATGCGGCACAGGTAGCTGCAAATCTAGGCGGGGCGGCTATATCGGTCACGCTGGTTCCGTTTGCGCCTGCGGTGGTGGCGCACAATCCAAATTTTGCAGCGTTGATTGCCTATGCAGTGTTGGCCGAGGCAGCAGCCGATACGGTCTCCTCCGAGCTGGGGCAGGCATTTGGCGGAACTCCACGCATGATCACAAATTGGCGTCGCGTGGCTGCTGGGACAGACGGCGCAGTGACGTTGGAAGGCACACTCGCAGGACTTGCTGCTGCGGGAATGGTGGCATTGGCGGGCATCTGGACGCTGACGGGCGCGGTGCGCGGACAGTGGCTGGGCCTGGCGCTAATTCTGGTGGGTGGCGTGGCGGGATGGGTCTTCGATAGTCTTCTAGGAGCGGTTGTTGAACGGCGCGGATGGCTGAACAACGATGCGGTGAACTTCGCGAGCACGGTCTGCGCGGGAGCTGTGACGCTGGAGTTGGCGCGGGGATTGGCGGCGCTGATGCTGTGGCAGGGCTGAAGCTTCGAACACAGGCACAGCTCATCCTGCGTTGGAGGCGTCCAGCAAGCGCTGCCAGGTTTTCTGATTGCGCCGATGGGATTTTTTGAGGTCGTCAAGAATTCGGCTGAAATCGGCGTTGGTGCGGAGGTTGTTCCAGGCGGGATTTTTCTGGAACCAGGGATAGTTCTCGTTGCCGAGATAGATAGCGCGGCGCAGCCAGTGGAGCGCTTCGCCGGAGTCGCCTTCGACTGCGAAGTAAGAGGCCAGGCGATATGCCATCTCGCTGTCGGCTTCAGCGGCTACCAGAGTATCTTCACCGAGCAGCGTTGCGGCCAGCGCGCGCTCGCCGGCCTGTACGTAGCAGAGTGCAAGCGTGGGCACGGCGATACGCATGGAGCTGTCGTCGTGGATAACCTCCTCCAGAATGTCGATGGCGTTGCGGAGGTTGCCCAGACGCATGTGCTGGTAGGCCAAAGAGGTGCGCAGCAGTGGGTGCCTGGGTTCAAGTGCAAGCCCTTTGGCAAGCTCATCCCCGGCAACGTCGAGCTGATTTTGATAATGGTAGACGCGGGCGCGATGATTGTAGAGGATGGCTGCGCTGGCCGGATTCAGTTTGAGTGCCTGGCTGAACTGCGCTAGCGCCTCATCGTACATGCCGTCCAGCCTCAGCGTGATTCCCGCGACCAGATGAACGCTCCAATCGTTCTCCGCCTGGCTGAGCAGATTGGCGATGCCGTAACGCGCCGATTCCTTGTCACCGCGCGAGAGAAGCATGTAAACGCGGTAAAGATTGGCCTCGGTCGAATCCGGGTCGATGGCAAGCGCGCGATCTAAGGCGCGGCGCGCGCGCATTAGGTGAATCTGGCCTGCAAAGCCGTGGCGGGCATACTGCAATTCTGCTATGCCGAGACCGCTCCACCCGGAGGCAAACTCCGGCTCCTTTTCGGTGACCCGTTCGAAGAGCATTGTCGCTCGTTCCAGATCGGAGCGTGAACCGGTGCGCGTCATGAATGAAGTCAGCAGGGCACGCGCCTGCAGATATTCCTCGGAAAGCATCTCCGGAAGTGAGCCTTCGCGGTGGGCTGGAGACTCTGCCGTGGAGACGCGCTGCTCGACGCTTCCGATAGCCTGCAATGCTGCAAATACCTCGCTGGAAATCTCATTCTGCACGGCAATCAGGTCGAAGGATTCCACGTGAATAGCGGCGCCAGCGCGCAAGCTCTGGCTCTGCACGTCCAGAAGCTGCCAGTTCAGATCAAAGCCTTTGTCGGAGCGCATGAAGTTGCCTGCGAGCACGTGCGTGACCAGCAGCCGCTGCCCGATGGCAAGCGGATCAAGCTGTGCCGGACCAAGACCCATCAGCGAGCTGGACGGACGGACAACGAGCGAGGGTATGCGCGCCAGTCGCGCGGCGATGGCGTCGGCGAGTGCGAATCCGTAGAGCGGCGCAACCGACTCGGTGCTGAGATTCTGAAAGGGAAGGACGACGACGGAGTTCTGGCGCGGCGCATCAGCAGTGGATTCACGGAATCGCTCGGCGAGCATGGAAAGAAAACTGGTGGCGCGTTTTTCCGCTTCAGGACCGGAGGGAATCAGATTCGCGGCGGCATCGCCGGGGATGCCGCCGGTTTCAAGCTGCATCGCCTTCATGATCGTCTTCAAGGCTTCGCGGACCTCGGCGGCGGAGGCGTAGCGTGAAGCCGGATTCTTTTCCAGGCAGTTGGCGATGACGCTCTTCATCTCCGGAAGAATCTCAGGCACAATCTCGGACAAGTCGGGTGGGTTGACAAACTGAATGGCGCGAATGATCTGGAAATCTTCGGCGTCTGGACGCGCAAAGGGATGGCGTCCGCTGACGAATTCATAGAGCAGAACGCCGAGTGCCCAGACATCGGATTGTACGCTGGACTGGCCGGTGACAAACTGCTCGGGAGCCATGTAGCGGATTGTTCCGCCACGCGCCGTATAGGTTTCCGCAATGGAAGCATCCCGCGACACCGAAGGTTTGGACGGATCAAAGTTCGCTTCGTCCGGACGCAGACGACGGGCCAGTCCGAAATCAAGAATCTTGACCAGACCCCCATCGGTGAGCATGACGTTCTGTGGCTTCAGGTCGCGATGAAAGATGCCCAGCGAATGTGCGGCGTGCAGCCCATCGGCGATCTGGATGCCGACCGAAAGCACCAGTTGCACACTGGATGCGCCGCGCGCGATGAGTGCGTCGAGCGACTGCCCGGGAACGAACTGCATGACGATGAAGGCTTCGTCCCCGCTTTCGCCAATTTCATAGATCCCACAGACATTCGGATGCTCGATGGCAGAAGCCAGACGTGCTTCGCGCAAAATAGTGGTCCGCATCTGCTGCTGGGTGAGCAGGCCGCGACGTAGAATCTTGAGTACGACTGGGCGCATGAGCAGCGTATCGTTGGCCAGATAGACCACTCCACTGCCGCCGGCGCCCAGGCGACGCAGAATTTCGTAGTGCTCGATGACACGACGCTTCATGACTGCTTTCAGTGTAGCGGGATTGCACTCACGGACGTCTCACTTCTTCAGGTATGAGGACAGATGCCGATTTGAAATGGTCTCTGGTAGCTTTTCTGTATGACAATTTGGAGGGTGGGGGGCATCGAGATACGGAAACTCCCCGGCGCAGGCTTCTCTGGATGGTTGACGATTCCGTTGACGGCGATGATGCTGTGCGCTGCGATGCGCGGACAACAGACACAGACCAGCCCGGTAAAGCCTCCCGGGGCGGTACAGCTTGCTCCGACGCCCCCTGGCCCAATCCAGGCAGATCCTGCGTATTCCATGCCGACTGCGGTTGGCTCTTCACAGCCCGGCGGGACGCAGGCACCCGCTAAGCCTACCGAGCAGCCCTCCACCCAGCCGGGATTGCACGTGGCCACCGGCTCGGTGATCGGCGATGAAACCAGTCAGACGCAGCGCATGCTGAGACTGATCGAAGATTTGCAGTTTCATCATCTGGAACAGATGCTCGAAGACGCGCATGACGGGAAGGACGCACTTCCGGCCGAGCAGCAACAGTTTCTTCAGGGCATTCTGGCAAACCGCAAAAACCATCCGGAGGAGTCGATCCGTGCGCTTGAGCCACTGATTCCCTCCATCGCAGCATCCGGCAACGTGACCGAAGAAAAACTCGCGCGCCAGGCGCTGGCCGAGGACTACCTGCGCAGCGGCAGGCTGGCCGATGCTGCTACAGCTTATAAGGCTCTGGAATCACGCATAGGCAAACATCTGACGCAGGATGAGCAGGATGATCTGGAACAGCCGTTAAAGCTTTTGCCGCTGGCCGCCGATCATCCACCGATGACGGTGCAGGCCGCCGCGCCGTTTTCGCTTCCCTATGAACTGGACCCACTTGGCTTGACGGATATTCCGGTCTTTGTGGACGGAGTTTCACACTCCTGGATGCTCGATCCGACAGAGCCGTTCAACCTGATCAGCAGTTCCACAGCGCACGAAGTTGGTTTGACGCTCTCGGCAGAGACCGCCACCATTCATTCGCTGACGGGCAGAGCGATGACTGTGCATTCGACGGTTATCCCAAGGCTGACGCTGGGCAACGTGACCTATCGCAACATGACCGCGTTTGTCTTCAACGATGCGGACTTCGCTTTTCCGGAATCCGGCTATCAGGTGCGCGGCGTGCTGGGCTATCCGGTGGTTTCCGCTCTGGGTAGCCTGACGGTGACCTCGGACGCGACGATTCAAGTGCAGCCCAGGACGGGTGGCGAGCGCCTGACCGACGGCGCACCGTTTTATCTGGATGGAGAACGCGTGCTGGTTGCGCTGGGCAAAGCCGACGGAGCCGACGACCGCCTCTACGCGGTGGACGCAGCAGGTCAGCAAAGCTATCTGACGTCGCGGTTTTTCTCCGAACACGCACCCGCGTTTGCGCAAAGCAGAATGCAGCTTCTGCACCTGACCGGAATGGAGAATGCTCCCCCGGTTCCGGCTTATCTTGCGCAAACTGTACGACTGGAAGTGGGCAAAAAGGTGGTTGTGATCCACGATATTCAGGTGTTGACGCAACCGCTCGATGGAACGGCAAACGACGACACTTATGGAACACTCGGTGTCGATGTCCTACAGCAGTTTGCCAGCTATGCCTTCGATTACAGAACGATGCGCTTCACCGTTTCTCCGCACTGAAAGGGTGTCGAGGAGAAAATGTCACCTATGGATGCAGAGAGCACACCGAGGCCGAGCTCAGCGGCGCTTTCTTCGTTGATGCGTGGAGGGGATGCGCAGGTCTTCGCGATATTTGGCAACCGTTCTGCGTGTGACCTGAATCCCCTGTGCCTGAAGAAGAACAGCAAGCTGATCGTCGGTGAATGGGCGCGAAGGGTCTTCATCCTCGATGAGCTTGCGAACTTTGCGCTTGAGCACAACGAGCGGCGTATCGGCGCCCTCCGGCCCGTTTGCACCCTCAGAGAAAAACGCGCGTAGTTCGATGACACCCTGTGGAGTATGCGCGTACTTGTTGGCAACCGCGCGGCTGACGGTGGACGGATGCACACCAAGTTCTTCGGCCACTTCCTTGATCATCATTGGGCGCAGAGCTTCAATTCCCTGCTCCAGAAAATCTTCCTGGCGTCGAATGATGACCTCGCAGGTGCGCAGGATAGTGCTTTTGCGCTGGGCGATATTGCGCATCAACTGCATGGCTGAGCGCAGCCTGTCCTTCACGTAGTCCCGTACTTCTTTTTCTGTGGACTTGGCCAACAGCATCCGCCGATAGCGATGACTGAGACGCAGGCTCGGTACATTCTCCTCGTTCATGAGCGCAACCCACGTATTGTCGCGCTTGATGAAAGCAACATCTGGCTCAATCCACTGCGTTTCGCAGTTGCTATAGCGCGCGCCAGGACGCGGGTCCAGCGAACGAATCAGATTGAGCACATCGACAGCTTCGGGCTGCGTACATCCAGCGGCTTTCGCAATTTCGCGCGGATCAAGATGCGCCAGCAAAGCGAAATGTTTCTGAAGCACCACTTCAGCAATCCCAAAGATGCACCTTCGATGCTGAAGCTCCTGCTCAGCGGCAACGTGGAGGCTGTGATGCGGCGAGTGAGCGTGGCTTGCCTGAGCGCCAGGCGTGTCGCTCTCATCGTGACTCTGGTCTGCTTGCGTAGCGTGCCGAGGTGCCTCGGATGAACCATAGAGAGCGTCCAGCTCCTGCAATTGCGCGCGAATCTGAATCTGAAGGCATTCGCTCAAGCTGCGCGCGCCGACACCGGCTGGATCGAGCGACTGAACCACCTGAAGGGCAGCGGCCAGCTGCGCGCACACTTCCGCAGAGTTGTGTGAAACCGACTGCGCATAAGCCTCCGCAAGTTCTTCCAAAGGAGAACAGAGGTATCCATTTTCGTCCAGATTGCCGATCAGAAAATCCGCAGCCTGCGCAACCACTTCCGACAGGGTCAACGCACCAAGCTGCCACTGGAGGTGGTCGAAAAGAGAGACAGGACGCGATAAAAACTGTTCGAATCCAGGCTTTTCCATATCTTCGAACTCACGCTGTGAGCGAAAGCCGGGGTCGAGATACTCTTGAAAATAGCTGCCGAAATCGATCTCTTCGAAAGAATCGGCAGCGGGGGTATCCGCCGATTGCGAAGTAAGTTCGCGATCCGCTTCCTGCTGTTCGACGCCTTCGAGCATCGGGATGGATTCGTCCATCTCTTCCAGAAGCGGATTTTCAGCGATTTCATTCTGGATCATTGCCGCCAGCTCGAGCTTGTTCAGCGCCAACACACTGACCATCTGCATCAGGCCAGGCGTGAGGATCTGGCGCTGAGAAATCTTCAGATTGAGTCGAGGCTGCAACAGTGGCATACGAATGACCCGCGAGGAATGCAAGTTCAGTGTAAATCCGCGAGAGAAAGCGCGCAGATTTCCTGACACAATTGACGCAAAACCGTTCCAGAATGGTTCTGTCTCGCAATGAAACAGTCAACGGCACTTCAATTGAGTGTGAAGCCTTCTCCAAGGTAGATGCGCCGGACATCGGGATCGCTGCCTAGTTCGCGCGGAGTTCCGGTGCGGAAGATATGCCCTTCGGCGATGATGTAGGCGCGATCGGTGACTGATAGGGTCTCCCGGACATTATGATCGGTGATGAGAATTCCAATGCCGCTCAATTTGAGGTCGAAGATAATTTTCTGCAGGTCCAGCACAGCGATCGGATCGATACCGCTGAAGGGTTCATCGAGCAGCAGAAAACTGGGTTGGATGCAAAGGCAGCGTGCGATCTCCACGCGACGACGCTCGCCGCCTGAGAGCGCGTAACCACGCGTGGAGCGAATGTGGCGCAGGTTCAACTGCTGAATCAGGCGGTCAGTTCGATTCTTTCGCTCATGATCTGATATGGGCTGGTTTTGCAGAACTGCGAGAATGTTCTCCTCGACGGTCAGTTTACGAAAGACAGAGGGTTCCTGCGGAAGATAGCTGATGCCGTGATCCCTTGCACGCAGATACATGGGAACGTGGGTAATCTCATGGGCATCGACAAGAACCTGACCGGAGTCCGGGCGTACCAAGCCGACGATCATATAAAAACTGGTGGTTTTTCCGGCTCCGTTCGGCCCGAGCAGACCGACAACTTCTCCACGCGAAATGGAGACACTGACGTCGCGGACCACCTGACGTCCGCCGTAACTTTTGGCAATTTTTTCTGCGGTCAGAGTATGTATCATGCGAGGCTGCGTTCCGCGAGTCCTGCAATCAGTCTAACGCGGCGAGCGTGACGACTTTGTAACTCCTTTGGCATCTATAATATGAATACTGTCATTGTCGAGGTGGAAACGGATGACACGACCGGAGACCGTCCCACGGAACTGATCGTTCAATTGCGGGTTTTTCTCCGAGGTTCCCTGGAGCACCGCAGTTGCATCGTCACTGGTGTACTGGAGGGTTTCTCCGCTGCCGGTGCGTCCTGGAGCTTGAAAACGCACTCCACCGCTGCAGACCATGCGGTCCACTGCGGACAGACCCTGCTGGTCGTGCGTTGCAGATGCGGGCATGTCCGAACGAAGGTAGACGCGAATCTCCCTGGACTGTATCTGAGCAGGGCCTCCGGGGCTGGCGGCAGAAACCGTGACCTGCTGCATCGGTTCTGCCAGGAAGACGGCAAGATTCTCGGCAAAAGATTCATGCACGGACCCACTGGTGAAACGCAACAAGCGCGAGTCAGGACCGGTATGAAGCGCATGCGCGGAGCTATGCACAGCGGATGGACTTGCCTGGCTCTGCGGAGCCTCGGCAAGTACCGTGAGCACGGGACGCGCGCTTCCTGCGCTCCACGCATCGAGCGTCTGGAGCAAGCGATTCAGAAGGACGGTCGGCGCTGTGATTGAGTTTGCCTGCTGCCAGAGACGCACAGGGACCAAAGACTTGCCGGTAAATTGAAGTTGTTGCGTCTGCCCTGTCCACGTCGCGGCGTCGGCAAGTACATGTACAGGCGAAGCTGTTTCCGCACTAGCGCTGGTGGAGTTGGCAGGCGCAATCCAGACAGCCTGCACTGCCTGATGCGCATTGGCGCTTTCGGTCGAGCGATTCAGATCGATGGTGGTGGCTGTAAGCGAGAAGTTATCGCCCAGCAGGCGTGGAGGTGCGCCCGGAGTCCCGGTCAGATGCAGCATCTCCGAAGCTCCATCGTAGTCGGACCGCGCGGCATAGGCGTGAATCGTAGTCGGAGACTGGCCCGCCTGAGAAGCAGCGCGTGTGGCTGTGACTTGCACATGACCGCTTTGCACGATGTGTTCAATCTGATCGTTATCGGAACCTGCCGGGGAAGGTTGCTTGACACGGCTCGGTTGCGAATTGCGGGAAACATTCTTCAACTGCGCATCCAGCGTATCGGAGTCGCTGATCCAACGGCTCGTCCAGTGATTCCCTGATCCGGCGATCTGGCGATACTCCGTGTGACCGTTTCCCACAACACGGCGCAGGATCCCATCGGGAGAAAACATTGCCTGCATCCTATCTGCAGCAAGTGATGAACTCTGCTCTGGTCCTGCATCGGGTACCGTAACGGAGGTAACACGGACGCCGCCTTCGCCATGAATTTGCTGAAGCACTGTTGCGCGTCCGAGATTGGAATGGGCGGAGTTGCTCGAAGCCGGGACGAACTGCAAATCCGCAGTTTCGGAACGCCATTCGCGCGTGATAGTTGTCGATGAGCTGCGTGGTGAGAGCACGATCTCCCGATCGCGCAGAAAGGCACCGTTCTGCAGTCGGCTGGTTTGCAGATTGCCATTGGCGTCGAAATGAAGCAGTGCGATAGGTGCCGTTCCGCTGAGCGACTGGTGATTGTCACTGAACTGAAAGCTTGTGCCTCCGGACATCACTCCCGATTGTGGCTGGTTACGCGGGTTGAATTGAAAGGTTGCCAAAAGCGAGTGCGCCTCTGCATTGGAACGAGAGTGCAACACAACTCCGTCGGAGCCTTCCAGCGTCGCCATGGAACCATCGGCGCGGAAGAGAATATGTGCGAGTCCGGTGGAAGCAGTTCCACTGCTGTATTCGGCGTGCATATTGCGCAGAATCGCGCTTTGCGAAGCACGCTCCAGCTCCGCATGCTCTGCCTGAATGGCCACGGGGGTCGATTTCTGCTGCAGACGAATCTTCACCGCGGAGTTGAGCGTCAATTGCCCGTGAGCGGCATCATAGACCGCCCCGACCGCCGACCCGCTCCCCTGCTGCAAAAGAAAATCGAGTGGATTGCCAGTTGAAGCGACTTCGCTTTTCTGGTCGAAGGTGAGTCCGCTGGTGCGGATGCGGATGGAGGGCGAAGTTGTTTGCTTGGAGCTGGCAGTGGTCGAAGGATTATGCACTTCGATTTCGACCGCACCTTGCGCGACTGCCAGACCAGAAGACTGGTTGTATTGAAATTCGTCGCCACGAATCGTATCTTCGGGCTGACCTTCCGGAGTGAAAAACTCGATGCGAACATTGTGGAGCATGGTTTCGCCGCTTTTCCGCGTCTGCTCGGCCCGCTCGGCATGGATACGAAAGAGAGTTTTGCCGCGCCTCATCTGCGTGTAGTCGAACTGATTGGCCTGCAACTGAATGTCTGCACCCAGTCGACGCGGAAGATCCTGCAGGATCATGTGGCGCTTCCACTGGCCAGAAAGCAGAAACCCGACAACGGCAATGAAGATCAGTGATCCTGCAATCAGAATGAGATTGCGTGCGTGCTCGATACTGAGGAAGGATTTCATGACGGGTGCAAAAACGAGCGAAGCCTCAATGAACTCGGTTGAGGCGCGCCTGAAGCCGTGCTGCAAGCGACTCACCCAGCTCCGACCAGAGCAGACGCGACGATGGCTCGGTCTCCTTCTGCAACGACTCAACGAGCGCGATCAATTGACGGATGTTTTCCTCAATGCAGCGGAGGGCATGGGGATTGAGCGTAACTTCCTCCTGAAGAAACGCGTCGTCGCTGCCAAAATCGATGCGAATATGACCGTCCTGCGTCCAGGCTCCGTCGTCGAACTCAGGTCCGTAAGCGAGCACTCGGACAAGTCGGCGGCGACGCGTCCAGCCTGTTTCGGAATCCTCCGCTTCATCCTTCTCCCAAAGATACCAGCCTATCTGGAACTCGCAGGCGTCGTCGGCATGAAACAATTCGAGCGCCTCCGCGACGGCGTGATCGATCCTGGCGGCATGTTCACCTGTGCCGTAAACCTCCTGAAACGAAGCCGACTCGCGCCAGTTCACGGGCCAGACGGTCACGGAAAATACGCCTAGCTCGCCGCCATGTACCGCAAACTGCGTGAGCACGAGTTGCAGCTTCTCCTCAAGCGCTTCGATGCGCATCTGTGGATACCAGAGACTCAGTGAGATGGAGTCGGACATGACTCTTTCATTTTAGACGCTGCAGCCAAACACACAATGCGTCGTAATGTGCGCAAACTCCGATTGATATACTGCGACCCATGCATACTTCCCGCATCCCCGTTCGTCTTTTCTTCGTGGCACTGCTGCTCGCCTTTCCTCTGCTCCTTTTCTTTGCATCGACGCGTAAGGCCTCCGCTTTGCAGAACACGGAGGGCGAGCAGCAGTTTGCAAAGCTCGGCACCTGTCCTCTTGCAAGCGGAGAAAAGGTGCTTGACTGTCGCATTGGCTATCGCACGTGGGGCAACAAGAACGCAGACAATGTTCTTCTTGTTCCGCTCTGGTTCACTGGCACAACGGCGCAGCTTGCCAATTCGGTTGGCCGGGGCAAGCTACTCGACTCCTCGCGCTACTTCATCGTCGGCATCGATCCACTAGCCAATGGCGTCTCCAGTTCGCCGTCGAACAGCAAAATGCAGCCGCGCATGACGTTTCCGGCAATCACGATACGCGATATGGTCGAGACGGAATACACGCTGGCGACAAAGACTCTGGGGCTGAAACATGTGCACGCCGTTGTGGGCATGTCGATGGGAGGCATGCAGACCTTCGAGTGGATGGTCGCGCATCCGGATTTCATGGACGACGCGGTTCCAATTGTCGGTTCGCCGCGGCTGACCGCCTACGACCTGTTGCTGTGGCAGGCGGAGATGGATGCCATCCGCTCCAGCCCAGCATGGAGGATGGGCAATTACAAAGAGAATCCGTCAATCCCGATGGTACAGATTCTACACGCCATGAACATCACTACGCCGCATCACTACGCCGATACGGTCGCCCGCGAAGCCTTCCCTGCAATCTACTCCGGATATGGCAACTGGAATGCCGACGGATTTGACACCAACGATCGCCTTTATCAACTGGAAGCGATGATTCACCAGGACGTGGCGCGCGGAGGCAGCCTGGAGGAAGCGGCGCAGCGTGTGCATGCCAAGGTGTTGGCCATCGTATCCGAACAGGATCACATGGTGAATCCTGGCCCAGCGCTTGCCTTCGCGCCGAAAATTCACGCCCAAGTACTCATGCTGCACTCCGACTGTGGACACCTTGCGCCGAACTGCGAGGCACCCACCGTCAGCACTGCAGTGAACCAGTTTCTGAGTGCGAAGTGATCGAAAAGGAACGACGGCAGCGACACTTCAGGCTTGAACAATCTCAGCAAAATCGGCGATGCCGGAGATGCTGACAAGGACCGATTCGATCAGCCGCAGCCGTGCCGCGCGCAAAGCTGCATCCGGCGTCATGACCATGATCTTCGAGAAGAATGCATCGACCGAAGGGGCCAGGCTGGCGATGGCTTCCAGCGCCTGCCGATACTGATGAAGCGCGCGCAACTCGCACACCTGCGCCGCGAGTCGCGCAGAGGCGGCGAACAACGCCTGCTCCTCCGGTTCGGTCAGCAGCCGATCGTCCGCTTCTGCCCATTTGTTTCCAGCCTGCCGTGCCTGTTCGAGGATATTGCGAATGCGCTTGTATGCTGCAGCCACCACCATGAAGTCGGTCGAGCCGCGGACTGCACTCAAAGCCTCACAACGCGCGCACGCATCGGGAACGTCGTCGGCGTCAGAGGCCATCACGGCAGCAATTACATCGTAGGCGAAGCCCCGATTTTCCTTCAGGTAGAAGCCAAGACGTTCGCGCAGGAACAGAGCAACTGACGCCTCCGGCTGCCCGGTTGCGGCAATCAGTTCGCTCAGTCGCAATGGAAACGCCGACTCCGCCAGAATGCGCACGATGGCGTTGCCCGCGCGGCGCAGTGCGAAAGGATCGCGCGAACCGGAGGGAATGTTGCCGATGGAAAACATCGCAGCTATGGTCTGCATGCGGTCGACAAGGCCGGTGATCTGTGCCTCGATGGTCTGCGGGATCGGGTCTTCGGAAGAAGCGGGCAGATACTGCGCGTAAATTGCGGAAGCGACCGTCTCACTCAGTCCCTGCGCCTGCGCATAGAGACCGCCGACGATACCCTGAAGCTCAGTAAATTCCTTCACTAACTCGGCCGTAAGATCCGTTTTTGCCAGTAAAACTGCCTGCAACAGTGCCACATGATCGAGCACTTTGCCGCGGCTTTGCAGCGTCTTGCCGATGACCTCGGCGATGCGCAGGTTCTGCTCTGTTTTCCAGAAGTAGCTTCCGAGGTCTTTCTGGAAGGTGACAGATCGCAGCAATTCCACTCGCTCGGTCAGAGGAATTTTCTGATCGGCATTCCAGAAAAACTGCGCATCTTTGAAGCGCGAGCGCAACACACGTTCATTGCCGTGGCGGATAATCGCCTGTCCCTCGTCATCGACTTCGGTGTTGAGTACAGTGAGGAAGTACGGGAGCAATGCACCGCCCGCACCCTCCACGGCGAAGAATTTCTGATGGTCGCGCATGACAGTGACCAGTACTTCCTGCGGCAGTCCGAGATATTCGCTTTCAAACATGCCGCAGAGTACCGTCGGCCACTCCGTAAGATGGACCACGGTCTCAATCAACTCTTCATCTTCGCGCCATCGCCCCTGCGGGATGATTCGCGTCACGCGATCGAGCGCCTTGCGGATGACGTGTCGGCGTTCGACTGGATCGACCAGCACGAATACCTCGCGCAGGCGCTGCGCGTAATCTGTTGCACGGTGAAGGAGGACTGGCTCATCGCCATGCAAAATGCGATGTCCGCGAGTAGAGGCTGCGGCTGTCTGTCCGGCGAAGGAAAACGGAATCACTGTGGAATCGAGCATGGCGATGAGCCAGCGCACCGGGCGCACAAAGCGCTCCGGCTTACCTTCGCGCCAGTACATATTCTTTGGCCAGTAGAGTCCGGAGACGCAGGCAGGAAGCATAGCGGCAAGAATCGCTGACGCAGCTTCTCCGCGGCGCAGCACCGTTGCGCCGACGTACTCGCCTTTCGGCGTGGCGACTTTGCGAAGCGCATCAACGGAGACTCCCACCTTGCGAGCGAAGGCTGTGGCAGCAGCAGAAAAGGCATCCTGTTGCCATGCAATCTTCCAGGAAGGTCCAACGACCTCCTCCTGCACATCCGACTGCTGTGCTTTGAGTCCGGAGGCGAGCGCTGCAAGCCTGCGCGGCGTCGAATAGCTTACGATCTGCGAAGAAGACTCCAGCAGACGCTGCTCGCGCAGAAGCGACTCCACGCGCTCGGCAAGTTCCTTCTGAGCAGCGGCTAGCATGCGGGACGGAATTTCTTCCAGTCCGATCTCAAGCAAGAAATCAGGCATCTGTGTTTTCTCTTTCGGCAGCCTGTTGCTGGCTGGTATATGCCCTGGCGACACCTACTGCGAGAGCACGAATCCGTGCAATCACGCCGACGCGCTCCGTCACGGAGATGGCTCCGCGGGCATCGAGCAGATTGAAGAGATGCGAACACTTCAGGCACAGGTCGAAAGCGCTGAGCAGCGGATAACGGCGAATCTGCGCGGCATCGGTAAGGTCCGCAAGCGTGGAGGCTCCGTCGATGAGCGCCTGGCACTCGGCCTCATAGAGCCGCAGATGCTCCCAGAGCTTTTCCACATCCGCATATTCAAAGTTGTAGACGGAGAAATGCAACTCATCTTCGAGCCGGATATCGCCGTAGCGTATCTCATTTCCAGTTGTCGGATCGCGCATCCAGACGATGTCGTAGATGGAATCGACGTCTTGCAAAAACGCGGCGATTCGTTCCAGCCCATAAGTAATCTCCGCCGTGATGGGGTCAAGATCGATGCCGCCACACTGCTGGAAGTAGGTAAACTGCGTAATCTCCAGTCCGTCGAGCATCACCTGCCATCCGATGCCCCAGGCGCCCAGCGTCGGCGACTCCCAGTTGTCTTCCTCGAACTTCAGGTCGTGACGGCGAAGGTCAATGCCAATCGCCGCAAGAGACTCCAGATAAAGCTCCTGAACGTTGGTCGGCGGCGGCTTCAGAATAAGCTGAAACTGGGTGTGCTTGAAGAGGCGATTGGGATTCTCGCCGTAGCGGCCATCGGCGGGACGACGCGAAGGCTGCGCGTAGCCGATGCGATAAGGCCGCGGGCCGAGCACACGCAGAAAGGTCTCCGGCGCCATCGTGCCAGCGCCAACCTCGACATCGTAAGGCTGCTGGAGAACGCAACCACGCGAGGCCCAGAAGGTTTGCAGGCGAAATAACAGTTCCTGGAACGTGAGTGGTGCTGCGGGCTGGCCGAAATCGGCTGCTGCGCCTGAGGCGGAAAGAGTGTGAGATCCAAGCATGCGGGAGGCTATCACCACGAATAGATTGTCCTTATTCTAACGTAGTTGCAAGACTGGTCTCGGAATGCGGCACAACACTTGTCGCCAGGCGACGGAGCGCCTCTGCCGTGCGCAGGCGCCGCTCCAGATGCCGTTCCAGGGACTGGATCGCAAATCTGCGCAGGTCCGCCCCACGTTGCGCGCTCCATGGTTGCACGGCAAACTCTGCGATCGGGGATCGAAGCATGCGCTGCGCCAGATGCAGAGATTCCGGCGAAAGAGGCGCACTGGCCGACATGGCGTGAAGTCGACAGAGCAGGCCATCGGCGGAGGGATGAAACCACGCCCCGGATTCGAGCACAGAGGAGGAACAGACTGTGCAGACATGCAGATCGGGCAGCCAGCCCATCAGGCGTGTCATCCACAGGGAAAAATAGGTAATGGAAGGCCAAAACTGACCGGCGGCAGAGTGGTTCAGGACCGTTGTCATCAGACGGAACGCCACCTCTTCCGGGTTGCGATCCGGCAGCGCCTGTTCCATCACCTCCACATAAAAACTGAGCGCCGTCATGCGCGCGTAATCTACCGGCGTCCGCAGGGGTGAAGTAATCAGGTCGAAGTGATCGATGCGCACCAGATCCTGCCGGGGGCGATCCGCAAAGGTGGCGCGCACCTCGGTCATCATCTCCAGCGCGCCGCCAAAGCGGCGGCGGCTCTTCAGTGCAGATTTCGCCACGCCCTTCAGCTTACCAAAGTCGCGTGTAAGAAAACTGACGATGAGATCTGCTTCGTTCACAGGCCACACACGCAGAATCACGGCATCACTGGAAAGCTGCATCGTCGCTGCTCCTTCGATATCCTCTCAGAGCGCTATATGAGGGATGCTTTCCGGGGCAAGGTCAGGTGACAGCACTCACGCTCAGTTCAGCATCTTGTACCCCAGTTGTTTCTAAGCTGCTTCTATTGAAACATATGGGGCTCTCGTCGGGAGTTCCACTCCCATGGAAGTTCAAGGCTTCATAGATGGAACTGTGAATAGAGCGAGCAACCAGAGGAGTGACACGCAAAAGCTGTTATAGTTGTTGAGGTAACGGCTTCAATGGTCATGAGACCCTCTTCAGCAAATATTCAGCAAAATGTGAAACAAGAAAAAACGCTGATAATAAAGAGGATGGCATGATTTGAAGTGGACCGATTGAATCCACTCCTTGGAGACGCGATGCAAGCGACTCTTGCGCTCGAAGACGGGCGCATCTTTGCAGGCGAAGGATACGGAGCTCCGGGCGAAGCCTTGGGTGAAGTGGTCTTCAATACTTCTCTTACCGGCTATCAGGAAATCGCAACCGATCCATCCTATGCCGGGCAAATCGTGGTCATGACCAATCCCCAGATTGGCAACTACGGCACCAACGAAGCGGACAATGAGGCGGCCAAACCCTATATCGAAGGGTTGATCGTGCGCGAGTTTTCGCCTGTCAGCTCGAACTGGCGCTCCGAGCGCGTCACCGACGAGTACATGGAGCGATACAACGTTCCAGTGCTTGCCGACATTGATACACGCGCGCTGGTCCGACATCTGCGCACCCATGGCGTCATGCGTGGTTGCATCTCAACCGTGGACTCTAATCCTCAGTCGCTGATCGCCAAGGCGCGTTCCATTCCACGCATGGACGGAATGGATCTGGCGCGCGTGGTCTCCACTCCATCACCGTACACCTTCGCCTCTACCGATGCACTTGCGGAGACAGACGATCCGCTGCTGCTTGCGCCTTCCGCTGATGCTAAGGATCAGCCGCTGCTTCACGTCGTGGCCTATGACTTCGGCATCAAGCGCAACATCCTGCGCATGCTCACACGCGAAGGATGCCGCGTAACCGTGGTGCCAGCGCAGACGACCGCAGACCAGGTGATGGAACTGAAACCGGATGGAGTCTTTCTGTCCAACGGCCCGGGGGATCCGGAACCAGTCGACTACGCGGTGAAGGCCATTCGCCAAATGATGGGCCGCGTGCCGATCTTCGGAATATGTCTGGGGCATCAGTTGACCGGACTTGCGCTCGGCGGGAAGACCTACAAGCTGAAGTTTGGCCACCATGGCGGCAACCATCCTGTAAAGAATATGACCAATGGCAAGGTGGAGATTACAGCGCATAACCATAACTTCGCCGTCGATCCGGAAAGCATCAACGCCAACGAGGTGAAACTCACACACGTGGACCTGAACGATAACACGCTCGAAGGCTTGCGGCATAAGTCACTGCCGCTTTTCAGCGTGCAGTACCACCCCGAGGCCGCGCCGGGACCGCATGACAGCAACTACTTGTTTCACGACTTTCGTCGGATGATGGAGGAGTGGAAGGGATGAGCGGGCTCGGGCATTCCGGCGGTGAGTTTATCGGGGAGGATTTATTGACCCATTCAGAGATCTCTGAATGGGTCTTAAGTCGGAAGGCACCAGCTAGACTACGCGCTGATTTTGGATGCTCGGGTGTCTATCGCTACGTTTCAAAGAATTTAGGGATAAGGATGGGGCGCACCAGTCATGTTACGTCGGAAAGTCGAAGAATGTTACAGTTCGCATTCGCCGGCACTTCAGGCCAGCAAAGAATGCTGTAAAGCGCAATGAGCGTGACAAAGTTCGGATGAAATCAGGTTGGAACGTCAACGGTAAGTCTCTGGGTTCGAAAGGTAATTATGTGCTGCAGATTCTTACCATCAAAGGTGAGGTGGATTTCTGCGGTGTTGCGCCCACGCAGGATAGTTTTGACGATGTGTTTCGTTGAGTGTTGATCGAAAATTGGGCGGTGCTCTTCTCGCGATTCTGATAGGCTCCGTCCAATGAACAGACAGGGGGAAAAGCGCAAGACACCGCTCTGGGTTGCAGCTCGTAAGCGGAAATGAAGGGTACGGACTTTAGCCCGTCCCTTTCAACCTAAAGCAGGCTTCAATCCAGCAGAAGCAACTTTTATTCAAGCTGGAGGTCGTACCGTTCTAGCTGGAAATGGTTTTATCCCAGCAGAAGCTGGCACCTTTCAAGCTGAATCAACAGTTGAGGAGAAAAGTAAAAGACGCGACTAAAGCCACGCCTTTTCAGAGCAAAAGCCATGACGCAATTTCAGCCGATGACAACGAAGTGCCAACTTTGAAGCAAGGGAAACCGAAGAAACATGCCACGCAGAGATGACATACAGAAGATACTGGTGATTGGCTCGGGGCCGATTGTGATTGGGCAGTCGGCGGAGTTTGATTACTCCGGTACGCAGGCCTGCAAGGCGCTGAAGCAGGATGGCTACGAGGTGGTGCTGGTCAACTCCAACCCGGCGACCATCATGACCGATCCGGAGCTGGCTGACCGAACCTACATCGAGCCGCTTACTCTTGCCTACGTCGAGGAGATCATTTGTGTCGAGTGTGCGATGATGCCTGCTGGTTCTGGCAAATTTGCGCTGCTGCCCACTGTCGGAGGACAGACCGCGCTCAATCTCGCCGTCGAACTGGCCGATTCCGGCATCCTCGAAAAATACGGTGTCGAAATGATCGGCGCGCGGCTCGAAGCCATCAAAAAAGCCGAAGACCGGCTGCTTTTCAAAGACGCAATGGTGCGCATCGGCCTCGAAGTCTCGCGTTCCGTACTGGTCAACAACCTGCGTGACGGTCTCGATTTCGCCGGCAAAATCGGGTTTCCCATCCTCATCCGTCCCAGTTTCACGCTGGGTGGCTCGGGTGGCGGTATCGCATATAACCGCGAGGAGCTGATGGAGATCCTTGCGCGTGGCCTCGATCTTTCGCCTGTGCATGAGTGCCTTATCGAAGAAAGCGTGCTCGGCTGGAAGGAGTACGAGCTGGAGGTGATGCGCGATCTGGCGGACAACGTCATCATCGTCTGCTCGATTGAGAACTTCGATCCAATGGGCGTACATACCGGCGACTCGATCACGGTGGCTCCTGCGCAGACGCTCACCGACCGCGAGTACCAGAAGATGCGCGATGCGGCAATTGCTGTCATGCGCGAGATCGGCGTCGAGACCGGCGGCTCCAACGTGCAGTTCGCCGTCAATCCCACGGATGGCCGCATGACCGTCATCGAGATGAATCCTCGCGTCTCGCGTTCTTCTGCGCTCGCGTCCAAGGCCACCGGATTCCCCATCGCCAAGATCGCTGCCAAGCTCGCCGTCGGTTACACGCTCGATGAGATTCCCAACGACATTACCCGCATGACTCCGGCCTGCTTCGAGCCAACCATCGATTACGTCGTCACCAAGATTCCCAAGTGGCAGTTTGAGAAATTTCCCGGCGCCGATGACACGCTCGGCCCTCAGATGAAGTCGGTGGGCGAAGCCATGGCCATCGGACGCACCTTCAAAGAATCGCTCATGAAGGCGCTGCGCTCGCTGGAGACAGGCAAGAAGACAGGCAGCGAGGAACTTGATCCCCGCCGCCTGCTCCAGCGCCTCGTTACACCGCAGCCGGAGCGGCTCAACTACGTCCGCTTCGCCTTCGAGCGCGGCATGTCGGTTCGTGACGTAGCGCGTTATACCGGCATGGACCCCTGGTTCCTGCATCACGTGCGTGAGATTGCCATCGAGCAGAAGCAGATGGCACAGCATGGCCCGGAGAACATTACTGCCTTGCAACTTCGGCGCTGGAAGCGCATGGGCTTCAGCGACGAGCGCATCGCCAATGAATGGAAGCTGGAAGGCCACGAGGGCGTGCGCACGGTGCGAGAACTGCGCTACCGGCACGGTATCCGGCCAATCTACAAACTTGTGGATACGTGCGCCGCGGAGTTCGAGTCGCACACGCCGTATTTCTATTCCAGCTACGACGAAGAGGACGAGGCGCCGCCAACGGCAAAGCGCAAAATCATCATCCTCGGCAGTGGACCGAATCGCATCGGCCAGGGGATCGAGTTCGATTACTGCTGCTGCCACGCGGCCTTTGCGCTCAAGGACGACGGTTATGAGACCATCATGGTCAACTGCAATCCGGAGACCGTCTCCACCGATTACGACACCAGCGATCGTCTTTACTTTGAACCGCTGACCCTTGAGGACGTGCTTGCCATCTATGAGCATGAGTCGGCGGGCGGTGCGGAAGTGGGCATGATCGTGCAGTTCGGCGGACAAACCCCGCTCAATCTTGCGCAGCGCCTGCGCAAGGCTGGTGTTCCCATCATCGGAACCTCACCCGAGTCGATTGACCTCGCCGAAGATCGCAAGCAGTTCGGAAAGCTGCTGGAAGATCTGAGCATTCCGCAGCCTGCCGGGGGCACTGCCACCAGCGTTGAGCAAGCCCTTGCTGTGGCGGAGCGTGTTGGCTACCCCGTGCTTGTGCGACCCTCCTATGTGCTCGGCGGTCGAGCCATGGTCATTGCTTACGACGCGCAGGAAGTGGCGCGTTACATGACGACAGCTGTGGAGTATTCGTCGGATCGACCTGTGCTCATCGATCATTTTCTGGAGGCAGCCATTGAGGTCGATGTGGACGCGCTCTGTGACTCTGAAGATGTCGTGATCGCAGCGATCATGCAGCACATCGAAGAGGCCGGCATCCACTCCGGGGACTCCTCCTGCGTACTGCCTCCGGTCAGCATCCGCCCCACTACGCTGGAGGTTATTCGGGATTACACGCGCAAACTCGCGCGTGCACTCAGCGTTGTTGGCCTGGTGAATTTGCAGTTTGCCATTCAACGTGACGATGAAGGCGTGGATCATGTTTTTGTGATCGAAGTCAATCCGCGTGCCTCGCGCACAGTGCCCTATGTTTCAAAGGCCACCGGTGTACCACTGGCGCGCATTGCCTCACGTCTGATGACGGGTCGCAAACTACGCGAACTTCTGCCCGAGGCTGCTGCTTCCGGAAAGGATCTCGATCCCGGAGCGCACTTTTACGTGAAATCGCCGGTCTTTCCCTGGGGTAAATTTCCTGGTGTGGATACCGTGCTCAGCCCGGAGATGAAATCGACCGGTGAGGTGATGGGCGTGGCGGCCAACTTCGGCGAAGCCTTTGCCAAAGCGCAGCTTTCTGCCGGGCAGCAACTACCATCGAGCGGCACTGTCTTCTTCAGCGTCAACGACCATGACAAGACGGCGGCGGTCCGCCTCGCACGCCGCTACGTTGAACTCGGATTCCAACTCGTGGCCACCGAAGGCACGGCCAATGCGCTGGAAGCAGATGGCATGAATGTCGAGCGTGTCTTCAAGGTCAAGGAAGGCCGTCCGAATATCGTGGACCTCATCAAAGGCGAACGCATTCAGCTCATCATTAATACACCACGTGGCCAGGACACGATCTTCGACGAGAAGGCGATTCGTCGCGCAGCCGTGCTGGCCCGCGTACCCACCATTACTACGATTGCAGCGGCACATGCGGCGGCTGAGGGCATCGCTGCCATGCAGCGACACAAGACCACCGTATACTCACTGCAACAGTTGCATCCACTCCCTGCCATTCGTTCGTGACAACAAAAGTCGCTGCGCTACAGCCCTGGCGGAGCGACTTTTGGTTTTCCGCGATCCTGCTGTTCAGTGGGACTCCGGCCCGTAGCTTCCGCTGCTGCTCACCTCAACGGTCGTGCTCACAGGCAGCGCGTCGGACGAGCCGCCCGCGAGCAGTTTTACCGGCTCCTCTTCGACGCGCCATCGGTGTGTCGCTGTGTCCCAATACGCCAGGTCATGCGCGCGCAGTGTCATTTGTACATTCACGGATTGTCCAGCGACGACATGTACGCGCTGAAAAGCTTTCAGCTCGAGTTGTGGTCGTGTCACAGCGGAGTGCTCGTGCCTGACGTAGAGTTGAACCACCTCGTCGCTGTCGCGCGTGCCGGTGTTGGCCACGGTCACCGTCACGCCCACTTCGCCATCGGCTGGCATCGACTTTGAGCCAGTCGTCATCCCCTTGTATGCGAATGTGGTGTAGCTTAGTCCGTAGCCAAATGGATAGAGAGGTTTGAGCGCACTGTACATGTACGTACGCCCATGCAGCAGGTTGTAGTCCATCATCGGCAGCAGTTGCGCGTCTCCCGTGGGCCAGGTCTGCACCAACCTTCCTGCAGGGGAGTACGCACCGAAAAGTACATCCGCCAGTCCATTACCCAGCTCCTCACTGTTATGTGTCAGGTGGACGATCGCGGGCAGATGCTCCTGGCTCCAGTCGATAGCGTAAGGAAAGCTCGAAAGCAGTACTTCCACCGTGTGCGGGTTGGCCGCGTAGACAAGCTTCACGAGCGATTCCTGCTCCAGGGAGATGGTCTTTCGATCCACTGCTTCGCGTCCGTTGCTCGGCGTGTCGCACTGCTTCCAGCGCGTTGCATTGCAGTAGGGGTGATTGCCCACGACCACAATCGCCACATCCGCCTGCCGTGCAGCGGCAACTGTTGCCGCTGCGTCATCGCCCTTTTCAAAGAGAACCTTTGTTCCAGGCGCAACCGCATTGCGAATTCCATCCAGCGCGGAGACCGAATATGCCGGTGTGCCGGAGTACCAGTCGAGGAGCACCTGATCCGCCCAAGGTCCAATCACCGCAATCGTCTTGATCTTCGTCTTGTCCAGCGGCAACGCCTGGTTTTCGTTTTTCAGCAGCACGATCGACTCGTCAGTGGCCTTGCGAGCCAGGGCTTTGCTGCTTGCACGCTCCCACGGTGGAGTATCTGCTGTGCGTCCGATCTGCCCGTACGGATCGCTTGCCGCCGAGATGCCGGCGGGCGTCTTTCCGTCGTAAACGGAGTCGAACTCGCCCAGCCAGTAGAAGACGCGCAGCAGCCCGCGCAGGGACGCATCAATCTCTGCTTCTGAGATCGTCCCGTCGCGCACCGCTGCGCGCAAATCTCCCCGATACGTGTCCAGAAATGTGTTGATGCCTGCTTTCACCGCCGCCGCAGCGCCCTGCTCCTTATTCGGAAAACTCTTGTGCGCCGTTACCAGCAGCCCCAGTGCGCCGCCATCGGTGCAGATGATCCCATCGTTGCCCCACTCCTTCACCATCACGTTTTTCAGGACAGGATTGATCATCATCGGCACGCCGTTCCATGAGTTGTAGGCTGCCATCACCGCGCGCGAGCCGCCAAGCTGGAACCCCATGCGAAACGGTACCGAGTAGTATTCGCGAAAGAGGCGCTCGTCGAAATCCGACGACGAGGATTCACGATCGTCCTCATTTTCATTGGCCAGGAAGTGTTTCATCAGGGACGCCGCCTGCCAGTGTGTCGCGTCCGGTCCCTGCAGCCCATGCTGGAAGGCGACGGCCATCGTGCCCACCAGATAAGGATCCTCTCCCATCGACTCTTCGCTGCGGCCCCAGCGCGGGTCGCGCGCCAGGTCCACATTCGGGGCACGCACAATCAGCCCGCCGCGATCATACTTCGCGCTCTGATAAATGTATCGCGCCTCGTACCCTTCCAGCGCGCCTACCTGCTGCATCAGTGCCGGATCCCAGGTATTGCCAAGCCCGCGCTCCTGTGGAAAAGTGGTCGTCGGCAACACATTCTTTCCACGGCCTTCCCAATGCGCCGGTCCGCCCAGCGCCAGCCCGTGCAGTCCCTCCACCTGTCCACTGAACTCCAGCCCCAGACGCGGAATCTTCGGCTGTCCGCCCATCAGCGAGATCTTTTCATCCAGCGTCAATCGGCTCAGCAAATCGCTGATCCGCGCCTCGCGATCCAGCTTCTGATTGCGAAATGGATAATCTGTGCGTACGGCTGCCGTTGCGGGCAACATCGCGGCTGCTACAGTAAGGGAAAGAGCTGCAACTTTGGAAAAACATAGATGCATCATGCAAGAACCTCAAAAAACACGCGTCTATCCGGCAGGTAAATCGATACCCGAAGAGACTACCACAGCCACGACTAACGCAACAGCGGCTTCAGGTACGGGAGCATGTGCTCTGCAATCATCTCCGACCCTTTCGCAGTAGGATGAATCCCGTCTGACTGGATTGTTCCCCGAATCGTGTAAATCCCGTCATAGATCATGGGCATCCGCAACACATGTTCCGCGCGTGCCACCTCCACAAAAACCTGTTGAAAGCTGCGCACATAATCCGGCCCATAATTCGGCGGCAGGGTGATGCCCACCAGCAGCACACGAATCTTCGCCGCCTGCAACCGGCTCACGATCTCCATCAGGTTTGCGCGCGTGCGATGGACGTCGATTCCGCGTAATCCGTCGTTGCCGCCAAACTCCACCACCACCACCTGGGGATGCAGCGCCAAAATCGTCGGAAGCCGCGTCAGCGCATCGGTCGTTGTATCGCCGGGAACTCCCCGGTTGATCACACGATACAGAATGTGACGCGCGGCGAGCAGTCGGTTCAGATCCTCTGGGTAGCTGTCGCTCTCCTTCAGGCCGTAGCCCGCCGTGATGCTGTCTCCAAAACAAACCACCGTCTTTTGCGTCTCGGTGGCAGACATCGGCGTCCAAATAATGCAGACTGCAATAAGAACAGAAATCGCAACTCGGAGCGTTTTCACGAGTTCAGTCTACCGTGAGCCTCTCAATTCGTGTTGTATCCGGTTTCAGGCCCGGCCCTCAGGAGTGAAAACAAATGATTGAAGTGCGCGGAGTGCGCAAGTGGATTGAGCATCTCGACCGCCGCGTTGAAATCCTCCGGGGAATCGACCTTTCGATTCCGGCCGGACAGTTTGTCGCCATTGTCGGTGCGAGCGGCAGCGGAAAGAGCACGTTGCTCGGTCTGCTTGCCGGTCTTGATACCCCGAGCGAAGGGGAAATCCTGCTCGACAACTCTCCAATTCACTCGCTCGACGAGGGAGCGCTTGCGCGCATTCGCGGGCGCAAGCTGGGCTTTGTCTTTCAGTCCTATCAGTTGATCCCCACGCTCACGGCACTTGAAAATGTCCTGCTCCCATTCGAGCTGAATGCATGGGGTGATGGCATTGAGCGCGCCCGCTCTTTGCTCCGTCAGGTGGGCCTGGAACAGCGTATGGATCACTACCCCGTGCAGCTTTCCGGTGGGGAGCAGCAGCGCGTGGCTCTGGCGCGCGCCTTCATCATGGACCCTCCCATCGTCATGGCCGACGAGCCGACCGGAAACCTCGACTCCGCCAACGGAAATCGAGTGCTTGACCTCTTGCTTCGCCGCAATCGCGATGCCGGGACCACGCTTGTCCTGGTCACCCACGATCCACAGATTGCCGCGCTGGCTCATCGACGCATCACTTTGCGCGACGGACGGATCGTCGAAGATGTGCAGACGATCAGGGATGAACAACCTGCACTGGAGCGCCTCTGATGGCCGCCCATGCACTTTCCTGGCGGCGTGCCGCCACCATTGCCATGCGTGATCTGCGCTCCGCACCTGGAAAATTTCTGTTCGTTGTGCTCTCGGTCGCCATCGGCGTAGCAGCGCTTGTGGGTGTCCGCGGATTCAGTGAGATTTTTCGCGCCACGCTTAGCCGTGAAGCGCGTTCGCTCATGGCCGGCGACCTTAGCGCGCGCACCAATCAGCAGCCGACAGAAGCCGAACGCTCAGCCATCCACGCACTCGACGCCGAATCGATTCGCACGACCTGGGTTACCGAGATGATCTCGATGGCCTCGGTTCCGCCCGATCCTGTTCCGCTTCTGGTCTCCCTCAAGGTCGTCGATCCTGCGCAGTATCCCTACTATGGAGCCGCTGTTCTCGATCCCGATCAGCTACTTGGCGCCGTACTCACCACCGACTCCGTCGTGGTGGCCGAAGAGTTTCTCATCCGCATGCACGCCCACGTCGGAAACTCGATCAAGCTCGGCAGCCGCCGCTTTCGTATAGCTGCGGTCCTGCGCCAGGAGCCGGATCGCATCAGTGCCGGTGCCGGTCTCGGACCACGCGTCATGATCTCCCGCGCCGCATTTCAGAGCACGGGCCTGCTTGCTCCCGGAAGTCGCGCCACAGAACGTTTGCTTGTCGAGTTGCCCGCATCCATGCAATCTCCATCTCAGATTGCCGCCGTGCGAGCGCGCCTGGAATCAATCCTCCCACAGGCTCAGGTCATCGACTATCGCGAGGGTAATCCTGCACTCACCGAGGGTCTCGATCGCGCCACCTCGATTCTCAGCCTCATCTGCCTGGTCGCGATGGTGCTTGGTGCCATCGGTGTAGCCATGTCCATGCACGCGCATCTTGGCCAGCGCATAGAGGTTCTGGCCATCTTCAAGTCGCTTGGCGCGGATTCCTCGGATATGCTGCGCATCTTCCTTCTTCAGACGCTCGGGCTTGGCTTCCTGGGCGCAATGCTCGGCGTCCTCGCCGGACTTCTCGTGATGACTGCGCTTCCACTGCTCTTCGGAGCGCTGCTTCCGGTTCACACGAACTTCACTATGCCCTGGAGATCGCTTCTCTCCGGCTTCAGCGTTGGCATGCTCACCACGCTGCTCTTTTGTTTGCCTCCGCTGCTCGATGTTCGCAATGTCCGCCCCATTCTTGTTCTGCGCCGCGCCGTCGCCGCTACGGAAGCACGGAGTGGCTTGAGCTGGCCGCGCAGGATGCTTGCTCGCAAAGCCCAGTTTGCGGCTGCCCTGGTCACTGTCTCCGGCCTTGCACTCATCGCCTTCCGGCTTACGGAATCTCCTGTCGTCGCACGCGACTTTACCATCGTTCTTGTCTCCGTACTCCTGGTTCTGCTTGCCGTCTCTGCAGGATTCTTGCGTCTTCTGCGTGCCTTGCTGGATCGGGTACGCCTGCGCCTGCCGCAAGCTGTTCGTCTTGGCCTCGCCAACCTCTACCGTCCCGGCAATCAGTCTTCCGCAGTGATGGCTGCACTTGGAGTCGGCGTCATGCTCATCCTTTCGGTCTTCCTCGTACAGCGCGAGGTGCTCACAGAGATTCAACAATCCGCTGCGCCTACACTGCCCAATCTCTTCCTCATCGACATGACCGGGCCGCAGCTTCCCGGCGTCGCGCATTTTTTTCACCAGCAGACCGGCGTCAGCGAGTCGCTGGAACTGCTTCCCGTGGTCACCGGTCGTTTTCTCGCCCTCAACGGAGTTCCTCTCGATCAGATACGCCATACGCACATCCCGCGCCGCGTACTGGAGAGTGCAACTCTCAGTTGGGCGGACGAAATTCCAACCGGAGACAAACTCGTCGCTGGCCAGTGGTGGACTAACTCCAACGCTTCCGCCATTGCCATCAACCAGAGCATCGCCGACCGCATTCATGTCGGGGTTGGCTCTGTCGTTGATCTCGAAATCGCCGCGCAGATACACCACCTCACGGTCGTTGCTCTCTTCCACGCCGATCAACAGCATATTGCCGCTCGCAGCGGATTCCTGCTGCCTTCGGGATTGCTCAAAGACGCCACTGCCATCTGGTACGGAGCCGTGCGCGTTGATCCGGCGCGCATTCCGCAGATCGAGCGCTCGCTCTTTCAGCTTTATCCCACCATTACCGTCGTCAATCTCGCCGACGTGCTCACGCGAATCGAAGCCGTCGTTGACCAGATCACCTACGTCATCCGTTTTCTTGCAGGATTTTCCATCTTCGCAGGTCTCGTCATCCTCGCTTCGTCCATCGCCGGCACCCGCTTTCGCCGCACGCGAGAGACGGTCGTACTGAAGACTCTGGGGGCAACACGCCGCACCATCCTTGCGGTTTACTCGGTTGAGTTCTTCGTTCTTGGTACGCTTGCCGCACTCGTTGGAGTTTGCTTCGCCAACCTGCTCACTCGCGTTCTCGTCCAGCGGATGCAGATTCAATGGCACATGGAATGGAGTGCGGCTGTTGTCGCCATTTTCGTTACAGCCGTGCTCGCAACCATCACCGGATGGGTTGCAAGCCATCGTATCCTCGGCTTGCGCCCCCTGCAGATTCTCCGCGAAGAGTAATTTTTTCGGCAGCGTCCTCCGTCGTCCGCGAAAAAAAAGAGCCTCGCGGTCCGCGACTCGTCAGAACTCCTCCGCCGTATCGACCTTCGGCAGCGAATCCGTATCGCGTGCGACCCAAACGTACAGTGTCGGTAACAGGAAAATGCTCAGTACCAGGTCTGAGATCAGTCCGCCCACAATCACGATGGCAAACGGACGCTGTGAGTCCGATCCGATGCCGTGTGACATAGCCGCTGGTAGCAATCCAAGCGTTGCCACCAGCATGGTCATCATGATGGGACGAAGTCGCAGCACTGCGCCTTCCACGGCCGCTTCCACAATATTGCTTTCTGCGTCTTCCTCCATGCCTTTGCGTCGCGCACGCAACTGATTGATGTATTCCAGCATGATGACGCCTGTCTGCACGGAGACGCCGAAGAGCGCCAGAAATCCCACCCCCGACGAGACGCTGAAGTTGGTGTGCGTGATCCACAGGGCCAGCAAACCTCCCACGCGGGCCATTGCCACGTTCACCAGAATCAGAATCGCCCACTTGAACGATCCGTACATCGAGTAAAGGATGATGAAGATCAGCAGCACGGTGATCGGCACAATGATCAGCATCCGGGCTTCGGCGCGTACTTCGCTCTGATACTCACCCTCCCAGCCGATGTGGTATCCGCGCGGCAAAGGAACCTCTGCATTTACATTCTGAATGGCCTCCTTGACGGCGTCGCCCAATGCACGCCCCCGGACGCTGTATTTGATCGCGACGTAACGCTCGTTATTTTCACGGTAGATCTCCGAACCTTCATCGGCTTCGTGAATCGTACAGAGTTGAGACAGCGGGACGCGTTCACCCGTTGGCGAGAGCAGAAGAATCTTGTCGATTGCTTCGTGCGTATTCCTGTATTGCGGCAGATATCGCAGTGTCAGATTATAGCTTTGCTCTCCTCGGAGCACCTGTGTCAGTGCCGTCCCTCCCACTGCCGTTTGCACGGCATCCTGAATATCGGCGACGTTGATCTGGAAGCGCGCTGCTTTTTCCCGATCCACTTCAATATCAAGGTCGGGTTGACCTGTCACCTGGAAGACTCCCAGGTCAGTAATGCCGCGTACATTGCGCATCACAGTCGCGACCTGCGTTGCGATGTCTTCGAGTTGATGCAGATTCTGCCCATAGATTTTGGTCGCCAACTCGCCCTTTACTCCGCTCACAGCCTCTTCCATGTTGTCTTCAATAGGCTGAGAAAAACCCCACACAACGCCGGGAATCGATTCCTGAAGCTGTTTGTTCATGGAAGCGATCAGGTCATCTTTGTTCTGGTGGAAGACCGGACGCCACTGTTCCTTCGGCTTCAGTCCCACGAAGTACTCAATATTAAAAAAACCCGTGTGATCCGTGCCATCGTCCGGACGCCCGGTCTGGCTTGTGCATACAGTTGTCTCTGGATAAGAGCACAAAATCCGTCGCGCACGATTTGCCACGCTCACGCCCTCATCCGGGCCTGCGCTCTGCGCCAGCGTTCCGCGTACCCACAGTGCTCCTTCATCCAGGTGCGGCAGAAACTCCGAGCCAATCACGCCGCCAACTGCAAGATAGATAGCAAGCACCAGGCTCAACACGCCCACACTTACCGTCACATAGCGATGATGAATCGTCCAGAGCACCGCGCGGCGGTAGTGCTCGGTGAGGTACGCGACAATTGGGTTCTCCCACTCCGATGCGCCTTTGCGGAACAACAATCCGGAGAGTACCGGAGCAATCACAATGGAATAGATCAGCGCTCCCAGCAGCGCGAAGGATACCGTCCACGCCATCGGGCGGAAGAGTCTTCCTTCCACGGCCTGCAGCGTAAAGATCGGCAGATATGCTGAAATAATGATCAGGATTGCGTAAAAGACCGGTCGTTGTACCTCAATCGCCGCGTCGCGCACACACTCCAGCGGTGCTCGCGCTCCGTCCTTGTTGTGGTTCAGGTGGCGGATGATGTTCTCCACCATGACGACCGCGCCATCCACCACCATGCCGAAGTCCAGAGCGCCGAGCGAGAGCAGATTGGCCGGTATATGTTTCAGGTCGAGGCAGATCGAGGCGAACAATAACGAAAAAGGAATCGTCAGTGCGACGATGAATGCTCCTCGTGCATTTCCAAGAAACAAAAACAGAATCAGCACCACCAGAATGATGCCTTCAGAAAGGTTGTGCAGCACCGTATGCGTCGTAAAGTGCAGCAAGTCGCTTCTGTCGATGAACGGCACGATCTTAACGCCCTGCGGCAGAATCTTGCTGTTCAGCTCAGCTACTTTCTGGTGAATGCCTTCCAGTACCGGTTGTGCATTGGCTCCCTTCAGCAGCAAAGCAATACCGGAAACAGCATCGGAATTATCCACCAGCGTGCCGTCTTCACGGTGATACGTCTTGCCGAACTGCCCCAGCCGGATCATCGGACCCTGCTCGACAACTGCGATATCTTTCACTCGAAGTGGTGTTCCGGTTTTGGTATAGATGACTGTGTTTTCAATATCTGTAATGTTGCGTACCAGCCCGACTTCGCGGATATTGATCTGCTGTTTTCCCGCCTGGATGAAGCTACCGCCGCCGTTCGCGTTGTTGTTTGTCAGTTGCTGTTCTACCTGGCTCAGGCTGAGGCCGTAGGAGATCAGCTTATTCGGATCGAGTCGCACCTGATACTCACGCGTCGGACCGCCAAACGGATTTGTATCCGGCACGCCAGGCACCGATTTCAGATTCTTCTCCACCACCCACGTTTCCAGCGACTTGAGATTCATCGCGTCATACGCAGGATTCGTGCTGTCCAGGGTGTAGAAGTAAATCTGTCCCACCGGACTCCAGTCGGTTCCCATCTGCGGCGTCACGCCGGGCGGCAGCGCCACCTGCGACAAATGCTCCAGCACCCGCTCGCGGTTTTCAAAGTTCGTCGTATCCTCGCCAAAAACCAGCTCCACCGTGGACAGTCCAAAGATGGACCATGAACGTACATGCGCCACGCCGGGTATGCCGTTCATCGCCACTTCCAGCGGAATCGTAACCTGCTGTTCAATCTGCTCCGCGGAGATGCCCGGCCATTGCGCGATCACGTCCACATAGTTGTTGGCCACATCCGGATATGCCTCAACCGGAAGACGATGAAATGAGACAATTCCCCAAGCCAGCAGCAGAAACGCTCCTGCCAGCACCAGGAAGCGATTCTGCAGCGCGAAATCAACAACTCTGCGGATCATTGGGCCTCCAGAGTTGCTTCCAGTTGCAAAATGTCGCCGACCATCTGTTGTCCGGGCGCTATGCCAGACAGAATCTCCTGCCTGCCGCCGCTGATCGAGTCTCCCAAGTCCACCTGAACTCTGCGGAAGCGGCCATCTCCCGTCGGTACATACACCCAATCTTCGTCGTGAAGATGTAACACGGCTGTGGCTGGAATGACTGCAAGCGTCTTCTTGTTCAGCGAGTCAATCGTCGCAGTAACAAACATACCCAGTTTCAGCAGTCTGTCCGGATTCTCCACCTCGATGCGTACTTTTGCCGTGCGGATATTTGGATCAAGAATTGGACCGATGTCGCTGATCGTTCCATGCAATACCTTATCCGCAAAGGCATTCGGGTGAATCATGACTTTTTGCCCGAGCTGAATCCTGTGTAGATCGTTCTCGTACACATCGCAGATCACCCATACCTTTGAGAGGTCGGCAATCGTAAATGCCGTTGAGGAGCCGGAAAAATTCACGCCAGCAGCTGCTGCATTCGTCACGTTCTGTGCAACGATCACTCCGGAGATTGGAGCGTACACATCCTCAATCGTCGTCGGACGATTCTTGTCGGCACCCAATACCTGGAGTTGTTGTTCGGCGGCTTTCAGGTCGGCCAGTGCATCCTGTTCCGTGTCGTCGGCTTGCTCCAGCATGCTCTGCGCGATCGCTCCATGGGCATATAGATCCTTGGCGCGGACGTATGCCTTGTTGGCCAGCTTCTCATCGTTGACGGCCTTCAGATACGTATCAAATGCATTCGTGATGTCCGGGCTTTGCACGCGTAAAAGCAACTGTCCCTTTTTCACGTTGTCGTCCAGCCGCGCGCGGATGTCCACGACCTTTCCGCTAGCCAGCGAGATCACCGGAACCTCGCGGGAAACATCCGGATTCACGCTTCCGGTCACATTCAGCGTGTCATAAGTCTGATATGCCTCCGCTGTCGTCAGCTTGAAGTTCTCCGGGTGTGGAACAGCAACCGTTTCGCCGTTGCTCACCTCGACCACCTTAGCCTGCTGCACCATTCCGGATGCTGGATTGAACGATTTCTTGCATGCGCTGATCCACAGCATTCCCGCAACCACTCCCGCAATCGTTACAAATCGGCCAGTCTTGAAAGTCAGAGATCGTTTCACTGAATCACCTCGCGTCCTACGGCCAGATTGAGCTGCGCCGTCGCCGTCAGATATGTCCCCACCAGTTGCAGATAAGACAGTTGCACAGTGCGGTAATCGCTCTGCGCGTTCAGAAAATCCATTAGCGATGCTCCGCCATGCTGATACGCATACGTCACCGTATCGCGCACCCGTGTGGCCTGCGCACGATACTGGTCGCGATACGGCCTCAGCAGCGCAAGCTCGCTTCGCACCTGTTCGTACGCGCTGTCCACATCGCTGAAGACCTGTGACCGGGCTGCTTCGGTCAACTGCTGGTTACGCTCGATATCAATTTGCGTGCGTTTCTTCTCGCCCTGATTACGATCGAAAATCCGGATCGGAATCGTTACGTTCACGCCCACGTAGGTAGGCAACGGAGGGTTCGCGCCCGAATCCACTGCAAATGTAGGGTCCGCTGATCCATTCGCCTTCGCCAGCTTGTAATTTGTTTTTGCCTGTTCTACCGACTGCAGCGCTGCTTCCAGATCCGGCCGCGCCTGCAATGCTGCCTGCTCAAAACTGTCCAACGTCTGCAAATTCGAAGAAAAATCAAACTCCCCCGTCACATCGAAACGATCCACGGGCGTTCGGTCATCCAAAAGTTGCAGCAATGCAATCTTCTGCGACCGCAGATTCACCGTAGCGGCTTCAATCTCCGACTCATACTGCACCCGCAGCAACTCAATTCGATCCAGATCGATCTGTGCCAGATCGCCCGCCTTGAAGCGCTCTTTGCTGATCTCAATAATGTGGTCGTAGTACGCCAGATCGGCCTTCGCCAACTCCAGAACAGCCTTTGCCTCCAGCGTCTGCACAAACGCCACGCGCAGGTTATACATCAGGTTGCGTTCCAGATCTTCATGAAGTGACCCCGCAATCCGCGAACCTTCCTTTGCGCTTTCCAGTCGCAGCTCTCGCTTGTGCTCCCGCTCGTGCAGATAGCTAATCGAGCCGGTCGTCAGCGCGTTGGTCAGTGGACGGTAGTTCGTGGTATCCGTGTTCGGATCGATATGCGGCGCAAACGGATACAACTGGTCGTCAGTGAACGACATGGTAGGGTTCGGTCGGAGATACGCCGTAATCTCTTCCGCGTGCATCTCGTCCACGTTCAACGCATCGGCTTTCAGCGTGGGGTTTGCGGATTCGAACCGCGCTTTCACCTGTTCCCAGGTCATTGTCTGCTGCGTACCGGTTGCGGTGGTTGGACTTCCCGGTGGTGCCGTCTGGGCGTTTAAGCATGCAGCCTGAAATGCAGCGGCAAGAACGCAGCAAACGGCCCATGAATACAAAATTCGTTTCATAAGCGCCTTCTTTGTCGCTCTCGCGAGCAACAGGATAGGAATGCAGAAAATTGTCAGAGAGTAGAGATGAGCGGAGTGCTGTCAGGCCATTGGCGGAGGTCTGCTGAACGGAAGCTGAATAAATCCAGTGTGACCTGGCGTTCCGTCGGTGCTCTTCGAAAGTAGATCGTTGCCTTGCTTCGCCTGAAACTCATACACCGGCGGAGCAGGCGCGGCGCAGGTTGGTGTGCAGATGTGCGGCTGGTGTGCGTGGCCGTCCTGTGCACGACGCGCGCAGCTATCCATTTCGGTCGTCATCTGCGCAGCCACCAGGTCATCGCTCAGCGAAATCACCGGCAGCAGCAGCAAAATCGCCACGCCCAGGCACAGCGCCTGCTTTCTCCGCGACGCATGCTCATGTCTCGGCAGCAGAAACCACGCAGCCAGCATCGCCAGCCCCGTCGCGCCCCAAACCAGATTGAGCAACAATTCCATTGCTTAGCCTGATTCTACCTGAGATTCCTTTGAGCTACCTTCAATTTCTTATCACCGGGATAAGTTTCCAGCAGGAGATGCCTGTCTCTTTGCATTGGCAATCCGCGACATCAACTCATGCCGGAAGTGGGGTTGCAAGTTGCACCGGGAATAGTCTCTGGAATTGCCACAGAAGCAAATCGACAGTCGCATTGGAAGCATGCCGGAAATCCGCGCGCAATGCGTCCTGGTTCTTTGGAAGACGGCGTTGACCACTTCTCGGCATTCGCTTTATGATTGGATAGTCACTGGAACACTGCCCTCTCGTTCAATGGTAGGACAACTGCCTCTGGAGCAGTCTATCGGGGTTCGAATCCCTGGGGGGCAGCCAATCACGCACTTCCCTGTATTTTTCGAATATCCTCTCTCTTATTTCCCAAAAATTCAACGAATTGTAGGATTCTTGCGTGCGCAAGCGTCCGAAATGTGTCCTTCATCCCTTTCAAAAGTGGGGTCCTGCTGAATCCCCCGCCTCAGAGTACGGTTTCTTCGACAAAGAGATTGTAATCCGCGCGCGTTCATAGCGCGTTTCGACGGTCACTCCCTGTTCCTCGTCAAGAATGCAACGATACGTCGTGGTTGGTAGCAGCATGACGCGGTTTGTCTTTGGTTCTGGATGAAAAGCGAGTTTCTGTGGCCTTTTTCAAGCGCCGTTGAGTCGCTCCTCTACCGGTTGACAATCATGCGCACGGCGCTATAACTCAACTCAGGATAGCGGCCTATCTAGCGGCGATTCCTTCCGCTCCTGTAGGCGCGAACCACCTGACGCGACGCTCCTGCTGCGCCTCAGGAGATAACTTGCGCGCATCCTCTCGTTCCATACCCCGATGTATGCAATCACCCACGAAAATCCGGATTTGTTTGCCGAATCTATAACTCTTCGCGGATGGCATTGAGTTCTTTGAGGCGCTTTGGGCTGGACTTTGGATACTGCAACTTTAAACTTTCGAGAGTGTCGAGGACGATGCGGGAGACGATGAGGCGAGCATCCTGTTTGTCGTCGGCGGGAACGACGTACCAGGGGGAGTCTTTGGTGCTGGTTGCGCTGAGACATTCCTCGAATGCCTTGACGTAATCGTTCCAGAATTCTCTCTCCTTGATGTCGGAGGCACTGAATTTCCAGTTTTTGTCCGGCTCATCAATTCGTTCGAGAAAGCGCCGTGTCTGTTCCTCTTTGGAGAGGTGAAGAAAGATTTTGATAATTTTTGTGCCGTTGCGATGGAGGTGTTTTTCGGAATCGACGATGGAGCGATAACGGCCTTCCCAGAAGGCCTTGCGACGACGGGGATGGTCTGTTTCGCTCTCGTCGTCCAGCAGGTTGGGATGGACGCGCACGATCAGCACTTCTTCGTAATAGGAGCGGTTAAAGATGCCGATCTGTCCGCGTGGCGGGAGCAACCTGCTGGTGCGCCAGAGAAAATCGTGTTGAAGCTCTTCGGCGTTGGGCTGCTTGAAGCTGGAGACCTGACAGCCCTCGGGATTGACGCCGGACATGACGTGGCGAATGGCACCATCCTTGCCCGCAGCGTCCATGCCCTGAAAGATGATCAGGAGCGCGTAACGGTCGGCTGCGTAATGAAGTCTTTGCAGGGAGCTTAATTCCGCGACGTGGTGTTCGAGAGTCTGTTTATAGTGCTTTTTCGATTCGCAGAGCTTGTCTATTTTGGTGGGATGAGCAGCGAGATCGAGCTTCTTTGCTGGGCGAATGCGGAATGGTTCGGATTGTATTTTCATGCTATTCCTCCCTGTTTCAGGGACACGGTCCGGAAATCCGGGCAACGAGCCAGCCTGGTTCATGGAACAAATCGACTTTCGCAGAGTACGCAGAGGATTTGATTCAGACTGTGCAGTCTTGCTCGCAGTGCGGAGCGCGACTGCCTTTGGAATGACTTGGATTGCACAGTTATGTTGCGAAGGAATGTGGGAGTCTGAGTTTTGCGCAGAAAGACAGGCGAGTTGCAGAGCCGCGCCAACTGGCGAAATGCGCGCTCTGATAAGACGCCTCGGGAAGCAGCCGCTGACGGACATTTTTTCCGAGAGCAACAAAACAGGACCGCGCATGCTCGTGAACAAATAATCAGCAGAAGGATGAGGATCCGGACGATGTCTACAGAGACAGCAGCAACTCCAACGCCAGCAGTGGCACCGGCGAATACCGATGCTAAGCCCACACCAGCGGCCACTCCGAGCCAGGGGCTGACCAGCCAGGAGGCTGGGCAACGGCTGGCAAAGGACGGTCCGAATGCGATGCCGGATACCTCGGCTCACCCGTTGCGTAATGCTTTGGTAAAGTTCTGGGCACCTGTGCCGTGGCTGCTTGAGGCCGCGATCATTTTTGAAATTGTTCTGCACAAGTATTTTGAAGCCGGGGTGATTGGCGGGCTGTTGGTGTTCAATGCGGCGCTGGCATATTTTCAGGAGAGCCGCGCACAGGCAACGCTGAAAGCGTTGAAGGGGAAACTTGCGCTGAATGCATCGGTGAAGCGTGATGGGGTGTGGAAGACCGTTCCGGCGGCGCAACTGGTGTGTGGCGATGTAATCAAGCTGTCGCTGGGCGGTGTGGTGGCGGCGGATGTACACCTGATCGATGGTTCTGTATCCCTGGATCAATCGATGTTGACGGGGGAATCGTTGCCCGTGGAGGGCGGCGCGGGCACGGACACCTTTGCGGGCGCTCTGGTGCGACGCGGCGAAGCAACTGGCACCGTTGTTGCAGTAGGAGTTCACACGAAGTTTGGTCGCACTGCGGAACTGATTCAGACTGCGCACTCGGTCAGTTCGCAGCAGCGAGCGGTGCTGCGAATTGTGCGAAATTTGGCGATCTTCAACGGTTGTGTGATTGTACTTATCGGGTTGTATGCGTATCTGCACCAGATGGCGTGGAGTGAGACAATTCCGCTTTTATTGACTTCAATTCTGGCGGCAATCCCCGTGGCCTTGCCTGCAACGTTTACGTTGGCAGCAGCGATAGGAGCGCGTGCGCTGGCGAAGATTGGCGTGTTGCCGACGCGACTATCTGCGGTGGATGAGGCCGCAACGATCAACGTGCTGTGTTCCGATAAAACGGGGACGCTGACCGCAAACGAGCTGACGGTCGCCACGGTGAAGGGGTTTGCCGGCAGCGATGAGGCGCATGTGCTTGGACTGGCCGCACTGGCCAGCTCAGAGGGTGGGCAGGACTCTGTGGACGCGGCGATAAGAAATGCCTCGAAAAGCAAGCCCGCGTCGGACCTGCCGAAGCTGACAAAGTTCATTCCGTTTGATCCGGCGAAGAAGACTGCGGAAGCCACGGCGACGGACGGCAGCGGTGCCACACAGAAGATCGTGAAAGGTGCGTTCTCGGTTATCTCGGCGATGGTGGCAGCGAACCAGGATGCTACGACTGAGGCAGGTGAGTTAGAAAAGCAGGGATTTCGTGTTCTTGCAGTAATCGCCGGGCCAGAGAACGCCATGCAGATGATGGGTCTGATTGCATTAAGCGACCCTCCACGCTCGGATTCCGCACCGCTGATCACGGAGTTGAAAGCGCTGGGTGTACGCACGGTGATGGTGACGGGCGACGCGCCGGCGACGGCAGAGATTGTGGCGAAAGCCGTGGGACTGGAAGGAACGATTTGCCCGCCGGGTGCAATTCCAGACACAGTCAAGCCAGCGGATTATGCCGTATTTGCGAGTATTTTGCCGGAAGGAAAATTCAACCTCGTGAAAGCCTTTCAGAAGGGCGGGCACACGGTGGGAATGTGTGGTGATGGAGCGAACGATGCGCCCGCGCTGCGTCAGGCGCAGATAGGGATTGCCGTGTCGACTGCAACCGATGTTGCCAAGTCAGCGGCGGGAGTGGTGCTGACCCAAGCTGGACTGGCGGGCATTGTAGCGGCAGTAAAAGAGGGTAGAACAACGTTTCAGCGCATCCTGACGTACACGCTGAACTCCGTGGTGAAAAAAATCGTTCAGGTACTTCTGCTGGCGGTGGGTTTGATGCTGACAGGACATGCCGTGCTGACACCGATGCTGATGGTGATTGTGATGATCACGGGCGACTTTCTGGCGATGTCGCTGACGACGGACCTGGTAAGACCATCGCAGAGTCCAAACTCGTGGCAGATTGGCCGGATCACAACAGCAGGAGCCGCCGTTGGAGCTTGCTTCCTTCTATTTTGCACGGCAGTGCTATGGTTCGGGCGATCCTATCTGCATTTTGGAGTACCGGAGTTGCAGACGCTTTGTGTGGTGTCGATTGTGTATGGCAGCCAGGCAACGATCTATGCGATGCGTGAGCGGCAACACCTGTTCGGATTGCGCCCGAGTACATGGCTGGTTGTGTCAAGCATAGCGGATATTTCGATCATCTCGATCCTTGCTCTGCGCGGAATTGCGATGGCTCCGCTGCCGATCTCTATTCTGGCAGGAGAACTCGGTGCGGCGTTTGTTTTTGGAGTGTTGATCGACGCAGCGAAGATTCCCATTTTCAAAAGCCTGAAAATATCCTAGCTGAGTCATTAATCGATATGGGTCACGGGCAGTGGCTCACGGTTCGTCGCGGTAGATGCCGACCACAGGAGTACCGCCCTCAGCAAGTCGAGCGCGGAACATACCCGGAGTATTGAAGCTCCATGCCATCTGGCCGTCGGGAGCGATGGCGATGACGCCACCATCACCGTGGATGGGAGCAAGCTGTTTCTGAATGACGAGATCTGCGGCTGCCTGTAGCGTCATGCCTCGGTACTGGACGAGGGCGCAGATCGTCCGGGCGACGGTGTAGCGGATGAAATACTCGCCGATGCCGGTACCGGAGACTGCGCACGACTGATTGGAGGCGTAGGTGCCTGCGCCGATGATCGGCGAATCTCCGACGCGATCCCAGCGTTTGGCGGTGAGGCCGCCAGTGGAAGTGCCTGCGGCTACGTTGCCGGCGCGGTCGAGCGCGACGACGCCGACTGTGCCGTATTTATGGTTGTCGGGCGTCTCAAAGAATGCCGCATCGTGAGCGGGTGCGGGTGGCGCTCCAGCGGGGCGAGGCGGGATCGGCAGATGCTCACGCTTCAGTTCCCGGACGAGGCTCTCCCAGCGACGCTCGGTAAAGAAAAAAGACGGCGGAACCTGCTCCAGGCCGACGGAGGCTGCAAACGCGTCTGCGCCAGGGCCGACGAGCATGACGTGAGGCGACTTCTCCATGACGGCGCGTGCCAGCGAGATGGGGTGGCGTGTGCGCGTGACGTCGGCAACCGCTCCTGCGGTCATGGTTTTGCCGTCCATGATGGCGGCGTCGAGCTGATTGGTCCCGTCAGCGGCAAAGACCGCGCCGCGACCGGCATTGAAGAGCGGGTTGTCCTCAAGAATGCGAATGGCCGCTTCAACAGCATCGACCGAAGAGCCGCCTCGATCGAGCACGGAGGCGGCGGCGTGCAGAGCCTCCGAGATGCCTGCGCGGTATTCTTTTTCCGCCTCCGGGGTCATGGAGTTCCGTTCGATGACCCCGGCTCCGCCATGGAGGACTACGGCCCATTTGTGAGTGGTTCTGGCGGATGAGGCGGACGGGGCGGGCGACTGAGCAAATGTGGGAGTGATCATGGCAAGAAGAAAAAGCAAAAGCATGCGTTGCATGAGCGTTTACCTCGCGGGTGCACGGAGATCGTTGCGGATGACGGCGCCATCCTTCATGACGAAGGCAACATGGGTAACGGCGTGAATGTCCTGGAGCGGGTTGCCGGGCACCGCGATGATGTCGGCGTCAAAGCCGGGCTTGAGCTGACCCATCCGATCCTGCCAACCTAAAAGACGCGCCCCGTGCAGCAGATCGGCGCGCAGCACATCGGCGGGCGGCATGCCGTACTTCACCATCAGGACGAATTCCCGCGCCTGGGTGCCGTGTGGGAACGGGCCGACGTCAGAGCCTACAGCCATGGGAACTCCGGCGGCTAGCTGCTGATGAAACTGCTGTATGTGGTAGTCAAGCATGGCGCGCTCAGCAGCGGCAGCCGTTGGGGAGCCGGCGTGATCGGTGAAGTATTCGCTGATGGCAAAGGTGGGCACGGCATAAATCTGTTTTTCACGCATCAGCTTCATCGTCGCATCGCTCAACTGGTAGGCGTGATCGATGGATGCAACCCCTGCGGTCGCTGCGTAGAGCGCGCCCGGCTCGCCAGTACAGTGGACGCCGACGGTAGTTCCCATACGCGCGGCTTCCCGCACAGCGGCAGCCAGTTGAGACTCAGAAAACTGCCAGGGCGTACGAAATTGACCGTTCTGAAGCGAGTCTGCGCCGGTCTCGTAGATTTTGACAAAACTTGAGCCTTCCTTTAGCTGCTCGCGGATGACGGCGATCAGTTCCTCGGTGTTGTTGGCGTAGGTGGCATTCGAGGAGATGTGCTCGGCAGGATTGAAATGGATGGCATCTTCATGGCCGCCGAGGATGCTGATTGCGTTGCCGCTGATGCGCATGTGTGGGCCGGGGATCAGCCCGGCATCAATGGCGTTGCGCACGGCGGTATCGGCCGATCCGGCGCCTTCCGTTCCCATGTCGCGCTCGGCGGTGAAACCGGCCAGCAGGTCCGCGCGGGCCGCCAACTCGGCATAGATTGTGCGCTCGGGAACGGACTCAACGACCGTCTGCATATCTTCCGCGCCGGGATGCAGAAACAAATGAACATGCGCGTCGATGAGGCCGGGCATGAGCGTGGTGTCGCCGAGATCAAGAATCGTGACGCCCGGAGAATGAGGAACGGACGCGCCGACCTGAGCGATCCGCCCGTCGCGCACAAGAACTTCTCCAGGCGACTGCACCGTTCCCTGCTCGACATTTAGCAGGCGTGCGGCATGGAGGATCACAGCGGAAGATTCTGGAGTCGCATCGGAGGGGGACTGGCTGTGAAGCGGCGATATGCCGAAGCAGACGACAAAAATCGACAGAACCGCGCGGACTATCGTGGGACGGGGAAACATGGCCCGATAGTAAACTATCCAGAACAGATTTGCCGCAAGGAAAAGAGCAAAAGTGCGGAAGAAATGATCCGGTTGAAGAGGAACTCCGCGATGCCCGGTGGGATACCGACGAAGCAGATGGACAGGCCTAAGCCTTGGTTCGTCTGGGAGTAAGCAAAAAACTGAAGCCTGCGTGTCAGCGACGGAATCCAATTCACGTCTTATAAAGAAGGCCGTTCCTTCACGGAATTCTCGAATCATCCTTCCGGATTGACCACTGCCGGATTGATCTTCCGCAGGATCATTTTCGAGCAAGATTGAGGAGTCTTTTTGCGACCACTCTGGTGGCTTATTCTTGGGCTGATCGCCATCCCCGCGCTAGGACAAAACGATTCCAGCCAATGCTCTCCTCTGCCCGACGCTCCGGTGGTGATGCTGAATCCGACCGATGGAGCAGCCATGGCATCCGCTTCCGCGCCACAACAGCTAACCGCTGCTGCGACCTCCGGACAGCAACCGGGCGGAGAGCAGTCCTCGACGACGTCGACCAGTGCTGAGCACCCGGACGTGGATCCCAGGGAGCGGCAACCCAAGCGCATCCTGGGGATGATGCCGAATTATCGCGCTGTGAGCGCCGGAGAGACACCACCGCCGCCCTCTGCAAAAGAGTCCTTCAAGCTGGCAACGGTGAACAGCTTCGACTATTCCGCGATTATCTTCACCGGCCTCACGTCACTGCTGGCCGAGGGCACGAACACACATCCGGACTTTGGCAAAGGCATACCGGGCTTCTGGGCTTATAGCTGGCGCGGTTTCATCGACAAAACGGATGGCAACTATCTGGTCGTCTTCGCCCTGCCCACCGTGTTGCACGAGGATCTGCGCTACTATGCGATGGGGAACGGAGGGTTCAAGCGCCGCATATTTTATGCAGCCACCAGTGTACTGATTGCGCGAAATTACCAGGGCGAGAAGACCTTCAGCGGAGCCGAAGTCTTTGGTCGCGCAATTGCGCAGGGTGCCTCCATGCTCTACTATCCTGACCGGGACAACACGATTGGCGCACTCTTTGCCCGATATGGCTATTCCGTTGGTCGCGATGCTATTACAGCTACCTTCCGCGAATTCTGGCCCGACATTTCAACGCATGTGCTGCATCGGAATCCATGACACTACGCGTGGGAATCTGAGGATACGCAGCATTGGAGATGCAATGCAAGGCAAAATGACGCAGAGTTCACGCTGGACTGCTTACCAGAATGGCGTCCGAAGCATCTAAAGGAAGATACCTGATTTGTCTGGAGGTTCATTGCGTTTTTCGGCTGCAGTCTTAGTGTGCGTCTTCACCTTTCCCGCCCTGGCACAATCCACATCGATGAAGAGTGTTCTGCCCGATGCTCCTGAAGCCCGTCTGGCAGCAGACAGCGCGCCTGCGAACGGCACGGCGACGATGGACGGGGAGAATTTAGCCCTGTTGCATTGGGCAATACCGGATGGAGGCCAGCCGACCGCCGCCTCGTCGGCAGCGACCTCGGCGACAGGATCACCGTTCAGCAGTTCCCTCGGCGATACATTCGGCGGATATGGGCAGGCGACGCAGGCAAGCGGGAAGACCATCCCTCCGGACGAACAGCAGCCGAAGCGAATTCTGGGAATGATGCCCAACTATCGGGCGGTAAGTGCGGGCGTGCGACCGCCTCCGCCGGGCCCGAAGGAATCTTTCATCATCGCGACGGAAAACAACTTCGATTACTCGCAGTTTGTCTTTGTGGGACTGACTTCGCTGATGGCCGAAGGAACCAATACGCATCCGGAGTTTGGCAAAGGTGCCGGCGGCTACTGGAGTTACTACTGGCGCGGATATATTGATAAGTCCGACGGCGATTACCTGATTATCTTTGTCTTCCCGACGCTCTTCCGTGAAGATGAGCGCTACTTTGCAATGGGACAGGGTGGATTCTGGAAACGAGTCTATTACTCCGGGTCTTCGGTTTTCATCACTCCGAATTACCACGGCAAGAACACCTTCAACTGGGCGGAAATACTGGGCCGCGGAGTCTCCCAGGCCGTCTCGCTCACCTATTACCCATCGGCCGTAGCGGCACCGTCTTCTTATATGAGCAAGTTCGGCTATGCAGTGGGACGCGACGCGCTGACCAACGTCTTCCGCGAGTTCTATCCTGACATGGCGCGTATCGCCTCACGCCCGTTTCATCATAAACATAAGAAACAGAAATCGAGTTAACTCAGGGAATTCCTGCGAGTTTGCGCGCCTGCAGGAAGACGGCGCGAAACATCGGTTCGGTCAACCGACCGGTGTTTGTGTTCTGCAGGGAGGGATGATAGCTGGCAAGCAGAAATCGTCCATCGGGCAGGCGGTACTCCGCCCCATGAGCAAAGGAGAACTCGGCGCGTGAGGTCAACATACCGCAGCGCAGATAGACACCGAGCGCGGCCTGGAAGCCGATGCGGCCCAGGCAAACGACCACTCGCAGGCGTGACAGAAGCGCGAACTCCTGATCGAGCCAGGGAGCACAGTTGTGCAACTCCTCGGGAGTGGGTTTGTTGTCCGGTGGCGCGCAGCGGGCGGCAGCGGTAATCCAGAGATCGGTAAGCGTGAGACCATCGTCGCGATGCGTTGCGTCCGGCTGCGAGGCGAAGCCGGTGCGATGCAGGACGGGATACAGAAAATCGCCGGAACCATCGCCGGTGAAGGGTCTGCCGGTGCGATTGGAGCCGTGCGCGCCAGGCGCAAGTCCGACAACCAGCACGCGCGCCTCGGGATCGCCGAAGGATGGCACAGGACGTCCCCAGTACTCCCAGTCGCGCCACTGGCGGCGACGCCGAAGCGCAACTTCCTCGCAGTACCGACGCAGGCGCGAACAGCGCTCGCAGGCCACGATCTGTCGATTCAGGGCTTCCAGTGTGGGGAGTGCTCGCGAATCGGTGGAACTCTGGGAATCACTGCGCTTCATGGCACGATTGTAGTGGGTCGGTTGCGCAGACTTCGCAGCGTCGCAATGACGTAGAATGGCATCCACTGCAATTTTCGGTGCGGATTCAGGTATAAGAGGCGAAGTCGATGAAGAGAAGTCAGGTTGCTGTTTATGCGCTGTTGCTGACGGGATGGTTGAGCGCCGCTTGTGCTCCATTTGCGGTGGCACAAGGCCCGCAGTCCGCAGTGCGGATCAATGGGGAAGCACCGGTAACGTTGAGGCGGACACACACGCCCGACGCGACGAAACCGGAGTTTACAGGCATTACCGTGATGCCGGGTCGCGGCATGGAAGTGCAGCAGATCACGGCCTGGTTCCCGGGCAAAGGCGAGATGCACGTGCTGGCATCGCCAGATTTGAAACAGACGGCATCCATGCTGAACAATCGGGACACGGCCAACGGCGACCTTGGGTACAGGTTGGGCGCGGCATTCCTGTTCCCTTATCCGAACCGGATTCGCGGAAAACTGTCTTCTGACGGAAAGATGCTGACCGCAGTATGGAACGGACGCAGCGTCACACTACCGGCAAACAACGTAGGCGCACACCCCGGAGCTGAGCGGCACGCGATGCACGGATTGATTCTGAAGGGTAAAGTGACCGACGTCCGAGTGACGCGCACCGCAGCGGGCGGAACGATTACGGGCATCCTTCATTGCGGCGATTTCGGCGGACACTGGTTCTCCAGCAGCGATCTTTCCTATACGATCACGCTGACGGCGACGAACGTAGAGGTCTCCATCGCGGCGAAAAACGTGGGGAACGCGAGCGAGCCGGTGGCGCTCGGCTGGCATCCTTATTTTGCGCTTCCGAGCAAGGACCGGAAGCAGGTTCGGCTGCACATTCCAGGCAGTGTGCTAACGGTTGTGGACAACTACGACAATGTCTTCCCAACGGGCAAACTGATGCCGGTGGCAGGAACCGCGTATGACTTCCAGGCTCCGGACGGCAAGGCTCTGGGCGGACAGTTCCTGGACGACAATTTCAGTTCCCTGGAGCGCACGAAAGGCGCTGTCGTCGTGAAAGTTCTCGATCCGGCAGCGCATTACGGAGTGGAAATTGACGGCCTGTCGCCGGAAATTCGCACGGTGCAGGTCTATGCGCCGCCGACGCAGAATTTTGTGGCCGTCGAAGACCAGTACAACTTTGGAGACCCGTTCGGCAAGGAGTGGGGCACGATGAATACGGGAATGGTGACGCTGGCACCGGGCAAAAGTACGCAATGGCGGGTGCGTCTGGGACTGCTGCAGCCATAGGCCAGCCGTGAACCCTGCCGTAAACCCTGATCCGGGGCGGTCTGTTCCATAATACTGAACCCTTATCCAGCGACGCGTTTGACCGCCTGCGGCAAGGCTCTTACCATGGAAGATGACGTTTCCCTGCCCGGATTTTGAGCAGCGTCGTCCCTGTGCGCAAACGACGCAGCCCGGGGAGCACGCGGTCGGCTGGGCGAGTACGGAAGACGGACCCACACTGGAAGGCACACACATTGAGTTCTGCAGAAACGATTGACACCGCCCCCCACGCTGAGACAGCCCCGGAAGAGACGCTCGCAGCAGGTTATGAAGAGCACAATAGCCACGAAGGCCATCCTCACGACAGCCACAACCATGAAGGTCACGACCATGCCGGGCACACACACGGGCCGGTCCTGAATCCGGAATGTGTGCGCGAGGTGAAGCTCGAAGCCTCGACCGAGGAAGTCGATGCAGCCTTTGCCCGCGTGCTCAGGGAGTACAAAAAGTTCGCCAAGATTCCGGGATTCCGCGCCGGAAAGGTTCCGGAGACCGTGGTGCGACGCCGCTTTGCCGAGCAGATTCGCAAGGATGTAGTGGAGAGATTGTTGCCGGAGCGTTTTCAGGCGGCGATCCAGGCCGCCGGACTATTGCCCGTCTCGCAGCCACAACTGACCCAGTTCACTCTTGAAGAGGGCAAGGCGCTTGAAGGCACAGCGGTCTTTGAGGTGGTTCCTCCGATCTCAATCGACGGATATCGGGAGGTAACTGTTCCGAAGTTGCCGGTCACCGTGAGCGAGGAAGAGTTCCAGCGCGAGCTGAAGCAGTTGCAGGAGTCGCGAGCTACTGTGGAGAACGTCGAAGAGGATCGCGCACTGGCCGATGGCGACTGGGCCCAGATCAGCTTCCACGGCGAAGCGCAGGCAAGCACTGCGGACGCGCCCGAGCCGGTCGACGGCGAAAATTCGCTGGTGGAAATTGGCGGGGAGCAGACACTGCCGGCCTTCACCGAGGCGCTGCGCGGAGCAAAGCCGGGCCAGGAGATTCAGGCTGAGGTGGTATATCCAGCCGACTATCAGGAGACTCGACTGGCAGGCAAGACCGTCACGTATACGATCGAGGTGAAGGCGATCAAAAAGCGTACTTTGCCGGAATTGAACGACGCGTTTGCGCAGGAGCTGGGCGACTACGAGAACCTTGCCGCGCTGGAGACACGCATTCGTGAATTCCTGCAGGCAAACAAGGAACGCGACAATGAGCAGCGGACACGCGAAGCTCTCTTCGCCAGGCTCGCCGAGCAGTTCCCCTTCCCCGTCCCGGAGACACTGGTGCAGCAGCAGGTGGACGCACGGCTGGACCGTGGACTGCGTGCGCTGGCATCGCAGGGCATGAGTGCGGAGATGATGCGGAAGCTGGACTTCGCGCGGCTGCGCGGAGCACAGCGCGATGCGGCGCTGCAGGAGGTAAGAACCGCTCTGCTGCTGGATCGGATTGCCGAGGCTGAGGGAATCGAGGTGACCGACGAGGAGTTCGAACAAGAATTGCAGATCGCCGCCTTGCAGTCCCGCGAACCGCTGGAGAGCCTGCGGTCGCGTTTGACCCAGGACGGTGGACTGGCTAGAATCCGAGAACAGATCAAACGGGAAAAAACCGCCAGCGCACTTTCTCAGCGAATGCCCGCTGCCTGATAAAGTCGCGCGATTTATAACCTGCATTTCCGAAATCCAATCCGGGATGCATCCGTTACTAACAAGCATCACCAGACCGCCGGAGCGCGACAGTCGTTCCGGCAAAATGAGAGAATAGCGGAATGGCACTGGTTCCCATGGTGGTTGAGCAGACGAGTCGCGGCGAGCGCGCCTACGACATTTACTCGCGTCTGCTGCGCGACAACATCATCTTCCTCGGCACGCCGATCGACGACCAGATTGCAAATCTGGTCGTCGCTCAAATGCTGTTTCTCTCCGGCGAAGACCCGGAGAAGGATATCCAGCTCTATATCAACTCGCCGGGCGGATCGATCACCGCCGGACTTGCCATCTACGACACGATGCAGTTCATCAAGAACGACGTGGTGACCTATTGCATCGGTCAGGCAGCGAGCATGGGTGCGTTTCTGCTGCTGTCCGGAACCAAGGGCAAGCGATTCGCGCTTCCAAACTCGCGCATTCTGATTCATCAGCCCTCGATGGGCGGACTAAGCGGTCAGGCGACGGACATCGACATTCACGCGCGGGAGATTCTGCGCATTCGCGAGATTACCAATACGCTGATGGCCAAACACACCGGACAGACGCTGGAGCAGATCGAGCGGGATGTGGAGCGCGATTTCATCATGAACGCGCCACAGGCGAAAGAATACGGTATTATCGATGAAATCATCGACAGGCCGCGAAGCTGATTCAGAAACGCAGTTGGGGACAGAGCGTAGCGGGAGGATGCAGGCATGAAAACTCGTTCGGGACCGGAAGACACATTACGGTGTTCGTTCTGCCACAAGTCGCAGGACGCTGTCGCCAAGCTTATCTCCTCGCCGAGCGACTATCCTCGTGCTTACATCTGCGACGAATGCGTTGCGGTGTGCAATTCCATCCTGGAGGATGACCGCTCGGATGCGAGTCCATCCAGTTCTCCGTCGCACCTGCCGAAGCCGCAGGAGGTGAAAGCCTTCCTCGACGAATACGTGATCGGACAGGACCAGACCAAGAAGAAGCTCGCAGTCGCTGTTTACAACCACTACAAGCGCATCCAGATGAATCGGATGCGCAACAACGATATCGAGCTTGCAAAGTCGAATATTCTGCTGCTCGGGCCGACCGGCTCTGGGAAGACGCTGCTGGCGCATACGCTGGCCAAGATGCTCGATGTGCCGTTCGCCATTGTGGACGCGACAACGCTGACCGAGGCGGGCTACGTGGGCGAGGACGTGGAGAACATCATCCTCAAGCTTCTGCAAGCGGCCGACGGTGATGTGGCACGCGCGCAAAGCGGAATCATCTATATCGACGAGATCGACAAGATCGGTCGCAAGGACGAGAATCCTTCCATCACGCGCGATGTCTCCGGCGAAGGCGTGCAACAGGCGCTGCTGAAGATTCTGGAAGGCACAGTGGCCAATGTTCCGCCACAGGGCGGACGGAAGCATCCGCACCAGGAATTTACCGCGGTCGACACGACGAATATTTTGTTCATCTGCGGCGGGGCGTTTGTGGGGTTAGAGCGTGTGATTGGCCGTCGCATCGGCAAGAAGGCGCTTGGCTTCAAGGCAAATGAAACCGCGGAAGTGGACGGCGCGCTTGCACTGCGTCCGCAAAGGGACACTGAGCTGCTGCGCCAGGTCGAACCGCAGGATCTGATCAAGTACGGTCTGATTCCAGAGTTTGTGGGCCGTCTGCCGGTAATGGGCGTGCTGGAAGAACTGGACGAAGCGGCTCTGGTCGAGATTCTGACCAAGCCCAAGAATGCGATTCTGAAGCAGTACCAGCGACTCTTCGAGTATGAGAATGTGCATCTGCACTTCACCGCGGATGCAGTGGGCGCGGTGGCACGCGAGGCGCTGCGGCGCAAGGTGGGAGCGCGCGGACTACGCATGATTCTGGAAGAACTGATGCTGGATCTGATGTATCATCTGCCGAACAGCAAGCGCGTGCGCGATCTGGAGATCACGCGAGAGATGGTCGAGCGGCGTGACCTGTCGCTGTCGCTGCTGGAAAAGGCAGGCTGACAGAGCTTCCTCGTCGGTAATCCCGGCTAGCGAATCACCCTGCGAAGTAAGACGGTTTGCGCTTGACACGATTGGCGACAATCGCAGAGGCTGGGTGCATGCCCCGCATGCCCCAGTTCCGCAAATTGCTTCTTCTCACTTCCCTTCTTGCAGTTTTCACTTCGCTTCTTTCGAGCTCCGGCTCCGCGCTGGAGCGACAGCCATCGGCGACATATCATGGTCGGCGCGTGGCGTTGGGAAACGCACTGCATGGGGGTGTAGCGATTCTGTTTGCCGCAGAGGAGCCGCTGCTGGACTTCATGCCCTATCGGCAGGATGCAGACTTCTATTACCTGACGGGATGGAATGAGCCGGGTGCAGCGCTGTTGGTGGCCGGTCCGGATGTGGATGCCAGACCCGCTCGTCCCTATCGAGAGATTCTTTTCCTGCCCACGCGCAATCTTCGCATGGAGAAATACACCGGCGTGAAGATGGATGCGGCGACTCCGAATGCCGCCGCGCTTGCCGGTGTGGACGAAGTGATGCCCATGACTGCGTTGCCGTCAGCGCTGAATGGGATGATCGCAGCGGACCGTCAGGTGGGCGCAAATCTCTGGACCCATCCAGACTCGGAGCAGGCGACTGCGCTGCTCTCCTGGACGTCGGCAACGCTCGGCAACTCCGCCCCGCTGAAGGCGCGCGACCTGACACAACTGACTACGCCGCTGAGGCAGATCAAGGACGCGGGCGAGATTATTCTCCTGACCAAGGCAGCCGAGGCTTCGATGGATGCGCAGCGACTGATGTTCCGTTCCGTGAAGGCAGGCGTGACGGAGCGCGCGGTGGCTGGTGAAATGATCGCGCGCATGATGGAGAATGGCTGCGAGCGACCGTCGTACGCGCCGATTGTCGGCTCCGGAATCAACTCGACGACGCTGCACTACTCGGAAAACTCGGCTACGATGCGCGATGGCGATCTCGTCGTGGTGGACGCAGCCTGTGAGTACAGTATGTATGCCTCGGACATTACGCGGACAATCCCGGTTTCTGGCCACTTTACGGCGCGTCAGAGCGAGGTGTACGACGTGGTTCTGGGAGCGCAGCGCGCGGCAGCGGCGGCCTTTGTCGCCGGGAAATCCACAATCAACGATCCCTTCCACAAAGATCCGAACTCGCTGGACACGGTCGCCTGGCAGTACATTCACGATCACGGCAAAGGACCGCACGGAGAGCCGCTCAGCGACTACTGGATCCATGGGCTGGGACACATGGTTGGAATCGACGTGCACGATCCGGCAAATTATCCGGCGGTGCTGAAACCGGGAATGGTTTTCACCATTGAGCCTGGCGTCTACATTCCGGAAGAGAAGCTCGGAGTACGCATTGAAGATACCTTTGTCGTCGGGCAGGACGGCAAACTGATCGACCTGATCGCAAAACTTCCGCATACAACCGAGCATGTGGAAGCCGCGATGCGGACCGGAAAGTAAGGACGATGCACGAGACCGAGGAAGACGATGCCGAAGGGCCGTTGAACGTCGAGCGACTTTGCGCAGTTTTTCGCGAGCAGCTCATCGCCTGCCTGGAAGAGTCCGCCCGCGGACGCGCTGGACTTTTTTCTGCACCGATGACGGGTGAGCGCGTCTGGCCAGAGGCGGAGCAGCTGCGCGCATTGGCTGTAGCGCTCCAGGCGATGATGACGCAACTGCGGCTGGAAGCCGCTGGCGGAAGACTGATCGAACAGTTTCTGGACCTCTGCGCAATGCATGGGGATGCGCATCCCGGAGAAGCAAGACTGGCCCGCCAGTTTCTGGGCCAGTTGCAGTCCGAAGAGGCGAAGCGATGATCATTCTGCGAACATTTCTGACTTTGGGCGCGGGATTTGCGACGACGGCAGTGATCCTGGCTCTGGCTACGACGCTGGCCCACTGGACGCAAAAGCAGAAATCCCCCAAGAATGGCGAGGCGACCGCGGGCAAGATTGCCTGGAATCTGGGCACGACACTGGTCGCTGCTGCAGCCGGCGGCTACGTGACGGCCACAGCCGCGCTGCTGAATCCACTGATTCACGCTCTGGTGCTGGCGCTCATCGTACTGCTTCTCTCTGCGCTCAGTGCCCTGCAGGCGCGCGGGGAATACCCAGTGTGGGTTGCGCTGCTGATGGTGGCGCTACCGCCATGCGCGGTGGTTGCCGGTGGTCTGTTGCGCTTGAAGCAGCTTGGCATCTGAACAATCAGCAGCCCTCCCCGGCAAGTGCATAGGGAGGGCTGTGAAGTTTTCGTCCAACACAAGAGAGTGCCGCCGGTCTTCGAAAGCTACCAGCGAAGGCCGATCGTCAGCGGGACAAGCTCGGTGCGACCAAGACCGTTTTCCGTTCCCTTGCTCGGGGTGTCGATCCAGAGATAACGAGCCTCGATGTAAACGCGTAGGCGGCTGACGCCACCCATGTCCGGGCTGCCGAGCCGATGGGTGAGACCGAAGCCGACGTTCATGCCACCCTGGTTGCTGGAGAAGTGGCTGACCACAACGTTCGCGTAGCCGCCATAGCAGAAGTAATAGCAGTACTGAACCGGCTGCGGGTCGGTGAAGCTAGTCAGCTTGCGATAGAAGCCGCCGCCACCGGTCAGGTAAATATCGCTCGCGCGCTTCGGAAAAAGATCGAAGACCGGATCGATGGTGAATGACCAGATGTGCGCGTTTCCACCCTGGGATCCGGCGGCGGAGATGAGTCCTCCAGGCAGTTTGTCGTCAATGAATTGATATTCGATCAAAGCGCTGAGACGGTTGGTGAACTTCCACCCGGCCCCGAAAGTCACCTCCGGTCCCCAGGTGATCACCTTGGAATCACCGCCAATCGGCGCATCCGCACCGCCGCCGCCTTCAAAACTCAAGTGCGACTTCCACCCGGTGTGGCGTCGGTTATAGCCGTGATAGACCTGACCGCCCGCGCCGGGATCGGCAGGAAGCGCTGTCAACCCGGCGGTCAGATTGGCTGCTCCGTCCGCAGCCAGGGCATCGACCGTCGTCAGCCCACTCATGGAACTGGAAAATGCGTCTACTCCGTTACCGGTGGTTGCATGCGCCGAGACGGGAGAGAGAAGAATTAGCCCGAAGGCGGCGGCAAAAGCAATCATGCCCACTGGGCGGAAAGAGCGGAATCGGGAGGGTCGTGACATGATGCACCTCAAATCGTAGTTTGAACTTCTTTCCTGCAAGACTTCTGATGCTGCGGGCTCCACAAAGTTTGACACGGAATTCACGGAAAAGTTGCAGAGCATGGAACTGAGTTCGGGCCATCAACAAAGCGGGCCAGAGTTTCTGCTCTGACCCTTTGGAAACACTCTGGGTGGAGTTGGTTGCTCAACCCTGAATATCGAATTGCTCCGGATGAAGCGTTGCATCGTTTTTGACCAGGACGCTCTTGCCAGCGAGAGCTTCAAATTCGCCCAACCAGCGCGCATTGCCCGCCTTGAGCACCTTGGCCGTCTCCGGATGAACGCGCAGAGTGATTACGTTCTGCTCAAAATGCTTCCGCATCTTGCGCATCTCACTATAGATTTCGTTGGCCACGGTCGCCGGACTCTTGACCATACCGGTTGCCTGACAGACGGGACACGGCACACTCAGCGTACGCTCAAGCGACTGCTTGACGCGCTTGCGAGTGATGGCGACCAATCCGAAATCGTTGAACTGAAGCACCTTCGTCGGGGCGCGATCGTGCTTGAGCGCCTCTTCAAGAGCCGACAGTACGCGCGACCGATTCTTGCGCTCGTCCATATCGATGAAGTCGATGACAATGATGCCACCGAGGTCGCGCAGACGAATCTGCCGCACGATCTCTGGAATGGCGTCGAGGTTGGTCTTGAGAATCGTATCTTCGAGCCTCGCCGTCTTGCCGACGTACTTGCCGGTGTTGATGTCGATGGCGACCAAAGCTTCGGTCTGATTGATGACAATTGAGCCGCCACTCTTGAGCCATACCTTGGAGCGCAGGGCCTTGGAAATTTCATCCTGAATGCCGAAGTGCTCAAAAAGCGGCAGTTCTTTGGTGTAGAGCTTGACGCGCCGAACCAGATCCGGGGAGAAACGGTTGAGAAAGCGGACGATCCGTTCATAGTCTGCTTCGGAATCGACCCAGATGTGGGAGAAATCATCACTGACCTGATCGCGCAGGATACGCTCGATCAGATTCAGGTCGTGATAGATGAGAGCGGGGGGGCGCGAGCCTTCCGCACGCTGGCGAATTTCGCTCCACAGATGGATCAGAAAACGCAGATCGGCGCGCAGTTCTTCCTCGCTGACGCCATCTGCGGCCGTGCGCACAATAAAGCCGCCCGTCGCTTCGCCACGCTCGCTGATCAGAATGCGCTTCAATCGCTGGCGCTCTTCGTCGGACTCGATCTTGCGGCTGACGCCAACATGACTGACCGTGGGCATGAAGACCAGGAAACGGCCCGGCAGCGCAATGTGACTGGTGATCCGGGCACCCTTCTGCGCAATCGGCTCCTTGGCTATCTGAACCAGAATCTCCTGTCCGGGCTTGAGCAGATCGCTGATGATCGGCAGGTCCGAAGTCTGCGCCGCGCGACGCGTCATCGGACGGCGGCCTTCGCCGGAACTGCGCTCCGCAGGACGGCCTTCTGTGCTGCCTTCAGAACGGCTCTCCGGGCGGCTGTCACGCGCCTCACGACCGCGGCCACGACCGCGACCCGAACCGCGGCTTCCGCCATGGCCCGCGCGGCTGCGGCCCGAGCCTTCGCGCGCCGGGGAACCTTCGGCGTCACGGGCCGGTCGCATGTGCGTCTCCAGTTGCACCTCGTGCAGCATCTCGCCGATCACGCCGGAACGGATCTGCTGCTGCAGCGTCTCTTCTTCCAGATCGGAGGCATCGTGCTCGCCAGTCAGGCGCAGCGCCTGATGAGAAAGCTCATACTCTTCAACCTCAATCTCCTCTTCTTCAACTGGACCACCGCCGGGAACATACGCCGTAACGCTGCGCACCGGTGGCGTCTGCTTTTTTCCCTGGCCTGACGTCTCGTCCTTGCGGCGACCACCGAAGATATCCTTCAGGCGAAACGCGCTGGGAGGAAGCGGATCTACATCATGCCGTGCCGTGGCCTCGGTCATCTCCTCTTCCACCATATCCTCGACGACCTCAGCAGCTACCTCCTGCGAAGCAACAGCGGGCTGTGCGATCGGTTCCACCGGACCGGTCGACTCAACTGGCTCAGGCGACTGGCTACGGTGACGCGCCAGAGACTCGCCTGGCAGCAGGCCGGTTCCATCCCATTGAATGTCGGCAACAAGTGTGGAAGGCTTCGGGAGCGCCGGTGCAGCAGCAGCCGACGACCGAACTGCACGCGAGGCAGGAGCCTCCGGAACGCTGGATTCGCCGACCACAGCCGGAACGCCACCGTAGCGGGCCAGAGATTCTCCGGGCAGGACAAACGGGATTGCATCTCCGTCGGGCGTGGAGCCGAGGGAACGTCCGCGAGAGCCGGTGTCGCGGCGAGTTGCACCGGAATCAAGTCGCGGCGAAGCTTCCCACTCCGGAGTCGCTGCCAATGGATACACCACGGCAGGAGCAGGTTCGCTGGCGTCGATGGTCTCGCTCACTGCAGCGCCCTCGGAAGATTGTTCGTCCCGGCTACCTCGACCGCCCCTGCGTCGCCGACGTCCACGCCAGCGGCGTGTGCCGGTAGCGGAAGAATCCTCTGCGTCACCGGAGGCGTCGCCGCTCCCATCCGCAGGCTCCGGCGCTGCAAAACCAGCCGTTTCGCTGCTCTCCGCGGAACTCTCCTGCGCGGCAGACGTCCGGACTAGAGGCCGCTCACTGCGGCGATCCCTCCCGCCGCCCTGACGACGCGAACCTGTTTCTTCGGAAGTGCTCATCTGCTGGCGAATCGGCGTGCCCTGCGTGGCGGCGCGCTCCAGTTCGTCTGTGTCTTCCGGCTCTTCCATCTCCAGAAAGTCTGTTACGTAAAGGAAAGCGTCCCGCTCCAGCCCGATATCCACGAATGCGGATTGCATTCCCGGAAGAACGCGCGTCACGCGCCCTTTGTAGATGGAGCCGGCAAGTGTGTACTCGTTCTCCCGCTCGTAATAAATCTCGGAAAGCTGGTCGTCTTCCAGAATGGCAAGCCGCGTCTCATGCGGCGTACTGGAAATACAAATCTCTTTGGCCATGGTGCCTTTCTTTTCCGTGACTTGCCACGGAAACGACCGGCTGGAGACTCGACACTGGAGACACTCGAACAAGAGGAGGTGAATTTTCAGGTAGCCATGCTGCTGAAACGTCTGACTTCAGGCGTACAGAGCAGGAATGGATCGCAGTCAGCCTGCGGCGCGGCGGTACGAGACAGAATTCCCCGCTCGAACCACCCCTACGATCCTGCCGGGCACTTACGCCGGGCTGCTGGCAAAAACCTGTTTCAGGCAAAGAGTTTGTGGCGAATCGAGCCGATGCCGACGCTCTCCGCTTGAGCCATAGAACTGGCCGTGCAGAAAACCGCCGCATCCGCGATGCCGTTCCGCTGACCGCAGCCAACCAATCAGCAAAGAAAACGAAAAACAGTACCACGCACACTGGTGCGATCCTGCACTCTGCTTCCGAAATCCCGCCGTCTGGCCGACAGCCGTCAACTGCCCGTCTTTGCGTTTTCATTCATCCCAATCCTGCCGGGGCAACGCATCCAAAGTTCCTGCCGGCCAGTAATGGTAGTTTTCGATACCCACCCCGTGATGGAGTGAATTATCTTCAAATTCTTTTACTACTTGAGCTTAGTTGACAAACCGGCGCATGCGTACATTCATCACGACGCCCAGCGCCAGAAAGGTAAACAACACCGAGGAACCACCATAACTCATCAGAGGCAGGGGAATCCCCGTGACGGGCATGAATCCGATGACCATGCCGATATTGACCATGATCTGAAAGGTCAAAACCGCGACCACCCCCATCACCAGTAAAGCCCCGGAGATGTCGGCTGCGGTTTGAGCGTTCTGGATCAAACGCATCAATATAGCGAAGTATAACAGCAGAACCAGAAATGCGCCGACAAATCCATGCTCCTCACTGAAGGCGGCAAAGATGAAATCCGCATGGGGGATAGGCAGGAAATCGCCCTGCGTCTGAGTACCTTTTTCCGCACCCTGTCCCCAGATACCACCGGAACCGACGGCAATCAGCGACTGGCGCAGGTGATACCCCGTCCCACGAGGGTCCGCGTCGGGGTTCAGAAAACTGGTCAGGCGCGCTTTCTGGTAGGGTTTGATGACCTTGCCGCTGGACCAGACACCCACCACGACCACTACCGAAACCGTGACCAGAAGCAAAGCCTGACGCCAGTGGATCCCGCCCAGAAAGAGTCCTGCGACCAGAATTGGAAAGTAAGTCAGCGCCGTGCCCAGATCCGGCTGGGCCACGACGAGCAGCATAGGAACACCGACCAGGCCAATAGCCTTGAAGATATCCGGCCAGGTCAGGCGGCGGCAGCCCAGATTGGCGAAGTAGTGCGCTATGAGCACTATCAGCACCAACTTGACCCACTCCGAAGGCTGGAAATGAATCGGCCCGATACGCACCCAGCGACGCGCGCCCATCACACGAGTACCCACCAGCCGAACCGCTACAAGAGACAGAATGCAGGCACCGTAAGCCCAGTAGGCAAAATCCAGCAGCCGATGGTAATCCACGCGGGCCAGCAGAAACATCAACACCAGCCCACCGCCGATCCAATACATTTGCTTGATGTGAAAGCCAATGTACTTGGTGTGCATGGTGGCCGAATAAATCTCGAAGACGGACAGGACGCAGAGCAGCAGAACCATGGCCAGCAGCGGCCAGTCGAAGTCGCGGTAACCAAGCGCCTTGTGCATTAGCGGGACTCCGCCCTGGCCGTGGCGCGGTTGCGCGCGGTTCCGGACAAAGGCCGCACCGGAACGGAGATCTGAATCGGGTTTTGCGGAGGATTGAGCGCGATCTCGAATCCTCCTACCCCAAGGCGTTCCGGAACCGTCCGGAGATTCTGTTCACGCTTGCCAGGGCGCGACCAGATGGCGGACATCTCGACCGTCGCAGCCTGGGCCGCCGACGCCTGCTGGCCGACAGTCGGAGGTTTAGCCGGTACGGTAGCCAGATTTTTCTCCAGACGACGCTGCTTGTTCACGTACGCGGTGATGACCTGCGCGGCAAGCTTCGCCGAACCAGATCCCCAGTCGCCGTGCTCCTGAAGCACGACGACCGCAATCTCTGGATTGCGCCGCGGAGCCATGCCCACAAACCAGGCGTTCGGCGTCTTCGCACCGCCACGGTTGTGGGTGTCGCCACCGCCGACCACCTGCGCCGTCCCGGTCTTTCCGGCAAAATCTATTCCGTCCAAATGTGCGCCTTCCGCCGTGTGATAGAGTCCCGGCTGCGTGGTTCCCGCCATGCCGTCAGTGATCGTCATCCAGGTGTCCGGGTTGAGCGGAACCTGTGTGGCGCCCGAACCGGGATAGGTCTCTAGGAGAGCGCGCTCGAAATCCGCAGGCACCTGGTCTGCATCGACAAGATGAGGGCGCACCATGTGGCCATCCGAAGCCACCCCGCTCAGCGCCCGCAGAAGCTGGATCGGCGTGACGGCGACAGCCCCCTGTCCGATGCCGACCGAAATCACCTCACCGGCGTACCACTTCTCGTGGTAGTTCTTCATCTTCCACTCCGTCGAAGGCATAACGCCGGCCATCTCGTCCGGCAGATCGATGCCGGTCTTCACGCCAATGCCAAGCTCGTGGGCATACCCGGCGATGGTGTCGATGCCCAGCATCGAAGCAAGCTGGTAGAAGTACGTGTCGCAGGACTCCGGAATCGCCTCATGAATGCTCAACAGGCCGTGATGATGGTCGCAGTGGAAGAAATGGCCGTAAAAGGTGCCTCCGCCCGCGCAATTGACCTTCAGGTTCTGAGCGATCCCCTGCTGAAGACCGGCCACCGACATGATGACCTTGAAGGTCGATCCCGGAGCAAGCTGATCTTGGATGGCCTTGTTCATTAACGGATGGCTGGGGTCCGTAATCAGACTGGACCACTCGGCCCGTCCGATGCGCACCGCAAAGGCGTTGGGATCGAAGTTGGGATGAGAGACCAGCGCCAGAATCTCGCCCGTGCGCGGATCCATGGCAATGATCGCTCCGTTGGCGGCGCCCAGAGCCTGCTCGGCGGCGCGCTGGATATCGATGTCCAGAGTCAGCTTCAGATCATGGCCGGGAACGGCGGGCTGAATACCTTCGCGACCCACCTCGCGGCCGTGGCTGTCCACGATCACGTCCATCGAGCCATCCTGTCCGCGCAGGATCTCATCGTAGGACTGTTCGATGCCGGCGCGTCCGACCACATCGCCCGGCTCATAGTAGGCGTAGCGCGGATCGTTGAGCATATCCTCGCTGACCTCGCCCACGTAGCCGATCACGTGCGAGGCAAATCCGTCGCTGGGATAGAGTCGGCGCTCCTCGTCGATTGTCTCCAGTTCCGGCAACTCGTTGCGATGCGCGGCAATGAAGGCCTGCTCGTCGGGAGTAATATCCTGCTTGATCGGAATCGGCTGATAGGCCGCCGAACCGCGATAGCGGTGAAGCGTGGCGCGCAACTGGTCAAGATCGAGATCCAGACCTCGGGCAATCAGCGGCAGGTCGGCGTCGATCGGCCTTCCTTGTTCGCGCACCAGAAAACAGGAGACCGACGGGTAGTTGTCCACCAGCAGACGACCTTCACGATCGAAGAGCTTGCCGCGCGGAGCCAGGATGGGAACCTTGCGAATGCGATTCTGCTCGGCAAGAACCTTCCAGCTATCCGCACCCAGCACCTGAAGCCGCCAGAGACCGGTCACCAGCACCAGCATGATGAGCAGGATGCCGTACTGCACCAGCGTCAGCTTGAGCGCGGGCAGCTTTTCTTCTCGATTCACTCGCTCCGTCGTCATGGTTTTCCACTCACTCCCACTTACTCAATCCTTCCCTTGAAGACGATCCAGCAGCGGAAAGAGTACGAGTCCGATCAAAGCATTGCCCGCAGCGACCAGCACCTGCGTCAGAAAATTCCACCGCATCTCCAGTCCCAGCAACCCACCGGTGACAAAAACAACCAGCAAACCCGCCAGCAGCGTGAAAACGAAGTTCATCACGACCCGCAGCAGCGCATTCTCGACGACAAAGCGAATCCCGATGGAGGCGGCCAGAAACCCGCAGACCGTGTTGGCCACACCGTGGATTCCAATTGCGCCCTGGGTCAGCGCGTCCTGAAGGATTCCAACCACCGCGCCGAGCAGAGTACCGTGGATCGGATCACGACGCACCAGGGAAAAATAGAGCACAACCAGCAGCGGAAGGTCGAAATAGGTAAACCTGCCAAGGACGCGCGGCAGCCATGCCTGAAGCACCAGCGAGGCCAATGGCACCAGCACGTAGACCGCCAGCGGAAAGTGGCGGATCTCCCGATCGCGGCGATAATCTGTGGACAGGCCGGTCATAGTTGACTCCTGTTCTGCGGCTTCTCGGTTGTTGGCTTCGAAGCAGCATCGCCTGGGGAATTTTGTGCAGGAGCCGTGCTCGATCCAGCATCGTATCCGGGGGAAAAGCGGTCCGGATGCAAGGCCGGAATCGGCTTTGGTGCAGGTGGCGCGGCAGGCTGCGTGCCGCCTGCCCCTTGTGCATTGGCTGGCGTGACTGGCTGCTGCCATCCGGGCAGCCGCTCGGCCATCTCTTCGGCGGCCTTGCGCCGCGCCTGTTCGCGAGCCAGCTCCGCCGAGGCGGCTTGACCCTGCTCGGCCTGACTCTGCGCCAGATCGCTTTGCAGCGCGGATGGCAGTTGCGACTGGATATCCGTGAGGACCAGTACTTCATCCAGGCGATCGAGCAACGCAGCGGGCTTGAGGATCACATCGATAAATGCGCTTCGGTCCGGGTCGCGGACTACGCCGGTTACCGTCCCAACAGCAAGTCCACGCGGGAAAATCTGATCGCCGCCAGCGGTGAGCACCTGCTCGCCGGGCTGGATGCGGGAATCCGCCAGGATTCCAACGATCTCCGTCCGTCCGTCGGCATCGCCGCGCAGGATGCCGCGAATACGCGTCTTCTCCAGAATCACACCGGCACCGCTGGTCTGATCGTTGATCATCAGCACCTGCGCGGTGTGCGGAAAGACATCACGCACCTTGCCGACAATCCCATCCGCGCTGATGACCGCCATGTCGGTCCGCACGCCGTCGGCGGAACCTTTGTCGATGAAAAGCAGATGCGACTGGAGGTTTCCGCTGGTGCCGATCACCTGCGCGGCCAGCGTCTTTCCGGGATAACTCTGCTGAAAATGCAGCAGCGACTGCAACCGCTGCCCCTGACGCGCATCCTCCGACAACATCGCCTGCTCCAGCCGCAGCCAATCGATCGTCTGCTGCAACTGCAAATTCTGCGCGCGCAGGTGGACGAGGTCCAGATAACCGGACCAGAGTTGCACTGCCTCCTGGTCGACAGCATGGAAGAGCCGCTCAGGCGGCGTGACGATATCAGCCGCCCACAAGCGTAGCAGCATCACGGAGCGAGAGTCCCCGCGTTGCATCGTGTCCGGATTCGACGTCTGTGCGGCAGCGGCCATGCCGCGCGCCGGACGGCGGACTTGCACCGCAAGCCCGATGATCTGCGCCAATAGCACGGCCAGCAGGACAATCAGGTTCCGGTGTCGGCTGAAAAACGATTCCATCCGTGCTCTTGACCGCGCTTGCCGTGCGGAAGTGATGCGTTCCCGGGTTTCTGGAGCGAACAGCCCAAAAGTTCGGACCGCAACCCCAGAATATACGCCTGTGAAATGCAAGCAAACCGCATCGCACCTGCCGCGACGCGGTGCTGCATCAGTCAATCTTGATCTTGCGCAGCAGCCGGAAGTCGGAGAGCATCTTCCCGGTGCCGAGCACGACCGAGGCCAACGGATCATCCGCAACGGAAACCGGCAGACCGGTCTCTTCGCGGATACGCTTATCCAGATTCTTGATGAGCGCGCCGCCGCCGGTCAGAACAATACCCCGGTCGGAGATGTCGGCGGAAAGCTCCGGAGGTGTACGCTCAAGCGCCACACGAATGGCATTCATGATGACGGCAATGCACTCGGCAAGCGACTCGCGAATCTCGCTGTCGTCGATGGCAATCGTCTTCGGCACGCCTTCAATCAGGTTGCGCCCCTTGATCTCCATCGTCAGCGGCTTGTCCAGAGGATAGGCCGAACCGATCTCGATCTTGATCTGCTCGGCGGTACGCTCGCCGATCAGCAGGTTATATTTGCGCTTGAGGTAATTGGTGATGGACTCGTCCATCTGGTTGCCGGCCATGCGCACCGAGCGCGAATAGACGATGCCGGACAAAGAGATGACAGCGATGTCGGTCGTGCCGCCGCCAATATCCACCACCATATTGCCATAGGCTTCGGTGATGGGCAGGCCCGCGCCAATGGCGGCCACCATCGCCTGCTCCACCAGATAGACCTCGCTCGCCTTGGCCCGATAGGCCGAGTCCTCGACGGCGCGCTTTTCCACCTGCGTAATCTCCGAAGGCACGCCGATGACGATGCGCGGATGGACCAGCATCTTGCGGTTGTGCGCCTTCTGGATGAAGTAATTCAGCATCTTTTCGGTGACCTTGAAGTCGGCGATAACGCCGTCCTTCATCGGCTTGATGGCGACAATGTTGCCGGGCGTTCGGCCCAGCATATCTTTCGCCTCCTTGCCGACAGCCTCTACCTCGCCGGTGTTCTTGTTGATGGCGACGATCGATGGCTCATTGACCACGATGCCCTTGCCGGCGGCGTAGACAAGCGTGTTGGCTGTGCCCAGATCGATGGCAAGATCGCTGGAAAACATGCTGAAAAGCGAGCGCAAACCGTGAGCGCGCGCAGGACGCGAAGGATAACCATTCAGGGACATGTCGGAATCTACTCTCTTAGTTCATTGTAAGGCCAGCTTAAGATAAGTCTTCTTTGACGCGGGTCGGAAGAGTGAGAAATGATACGGCTCTTTCCAATGAGGAAATCCTGAGCCTGTTTCGGGAATCATTGCGCGACGGATGACGGATCGACGATGGGCGCAGAATCGGCGGCGGACGTCTCCATCGTTCGCTTCAGTTGTCCGCAGGCCGCGTAGATGTCGCGTCCGCGCGGGCGACGGATGTAGGTCGGAATGCCTGCGGCAAGCAGTTCTCGCTGAAATTCAAGCACCGAATCCTGCGACGGGCTGATGAATTCGATGCCTGGCCCGGAGTTCCATGCGATCAGATTGACCATGCAGGGCAGGCCGCTGCGTCGGACCAGAGCAGCCAGCTGGCGTGCATCTTCTCGGCGATTGGTTACTCCGTCCAGCAGCACGTATTCGAAGGTGATCTTTTCGCGCGGCTTGAATGGAATCGCGCGTACGGCATCGAGCAATTCGGCGATCGGCCACTTGCGGTTGATCGGCATCACCGACTCGCGCACGGCGTCGTTAGGCGCATTCAGACTGATGGCCAGGCGCGGGCGCTCCGGCTCTGTTGCAAAGCGGCGAATGGCAGGAACGATGCCGGAGGTGGAGACGGTCATCCGCTGCGTCGCAATCCCGACTTCTTCCTTCAACAGGCGAACGGCAGCCATGAAATGGTCATAGTTCAGGAACGGCTCGCCCATACCCATGAAAACAAGGTTGATGCGGTTGCGGTTGATCTCAACACGCTGGCGTTCAAGCACGGCGACCACCTGGCCGGCAATCTCACCGGGTGTCAGATTGCGTTGCAGGCCGAGCTTCGCCGTCAGACAAAACTGGCAGTTGACCGCGCAGCCGACCTGGCTGGAGACGCAGATCGTCGCGCGCTTCCACTCCTGCTGAGCTGCTCTTCCTTTCGGCTGTTTGGGTGTCACTTGCGGCTCGTCGCCGAGATTGGGGTCCATCTCTTCGGCCGCGTCATCGCCATCCGGCATCCAGACGGTTTCCACGGTGTTCTCGCCGGTCTGGACCAGATAGCGCTCCGTGCCGTCCACGGAGCGAAAGCTCTCCACAATCTCCGGCCGGCCAGGCATCCAGCCCTCGGTCTGCAATCGCTCGCGCAGGCTGAGCGGCAGGGTGGTCATGGCGTGCCATTGATTCGAGCGCTGGCGATAGAGCGCATCGGCGAGTTGTCGCCCGCGATAGGGCTTTTCTCCCAAACCGGCGAAGAGCGTCGTCAGTTCGGCGGTGGTTTTGCCGAACAAGCGACGGTCCGGCGTAAATGCAGTGGACGAGGAGACCTGGTCGGCGCGCAGCTCCGGACTCGACTCGGTACGCGGCTCGGCAGGCAATTCTGCGGGCAGCACCGCAAGCAGAGACTGGCTCGCGCTGTGGTCGAGGGGGCTTCCGGATTCCGTTCGAGCTGCCATTCCGCATCAGAATAGCAGCAGGCGGCCTGTCGCTGCGGTGCTTCCCTGTCGTCTCTGCCGACCATGCGGCTACAATCGAGAGCAGCGGAGCAAGACGGGAGACTACCTTGTCCACACTACCGAATCCACCGAGAAATCTTCGCCGCACGGTGCTGCCGAACGGAATGATCCTCCTGACGGAACGGATGGAGCATCTGCGCTCAGTGGCGATGGGCCTGTGGATCAAGTCCGGCTCACGATACGAGGACGCGCCGCAGAATGGCATCTCCCACTTTGTCGAACATATGCTTTTCAAGGGAACACGCTCGCGCACGGCGCAGCATATCGCGCGGGAGATGGACTCGATCGGGGGCAACCTCGATGCGTATACAGGTAAGGAAACGATCTGCTTCAGCGTGAAGGCGCTCTCCGGCCATGTTCCCATTGCTCTTGACGTGCTGACGGATCTGGTGTTGCATCCGATCTTCGCCGCTCCGGACATCGAGCGCGAACGAGGTGTGATTCTGGAAGAGATCAAGATCGACGAGGACAATCCGGACATTCTGGTGCATGAGATATTCACGCAGAACTTCTGGAAGGATCAGCCGCTTGGCAAGCCGATCCTGGGAACAAGTGAAACGGTCAGCGGATTTGAGCAATCGTCGCTGTTTACCTATCATGAAGACCGCTTCCGCGCCGGGAATATGGTCTTTGCCGCTGCCGGGCAGCTTGACCACGACGAATTCGTCGACCAGGTTGCGGAGAAATTCCACCTTCTTGCGCCGGGTGCTCCCTCGCTTGCGGCACATCCGCCTGTCGTCAGCGCGCCCATCCTGCTGCGCAACAAGCGATCACTCGAACAGGTACAGATTTGCCTTGGCGTGCCTTCGCCGCCCATCACCGACGAGAATCGCTACGCGACGCTGATTCTGAACACGGTGCTGGGCGGAGGCATGAGTTCGCGGCTCTTCCAGACAGTGCGCGAGGAACGCGGCCTGGCGTACTCGATCTACTCCGACTTAAGCCCCTACTCCGATACAGGATCGCTGTGCGTCTATGCCGGTACGTCGTCGCAGAAAGCGCGGGAAGTGGTGCAGCTGATTCTGGCCGAGTTCCGCCGTCTGAAGCAGGAGACACTGGCCGAAGACGAACTGCGCCGGGCGATTGAGCAGGTGAAGGGCAATATTCTGATGGGGCTTGAAAGCTCCGGATCAAGGATGTCAAACCTGGCCCGACAGGAGATGTATTTTCATCACTTTTTCAGCGTGGACGAGGTGCTGGAGCGGCTGGAGGCAGTGACGGCTACCGAGGTGCAGCGCATGGCGCAGGAACTCTTCCGGCCAGAGCGCATCGCTATTACCATGCTCGGCAGGCTGGAGGGATTGAAGCTGAGGCGCTCGGAGATTGCCTGCTGAGCAAGAGGCGTCGATTTTTCGGCAAAACTGGTGTAAACTGGGGTTGCAGACGAATTTGTCCGCCCAGGCTTGACGTTTTACAACCCGGCGCGGAGAGAGGAGTGGGCCAAAAGCCCACTTTTTATTTGCGGTAAAACTCCCGGCGACAGAGATCGGCGGGGCAGGCATTGACAGGAACAATTCAGAACGTCGAGCACAATTCAGGAAGATGGCTTTCGCAATTGAGACAACCCGGGAGGCAGCACAGCGCGTGGCTCAATCTTTGGGCCTGGATGTTGTCGATCTCGCGTATACGACACAGGGAAAGCAACGCGTGCTGTGCGTGTATCTGGAGAAAAACGCGGCGCAGCGTGCAGCTTCGATTGCGCGGCAAAGCGAGGATATTTCCAGCGAACCGCTGCCAGGGGGAGCGCGCAATCCTGAATTTCTGAGCTGGCTGACACACGAGGACTGCGTCGCCTTCAGCCGGGATTTCGGGACGTTTCTGGATGTGGAGGATATCGGCCCCGAAGACGAGTACACGCTTGAGGTCAGTTCGCCGGGGCTGGACCGGCGGTTGACGACTCCACAGGAGTTCGAGCGATTCTGCGGTGCGCTGGTCAAGGTCCAGACCTTCGAGCCAATCGCCGGCAACCGCCACTGGCAGGGACGAATGATTGCCGTGAACGAAGAAGGATTGACGGTGGACCTGAGCGCCACACGTCAGAACAGCAAAGCCCGGAAGACGGGAGTGCAGCAGGTGGAGATCGCATTTCGGAATGTGGAGCGCGCCCACCTGATCCCGGAGATTTAGCGGTTCGAAAGTGAAGCACAAGCACTGAAGTTGTCTGACGGCGAAGCGACATTCCACGTCAGGCGAAGTTTGAAGACGCACGACGGGCCACAGCCCGATGAGCGAAGAAAGACAGGAACAGGCAAGAAACGTATGTCAAGCGCTTTGTATCAGTCCATCGAGATGTTGAGCCGGGAGAAGAACATCGACCCGGAGATCGTTGTCCATGCCGTGGAAGAAGCCATTGTGCTGGCCACACGCAAGTACTACAAGAGCCAGCAGACGATGCGCGGCGAGCTGAACAAGGAGACCGGCGAGATCGGCGTCTACGCCTTCCGGACGGTGCTCGGCGCGGACGAAGAGTTGGTTGATCCGGTCAACCAGATTTCGCTGACCGACGCGCAGGAGGAAGTGGGCCAGGAGATCGAGCCTGGCACGGAGCTGCGCACGTATCTGGACACCCGCCCGCTGGGCAGGATTGCCGCGCAGCTGGCGAAGCAGGTGATCTTCCAAAAGGTGCGGGACGCGGAGCGCGATACGGTCTTCAACGAGTATGCGCACCGCGAAAAGGAAGTGCTTTCCGCAACAGTGAAGCGGATCGAAGGCCCGGATATGGTCATCGATCTGGGCAAAGCCGAGGCGCGAATGCCTCGCCGGGAACAATCCCGCCTGGAGTCGTTCTCCGTGGGCGAGCGGATTCGCGTGGTGCTGCTGAAGGTGGATCGCACAGCCAAAGGGCCGCAGGTGCTGGTTTCGCGCGCCGCGCCGGAGCTGGTGCAAAATCTCTTCCAATCCGAAGTCCCGGAGATTTACGACAACACGGTGGTGATTCGCGCCATCGCGCGCGAAGCCGGCGAGCGCACCAAGATCGCCGTCATGAGCCGCGACAAGGACGTGGACCCTGTAGGTGCCTGCGTGGGCATGAAAGGCATGCGTGTGCAGTCGATCATCCGCGAACTACGGGGCGAAAAGATCGACATCATCGAGTTCAGCGAAGAGATCACGACCTTTGCCGAGAAGGCGCTTCAGCCAGCCAAGGTCAGTCGGGTTTCCATCGCAGACCTGGCGAACAAGCAGCTTGAGGTGATTGTGGACGATACGCAGCTTTCGCTGGCGATCGGGAAAAAAGGCCAGAATGTGCGGCTGGCTGCGAAGCTTCTGGGCTGGAAGATCGACATCAAGAGCGAAGAAGAGAAGCGGCAGGAAGTGGAGCAGCAGATGTCGTCGTTCGGCGGCGGACCCTCCACGCCGATCGAGCAGGTGACGGAGCTGGGCGACTCGATTCTGCAGAAGCTGGTGGCGGCAGGCATCACGACCGTGGAAGCGCTGGCAGATATGACGCCGGAGCAACTGGAAGAGATCCCGGGCATCGGCGAAAAGACGCTGGAGCGGATCAGCGTGGCCGTGCGGCACTACTTCGGAGAATATGCCGAAGGAGAAATCCGCCCGGAGCCGCCGGTCGCGGAGCAGGCGCCGGTTGCGGAAGCGACGGCTGAAGCCGAAGGCGCGGCCGTGGATGCCGAATCCGCGACGGAAGCAACCGAGACCGAACCACCCACTGACGATTCAGCGGAAGGCACCGAAGCGGCAGAAGGCACCGAAGCGGGCGAACAGCCGGAAGCTGAGTCGACCGCAGAAGAAGCAGGAGAAAAAGAAGCAGGCTCGGGAGATGCGTAGTCCGCTTCTTCCGGTCTGTCAGAATTCAGGGGATAATAACTGTGACCAGGCATTTGAAGCCGTGAGGTTGCGATGAACAGTTAACCGGGCAGCAGAAAAACGAAAAGAGGCGGATGAGTAAGGTTCGAATCAACGATCTGGCACGCGAGCTGGAAGTGAAGAGCAAGCAGATTCTCGATGCTCTGCAAGCGATGAATCTGGGTGATGGCAAGACGCACTCAAGCTCCATTGAAGAAGGTGAGGCGGAGCGCGTCCGGATTCACCTGAAAAAGGGGAATAAGCCTGGCGCAAGCGCAGCCGGAGCGCGCGTGGAGACGGAGATTCGCCCGAAGATCGATTTGTCGGGTATCTCCAAGCCGGGTGACGCGTTGAAGGCTATTCTGGCAAGCAAACAGCAGGCCGAGCAGATAGTCCGCAAACCAGTGCCGGTGTCGACGCCGACACCGACCAAGCCAGCCACTCCGGCGAGCAAGCCTGTTTCACAGCCCCCTGTTGTCCAGGTCATTCCGGCCAGGCCCGAGCCTCGCAGGATCGTTCCACAGCCGCGACCGGCACCGAGCGTGATCGCAGCGCCCGCGATTGCCGTCGCGCCGCCAGCCAAGACGGTAATCGCCCGTCCACCGGCGGGTGCCGCACCTGCCGCACCGAAGCCAGCTTCCACCGTTGCGCCGCCCGCGGCAACGACGGTGGTTGTTCGACCATCGGCTGGAACTGAGACGACGGATGGCAGGTTGACAACCGCCGCTTCCACTCCTGTTGCCAAGACCGCCGACACCCATACGCCTCCCTCTGCAGGCGAGCCGACCACAGCGACCGATGCCGCAAAGCCAGTCAAAACAGCAACCGAGAGCGTCGCTTCCAGCCTTCCGGAGGCTTTGCCGAACGGCACAGATGCAGGCTCAGTGACGGTTGTCGCAGCCGCCACTACCCCGGCAATCTCTCCAGCCACCCCGCTTGCCATCTCCGCCGAGTCTCCAGTCGCAAAATCTTTCGTCGCGGATCCCCCCCCGCAGGAACCTGCCGCATCGGCAACGCCCGCAGCGCCCGTCCGGCGCGTCATCATGCCTCAGACAGGTCCGCGGCCGACCTACAAGGCACCTATCGTCCCTCCGGCCACCCCGCGCCCCGCTGGCGCACAGGGTGGACTGGAGCGCGGCAAACCAATCTTTGAACGGCGACCCACAGGCGGGCCAGGCGGATACCCGCCGCGGCCTTACAATCAACCCGGACAGAATGTCGGCGGGCCGCGCCCGAAGCATCCTACCCGGCCTGGATTTGGCGGACCGGGTGGACCCGGTGCGCGCCCCGGATTCGGCGCCCCGCGTCCCGGTGGATTTGGCGGACCTCGTCCAGGCGGCTTCGGCGCACCTCAGACGATGTCGCCTCCCGGCGAACCCTCCCGGCCACAACGTCCCTCCGGTCCGGCTCGCGGGCGTGGCCGACAGCAGTATCCGAAGACCAAGGAAGGCCCGATGAAGGGCTTCGTTCCGCCGCCACGTCTGGGCGGAGCTTACCTGGGAACTGAACCACCGCCTATCACGCGCGAGATCACAGTCACCGAAGGGATCAGCGTCAAGGATCTGGCCGAGAAGCTGGAAATCCGCGCTAAAGACCTGATCGCTACGCTGCTGATGCGTGGCGTCTTCGTCACCGTTAACCAATCACTCGATGCCGAGATGGTCAAGGATGTTGCTGCGCGTTTCGGCGCAGCAGCCACCGTGATCAGCTATGAAGACGAGATTGCAAATCAGGCGATCGAAGAGATTCTGGAAAGCGACAACATCGACGAACTTGAGGTTTCGCGCTCCCCGGTGGTCACCGTCATGGGCCACGTGGATCACGGCAAAACATCTCTCCTCGATGCCATTCGCGAGACTGACGTGGCCTCCGGCGAAGCAGGCGGCATCACGCAGCATATCGGTGCCTACAAGGTCCGCTTCTCTAAGGAAGGCTCACCTGCTTCAGGGCGCGAGATCGTCTTCCTCGACACTCCAGGCCACGAGGCGTTTACGCGCATGCGTGCTCGCGGCGCGAAGGTAACGGATCTGGTGGTCATCGTGGTGGCCGCCGACGACGGTCCGATGCCTCAGACCATCGAGGCCATTGACCACGCCAAGGCGGCCAATGTGCCGATCATCGTGGCCATCAACAAGATCGACAAGCCCGAAGCGCAGCCGGACCGCGTCATGAAACAGCTTGCGGATCGTGGCCTCGTACCCGAGGAGTGGGGCGGCGAAACGGTGTACGTGCCGGTTTCGGCCAAGAAACGCCTCGGCCTCGATCAACTGCTGGAGATGATCTGCCTGGTTTCGGACGTAGCAAGCCTGAAGTGTACGCCAGGGCGCAAGGCTGTGGGCACTGTGCTCGAAGCCAAGCTGGACCGCGGGCGCGGGGCAGTGGCTTCCGTACTGGTACAGAACGGAACACTGCGGCTCAACGACAGCTACATCGTCGGCAACACTTTCGGAAAAGTGCGTGCGATGTTCGACGATCGTGGCCGATCGATTACCGAGGCCGGGCCATCGACGCCGGTCGAAGTGCTTGGCCTGGAGGGGATGCCGGATTCCGGAGATACCTTCCTTGTAGTGGCCGACCGCGACAAGGCCAAAGGCATCGCGCAATATCGCAAGATGAAGGAGCGCGAGGCGCAACTGGCCAAGAGCAGCCGCGTTTCGCTCGAAGGTCTGGCGGAGCAGATTCGTCAGGCTGGGGTCAAAGACCTGCCGATCATCCTCAAGGGCGATGTGACCGGATCGGTCGAGGTGCTGGCGGATTCGCTGGTGCGGATGTCGACAGAAAAGGTGCGAATCAAGGTCATTCACTCCGGCGTGGGCGCGATCACCGAAAGCGATATCCTGCTGGCTTCCGCCTCGAACGCAATCGTAATCGGCTTCAACGTGCGTCCGGAACGAAAGGCGGCCGAACTGGCGCAGCAGGACAATGTGGAAATCCGCCTGCACTCGATCATCTACGAGTTGCAGGATGAGATTCGCAAAGCCATGCTGGGTCTGCTCGATCCAACCTTCCGCGAGAACTATATTGGCCGCGCCGATGTGGCGAACATCTTCCGCATTCCGAAGGTGGGAACCATCGCCGGCTGCCGCGTAACCGACGGCGTCCTGCGCCGCGATGCGGAGGTGAAGATTCTGCGCGATGGCGAGCAGGTCTTCAAGGGAAAGATCGGTTCTCTGCGCCGCGTGAAGGACGACGTGAAGGAAGTGACCAACGGCATGGAGTGCGGCGTGGGCATCGCGGGCTTTGGCGACCTGAAGGAGGGCGACGTTATCGAAGCCTTCTCGACAGAGCGCATCGCCAGCGACCTGGGCGCGCTGACCTCGGCCAGCAAAGCATGAAGCATCTGTAAGCCAGCCACATGAAAAATGCCCGAATGCGCGTTGCGCCTTCGGGCATTTTCGTGTGCATTTTCATGTTATGGCAGCGAACCTGGAGTGCGGCGCGCGAGCGTCCGGACGACGAGCCACACTCCGGTTGCAGCGTCTACAATGGTGAATGCGACCACAGGAGAATTGACGATGATCATTGGAGTTCCGCGCGAGATTAAAGACCACGAAGCACGCGTGGGAGTAACACCGGCAGGCGTTCGCGCTCTGACCGATGCCGGGCACACAGTGCTGGTGGAGACTCATGCAGGCACGCTTTCCGGATTCCCGGACCACGACTATCAGGATGCCGGCGCGGAGATCGTGGACGATGCGGGCAACGTCTGGGGAAAATCCGATATGGTCGTCAAGGTCAAGGAACCGGTGGCCGCCGAATACGGCTACTTTCGCCCAGGGCTGATTCTGTTCACATATCTGCACCTGGCTCCGTTGCCGGAACTGACCGACCGACTGCTGGAGACCGGGGTCATCGGGATCGCGTATGAGACGGTGCGGGACAAAGCAGGCACACTGCCGCTGCTGACGCCAATGAGCGAAGTGGCCGGTCGCATGAGCATTCAGGTGGGAGCCACGTATCTGGAAAAAGAACGCGGCGGACGCGGAATTCTGCTGGGCGGCGTTCCGGGCGTGCCTCCGGCGAATGTCTGCGTGATTGGTGGCGGAATAGTGGGCACCAACGCAGCCAAGATTGCTGTTGGAATGGGCGCGCGCGTGACTCTGGTGGACCTGAATCTGAATCGCCTGCGGGAGCTGGACGACCTCTACGGAGGGCGGCTGCATACGCTGGCGTCGAACAGCTATAACGTCGCCCATGCGACGCGTGAGGCCGACCTGGTGGTGGGTGGGGTGCTCATTCCAGGCGCGACGGCGCCGAAGATCGTGACGAAGGCGATGGTCGGACGCATGAAAAAGGGTGCGGTAATCGTGGATGTGGCAATCGACCAAGGTGGATGCGTGGAGACGGCACGGCCAACCTCGCACTCTGACCCTTCCTTCGTTGTGGATGGCGTGGTGCACTACTGCGTGACGAATATGCCGGGCGCAGTGCCGCACACCTCCACTCTGGCGCTCACCAATGCCACTTTCCAGTACATAATGCGCCTTGCGAAGTCCGGAGCGGAAGCTGCCCTGCGTGCAGACAGCGGACTGGCAGAGGGTCTGAACGTCTATCGCGGGAAGCTGACGCACCGTGGTGTAGCAGAGTCCCAGAATCGAGCATGGATTGCACCGATCGAGGCCATCGGCTAGTGAGATAAGGCGGATGGGCGTTGTCCGCCTATAATGCTGGCATGTCATTGCTGGACGCATCGGCGTACCGACGGGGACGACGCTCACGCAAGCGCACGGTTGCTCTGCTGGCAGCGGGAGTCTTCGTTCTGCTCTCCGCGCTGGTGGCGTTGAATGCATTCAATACAAACGGTATCCGTTTCCTGACTCCGCAGACGACGGGTGAGATCCTCGTCTTCACGGCGACCTCTGTGCTCGCCTTTCTGACGTTGATGGCGCTTCTGATCATGCTGCTGCGCAACATCGTCAAGCTCTATCTGGACGAAAGAAGCCGGGCGCTTGGTTCGCGTCTGCGCACACGCATGGTGGTCGGCGCGGCAGTGATCGCGCTGCTGCCTGCGGCCTTCATGGTGCTGTTCAGCTTTGTGCTGATGAATCGCTCGGTCGATCGATGGTTCTCGCAGCCAACATCGGAGTTGCGCGAAAACTCCGTCCGTGTGGTCTATCAGCTTGCGCATTACGCTTCGGCGAATGCACGGCTGGAAGCGCAGGCCATCGCAGCTTCCGGCACGATGGATGAAGATGATGAGACTGTACTGGCTGAGCTGCGTTCGCGCCGCATCACGCTGGAGGGTGGATTTGTAGCAATTTTCTCATCCGACCGCAAGGCCGTGCTCAGCTATCAGACTCCTCCAGCCGATGCCGCGCGCAGCGTATTGCCATGGATGGACGACGGACTTTCTCAACCGACTCCGCTGTTCGGAACGCTCACGGAAAATCTGCTGGCCGTAGCGCAGCGCACCGATGAGCCTGTTCTGGTAGTGGGCAGCCAGGAGTTCGTGACCGGACTGGCCGAGACGACCGGCGGGCGCATTGTGGTCGTCGGATTGCCGCTGCCCCCAGGTTTGAGTCAGGCGGCAAACCAGATTCGCGAAGGCTCGAGTCGTTACTGGAAGTTGTTTCGCTCGCGCAACCGCATCCGAACAACGTATCTGTTCATGCTTCTGCTCATCACGGCGCTGGTCTTTTTCTCCAGCATGTGGCTTGCTCTGTTTCTCTCCAAACAGATTACACGCCCCGTGGAAGCGCTGGCCGATGCCATGGACGAGATTGCCGAAGGCAGGCTGGAAAAGCGCGTCGCTGTGGAGTCAAGCGGAGAGATGGCTGAGCTTGTCGCGGCGTTCAACAGTATGGCACAGGACCTGGAAAGCAGCCGCCGACTTGCCGAAAGTGCACGCGAGCAGCTCTCGGATGCAAATCGCAAACTCGACGAGCGGCGACGGGAGCTGGAAACCATTCTGGAGACAATTCCCAGTGGAGTGGCGACGCTGGACAACGATGGAACCATCATGATGGCCAATCGCGCATTTGCCGCGCTGACCCGACAGGCTGAGGAAAGCAAGCTCGCCGGACTGCCCATCGCAGCGGTCTTCCCGGCTGAGTGCAGCGAGGAGCTTGGCAGACTGATACGACGCTCACGGCGCATGGGCGCAGCTTCAACCGAATTGGAGACACAGAGCGGCCGAGGCGCGCCTCACCTGGCTGTGACCTGCGCGCGGCTCGATCTGGGAGCAGACCACGATGGAACCATCGTGGTGATCGAAGACACTACCGACCTGATGCGCGCGCAGAGGCAGATGGCGTGGAAAGAAGCGGCGCAGCGCATCGCCCATGAGGTGAAAAATCCACTGACGCCGATCGGGTTGTCGGCGGAACGAATGCTGAGGCATCTGGACAAGCCGACCGCAGAAACTCCGATGGTGTTACGCAAATGCTGCGAGGTGATTCTCAGCGGCGTGTTAAGTGTGCGCGGACTCTTCGATCACTTCGCTGCATTGGCCGAGTTCCCTGCCCCGCAGCCGCGGAGATGCGAGATCAATGCGATTGTGCAAGATGCACTGGGTATGTTTGCCGGACGCATGGATGGCATTGCGGTGCGAGAGGCTCTGCAACCGGACCTGCCGCCCGTGATGGCGGATGCAGAGGCGATCCGGCGCGCACTGGCAAACCTGATCGACAATGCTGCCGAGGCCATGCAGGGCAGTCTGCTGAAGATCCTGACGATATCCACCACGTTGACAGCCGATGGATCGCAGGTTGAAATTGCCGTTTGCGATACCGGATTTGGCCTGACGGAGGAGATTCGCGAGCGGCTGTTTCTTCCGTTTTACTCCACCAAGCAACGCGGCACCGGGCTGGGGCTGTCGATTGCCGCGAAGATTGCGCAGGATCATCATGGCTCCATTCGGGCTGAATCCAACACACCCAAGGGAGCGCGCTTCCTGCTCTGTCTGCCGGTGACGGAAGTGACCGATGGCATGGAAAGAAACGGAGCATCGCAAGAGAAACGGAGCGAATCCGAACGGGATGCTGTCGCATCCAAGTGAGCATGATGAGCCATATCCTGATCGCCGATGACGAAGCTGAAATCTGCGCGTCGCTGGAGGAAATTCTGCGCGAAGAGGGCTATCGTGTCACCACGGCGGGCAACGCGGCGGAAGCGTTGACGCTGATGCAGGATGCGGTTTTTGAGGTAGCTCTTCTGGACATCTGGCTGCCGGACCGCGATGGGCTGGACGTGATGCGCGACGTACAGGCATTGCCGACTGAAACGCGGCCTGAGGTGATCATCATCTCCGGCCATGGGACGATCGAAACCGCAGTGCGGGCGACCAAGCTGGGCGCATACGACTTTCTGGAAAAACCGCTTTCGCTGGAGCGCACACTGATGGTGGTGCAGCATGCCGTGGAAGCGCGACGGCTGCGCCGAGACAATCTTGAGTTCCAGCGTCAGTTTGCGGCCAAGAGCAGCCTGACCGGCGAGAGCGTTCCCGCCAAGGCGCTTCGTCAGCAGATTCGATTGATGGCACCCACCAATGGACGGGTTCTCATTTATGGCGAATCGGGAACCGGCAAAGAGCTGATTGCGCGCGCGATCCACTCCGAAAGCCTGCGTCGGGATCGCGTTTTTGTCGAGCTGAACTGCGCGGCAATTCCCGAAGCACATATCGAAGCGGAGTTGTTCGGCTATCGCAACGGAGCGCATCCGGTGGCGCAGACAGGCGCGGCGATGGAAAAGCGCGGCGTGCTGGAACGTGCTGATGGAGGAACGCTCTTCCTCGACGAAGTCGGCGACATGAGCCTGAAGACCCAGGCCAAGGTGTTGAGCGCAATCGACGAGCAGCGATTCACTCCTCTCGGAGCGACGCAGCCGATTCGCGTGGACGTACGGGTGATCGCGGCCACCAACAAGGATCTGGAAGAAGAGATACAGAAGGGAAACTTCCGCGAAGACCTGTTTTATCGACTCAACGTGGTGCCATTTTTTGTGCCGCCGCTGCGCGAGAGGAAGCAGGACATTCCACCGTTGGTGGCCGAGTTGCTGCGCGAATTCGGACGCGAGTACGGACGGCCCCGCATGGAGATCGACGACGAAGCGCTTGAAGTTCTGGACCAGCACCACTGGCCGGGCAATGTACGCGAACTGCGCAACGTGCTGGAGCGCGTGCTGATTCTGAATCCTCGCATTCTGCGGATTGAGCGCCGACATCTTCCCCCGCTGACGCAACGGGCTACCGCGCAGATGCGGGTTGGCGACTGGAGCACGCTGCAGGAAGCACGCGACGCCTACGAGCGAGAGTACATCCTGAAAAAGCTCGAGGAGGCAAAAAATAACGTGAGCCGCGCGGCGGAGATGCTCGGTCTGGAACGCAGCCATCTGTATCGGAAGATGAAAGCCCTGGGCATCACAGTGCGCGAATAGCGCGTCGGCCTAACGCTTCGCAATCGGAACAATGACGCTCGGATTCTCCGGCGCGTCGGGGTGAATGCTGAAGTCCCAGACCTCATCGCTCAGATCTGTGGGCGAAAGAATCTGCACCAGGGCGTACTCGCCGACCGGCAACGGTGCCGAAGGCGTGATGCGCATCCAGTGCCCCCCAGGAAGCACTGTCGTAGTCACCGGCTGAACATTCTCCGATTGCGTGACCTGACCGGAGGAGCTCACGCGAACGTTGCCTATGATGCGCATCTCGCGCCGCTGGTCCACGCGAACAATTGCAAAGCCGGAGTTAGACGAAGCGGCTCCACGCGGATTGTTCTGAACGGCGGGAGCGTTGTGCGTGGGCACTGTTACGGCGTTGGCCGGTGCCTGCTCAACCGAACTCTTATCTTCGAGCGAAAGATAGATTTGTGGCTGCGAATCGTGAAGCCGTACGCGCGCAATCGCGCCGTCAATCTCGATCTGGTCGCGCTGGCCAGAGAGCGGGAGCATCGCGCGGAGGCGGTTGATCTTCGAACTGTTCAGCGTACCGGGAATCGAGGTCAGCTCCACCAGTTGTGGCTGCCCACCAAAGTGATCGAGAGCAAAGACGCCGTCGCGGTCCGGCAGACGCAGGCCGGGAACAACCTCCGGCATTATGTTCCTCACCGCGGCGCGCTGCGCGGCTTCTTCGCGATCCAGTTCGGCGGCCTCGCGCATGGCGTCAGAATCAGCGGCTCGGTCGGCGGGACTTGGTGCGTGATCTCCACTCTGGTTCTGCTCCCAGGCATGAGTCGCCTTCCAGTCCACCAGCGAGGTTGGTAACTCCTCCCAATCTTCGCGATCCACTGAGAAATAACGGACCCGGTCGCCGACGATCTGGTAGCTGCGTACAAGCTGATAACTGCCGTCCGTCAGGATCAGACGGCGATTGACAGGGTGCGCTGCGCCGGGATGCAGCCGGGAACGGTCAGCATTCTGCGCAGGGGGTGGAGCAGGCGTCTGCGTCTGAATGAGCGTACGCGGGTCTTTGGACGACTGCGGAGCAGGCGGAACGGCAACCGGCGAATTCGGCGCATCGGGAGCGGGGGCAGCCGATTGCGCCATCGATACACCTGTCGCAGTCACAGAAAACGCCGTCAGAAGCAGAAACGGGAGCAAATGCACAAATTGGATTTTTCGACGCATATGAGCCATAGACGAGTTGAACCTGCTGCTTCGTCTGATTTGAAGTGTAAGACGAGCGACGCCACATGAGAAAACTTCGGCAGCGGGCCAGATCGTCATAGTCCACCGCGCTTCTGTTTAGACGCAACAAAACATCGACGGAAATCGTCCTTGTATGTGTATTCTGAAAACAGGCTGGCGACACCAGCTTCCGACTCGATGCGAACTTTGAAGCAACAATGCGCAACGGCTCTTGCCAACCGCTCCGGCGCGGTTCGTGCAGCCGCTTACTGCTGCATCGCGCTTCTTGCAGTGCTCCTCTTCGTTCAAGCTGCCCACGTTCATCCAGCAGGAAGCAATCCGGACCAATGTCCAATCTGCGTCGCCATGCATTCCGCCTCGCCGACACAATCGACTGCTGCGGTACTGACCAGTAGCTGGCACGCTGAATCTGTAGCTGCTGCGTTTCCTCACGAGATTGCCACCGTTCTGCATTGCACGCTCTACAAACGCCCGCCGCCCCGCCACGTCTGCTGCAACTGATCGACACTCAGGGCAGGATCGCGCGGATGATTCCGGAACAGAAGTATTGTCAGGAGCCTGGCTCGCCAAACGAGTGCATCCGGAAGATTTCCGATTGCAGACAGGCTTCCTCACTACAACTGGTCAGACACATTGAGGAACGTGCCAGAGGATCCTGAATCAAACCAGACAGTGAACCGAAGCTACGGAAGCGGAACTGGACCGCACAAGCGGAATGAATCGAACGCAAACCAAGAAACTTGCAGCAGGGATACTTTTTATCGGCGTTTATTGCGCCTCCTATGCCGCACAGACGACGGGATCAACCGGCTCGATCATCGGCGTTGTGGAGGACACGACGGGAGCGATTGTTGTTGGCGCGCAGGTCCGGGTGGAAGACCCGGCTACGGGCGTTTCACGCACATCCGCCACGAACAGCAACGGGGCCTTCAGCTTTCCGAACCTCCCCTTCAATCCCTATCACCTCTCTGTCTCCGCGCCAGGATTTGACCCTCATACGCAGGACGTGAATGTTCGCTCCGGGGTCGCTGTACAGGTGACCGTGCAACTGAAGATTGGCGCATCCGCAACAACTGTGCAAGTGACGGCAGACGACCTGCTGGAAACCGACTCCAGCTTTCACACCGACGTGGATCGCAAGACGATCAACGAGCTTCCGCTGGAGAGCCAGTCCTCGTCGCTCAGTTCGCTCATCACGCTGAGTTCTCCCGGAGTGACTGCCGATTCCAATGGTTTGTTTCACGGACTTGGCGATCATGCCTCCAATACCTTTTCGATCGACGGACAGCCCATCACCGATCAACAGAGCAAGGTCTTTTCCAATCAGCTTCCCACGAACTCCGTGCAGTCCATGGAGGTGATTGACGGCGCTCCACCTGCCGAGTATGGTGGCAAAACTGCGCTGGTGATCCAGGTAACGACGCGCTCCGGGCAGGGCGTGACGACACCGACCGGAAGCGTGACCAACTCGTATGGAAGTTTTGGATCCGCGACCGGAGGAATCGATCTGAGCTATGGCGGCGAAAACTGGGGAAACTTCGTCGAGATCGACGGACTGAATTCCGGCCGTTTTCTGGATCAGCCGGAGTTTCGCGTCTTCCACGACAAGGGCAATGAGGAGAATTTCTTCGATCGCGTGGATCGCACCATCGACCCGGCGGACAATGTTCATCTGAACCTCAACTACAGCCGGTCGTGGTTCCAGACGCCAAACTCCTATGACAGCACAAACGTTACCAACGTCATCGCGGATGGTGGAACATTCGCACCCGTGTTTGGCGCAGTGGGCAACGCCGATCAGCGTTCGCAGATCAACACCTTCGACATTGCTCCCAGCTATACACGCGTCCTGAACAACTTCACGGTTTTCAATATCGGTCCGTATGTGCGGCGCGACGCGTATGACTACTACCCAAGCAACAATCCGCTTGCTGACAAGGGTGCACCGAACCTGCAGACCTCCTCGATCGGTCAATCGCGCTCGCTGACCAATGCAGGAGTTCATGCAGACCTGACTTATACGCGCGGAATCCAGCTGATCAAGATCGGCGGCAATTATGCGCAGACCTTCCTGAATGAAAAGGACACGCTGGGAGTTGTAAATGCGCTTTACAACGCGCCGTGCGTGGATGCCGCCGGTAATCCGGTGGCAGGCTACGACAGCCCAACCCAGTGCGGAAACAATTTTCCCAACCCGAATTATCTTTCGGTGCTCGGGCCTTACGACCTGACGCGTGGAGGGGGACTCTACACCTTCAACGGCCACACCGACGTGAAAGAGATCGGCGTTTACATCGAGGATCAAATCACCACCGGGAACTGGCTGTTCAACCTCGGTCTTCGCGGCGATGTCTACAACGGGTTGACCGACGCCAGCCAGGCTGAGCCTCGCATCGGACTGGCGTACAAGATCAACCGAACCAGTACTGTGCTGCGTGTCTCCTATGCACGCACGCTGGAGTCACCGTTCAACGAGAATCTGGTGCTGTCGAGCGAAGGCTGTTTGAATCCGGTTTTGTCTCCGCTGCTGCTGTGCACGCCGGGCGTGAGCGGAACTCTGCAACCCGGTTTCAAGAATGAGTTCCATGCCGGACTTCAGCAGGCCTTCGGCAGAAACTTCGTGCTGAGCGGTGAGTATATCTGGAAATATACGCACAATGCGTTTGACTTCAGCGTGCTGGGCAATACTCCGATCACCTTTCCCATCGACTGGAAGAGCGCGAAGGTTCCTGGCTTCGCGCTGCGCGCATCGGTCCCTGACTTTCACCATCTGACCGCCTTTGTTGTCATGTCTTCCGTCGCTGCACGCTTCTTTCCACCGCAGGTAGCCGGCGCAGGTGCAACCGTCGGTCAAACAGGATTGCCATTCCGCATCGATCATGACGAGAAGTACAACGAGACGACGCATCTGCAATATCAGATTCCCGGCGAGTGGCACCGGTGGATGGGGCCGTGGGTCGGCTTCAACTGGCGCTTTGACAGTGGATTGGTAGCGGGCGCAGTGCCCTGCTACAACCCGTTGTCCAACGATCCAAACAGTGCCTGCGCAACAACCTCGACAACACTGGACGGCCTGCCTGCGGTGATCCTCAGCGGACTCACCGCCGACGAACAGGCCGAAGCCGGATTGACCTGCAATGGACAGCGCGCAACACCCGTGAGTCCTCTGCCTGCGGTGTGTCTGGCCTCTCAGCTCACTTCCAGCCTCGTGCACATCCCCGCACCTGGCACCGGAGACAACGACAAGAATCCGCCGCGCGTTGCTCCACGCAGTCTTTTTGACGCTTCCATCGGCCAGGATAATCTCTTCCGCGGACAACGATACAAGTGGAGTCTGAAGCTGACTGCTGTGAACCTGACCAACAAATACGCACTCTACAACTTCCTTTCCACCTTCAGCGGCACGCACTTTGTGACACCGCGCGCGATGACGGCGGAGCTTGGATTTCACTTCTGAGTGCGTGCGAGAAACTTCGACAAATCAGGAAAAAACTGTAGACTTGATCGTGAAAACAAGCTGAGAAAGTGACGAAAAGTTCACGCAGTTTTTCTCGATAACTCTCTTCCTCACGGTTACTTCGCATCAGCTTGCTTCGTCTATTTAGCATGAGTGCGGATGCTCGGCGCTGTGAAGTGCCGCGCTGTTTTGCATCCGGACGCCGCATAAATTCTAAATTCAACAGCGCGCATTCCAGCCAGCAGGCGTGCGGAGAAGAGAGAGGAATGGATGATAACAAGTGCCGAACGACTGCGCAGAACTCTCCAACAGAATGAATTGATAATTGCTCCGGGAGCCTTCGACTGCCTGTCGGCGAAAGCCGTCGAGATTGCGGGATTTCCCGCGCTCTACATGACCGGCATGGGAACCTCGGCCAGTCGGCTTGGTCTGCCCGATTACGGTCTGGCGACGATGACTGAGATGGTGAGCAATGCGCATGCAATCTCGGCCGCCGTGCAGGTGCCGGTCATCGCCGACGCGGACACAGGCTACGGAAATGAACTCAACATGACGCGCACGATCCACGAGTATGAACGAAGCGGCGCGGCGGGCGTTCACATTGAGGATCAGGTTTTTCCAAAAAGGTGCGGCCATCTGGGCGGCAAACAGGTGATTCCCCGTCAGGAGTACATTCGCAAGATTGCCGCGGCAGTAGAGGCGCGCAGAGATCCGGATTTCGTCATCATTGCGCGCACCGACGCCAATGCCGTCATTGGCTTCGAGGAGGCGATTGCGCGCGCCAATGCCGCGCTGGATGTGGGCGCAGACCTGGCCCTCGTGGAAGCGCCGGAAGATATTGAACAGATGGCGGAGGTTCCGGAGCGTGTTCACGGCCCCTGTGTGCTGAATGTTCTGATCGGAGGCAAAAGCCCGCTTGCGCCGCTCGCGCAGGTGGAGGAGATGGGCTATCGTATGGTGCTGCTCTCCGATGCAATGCTCGGCGCTGCGGTGCACGCGTATGACTCGATGATGGAGCGCGTCAAACGAACGACAGAGACCCTGCGCTTCGACCAACGATTCACCCCACAGGAACTCTTCAAGCGGTTGGGCAGCGAACGATGGGATGCTCTGCGGCCGGAAGTAGAGGATGCGGAGACCGTGAGTCGGTAAGCTTCCCCGCTGCAATAGTCCGAAACGTCAAGACCCATCCAGCGCTATGTGGATGGGTCTTTCCAGTTACTGGAGCGAAGTTATCTACTTGCCACTTTGCGCCGGTGCGGAGGTCTTGATTCCGGAGAGCACGGAGTTGGCCGAGTTCGTGTTACGCAGGTAAAGAATCGTCAACGAGAGCGAAGTGATCATAAAGATGGCCGCGGCCCAGCTGGTCAGGCGCGTCATCAGATTCGCAGCTGCGCGCGGACCGAAAGCTGTCTGCGAGCCCTGACCACCAAAGGTGCCGGCGAGATCGGCGCTTTTGCCCTGTTGAATGAGCACAACTCCGATCAGAAAGAAACAGACGATCACGTGGACGACAATGACGGCATAAAGCAGAAAATGCATAGATGGAAAGCTTTCTGAAGCCTCGCACGCAAGTGAAAATGCGCGCTGAGAGATTTGGTGCGGAAGGGGGGACTTGAACCCCCACGCCTTTCGGCGCAAGCACCTCAAGCTTGTGCGTCTGCCAATTTCGCCACTTCCGCAGTGATGCAACAGATTGAGTATAGCAAAAAGCGCGTCCGGAATGCGCTTCCGGGAACGATCATGCCTGAGGAGTGGCAGGCGTACCCAGAGCTTCCAGAATCTGCTGATAGAGGCGATTCCGAGCCTCGTAGCGCGTTGAGGCGCGCGTCACGTAATGGACTCGCAAACTGATGCCACCGTCTGACGGGCGCAGATGGATTTCCGCGGCGGCTTTGGCATGCTCCTGGGCCAGCGGACCAAAAGTATGACGCCATTCCTTCTCTGCCAGTTGCGCATCCGCGTCGGTTGCCTCGCGTACCACCTGATGAATGCGCTCGGCCAGCTCCCAGGTGGAGGCGGATCTGGGCAGGCTGACCGAAAGCTCGTCCCACATCCACTGGTTCGCCGTCGAGAAACTGTAGTACTGCCCGGTAATGGCGTAGCTGTTCAGCATCGTCACCCGACGTCCCGTCGGATGTGTACTGTCCGGCGAATTTCCCGTCTCCAGCAGAGTTGTGCGGAAGAGACGAATCTCGATCACCTCGCCTGTCGCGCCGTCGATCTGCACGTGATCCCCGATGCGGATTCCGCCTTTGCCAATGAGCACGAACCAGCCCAGAAATGCCAGCAGAAAGTCCTGTAAAGCAACCGTGATGCCAGCCGTGGCAAGGCCAAGGATGGTGGTCAGATGGTCGGGAACACCGAAGATGACCAGCAGCATGAGCACGATGCCGACAAGCTGAATGGCAACCTCGGAGATGGCACGCAGCGTATGCAGACGGCGCTGATCCATCTTCGAAAGGTTGGTCCAGTGGCGAACTGCGGTATCTGCAATCAGCATGAAAATGAGAATCATCGCCAGCCACAGCGAAGACTCCGCAATCAGGTGCAGAAGAATTCCGTGTTGAAGCTCTACCTGATCGCCCCACTCGCGATAGGTCTCCGCAAGTCGCTTCTCGGTCTGGATGCGATCGTCCAGAATCCCCAGCAGTTCGCGAACTGCCGCCCTCTGGCGCAGGGAAGCCAGGGCATCCGTCGCGTCACTGGAAGACGCGTTCAGACTGTGTGTATCCGCTTTCCTGTCCTTCTCCTGACTCTCCGCCTGCAACCGGGCGTACTCGGCTGACAGCGTGGCCGCATCCTGCAATGCGCGTGACCTGGCCAGTTGTATGGCCTTCTGCCGACTGCTCTGCGCGAACCACGTCTCCACGCGGCTGGCAAGCGTGTGATGGAGCCGCACCGCGATCGAAGCCGGATCGAACGGTTGCTGCGCCTGTTTGTCATAGTCCTTCAATGTGGCTTCGCGAGCCTTCAGCTGGCGCTCAATTTCGGCTCGTGGATCGCCCGAGGCCCGGGCAAGAGCTGTCTCCGTTTCGTGCAGAATATCCGTATCCAGTCCAAGTTGAGCCTTCCACACATCCAGCGCGTCCGAAATCTTCGCCGCACCTGAGTTGCCACCGGGATGGCTCAACTGATCGACTCGTGCCTGATCCTGAGCAACCACCTTCTGAAGCTGTGTGACTTTCTGGGCCATTAGCAGCGCCGGACCGGACAGTTGCCGCTGTTCCATATCTGCTTTGCGAAGCGCGAAATTGAAGGCCTGGTCGACTTCATGATCGGCCAGGCGTTCCGCGGCGCGGACATAGCGCTCCTCTTCCGCCGTCACGGCCAGCGGCGCCAGCGCCTGCACCGTCAGCCATGGCGTCTGGTCCACCAGAGTCTGATTGCGAGCCTTCCCTTCAGTACCGTTCGCCGAGTTATTCAGAAACGGCAGATGCGTCATCGCAGCGCGCGTCGTCCAGAGCACAAAGGCACACAAGGCGACGATGGCAAGCAGGATTGCAAGCGATCCGATGCGCGCTTTGGACAACGACGAGCGAAAATTCAGCATGAAGTTCTCCCTATTGGATACGCTCGAAGCGGAATCCGGCCTCTGCCAGTGCGTGGCGGATGGCCGTAATATGCGTGGCACCTCGCGTTTCGAGAGTAACATCGATCACTGTTTCGGCGAGGCTGACGCCGTAATAGGCGCGATTGTGAATCGTCTCCACGATGTTGGCCCGCTCGCGCGCGAGAATCTCCGTCAGTTGCAGCAACGCGCCCGGACGGTCGAGCAGATAGACTCGAATCCGCAGAAGACGGCCGTCTTTCACCAGACCGCGCTCGATAATGCGCGCCAGCAGTGTCACGTCGATGTTGCCCCCGCAGACAAGCACAGCCGTTCGCTGTCTTCGCAGCGATGTCTTGGCCTGCAGGAGACTGGCCAGCGCCGCTGCGCCTGCTCCCTCGGCCAGCGTCTTTTCGTGCTCCAGCAGCATCAAAATCGCCGAGGCAATCTCCTCATCATCCACCGTAACGATCTCATCCACATAGCGCATCACCAGCGGAAGCGTGAGGTCGCCCACGCGCCGCACGGCGATGCCATCGGCAATAGTGGCCTGCGGTGCGATAGTGATCGGCGTACCCGCTTCGCGTGCGCGCAGCATCGACGGCAGTTTCTCCGGCTCCACTCCAACCACGCGGATGCGCGGATTCTTTTCCTTGAGCGCGCAGGCAATACCGCCAATCAACCCGCCTCCGCCGATGGGAACAACCACCGCTTCAAGATCGGAAACCTGTTCGAGCAACTCCAGTCCAATCGTTCCCTGCCCCGCAATCACCAGAGGATCGTCGAAAGGATGAATGAAGGTCAGGTCCAGTTCCTGGCATCGGCGCAGAGCTTCTTCGCAGGCTTCGTCGTAATTGGCGCCGTGCAGAATCACCTCCGCGCCGAAGGCGCGTGTTGAGACCACCTTCACCAGCGGAGTCGCCTGGGGCATCACAATCTGCGCACGAATCCCCAGCCGGGAGGCATGAAACGCAACTCCCTGCGCATGATTGCCAGCCGATGCCGCAATCACCCCGCGTCGACGCTCCTGCTCGCTCAGCGTCAGCAGCTTGTTCAGCGCGCCGCGTTCCTTGAATGCCCCGGTGCGCTGGAGATTTTCCAGTTTCAGAAAAATCTCCAGCCCGGTACGCTCGGAAAGCTGATGCGAAAGCTGACAGGGCGAAAGATGAATCGCGTCGCCCAGACGGATGCGCGCAGCCTCGATTGTGCTCAGGGTTACCGATTCCAAAATATCCACTCCTTTATTTTGTATCCGCAAATATCAAAAGCCACCTGCCGCTGCTGCGGGAGGTGGCTTGAAAGCTTCCAGAACTCACTGGTTTCGATCAGGCGTTGTTTCCCGCGCACAACATGTGGCCGCTAATTCGAATCGCGGCTCCCATCACATCGATGCGGGAGATAGAAAACATAGTGAATGCAGTAGAGCAGAGACCTGCCGCTCGCGTCAAGATTCGCCTGCCGTTGGCAGCCCGCAAGACCATAGAATGAAGTCATGGTGATTGAAACCTTCCCGGTAGGTCTGTTGCAGTGCAACTGCACCATCCTCGCTGATTCCGCGCGTGGCGAGGCCATCGTGATCGATCCCGGCGACGAAATTGAGCGCATCGTGCAGAGCCTCACCCGGCTGAACGTGACGCTGAAGCAGATCATCGTGACCCATGCGCACATCGACCACGTGGGTGGCGCGCTGAAACTGAAGCGGCTGACCGGCGCTCCAATCCTGATGCACGACGCCGACCTGCCGCTGCTGCGCAGCATGGACGTGCAGGCGGGATGGCTGGGAGTCCAAACTCCGGAGACCGCTCCGCCCGATGAGGCGCTGCGCGAGTCGATGATCGTGGGTCTCACAGATTTTCCTGCCGCGGTGCTGCACACGCCCGGCCACACGCCGGGCAGCGTCTGCCTGCACTTTGCAGGTGAGCGGATACTCGTCGCAGGCGACACGCTCTTTGCCGGATCCATCGGCCGCACCGACCTTCCCGGCGGTGACGGGCACAGAATTCTGGAGTCTATTCACAGCAAGCTGCTGCACCTGCCGGAAGAGACGCGCGTGATTGCCGGGCACGGACCAGCCACCACCATCGGCAACGAAAAACTGCACAATCCCTTCCTGCGCTGAGCGTACCTCTCACTTCCGCGCCGACCGCAGTGACTACTGACCAGCCTTAGGCAACAGGCGCGCAGCGGCCGTGATAGCGTCCGCTTCCTTCTGCAGCACTCCACCCACGTCCACCGTCGCCTTTGCCGCAACCGGCCACTTGTGCTGCTCGATCGACTCGCGCACCGCAGGCAGTGTCTTCACTCCATAGCCGGTATATGCGCCAGGCGCGTAGAGTTGATGCTTGAAATACGGCCTGTCCGGCAGGCCGCTCGCCAGGAAAAAAGCACGTTCCGTCTGCATCAGTTTTTGATTCACGGCATCGATCGAAGGCGCGTCCAGCGCTGTTCCGCCAGCGGCCTCCAGCTTGCTCACTTCGGTCTCGTAAGCCTGCGCAGCGTCCGTCAGTGCGCGGGAGCCATTCTGCAACGGAGCAAAGTCCAGGAACGGCGGTATTGGCTCAGTTTTCGGAGCTGCGATGGGCGCCTTCGGGTCGCTGATTGCGCTGAAAACTCCCTCCTTGATCTCGCGATCCGTCTCCGCCACCTTGTCCTGTTCTGATTTCAGCAACTGCTGCACCTGATCGACATACATACTGACGGTGTCGGCGGTGTTGTTGAAGTTGTACGGCAGCAGTTCGGCATCCGCGATGCGCATGACGGCGCTGCCGGCCACCTGAGCCAATGCACGTCCGTAAACGAAGGTCGTGTCCTGGAAATGGGTATACCAGTAGAAGTCGTCGTAAATGGAGTGATACTGGCTGCCGTGATCCTCGCCGCCGAAGCCGAGATTGAGCGACGGAATGCCCACGAAATCCATGAACGTCACGTAGTCGGAGCCGTCGCCCAGCGCGCGAATGCGGAGATCAGAGCGATTGCGGATGGTAGCGCGTTCGGCAGGAGTGGCGTGCGAAATCTGAAGCAGGCGCGTACGTTCGATGATCGGGATATTCTTCTCAGGATCAATGACCTGGCTGGCCACGCTGTCGATGAAGTGCTCCAGCCCGTGCGTACCGCCAGCGAAGAAATAGCCCCGACCGTTGCCGTCGCTGTTCAGATACATCACGGCATGCTGGCGCAGCTCGTCGGCATGCGTCTCCGCCCACTCCGTGGAACCGAGCAGGCCGGGTTCTTCGCCATCCCAGGCGCAATAAATTATGGTTCTCTTCGGCTGCCAGCCCTGCTTCAGCAATTCGCCGAAGGAACGGGCTTCTTCCAGCTCCGCAGACATTCCGCTGACAGGATCCGATGCGCCATTCACCCAGGCATCGTGATGATTCCCACGAATCACCCACTCGTCCGGATACGTGGAGCCGGGAATGCGCGCGATCACGTCGTAGAGCGTCTTCATCTCCCAATTGGAAAACATCTTGAGGTGCACTTTGTCCTGAGATCCAGGGCCAACGTGATAGGGGATGGGCAGCGCACCGCGCCACCCGGCGGGAACCACGCGCCCATCGATCGACTTCAGCAGCGGTGTTGCATCCGCATATGAGATGGGGATGACGGGGATCTTTGTGATGATCGGCGAATCCTTGCGATCCAGACGCTTCGCATCCTTTGTCGCGCCCACTCCCGGCGTCAGAGGATCGCCTGGGAACTCCGTATCGTTGACACCGCCGCGCTGAACGCCCTCCGCAGGCCGGCCGGCGCCTTTCGGATAGGAATCCGCTACACCGTAACCGTCATCGGCAGGATCAGAGTAGATAATGCAGCCAATCGCTCCGTGCTCTGCCGCGACCTTGGGCTTGATGCCGCGCCAGGCAGCGCCATAACGCGCAATCACAATCGCCCCCTTTACGGAGACGCCCAGACGGTCCAGCTCTTCGTAATCCTCGCGTGTTCCGTAGTTTACATAGACCAGCGGCCCGGTCACATCGCCGTCAGCCGAGTAAGCGTTATAGGTCGGAAGTTGTTCCTTCGTCTGCGATGAAGTCGAATCGACCGCAATCGGAGGCTCCTGCAAACTAGCAGTGAAGACAGGCTTACCGGAGGCGTCGAGCAACTGCACCAGACGCTCTTTCGGCGTAGGAAACAGCACGTAGAAATTCTCAATCTGCGCCTGCCATCCCCAGCTTTTGAACTGTGCCAGCATCCACTCGGCGTTCTGCTGGTCATAGGGTGAGCCAACGTGATGCGGACGCGCGGAAAGAATCCGCATATCTTCGCGAATGTGATCCGGCTCCGGCAATGTGCGGAACTTTGTCTCCCACGATTGCTCTGTGGCGGAAGCAGCCTGAGAATAGCCATCCAGCGGCTTCGGCGTCTCGGAAGGAGCCTGTGCAAGGAGAAGTTGCGGCAGCAGGATGAGCGTGGGAACCAGAGCCAGGGCAAGGCAACGGACGGGTTTCATGCAGTCTCCGGAAATTGCAGAAGTAGAAGCGCAGCCTGAAATGCGCGGGATTGTTCCCCATCATACGGCCTCTTCCTCACAAGCTCCGAAGATTTTTTTCATGCCGGATTTTCGGCGATCTCCGCCATGGATTCCAGAAGCACCTGTACGCCGGCGGAAAATTCCTCTGCTGGCGTAAGCAGGCTGACCACCATCCAACCTGAAGATGGCAAAGCAAAAAAGCTTCCCGGATGAACCCAGACGCCTCGTTCCAGCAGGAGTGCCGCCGCCTCTTCATCAGGCAGCACGGCGGGCACCCGCAGAATTGCGTACCAGCCTCCCTCCGCGCGCAGTCGGCTTACCCACGGCACATGCTGAGAGGCAAGCGCAGAGTCGAGCGCCTTGAGGTTGGCAGTAACGCGCGCTCCAATCTGGCACTGGATTGCGTCTCTTTGCGGAAGCCACCGCGGCAACGCCACCTGCACCGGGGTACCGACGGAAAGAAACGAGTCCGCGAGCACCTCCAGCCGTTCCATCGCCGTCTGCATTATCGGCGTCGCAGCATTCGAAGCTGCGATCCATGCCACTTTCATCTGAGGCAAACCGAGGATCTTGCTGATGCCGCTGACGACAAAGAGCGGCACCGGCGCGTTGCGGTCAAGAAAGGAGGTTGTAGAGGCAACATCGCAAGCAGACTCCAGCGGGTAATCCAGAAAGACCTCATCGACAATCACTGCAAGTCCGTGGCGCTCACAGATTGCGAACAGTTGCTCGGAGTCCGCGCTCGATGTGAAGTGGCCTGTCGGATTGTTCGGATGAACCAGGATGACGGCACGCGTCCGCGCAGTGATCTCCGCTTCCAGCGCAGCGGAATCAAGCTGCCAGCCGTGGTCATAGACGAGCGGCGCAGCCACTAGCCGCACAGACTCCGCATCCGCCAGATAGTCAAAGAGCGGATAACCCGGAACCGGCACCAGCACTTCATCTCCCGGATTGCAGAGCAGGCGAAAGAGAAAGCTGTAGGCTTCGCTGGTGCCTGTGGTGAGAACGATTCGATCGGGATCGATCTCCACCTGCTTCATCGCATAATACTGCGAGACAGCTTCGCGCGCGCGCCGAAGGCCGCGCGGATCCGGGTTGTAATCGAGAATCTCGTTTGACTCGAACGGCTCCAGCAGATCGTCCGGGTAGCGGATTCCACAGCGGGTCGGATTGGAGGCGGTAAGATCGAGCACAGGCAGAGCACTGCGACGGCGCGCTGCCAGCGCGCGGGCCAGGGCAGTCTCTTCCGTGTTCCAGTGAGTACGCCGCGAAAACTTCATAGCTTCAGCATCGCATGACGGCTGCGCATGGTTGCCGCCGTTGCAACGCGGTCCGGGAGACTACCCAAGGCCATCAAGGCCAGAAACGAGGAGGCGAGAGGATGGGCATACGCGCGGTAGTTTTCGATTACGGGATGGTTCTGAGCGGGCCACCGGGGAAGATCGCCCGCGCAGAGCTGCTGCGCATCACCGGCATGACGGAAGATGACTTCGAGGCGCTTTATTGGAAGGATCGTCACGCATACGATCGCGGCGATCTAAACGGAATGCAATTCTGGCGAAAGTTTGTCCAGGACGCTGGCCTTGCGCTCGAAGACAATCTGCTCAGTGAACTCAACCGCTGGGACGCCCGCATGTGGACAAGCGAAAATACCGCGATGGTGCGCTGGCAGAAGCGGCTGCGCAGCGAAGGGTTCACAACGGCAATTCTCTCCAACATGGGCGATTCCGTGCTGGAGAACATCGAGCGGGAACTGGAGTGGGTGCAAGACTTCGATATCCATGTGTGGAGCTATCGGCACGGCTGTGCCAAACCGGAGCCGAATATCTATCATCTGCTGCTGCAACGGCTGGCGACCGCGCCGGAAGAGACACTCTTTCTGGACGACAAACAGATCAACGTGGAGGCAGCGCGCAAATTCGGCATGCAGGCGATCCCGTTCTCAAATACAGATCAGCTCCGGCAGGACATGATCTCCATGAAGCTGGACGAAGAACTGCCTCTGCCGGAGTGATAGCCGGCGAGTGGGAACAGCCCCTAATTCATCGCATCCACAGGAATCGTGATTGCGCTTGGAAGATGGATCGCTCCGGTAAGTTGCGGATCGACCGAAGAGCGGCTGATGTGAATGGTGAAGCTGCCCGCATCGGCCTTCCAGTCATGCCCATTCACGTCATACCATGCAAACGACCGCGCATTCAGCGGAATCGTCACGTGGCGCATCTGTCCGGCCATCAGCTCTATGCGCACAAAGCCCTTCAACTCCTGGGCAGGGCGCTCAACCGATGGGTGATCCTCGGCTACGTAGAGCTGCGCCACGTCGGCGCCGCTGCGTGCACCGGTATTCGTCACATCGAAGCTGACCGAATATCCGCCCGGTTCACCCGTCGGCGCGATCTTCAGGTTGGCGTAGTGGAAGGTTGTGTAGCTGAGTCCGAAACCGAATGGAAAGAGCGGCTGCACGTGGTTGTGCTCGTAACCGCGGTAACCGACAAAGATGCCGTCGTTGTAGTGAATCTTCTCCGTACCCGGCTCAGGATAATACGACGAGAAGGAAGGATTGTCGGTCAGTTTCTTCTCCCAGCTAATGGGCAGCCGACCGGAAGGATCGTCGTCGCCGAAGAGCAGGTGCGCAAACGCTGTTCCGCCCTCTTCGCCCGCATACCAGTTTTCTACCAAAGCAGAGACTTTATCCAGCCACGGCGTTGCATCGACGCTGCCACCGGAGGTGACGGTGACGATGACGTGTGGATTGACGGCGGCGATCGCCTCAATCAGTTCCTGTTGACCAGGCGGCAGCTCGAACTCGCGATCCGCTCCTTCCGTTTCAATATTCGGATCGTAGCCGACCGCAATCACAACGGCGTCTGCGCGCTTGGCTAGCGCAATGGCAGCAGGCGTAACCAGCGTGCCTTTCTTCGCAATGCCCAGGCGCAGGACTCCGGAGCCGAACTGCGGCCCGCTCAACTCTTCGACGACAACCTTGTGGGGGCCGGAAGTCAGATTGAGCGTGATCTGCGTGAGCGCAAAACGTGGAATCTCCGCGTGATCGATCACCGTTTTGTCATCGACTAGCACGCGATATTTGCCCTGATCCTCCACAAACAAGATGTAATCGCCGGCAGCGCGGGCGTGATAGTAGCCCGTCCAACGATCAAAATGCTGCGGAGCACCGCCACCCATGAACATCTTCATCGTATTGCTGTCGATGGTGTTGATGAGGTCGCCGAGATCCGGATCAGCAAGTGCGGACTGGCCGAAGTTGATAGCCATCTCAGTCCGGGTGGCGGTGGGCTTGCCGCTGAAGTCCGGATTGGCAAAGGTTTCGACGGTGACCCCGGGACGATTGACATCGGCTGCCGGAGTCAGTCCCGTCATCATCGCGAGAACGGTGAGCTTCGGCAATCCGCGATCCCAGGTCACCTGACCTTTCAGCCCGAGTCGGTCGCTGATTCCCTTCAGAATGCTGACATCGCCAAATGTGGGCACCATGCCGCTGCCGCCAGCAGTGGGATTGGCTGGAAACGCATCCGGACCGATGACCGCGATGTGGGTGATCTTCGCCGGGTCAAGCGGCAGAAGCTGATTCACGTTCCGGAGCAGAACCGCGCCTTCCAGCGCGCCTTCCAGCGCGACCTGGCGGCCCTGCTGGTTATAACGCGGAATGGAGCGATCAAGCGGATCGTGGTACGTGCCGTCGAGGCCGATCCAGCCGAAGCGATAGGCGACGCCCAGCAGATGACGCACCTTGGCGTCGATAGTTGCTTCGGAGACTTTGCCAGCCTTGACTGCCGGAATCAGCGTCTCAGCATTCATATACCAGCCAAAAGGCATTTCGAGGTCGAGTCCGCCATTGGCCGCGGCCACGCCATCGTGAGTCGCCGTCCAGTCCGACATGAGCAAACCGTCGAAGTGCCAGTCATGACGAAGAATGTCAATGTTGATGTGTGGGTTCTCGGTGGCGTGCTCCCCGTTGATGAAGTTGTAGGAGTCCATGACCGCGCCGACATGTGCCTGCTTGACGGCGGACTCAAAGGCCGGCAGATATATCTCGCGCAGGGCGCGCTCGCTGACGATCGAGTCCGAGGTGAAGCGAGCGTACTCGGAGTTGTTGGCAACGTAGTGCTTGATGGTCGCGCTGACGTTCTGCGACTGCAAGCCTTCGATGTAACCGACGGCAATCTGACCGGAAAGAAACGGGTCTTCGCCGAAGTACTCGAAGTTGCGGCCGTTCATCGGCGCGCGATAGATGTTGACCCCAGGCCCGAGCAGGAAGCTGGCTCCGCGCGAACGCGCATCGCGCCCGAGTTGGACTCCTATGCGATGGGCAAGATCGCGGTCCCAGCTTGCAGCCAGTCCAATGCCTGCGGCAAAGGCCGTAGAGGGCGGCGGAATGTGCGCGCCGACCGGACCATCGCTCATGCGGAGGGCGGGAATGCCCAGTCGCGGTATGGGCGCAGACTCCATCATGCGCGAACCGGAGAGCAGCGTGATCTTTTCCTCCAGGGTGAGCTTCTGGATGGTCTGCTGAATGGCCTGATCGATGCGCGCCTGTCTCTGCTGGTCCTGCGTGCCGGATTGAGCAGGAGCAGAAAGCGGAAGAACGAACGCAAGAACCAGGGCAGGCAAAACGACGATGCTGCGGATCAATGGAGTGATGATTCGAATCTGTGGCACTGCGGCCTCCGTATAACTGGAAATCTCTCCGGGCATCTTCCATCGCCGCTGAGCCGGTTGCCGCTTGGAAAGATATCTCCGGCACCGGTTTTCAAAGCCGGTGATTGCACCGCCCTCGGACCGCAGGTAAGCATACGCGGGCAGAGGACTCCTTGCCTAGCAACGGCTCGCGTCAAGAGCAAAAAGGACATCGGCGAATGCGATGCCCGTTTCCCTGTTCTTCGTCACGAGGTGAGGTTGCGAATCAGAAGTGGTAGACGATGCCGCCAGTCGCGCGGGGATTCACACGCATATTCTGGGAGTAACCGAGGCGAAGGGGATCGATGGCGAAGGCGGAGAAGATGCCGTCGCCGGCAAGACGCACGGCAAAGCGTCGATTGATGTCATACTGCATGCCGCCGCCGATGGCGTAGGCATAGGCGAGGTTTGGCGTAGCTCCGACGCCGCCGGTATGGGCGAGTCCGAAGAGCACGTGGACATAACCTTCGTACTTGCCTTGACTGAGAAAGAAAGCCGGACCGGCAAGCATGGTGTACATCGTGGGCTTGACGAGGCCGTACCCGAATCCGTAGTAACCGTAATCGACGGTGCCCCCGAACCATGGCTTCAGCTTGCCGTCCAGGGCGACCGTGCCGCCGACGAGTGCCGAGGAGCTTTTGACCTGGTTGGCCGAAGAGTACGCCGCGCCGACGTAAAGGTCGAAGTGATCGACAGGCTTGGGAGCCTCAGGCAGCGCACTGAGCGTCGAATGCGACGAGGAAGGTGAAGACGACGAAGACGACGAAGATGACTGGCCTAGGGCCGCACACGAGAAAACCAAAGACACCACGAACACAAGAGACAGAAGCTTCACCCAGAGACTCCTCGAAAGAATGCGGCGGAGACCGAAAGCCGGTCGCTTCCGGATAGACGCAGCAGGGACAGATTCGATTGCCTCGTCTAGATTATCAGCCCGCAGCGGTCCGAGTGTGCGTTCCGTGCGAGTCGCAGCTTTTGCAGGTGAGCAGGGTTATTCTGCCGGTGGGGCATTGGAACCGGCGGGGAGGGTGAACTGGAAGCTGCTGCCTTTGCCTGGTGCACTCTCCACCCAGATGCGTCCGCCGTGCTGGCGGATGATCTGACGGCAGAGGGCAAGCCCCATGCCGGTTCCTCCCAGGTCGCGTGTGTCGGAGGCGTCGCCCTGGCGGAAGCGCTCAAAGATGAATTCCAGCTTGTCCTCAGGGATGCCGCGACCCTGATCTGAGACGGTGAGCTTGACCTGATCGGAGGCAAACTGCTCGGCGGAGAGCCGAATGACAGTGTGCGGTGGCGAGAACTTGATCGCGTTGTGGATCAGTTCGGTGAGAACCTGGACGATTCGCTCCTCGTCAGCATAAACGGTATGTCCGGGCGCGTCGAAGCGGAAGGAAATGCCAACGCGGCCGGCGGCTTCGTGAGCAATATCCGAGGCACGACGCAGCAGGTCGTTGGCCGGAATCACTTTGCGATCGAGTTCCACTCCGCCGCGTTCACCCGCATCGAAGTCAAGGATGTCGTTGACCAGACGGATGAGGCGGTCGGAGTTACCGAGCGCAACCTCGACCATCTGTTTCTGTTTTTCAGGGCGTTTATCGAGTGCCCCGGAGGCAATGAGTCCGAGCGAGGCGCGAAGCGAGGTGAGCGGTGTACGCAGCTCGTGGCTGACGGTGGAGATAAACTCGTCCTTCATGCGGTCGAGGCGGCGCTGTTCAGCGACGTCCTGGAAGGCGACGACCATGCCGGCGATCTCGCCTTCGTCGAGGATCGGCGTTGCAACATACTCAACGGGGAAGCTGGTGTTGTCGGCGCGCCAGAAGACATCGTCACGGATGCGGATGCCTTCGCCGCGCTCCAGGGCTTTGAGGATGGCGCAGTTGGAGGCGGAGTGAATGGAGCCGTCGGCGTGATGGTGGTGGATCGCGTCGTGGACAGGCCGGCTGACGAGTTGCTCGGGAGTTGAGCCAAGCATTCGGGCGGCGGCGGGATTGACGAAGGTGAAGCGCCCATCAAGGTCCATGCCGTAGATGCCGTCGCCGACCGCGGCAAGGATGAGCTCCTGCTGGCGTCGAACGAGCTGGAGCTGGTCTTCGGTGACAAGCTGGTCGGTGACATCGATGCCGTGGGTGAGGATGAAGGATGGCATGCCCGGCATGTCCATGCGTCGGCTGGAGAACTCGATGCTGCGCTCGGAGCCGTCTTTGCGCAGCATTGGGATAATACTGTGAAAATCGCCGGACTCCGGCAGGGTCTGGAGGGATTCGGCGAAGAGCTTCCTTCCAAGCGGGGCGAGGACGTCGCTGAGCGGTTTCCCGGTAAGCTCCTCCACCGTATACCCCAGACTGACCGCGGTGATGGAGTTCAGTGATGTAATGCGTCCATCCAGAGTGGTGGTGAAGATGAACGACAGGCTGCTTTCGACAACGTGTCGATAGCGAGCTTCCATGGAAAGCAGGGCCATTTCAGCGACGCGCTGGTCGGTGACCTCGCGGCCAGTGAAGAGCAGGAACTGAGCGGCATGGTTGTGGCCGGTGGCAGCATCGGGCAGCGGACGGAGCGTCCACTGAATGCGGCGCGGAGCGCTGTCAACGCATTGCCAGTAGTTCTCGTAGGGACCAACGACCTTCCCAGAGGCGGCTTCGGCGACCTTGGAAACGGCCCAGCCGTGTGCATTCTGCTCGATCATCAGAGATTCAACGAGGGGCTTGCCGACGACCTGATCCGGCAACATCCCGGTGAGCAGCTCGCAGGCGCGATTCCAGCGCAGGATATTCCCAGCCTTGTCCAGGACGGCGACCAGAGCGGGAACCGACTCCAGAGCGGCAGCCAGAAAGCTTCGCTCGACGGCCAGAGCACGCTCCAGACGCTGGCGCTCGTACCCGAGCTGATGTTGCTGGGTGGACTGTCGCAGGAGATCGACCTGAGCGGTGACCTGACGGGCCAGAACCGCGAGTAACGGGAGATGATGCCCATTGAATCGACCCGGCTCAGCCGCAAGAACGGCAAGCGTGCCGATCGGATTTTCCACGAAGGAGGGATCGGCTACGGCGGAAACAAGCTGAGGCGCGCGGCGTGTGTCAGACGCAGGGGACAGGGGAATGCCCAGATAGGAGTGACACCAGGCGGTGTTTTCCAGCGGAACTCCCCGCGGAGCAAACCGCTCGTGTTCCGCGGCGTTCAGAATCAGCAGCGGTTTCTTCTGATGCAGGGTGCGGAAGCAGGCTGTGGAAAGAGCAGCCTGCTGGTCGGCCTGGAATCCCCAGGTCGCCAGAAAACGGAGGAGCGGGCCATCCTGCCAGGCAATATAGGCGTAATCTGCGCCGGAAAGAATGGCTGCCAGATGGAGAATTTCTTCAAATGGGCGTTTGTCGGCGCGATCGATCTCGGCCAGCGGACTGGACCGGGCAGGCGTCGGAATGGAGGATGGCGCGGACATGGTCCCTGACGGTCCAAGGAGTAGTATCGCCCAAAAACAGGGCGGAATCGGAGCAAAATCACGGATAAGCTTTCGATGGAACTGCGGTTGGAAGTCCGGGCCGGTTCGACGACGTCGAAGACGTGCGAGCAGGGGAATCCTTAATGATGCAGAAATGACAGAAAATTGGACTTGTTATACTCGATTGGATGCGCAGGGTCGCGACACCCGGTCTTGACGGTCCGTGCCCGCGCCGATGTTCGCAAGACGAAAACCGAAAGCGAAAGTGAAGTAGCAGGGCAAAGCAAGCATGGCAAGTATTCTGGAAACGATCAACTCGGCAGGGGATCTGAAGCGGCTGAAAATGGCCGACCTTGAGCCTCTGGCTGCGGAGATTCGCGCATACCTGATCCAGAACCTGTCGCGGACAGGCGGTCATCTGGGACCGAACCTCGGAGTGGTCGAACTGACGATTGCTCTTCATCGGGTCTTTGAGACCCCGACCGACAAGATCACCATGGACGTAAGCCACCAGGCCTATATCCACAAGCTGCTGACGGGGCGACGGGAGCAGTTTCCAACGATCCGCCAACCGGGCGGGCTGAATGGCTTCATGCTCCGCACCGAAAGCGAACACGACGCCTACGGCGCTGGACATGCAGGAACGGCGCTCTCCGCGGCTCTTGGAATGGCCGTAGCCCGCGATCTGCAGGGCGGGACCAATCATGTGATCGCGGTGGCAGGAGACGCGGCCTTTACCAACGGCATCTCCTATGAGGCGCTGAACAACATTGCGTCGCAGACGCGGCGCATGATTGTGATCCTGAACGACAACGAATGGTCGATCGACCGCAACGTAGGCGCAATTGCCAACTACTTCCACCGGATTGTCACCAACGAGCACTACAAACACCTGCATGACTCAGCGGCGAAGCTGCTGCAGCGGCTGGGCGGCAAAGCAGTGCGAAACGTGGCGCGTAAGGCCGAGGAAGCGGCAAAAGGATTGCTCTGGCCGTCGATGATCTTCGAGGAGTTTGGACTGACCTACTACGGGCCGATAGACGGACACAATATCCCGCTGCTGATCGAGACGCTGGAGTTTCTGAAGCGGGAAGACAAGCCGGTGCTGCTGCATGTCCTCACACAGAAAGGCAAGGGATACCAGCCGGCCCTGGACAAACAGAAAAAGTTTCACGGTCTTGGACCGTATGATCCGGAGACGGGCGAGACAAAGCCGGCTGGTCAGGTGACATACTCGGAGGTCTTTGCCCACACACTGGTGGAGCTTGCCCGTGAGGACGAGCGTGTGGTGGCGATTACCGCAGCGATGCCGAATGGGACAGGGTTGGACCTCTTCCGCCCGCACCATCCAAAACGCTACTTCGACGTAGGGATCGCCGAGGAGCATGCGGTGATCTTTGCCGCAGGTCTGGCGACGCAGGGCATGAAGCCGGTCTGCGCAATCTACTCAACCTTTTTGCAACGGGCTTTTGACCCGATTGTGCATGATGTATGCCTGCAGAAACTGCCGGTCGTCTTCTGCATGGATCGCGCGGGGCTTTCCGGAGACGACGGACCGACGCATCACGGACTCTTTGATATCGCATACCTGCGGGGAATCCCGGAGATCGTCGTGATGGCGCCGAAGGACGAAGACGAGTTGGCCGATATGATGAAAACCGCGCTCACGCTCAACGGCCCGAGCGCGATCCGGTATCCGCGTGGAACGGTGGTCGGAGTAGAGCGCAAGCCCAGACCGGAACTGCTGCCGGTGGGCAAGGCTGAGGTAATTCGGCGTGGGCGCGCAACCCGAACAGATGTGGCAATTTTTGCTCTCGGACCGATGGTGACGATGGCCGAAGAGGTGGCGGTGAAGCTGGAGTCCGAAGGATATTCCGCGGCAGTGGTGAATGCGCGGTTTGTAAAGCCTCTGGACAAAGATGTGATTCGGGAATACGCCTCGCAGGGCGCGGTCCTGCTGACGATGGAAGATCACGCGCTGATGGGCGGGTTTGGCGCAGCAGTGCTGGAGGCACTGGACGAGATGAAGCTGAGCGCGCCGGTGATGCGCGTGGGCTGGCCGGACCAGTTTATCGAGCATGGCAAGGTGGATCAACTTCGGCAGAGATACGGGCTGACGGCGGCAGCGGCGCTGGAGCGCGTCAAGGCTGCACTGATCTCCCGCAAGACAGAACGAAACACAGTAGCGTGGTCGGAATCCGCGCAACGCAGGATCGCCGGGTGAACGAGCCGCGAGGCCGACAAAAGCAGGGCCGCAGCGGCGTAGATACCGCGATCGTGAGGCTGCTGTGGTTGCGCGCGACAGCGTTTCTCCTGCTGGCGACGATGCTGGCTCCGACGGCGATGGCGGCGCGCGACGCGCAGGCCCAGTCGGCGCCGCTGCTGGTTTTGGCAGGCGGCACGATTATCGACGTAAGCAACTGGGGACACTCGGCCAACGATCTTCACGACGCAGCGATCTTCATTCGCGATGGACAGATCACGGCGGTGGGACCGCGCGCGGCGATGCAGATCCCAAAAGATGCGACCGTGATTGACTGCACGGGAAAGTATCTGGTGCCCGGTCTGGTGGACGGCTACTCGACGATGAGCAGCCAGGGTGAAGCGCTCGCCAATCTTTATATGGGCGTGACGACAGTGGTGGCGCGGACCGGAGGCAATGACGGACCGCCGGACCTGCATGCCGCGCCTGGACCGCAGATTTACCGCATTGCGACGGTGGGAACGACCGACGACAACAATCCTCTGCGGTCGCTGCCTGGATGGAGCCGGACTCTGCACGTAACCGGAGCGCATCCGGCGGAGCTGACTCCTGCTCAGACCGCTCTGGAGCTGACGGCTCTGGAGCAGATGGGAGTGCGTGCTGTGCTCCTCGGCCCCGCGGTGACGGCTGCCAACAGTCAGTGGATTCTGGAACATGCACGTACACTGGGCATGGCCACGTATGGGGTATTTGCGGCAACGCCGGTCCGGTTGGGGGTCAGGGATGGCGTGGATCTGCTGCTGCACATGGGCATGTATGAGATTGGCGTCGTGCCCGACGAGCTTCAGACCCCGCTGGCCGATGACGCCTATGGCGCGGCGGCGCGGACAGCCTACGGATACGCCGAGCACCTGCCGCCGATGGATCCGCATCTGCACGATTACGCACGGTTCCTCGCTTCGCACCGGACAGCCCTGATGCCAACCTTCAGCGAGTATTTTCTGCGGCTGCCCGATCACCGCAACCTGTGGGCGGAGCCAGCGGCTCAGCTGCTGAACCCACATCTGGCCGATGGACTGACCGATCGCTCAACCGGAGAGATGATCTATCCTCTACCGAGCTGGGAGCGCCGACTGCCGCAGATGACGCAGCGATGGCTGGAGGCCGGACTTAGCAAACGCGCGAACCAGCAGGCGGAGCGGCTGTGGGCGATCAACCAGGCCATCTTCGAGGCGTATCCACATTATCTGGCGGGAAGCGGCGCAGCACAGATGGGCGCTCTCCCCGGCATCTCCCTCCAGGTGGAGTTGGAGATGATGACCCGGCTTGGATTGTCTCCGCGCGAAGCTCTGGCGGCAGCAACCAACAACTACGCCGTCCAAATGCACTGGACAGAGTTGGGCGCGATTGAGCCGGGGCGGCGCGCAGATATTCTGGTGCTGGATGCCGACCCGACGGCAAGCATCTGGAATCTGCGGCAATTCCGAACTCTGGTGGTGAACGGTGTAGTGATGCAGCGGGATGCCCTGATACGAATCGGACGGTGAGCACACAGAAGTCTTGGCGCGGAATAGCGGCGTATGATTCTGGTGGATTCCTTCCTCGCTGGTTGTTCTGTAGTGTGTTGTTTCCACCTGGAAGCGAAGCAGTACGGAACGCTCTCCTGGAAAAGAAAGGAATTTACAGTGAACGGCTTGAAGATTTTGCGACGAATTGGCGTTGCTGCAGTATGTATTCTGTCTTCCGGAACGCACCTGCTCAAGGCACAGGGGGCAGCAACCGGCCTCAAAAAGAGCGTGCTGCAAACGGTGGCCGACGTCCCTCTGCCCGGTCCTGCCGTTCGCTTCGATTATCAGAGTCTGGATACGGGGAACGAACGTCTCTATATCGCTCATATGAACGCGGATCATCTGGTGGTTTTCAGCACGGCCAAACGACAGGTGACCGCCAATCTGGACGGATTCACGCGGGTTCACGGGGTGATCGCAGTTCCGGAGATCGATCGCGTCTATGCGTCAGCCACCGGAAAGCACGAGGTCATCGCTGTGGAGGCGAAGACTTTGAAGATCGTGGGTTCCGGCGGCCCGATCGTCTATCCCGATGGACTTGCTTACGCGCCAACTGTGAAGCGGGTCTTTGTCTCCGACGAGCACGGCGGAGTGGACGCGGTCATCGATGCGCAGACAAACCGGATGATTGCCTCGATTCCGCTCGGTGGAGGAGCGGGTAACACCGTGTACGACGCAGGATCGAATCGCATTCTGGTGGCCGTGCACGGGGTGAACGAGTTGGTTGCAATTGATCCCGAAAGCCTGCAGGTCGTGGGCCGGTATCGGCTCCCGGGGATTGAAAATCCACATGGCATCGCACTGGATCCCGAACATCGACTGGCCTTTATCGCAGGAGAGGAAAATCATTCGCTCACCGTCTTCGATCTGAATACGATGAAAGAGCTTTCCGTGCAGTCGGTAGGCGACGATCCGGACGTGCTGGCCTTCGACTCAGGGCTGGGGATTCTCTACGTTGCAGCAGAGTCGGGGACGGTGACCGTCCTTCGGGAGAGTCGCCGCGAGCTGCATCAGATGGGACAGATCACCTTGCCACACGCACATACCGTCGCGGTCGATCCCAGGACGCATCTGGTTTATTTTCCTCTGGAGAATATTGACGGGCATCCGCTGCTGCGGATTATGCGCCCGACGGAGTGATGGCATGGCCGGGAGCGATGAAGCTGGAGAACAGATGGATATCCGGATTGACTGCGAGCCGAACCTGACGGTGGAGGAGTTTCGAGGGGTTCTGGTTGCGTCCACGCTGGGCGAACGCAGGCCGGTGGACGAACCGGAACGGCTGGAGCGTATGCTGCGGCAGGCCGATCTGATTGTGACGGCACGGGATGGAGAGCGGCTGGTAGGAGTCTCGCGGGCGTTGACGGACTTCTCCTACTGCTGCTATCTCTCCGACCTGGCCGTGGACGCAGCATATCAGCGAAGGGGAATCGGGAAAATCCTGGTGGAAGAGACACACCGACTGGCCGGGGTGGAGGTGACGACGCTGGTCCTGGCGGCGGCACCGGCGGCCGAGAGCTACTACCCGAAGATCGGGATGCAGCCGCTGGCCAGCGCATGGATGGTCCGACGGACCCGATGAAAGAGCCGCGCGGGCGATGGTCAGAATCGCCTTTCTTGACTCGTCGTGGAGACTCAGCACTTAGCCTTTGGGTGCCGGGCGTTTTTTCTCTGCTTCCAGGAAACGACGCAGTCGGTCGATGCTGCGGGCCTTGCCGAAGAGAATCATGCTTTCGACCAGCGGCGGACTCATTGTGCTGCCAGTGAGTATGGCGCGCAGCAGCATGAAGTTTTCCTTGACGGACCACTGCTTTTCTTCGCCCAATCGCTTGAGCGCCGACTCAATGCCGACCGGCTCCCAGTCGGCGGACTCCAGTGTGGTGAGTTGTTCGGCAACGAAGGCAAGCGTCTCTTCCCTGCCCCGGTTTTTCGGCAGGAAGACGGACTCAGGCGGATGAGTGTTGTCGTTGAAGAGGAATCCGGTGAGGTCGCCGAACTGGCTGAGCAGCTCGATGCGCGTCTGGATGAGCGCGGCGATGGGGCGCAGGTAGCTGTCGGAGAGGATATTGGAGCGCAAGGCGGCGTAAAAGTCGTCGGGCGAAAGCGCGCGGATATATTCGCCGTTAAGCCACTTGAGCTTGGTGAGATCGAAGACGGGCCCGCCGGTGCGGATGTTCTCGTGGCGGAAGCTGGAGACCATCTCGTCCAGTGTGAACTTCTCGGTGCCGTGGTTGAAATCCGCAGGCATGCCGCCGCCCATCAGACCCAGAAAATTGATGACGGCCTGCGGGAGATAACCGGCTTCGCGATAGTAAATGAGCGAAACGGGGTTTTTGCGCTTGGAGATTTTGGATTTGTCCTGGTTGCGCAGAAGCGGCATATGCCAGAAGCGCGGCTGTTGCCAGCCAAAGAACTGGTAGAGCAGGACGTGCTTGGGCGTGGAGGATATCCACTCCTCGGCGCGAATCACGTCGGTGATCTGCATCAGGTGGTCATCGACCACGTTGGCGAGGTGATACGTGGGATAGCCGTCGGATTTGAGCAGCACCTGGTCATCGACGTTGTGATGGTCGAAGGTGATCGCTCCGCGCAGCTCGTCGGTAAAGGTGGTTGAACCCTCCGCGGGAACACGCATGCGGATGACTGAGGGCGTTCCGGCGGCCAGATGCGCCTGAATCTGTTCTTCGGTGAGCGCGCGGCAGGTGCCCGGATAACGCGGCGGCAGCTTCGCGGCGATCTGCTGGCGCCGGTCGGCTTCGAGCTTCTCTGCGGTGCAAAAGCAGCGGTAGGCGTGACCGGATGCCAGTAGCTGGTCAGCGTGTTCGCGATAGATTTGGGTGCGCTCGGACTGGCGGTATGGACCGTATGGACCTCCCACATCCGGACCCTCGTCCCAGTTGAGTCCGAGCCAGCGAAGGGAGTCGAAGATCATCTGCTCACTGGTGGAAACGAAGCGGGTGCGGTCGGTATCTTCAATGCGCAGGACGAACTGACCGTTACGCTGGCGCGCGTAAAGGTAGTTGATGAGGCCAATGTAAGCGGTGCCAACGTGAGGATCGCCGGTGGGCGAAGGCGCGATACGCACGCGAACGGGACGAACAGCAGAATCAGGAGCTTGGGACATGCAGGAGTGATCGCTTTCCGGAGGACTGCCCGGTTGCGGGAGCCTCCTTCATGCTAGCACTTGGCGTGCTTGGAGCGTCTCAGTGGGAAGTCGCGCGTCACGGCCGGGGAAGATTCGGAGGCGGCTGCGGATTCGACGGTGGATTCGACGGTGGGTACGGAGGCGGATAGGGCGGAGGATACGGCGGCTGCGGCCACGCAAGCTGGTCGATGGGCACGACCCGCCAGTCAGCAAAGGCGAGGACATAAAGCAGGATGAGATTACCCAGCGGAACAAGCATGAGCAGCGCGAGCCACGGTGTGAATCCGGCTTTCTTGCAGATGAACCAGGTAGGAACCACGACGACCGTGGCGCCGATGAGGAGGAAGATCGGCAGCACGGTAAGAATCAGGCGGGCGGCGTGCGCGATGGTGGGATCTGGCGGATACATGACGAGCGTACCTCGGCAAGCAGGATAGTGCCACGGTACGACATCCCAGAGACGCAGCGCAAAGGAAAACATGCTGCCGGGATACGGAACTTCCTCCGGAGTGGCTACTACGTAATATCGTCGATCCCAAACGCAGGCGCGAGGCGGCGGCGCTTCGGAACGCCATGGACAGAGGAGAGCAGGTCTTCGACGACATCCTCCAGTTCGCGTTGGCTCTGAATGACGGCAGAGATGCTGCGCAGATCCTCGGGGTCGCGGACGCGCTGGAGCAGCGCCACCGCGTGGCACTGGGCCACGTGGTCCATGTTCATCCCCTCGGGCGTCTTGGCCTTGATGCTCACCTGATCCAAATCTACCGAAAGCAATTCCGCCACCCGTTCGCGCATCTGTCCGGCGATGGGCGAAATCTTCGGCGCGGCCAGCACCAGAGTGATGTCCACATTCACAATGCCAAAGCCCGCATGCTGTATCTCCTCCAGCGCCAGATTGAGGAAGATGGCGGAGTCAGCATCTTTCCAGCGCGCATCCCCGGGCGGGAAAAACGTTCCGATATCCCCTGCGGCGACAGCTCCCAGCAGTGCATCGGTAAGAGCGTGCAACAGGACATCGCCGTCGGAGTGGCCGGCCAGTCCCTCAGGATGGTCAATCTCTATACCGCCGATGCGCAGGGGCACACCCGCCTTGAATGCGTGGGAGTCCCAGCCGAAACCAATTCTGTTGTCCATGCCGATGATTGCGTCCTTCGCGAAAGGGAGTAGCTGGAGTGCCGCTCGATTTATCGTAACGCGGAATCTGGCCAAGGGAAAAACCCGGCGCAAGGCTGCGGCCTAAAATGGCCGCCCATGCTGGGCGGATATGGCAATGGCTCAGGTCCGCTGCGCGAGGTAGAACTCAGCCAGAGCTAGGTCTGCGGGCTGGGTGATCTTGAGGTTGGCCGCCGAGCCGGGAACGACGGCGACAGAGTGACCGGCGCGCTCGACAATGGAAGCCTCATCGGTGCCGACGAAGCCGTCTGCGGCGGCTTCTGCGAAGGCGCGGCGGAGCAGATCGCAACGGAACCCCTGCGGCGTCTGGGCCAGAACGACGTATTCGCGCGGAATCGTCGAGGAGATCAGCGCCCCATGAGCGGTTCGCTCGACCTGTTTGACGGTATCGATGGCGGGCAGTCCGACGATGGCGGCTCCATACTCAAAGACAGCATCGATCGTGCGGTCTATGGTAGCCGCATCGATGAGCGGACGGACGGCATCATGGACGAGAACAAGATCGTCAGGTGCGGCAGGCAGAGCGGTGAGGGCATTCGAGACCGACTCCTGCCGCGAGTCTCCGCCGGCGACGACATGGATGGGAGGATGCGAATGACCGGGCAGGAATTCGGTAATCTGGCTTTGTACGCGGGAAATCTCCGTCTCGCGCACGGCGACGTACAGCGCGCTTACTCGCGGAACCGCGGCAAAGGCGCGAAGAGAGTGAATGAGAATGGGCAACCCGCCGAGCGAGAGAAACTGCTTGGGTTGCGCGGCGGCCATGCGGGTGCCGATTCCGGCAGCGGGAAGAATCACGAAAACCTTCATATCGAGTGGAGTATACAACGATGCGGACACAGGCGGTTGGCTGGAGATGCGAGCATAAAGCGATGGAACGATACCAATGAAACGGAAACCAGAGCAAACGCCGGAACCGGAGCGTAAACAGGTCCAGGAGCCGGAGCTGAAGCTGAACCATAGCCTGCTGCGACCGGGGCTGCGCCTCGCAGTAGCCATTTCGGGCGGAGCGGATTCCGTGGCACTCACGCTGGCGCTGGCCGAGCGCGCCTCCGATTTGGGCATTGGGCTGCAGGCCATGCATGTGAATCATGGACTACGCGGTGCCGAGTCTGATGGCGAAGAAGCGTTTGTGCGGGAACTTGCGGCTCGGCTGGGACTGGAGCTGCATGTGAAGCGCGTGGACACCCAGGCTGAGCGAACCGGCGATGGCGTGGAGGAGACGGCGCGGTGCCTGCGTTATGCCTGGTTCGACGAACGGATGGCCGACGGCGCGGTGGACGCAGTGGCGACCGCGCACACACTGGACGACCAGGCCGAGACGGTGCTGGGTAAGTTCCTGCGCGGAGCCTGGACGCAAGGGTTGGCGGGAATATTCCCCGTCGTCGAGCGCGGACGCGGACGAATTGTGCGGCCTTTGCTCGCCACGCGACGCTCGGAAGTGGAAGCGTGGCTACGCGAACACGGCCAGCCTTGGTGCGAAGACAGCACCAACCGGGAGACGGTGTATACGCGGAATCGCATCCGACATGAACTCCTGCCGGAGTTGGAGCGATGGAATCCGCAGTTGAAGCTGCATCTGGCGCAAATGGCGGAGTTGGCGCGCGGCGAGGAAGCGTACTGGGCGATCGAGATGGAGCGTCTGGCCTCATTGCTGGTGATGACGGGGAACCCGGTGCGCGGCGGTGGCAGAGCCGCCAGCGGGAAAGTGGCACTGGACGCAGTCCGCCTGACCGGATTGCCGCTGGCGGTGCAGCGACGGCTGCTGCGTGTGGCAGCGGAACGGTCCGGCGCAACGGTGGATTTTGAGGCCACCGAGGCGATGCGCAGTCTGGCCGCGGAGGGTCATGCGGGAGAAAAGCGGACGCTGGCCGGTGGGCTGCTGGCGGAGCGAACAGCACGGGAACTGCGGCTGAGCCTGGGAACTGCTGAGATGGAGATGGCTGGGCCGGTCGGGTTTGCGGTGCCGGGCGAGGCGGAAGCGCATGGATGGCGGTTCCGGATCGAAGGGGGGGATCCGGCCGAAGCGGTCGTGCGACCCTGGCGCGCGGGAGACCGCGTACGGCTGCGCCACTCCAGCGGCCCGAAAAAAGTGAAAGAAGTCCTGGAACGTATGAAGGTGACGGGGAGCGAGCGGGCGGCCTGGCTGGTGATGGAGTGCGGAGGAGAGGTTGTTTGGATGCAGGGAGTGGACGTGGAATCAGGACGGAGGGTATCGGCGACGCGGTGCGACTGAGGTGGCGTATCTCGGCTGGATTGCGGCCCTGTTCGACCTGGCCGGTTGTACCTGGGCTTCTCTCGGCGTCGTCTTGCCCAGCACCTCGTTTGTCCAGCGCATCTTGTCCCGAATTTGGCCGACAAGGGGAACTTGCGTCCGAGAGGGATGACAAAACAGGGTACAATCAGGAAGCTGCATAAGTGTCTCTGAAAATTGACGCAAATCGGTTGGAACATCGGATGTTTTTGCCACTTTTGACCAAAGATAAGCGTCCAACAAGATACAAGCGACTGGCAAAGCTCCGCCGGTCGGCGCAGAAAAAGGAGTCCCGGTGAACTCAACCGTTAAGACAATCATGTTCTGGGCATTCATCATCATCTGTCTGGTGCTGCTGTTTGGCGTGGTGCGGCAGAGCGCGGTGATGGGGGCCAAAGAGCAGGACCTGCCCTTCTCGACCTTTCTGGATAAGGTGAAGGCTGGTCAGGTGAACGACGTTGTGGTGCAGGGGATGGAAGTCCACGGCCACCTGAAGGGCGAAGGCAAGGATCTGGCGCAGTTCCATACGACAGTGCCAACGAACTACCCGGACATGTTCACGCAGCTGAACGATGCGAAGGTTTCCACCACGATCAAGGACGCACAGGGCAGCCTGCTGTGGCCGATCCTCATGAACGTGGGACCACTGGTTCTGATCCTCGGCATCTGGTTTTTCCTGATGCGGCAGATGCAGGCGGGCGGCAACAAGGCGATGTCGTTCGGCAAGAGCCGGGCGCGACTGCTCTCGCTGCAGCAGAAGAAGATCACCTTTAAGGATGTGGCCGGCGTGGACGAGGCCAAGGAAGAGCTGAAGGAGATTATCGAGTATCTGCGCGAACCGCAGCGCTTCCAGAAGCTGGGTGGACGGATTCCCAAGGGTGTGCTGCTGGTGGGGCCTCCGGGAACGGGTAAGACACTGCTGGCGCGCGCCGTGGCCGGCGAAGCCAATGTGCCGTTCTTCTCCATCTCCGGATCGGATTTTGTGGAGATGTTTGTTGGCGTGGGCGCGAGTCGCGTCCGCGACCTCTTCGAGCAGGGCAAGAAGAATGCACCGTGCATCATTTTTATCGACGAGATCGACGCCGTTGGTCGGCATCGCGGCGCGGGCCTCGGCGGCGGACATGACGAGCGCGAGCAGACGCTCAACCAGCTGCTGGTTGAGATGGACGGCTTTGAGTCCAACGACGGTGTGATCCTGGTGGCGGCGACCAACCGGCCCGACGTGCTCGATCCGGCGCTGCTGCGCCCGGGGCGCTTTGACCGGCGCGTGGTGGTGGGGTTGCCCGATGTGCGCGGACGCGAAGAGGTGCTGCGCGTACACATCAAGAAAGTGCCTGTTGCAGACGACGTGAACCTGAATGTGCTGGCACGCGGGACGCCGGGCTTCAGCGGCGCGGACCTGGCAAATATGGTAAACGAGGCGGCGCTGACCGCCGCGCGTGCCAATCGCAAGCAGGTGACGATGTACGACTGCGAACTGGCCAAGGACAAGGTGCTGATGGGCGCCGAACGCAAGTCTATGCTGCTGACCGACGAGGAGAAGAAGGTAACGGCATATCATGAGGCCGGCCACGCTCTGGTGTCGGTGCTGCGCGACCACACGGATCCGATCCACAAAGTGACGATTATTCCGCGCGGCATGGCGCTGGGTGTTACGGTGTATCTGCCGGGCGACCGCCACAACTACACGCGTGAGTACCTGGAGACTCGGCTGGCGACGGCATACGGCGGCCGCGTGGCCGAGGAGATTTTCCTCGGACAGATGTCCACCGGCGCCGGTAGCGACATTGAGATGGCAACCGACCTGGCACGGCGCATGGTCTGCGAGTACGGCATGAGCAGACTGGGACCGCTGACCTTCGGCAAGAAGGAAGAGCAGATCTTCCTGGGCCGGGAGATTGCGCAGCATCGGGATTTCTCCGAAGAGACAGCGCGGCAAATCGACCAGGAGGTTCGTCGTCTGATCGACGAGGCCTACCAGTCGGCGTACTCCATTCTGGACTCCCACCGAGACGCGATGCACCGGATTGCGGCGGCTCTGCTGGAGCGGGAGACGATCGACGCCGAAGAGGTGCGTATGTTGATCGAAGGCAAGGATTTGCCGCCGATGCGCTCCACGCTTGCCTCCCCCAGTGACCCGGGTAGCCCGAGCGCTCCGGCGGTGCTGAAGCCGGAATCGGGTCGCGGACCGGGGTTCTCGGAAGGATCGCCGGCACCGGCGTAGTCCGTCACCGAATGAAGGAAACCGTCCGGCTGCCGCTCATGCGGTAGCCGGATTTGTTTTCTTGCGACGAAGAATCCTCAGCCGCTCAGGCAAGAGTCATCACGATGGCTCCTGCCGTGATGAGCACTCCCCCAAGAATGGCCATCGGGGTTAGTTTTTCGCCGAGAAAGATGGCTGCGAAGATGATCACAAGGACGACGCTGAGCTTGTCCAGAGGAGCGACGCGAGAGGCCTGGCCAAGCTGGAGCGCGCGGAAGTAGCAGAGCCACGAAAGGCCGGTGGCCAGTCCGGAAAGACCCAGAAAAAGCAGCGTGCGGCCGTCGAGTTCACGGAATTCATTATGCTTGCCGAGAGCGACGGCGATGGCCCATGCGAAGACGACGACAACCGTCGTGCGGACCGCTGTAGCCAGATTGGAATCGACATGCGCGACGCCCACCTTGGCGAGGATGGCGGTGGCGGCAGCGAAGAGCGCGGAGAGCAAAGCCCACAGAATCCAGTTCATAGTGAAATCCTACTCGGTCGCAGGGACACCAGGCGGAGCATGGGCCACTACAATCGGGAAATATGGGGCGAAGGTGGAAAGCGACGCGGCGCATGGCTTGCGCTTTGGTCTTTGCGGGCATAGCGGCAGGAACGGGCTGCGGCTATCACACGATGGGTGGTGCGGCGCATCTGCCGCAGGGAACGCGCACACTGGCGGTGCCCGTGTTTGCGACACGAACGACGAACAACCATACGGAAACCGTGATGACCGAGGCCATGGTGCGCGAGTTGCTGACGCGGACGCGGCTGCGCGTCGTGCCATCGGACGATCCGGACGCCGACGCCGTGCTGCACGGAACGATTGAGAGCGAGATGGTTGCGCCTCTGACCTACAACTCGGTGACCCAGGAGTCGTCGAGCTTTCTGATCACTGTGGTGGTAGCGATGAAACTGGTGGCACGGGATGGACACGTGCTCTATGAGAATGACAACTATGTTTTTCGGCAACAGTACCAGTCCACGACGGACCTGACGACGTATCTGGATGAAGACCCGGCGGCGATGGCGCGGCTCTCGCGGGATCTGGCGCATGCCGTGGTCTCCGATATACTCGAGAGTTTTTAGCTCTCCGAGTGCTCGGAGCGAGGCCAGGCTGTGAACACCGAGACGCATTCCTCAGCGCAGCGTCTTTGATGGAATCAAGCAGAAAAAATCGGAAGCAGACTTTCATCTATTCAGAGAAGGAACCACTCGGATAGTATGGCTTTTATACGCACAGATGGAGGCCACCATGGCAGAAGAGATCACCCTGCGCGAAGATCAACAGGAAATTGAACTGGGGTCGCTCAGCGCGACGAGCGCGCGCCTGAGCCGCAGAACTTTCCTCTCCGGACTCGGCGCTACGGGGCTGATTGCCGGAGCAAGTCCGCTGGCCGCCACAGCCGCCGTGACCGCCGGTGGGATGCAGACCCGCCCCGCGGAGGCGCATACCGTACTGACGGTGAATGGCGAGCAGCACGATCTGGGCGTATTGGATCCACGTGTGACGCTGCTGGACGCGCTGCGCGAACGGCTCTATTTGACTGGGACAAAAAAAGGCTGTGATCACGGTCAGTGCGGCGCATGCACGGTGCATGTGGACGGGCGGCGTGTGAACTCCTGCCTGACGCTGGCGGTGATGACGGCAGGCAAGGAAGTAACGACGATCGAAGGACTGGGGATTCCGACCCGTATGCACCCGATGCAGGCGGCGTTTGTGGAGCACGACGGCTACCAGTGCGGCTACTGCACGAGCGGGCAGATCATGAGCGCGGTGGCGCTGCTCAAAGAGCCTGTGGGCGAGTCTGACGCAGATGTGAAAGAAGGCTTGGCGGGCAATATCTGCCGCTGCGGCGCCTACCCAAATATCGTGGCGGCATTCCAGCAGGTACGCGGCCGGGTGAAGTTGAACGGTTAACAGGCGAAATACTCCGGGAGCGAGGACTTCGATGCAGAATTTCAGCTACAGCAAAGCGGAGAGTGTGGAGCAGGCGGCAGCGATGGGCGGCAGGTTCATCGGCGGCGGCACGACGCTGGTGGACCTGATGAAGCAGGGCGTGGAGGCACCTACACAACTGGTGGACGTGACGGGACTGCCGCTGGCGACGGTGGAGACCCTGCCGAATGGCGAATTGAAGGTCGGCGCTCTGGTGCGAAACTCGGACCTGGCGCACCATGAGACGGTCAAGGCTCAATACGCGGTGCTGTCGCAGGCGCTTCTGTCCGGAGCTTCGCCGCAGTTGCGCAACATGGCAACGACCGGCGGCAACCTGCTGCAGCGAACCCGTTGTCCGTACTTCCGCGACACCAGCTACACAAACTGCAACAAGCGGAATCCCGGAGCCGGTTGCGCAGCTCTTGGCGGACACAACCGCATGATGGCGATCCTGGGCACAAGCGAGGATTGCATTGCGACGCATCCGTCGGATATGGCTGTGGCGATGACTGCGCTGGAAGCGACGATCCACGTGGAAGGTCCGAAGGGTAAGCGCGAGATTGCGATCGCGGATTTTTACCGACTTCCGGGCACAACACCGAATGTGGAAAATGCGCTGGAGCCGGGCGAGTTGATTACGCACGTGACTCTGCCTGCGCCACGCAAGGAGTCGAAGCAGGTCTATCTGAAGCTCCGCGACCGGGCTTCGTATGAATTTGCACTGGCCTCGGCGGCAGTGGTGGCGGAGACCAGCGGTGGACATATCCGTTACGTTCGTGTGGCGCTGGGTGGAGTGGGAACGCGCCCGTGGCGCGCGCACGAGGCCGAAGCCGCGCTGATGGGTAAACCGGCGAAGACCGAACACTTCCGCGCAGCGGCGGAGGCTGCACTGAAGAATGCCAAGCCGCAAAGCGAGAATGGATTCAAAGTAGAACTGGCCAGACGCTGCATTGTACGGGCGATGACGATGGCAACTGCGTAAGAGGCGGAGGGCAGTTGGAAATCGAGCAGCGTCTGGCGTGGGAATCGACTCCGGCCAGAAGCAGCCGCATCTGAGGCAAAGACGGTAGGCGTGCCAGTGTGGCAACGCCACGAAAGGACAGGCAGAGATGGCAACCCAGAGCACCACGAACAGCCCGCACGGAATCATCGGACGGCCGGTACCGCGCATCGATGGGCCACTCAAGACGACGGGGACTGCGCAGTACGCAGGAGATTTTCACCTGCCTGGAATGGTGTTTGCCGTTCCGGTTCAGGCAACAGTGGGCAGCGGAACGATTCGCAGCCTGGACGTGACGGCCGCGCAGGCGATGCCGGGCGTGTTGGAGGTTCTGCACCATGGAAATGTCGAACGACTCTATCGCGCGGTGCCGAATGATCCGAATGCGACGGTGAGCGAGACGCGTCCGCCGTTTGAAGACAACCGTATCTACTACTGGGGGCAGTACGTCGCGCTGGTGGTGGGCGAGACGCTGGAGCAGGCCACGGCTGCGGCCGCTGCGGTGAAGGCGGAGTATGCGTCGGAGACACCAATGGTGAGCAGCGAGTTGGAGCCGGACGCCGGAAGTCGGCACACCGTCTCCACGCGGGGCAAGGTGGATGAGGCGTTTGCGGCGGCTGCGGTGAAGGTGGATGCAACCTATGGGACGCCGGTTGAGACGCACAATCCCATCGAACTGCACGCGACGGTGGCCTCCTGGGACGGCGACAAGGTGACTTTCTACGAGAGCACGCAGGGGGTGGTGAACCATCGCAACGCGATGGCCCAGTTGCTTGGCATTCCACGCGAAAACGTAACTGTGATTACGCGATTCCTGGGTTCGGGATTTGGTGGGAAGCTCTTTCCCTGGCCGCACTGCACGCTTGCCGCAGTAGCCAGTCGCAGAGTCGAGCGTCCGGTGAAGCTGGTGGTGACGCGGACGATGATGTTCTCCAACGTTGGGCATCGCCCGCTGACCGAGCAGCGATTCCGGATCGGCGCAACTACAGACGGGAAGCTGACGGCCTTGCAGCAGGATGCGCTGAACCACACTTCGATGGTGGACAACTTCGACGAAGGTTGCGGCGAAGCGACGCCCTATCTGTACAGCGTGCCGAACCTGAAGGTGACCTCGGCGTTGGTGCAGCGGAATGTGGGATCACCGATGGCGATGCGCGGACCGGGCGCAGTGCCGGGGTTGTTTGCCATGGAATCCGCGATGGATGAACTGGCTGTGGCGCTGAAGATGGACCCGGTGGAGTTGCGGCTGAAGAACGACGCAACGATTGACGAGAGCAACGGTCAGAAATTTTCCTCGCGGCACCTGCGTGAGTGTCTGGAGACGGGCAGCGCGAAGTTCGGCTGGAGTAAGCGAACCCCGGAAGTGGGTTCGATGCGGCGCGATGGCAAGGTGCTGGGCTGGGGAGTGGCAGCGGCAAGCTGGGGCGCGTATCGGTTTGGTTGCTCGACGACGGTGGAGTTGGGAGCCGATGGCAAAGCGCGGGCGCGATGCGCAACGCAGGACGTGGGTACGGGGCTGTATACGATCTTTGCGCAGGTGCTGGCGGAAAAGACCGGCCTGTCGTTCGACCGGATCGAAGTGATCCTGGGCGACACAACGATGCCGGAGGGGCCGCTGTCCGGTGGGTCGTGGTCCACGGCGACGGTACTTCCGGCGGTGGCTTCCGCAGCCGACGGAGCGATCGCTTTCCTGCTGCAGATTGCGGCTTCCACCAAAGGCACACCGCTGGCGGGCGCGGATGCGAAGACGCTGCGGCTGACCGAGGGGCGCGTACATCGCGTCGGCGAGCCGACGACGCAGGGAGTGCCGTTTGAGCAGGTGTTGACACTCGCGCGACTGAATCGCGTGAGCGCCGATGGCCGATCCGGCTCGGCCTTTGAGGATCCGAAGGCCAAAGGATTGTCGATGCACAGCTTCGGCGCCCAATTTGTGGAGGTCGAGTGGGAACCGGAGATTGCGCGGCTGCGCGTGAGCCGTGTGGTGACCGTGATTGACGCCGGACGGATCATCAATCCGCGCGCGGGAGCCAACCAGATCAAGGGCGCCGTGGTGATGGGCGTGGGAATGGCGCTGCTGGAAGAGACGGTATACGACCCGCGCAACGGGCAGCCGATCAATGGCAACCTGGCGGATTACCTGATGCCGACCTGCGCAGATTCGCCGGAGATCGACGTAACCTTCCTGGACTATCCCGATTATGCGTTGAACAGCTATGGTGCGCGCGGAATTGGCGAGATCGGGCTGGCAGGAGTGGCTCCGGCGATCGCCTCGGCGGTGTACCACGCGACGGGCGTGCGAGTGAGGAAGCTACCAATCCGAATCGAAGACATGCTGCAGTCCGAAATTCGCCAAGCCGGAGGTGAGCGATGAATGAGATGCACGCGATCGGCCCGCTGTGGCGCGAGTTGCTGGCAGCGGACAGCGAGTATGTGCTGGCGACGATTGTAGCGGTGGAAGGCTCCGGCTACCGCAAGGCCGGTGCGCGCATGATCGTTGCCGCCGATGGACGGCGCGCAGGCACGATCAGCGGCGGATGCCTGGAAGCTGAAGTCGCGAAAAAAGCCTTCTGGCACACGGAAAACGGCCCGGTGGTGCGCAGCTACTCGACGCGCGCCGAGGATGGGGATGTGCCGTACGGGATGGGCTGCGGCGGCGTGGTACACGTTCTGCTGGAACGCCGCGCGACCGCTGAGCCACTGCTGCATGCGATGGAGCGCGCTTACAAACTACGGCTTCCTATGGGGATTGCCACCGTGATCGACGGAGACGGCGTGGGAGACCGGCGCTGGCGCGTGGACGGGGAGGATGCGACCGAGGGCAACGGCGCGGTAATGCTTGATGTCAGCCTGAACGCGGCAGCAACAACGCGCTGTTCGGGAACTTCGGACGGGATATTTGTAGAATGGCGGGCGCCGCGAACTGGGTTGCTGATTGCAGGCGCGGGAAACGATATCCAGCCATTGACGCGCATGGCGCACGAGTTGGGATGGTTTGTGACGATCGTGGACGGGCGCAGTCATCTGGCCACCCGAGAGCGGTTTCCTGAGGCTGACGCAGTGCTGCATTTGAGTGAGGAGACGCTGCACGGGATTACGCTGCGACCGACCGACGCTGCGGCGGTGATGAGCCACAGTCTGGAACAGGATACGGCGGTCTTGCGCTTCCTCTTGCAACGCAGGCTGGCTTATCTGGGCGTGCTGGGACCACGCACGCGAACAGCCGAAATCGTGGCGGAACTCGCGGAGGCAGCTACACCGACTCCGGACGCGGCGCATCGTCTCGCAATACAGTGGATGACGCAGCTTCATGCTCCCATGGGGCTGGATCTGGGTGGAGACGGAGCAACCGCCGTAACCCTGTCCATTCTTGCGGAGATCCAGCAATCCCTGCACGAACGCAGCGGACGGCCGCTTCGAGAACTGAAGGCCGAAGAGACACCGTCGACCGCATCGCTACGGCAGGAACCGTAGAAGACTCCACTGGCGCGATAACGCGCCTCTACAACGCTGGAGGCGGCGTGACGAAAGCAAGCGCGATGCCGGCGCAGGCTCCGGTGAACGCGGAAATGACTACCTGCATGGTGCTGAAATAGCGCCAGGAAAGCAGCAGACTGAGCGCCTGAAGCAACAAGAGGCTCCAGCCAAGGATGATCGCACCCTCCACGTATTCGCCGACCAGGAAGCTGCAGTACCACGCGAGAAAAGCTTCCAGCAGGAAAAACGCAGCGGTAAAGAGGCCGAAGCCCGTGTAAAAGTCGCTGTAGGTAACCGTGGAATCGCCATCCGGAATCCGTGTCCTGCGCATGAAGGTCCAGACTGCGCGGCCTTCGCTACTGTACGGACGTAAGATCAGAAAGCTGAACGAGTACCCGACGCAGTGCAAAAACAGGAGTACTGCGGTAATACGGAACCAGAGAATGGACTTCATCGTGCGCCTCCTATGCTACCCATGAGAATAGACGATACTTTCGCTTGCGGAGCTGCGCTCGAACGCGACAACCTCACTTCTCGCTCCCTGATCTATGGTTCGGACTTGGTTGCATTATAGACAGGAGACACCTCGCAGTAAAGGCATCAAGCACCTGCTGGACCTGTGAGGAACTTCCGCGCGGAAGGCCCTGCGAAATCACAAATTGTGTCCGAAACTGCGGTTGTTCGGCGCAGTGACGGTGGTGGCGTTGATCGCACGAATGCTGGCAGCGAATTCCGGGTGGGACGATCGCGGCTATGGATGCGAAGACGAAGCTCGCAGCGGCGCAGTGGCGACGGAGACGAAGGAATCCGCACAGCCATAGTAGAGAAACCAGCGATGATGGAAGCGCACCAGCCCCTCCGCGAAGGTGGTTCCCGCGGCGTATTGACCGCTGCGCTCCCAGGGCTGCTGCGGAAAAAATACGGGCTGATCGATGCGAGCCTGCAGATGCGCCGGGTCTGAAGCAGAAAAGAGGGCTTCTCCAACCGAGTAGGCTCCCGGATCAAGCGCAGTGTCGCTCGTGGCGCCTGAGCCGTTCTTGCCGTTGTAGAGCAGAACGATGCCTTGACGCGTGAGTAGTGGCGGCGGACCGACCTCTGGAAATCCGCTGTCGAAATGACCGGCTCGGTCATGCAGCAGAACCAGCGCATGGCCGGGAGTCTTCGACGGTTCGCTTTCGACAGGCGTCCAGTGGATGAGATCGGTGGAAGAGGCAAGGCGGATCTCGATCTCGCCCCAGTACATCCAGAAACGGCCGTGAAGACGCGCGGCAACGAGATGACCTCGATGGAGGCGCGTGAGGATGCCTCCGGATTTGTACATGAGATGCGCGTAAGGGCCGGAGACGCCCAACGCCGGTCCATATTTGGTCCAGTGCTCAAGGTCGCGCGAGACGGCGACGCCGATCGTGTAGGTCTCCCGGTTCCACTGCGTGTAGGTGAGGATATAGCGGCCGTCGGGGGCCTGGACTATACGCGGGTCTTCGACGCCTCCCGGCCATTCGCGGGATTGCTGGGCATCCGGAGCGGGATAAAAGATCGGTGTGGGCAGGGAGCGGAAGTGCAGCCCGTCGGATGAGACAGCCAGACCCAGGCGCGAAGTGTGCATGCCGATCTGCATGGATCCGGAGTCATCCTCGGCGCGATACAGGACGTACACCTTACCGTGGCGGACGATGGCTGCGGGATTGAAGGTGTGGAGCGCCTGCCAGCGGACAGGATGACCAAGGATCGGATCGTCGAAGAGGGTCTGTGCGTTGGGACGAAGGATCGGCGCGTTCACCGGTCGCGTGAAGGGACCGATGGCCCAGGATGGAAGCTGCGCCCGCAGAGGAGCGAGGAAAAGAAACGGAAGGCATAGGGTCAGAGACAAACGATAACGCATACGCGAACTCCGGGAAAGCGGGCGAGGCTGGGTCATTGGCCTGGAAAGGGATTGGCTGCACGCAGTTCAGCGACGATGGTCTGTGCGGCTGCACGCGCCTCATCGGCGCGCTCGGGCGAAAAGCTGATGGCTCCGACGCGCGCGTGTCCGCCGCCACCGTAGCGCTCGCAGACCCGGGCGAGATTGACCATCTGCTGGTCGGTTGCGCGCGTCCAGGGATTGGAGCCGACGGCCACCTTGGTGCGGAAGCTGGAACGTGAGAGGCCGATGGAATAGGTGGCTTGTGGATAGAGAGCGTAGGGGATAAATTTGTTGAAACCTTCCATAGGATGGTCGGTGATGTCGAAGAAGATCGTCCCGTCGCGGTATTCCGCGCGCGCGCCGATGAGCGAAATGGCGCGTTCGTGCTGGGCGAGCAGCGGCGGCAACAGTTGGGCGACAAAGGGCTGTTCGAGCACCTCGGCCAGAGGCAATTCCGTGAGCAGCGGGATCAGCCGCGGCAGAAAGGCGGGATCCTGCGTGGCCTCGATGATGAGCGTAAGACGCATGGCAGGCGCGGGCATCTCAACAGCGGATTCCGGGCTTTCGTAGCGCGCGCCATCGACGATGTCGGCCCAGCGGATGAGTTCGGCAAAGGGCGCAGTGTCGAAGCCGAAGCGCGTAGCGGCGATATGAGCCAGAAAACTGGTGCAGGAGATGTAGGAAGGATCGAAGAAGCGGCGACGGGAACAGACAGCGTCCTGCTGGCAGGCGCGGAAATGCGCTTCGTCGGCAACGGTCAGGAATGCCGACTGGTGATGATCAAACCACCAGGTGATGCGCGACGAAGGGGAGTATTTGAAATCGACGATGGCGTTTTCCTCTCCTGCGAAGTCGGCTTCGTCGAAGAGAGCGCCGGCTCGATGGACCAGGCCGCGGAGTTCGTAGCTGGCTGCCGGATCGATGCAGGCTCGATGAAAACGAGTGAAAAGCGAGGCGGAGCAGGCACCATCAAAGCACTTATCGTGATAAAAAACGCGAACCTTCAAAACTGCCTGCCCTCCGGAGACGAACCCTGACTCAGCGGCTCCCAGGAACTCCGGCAGCCCACGCCCAAAGAATTAGAATCGGCGTCATGCAGCAGGATGTCAAGCGCGGCCGGCCTTCCCGGAGCCGCAATCTTCCTCGGCTCCTGTGCCCGCCACGGGACGGCGTTTGCGGCCGAACCAGTCGTCGAGCATCTGTTGGGCACGGCGATCGGTCTCCTGCCGCGCCAGCAGTTCGGCTTCACTGAGCAGCGTCTCCACCTGGCGGCGGGCTGTGCGGCGAGCCAGATACTCCTCGCGTTGGCTGGCAAGCTCCCGATCAAGCTGGTCCAGTCGTGGCCGCAGACTCTCGGTGCGACGCAGCGCCGTCTCCATACGCACCAGACCCGTTACCCGGTCGCGGACGTCATCACGCTCCACTCCGCGGACCAGATCGGCGCGGCCATCGCGACGCTCCTGATGCGCAGCCAGCAGCTCGCCGACAGCCTCCTCGCGGCTGCGCGCGGCAGCTTCCAGCAGCAGGCGGCTCTGTTCCTCTTCGAGTTCGCGGATACGGGCCAGGCGGCGCAAGGTCTTGGATCCCGACATCAGATGGACTCCGCCAACCCCAGCAGTCGATCTACGCAGCCCGAAAAATCCAGTCGCTCTGCGGCACCCTGCATGAAAAACTCCCGCAGCAGCGGACGCGCTTCCAGGGCGCGATCAAGATCCTCATCCGAACCCGGGCGGTAGGCTCCGATCCGCACCAGGTCTTCCGAACGGGCATAGGCCGCAAGCAGTCGACGGATCTCTGCTGCTGCCTCGCGGTGATCGGTGGAGGCGACGGCGGTCATCAGACGGCTGACCGAATCCAGAATCTGTATGGGCGGATACCAGCCCTCGGAGGCAAGCGCGCGTGAGAGAACGATATGTCCGTCCAGCAGCGAGCGCACCGCATCCACCAGCGGATCCTGCTGGTCATCACCCTCCATGAGCACGGTGTAAAAAGCCGTGATCGAACCGCGGCGAAAGTTGCCGGCACGCTCGACCAGACGCGCCAGACGCGTGAAGACCGAAGGCGTGTATCCTTTGGCTGTCGCCGGCTCGCCAGCCGCCAGGCCAATCTCGCGCGCAGCCATGGCGAAACGCGTCAACGAATCCAGTACAAGCAGGACGTGATGGCCCTCCGCGGCGAAGGACTCGGCGATCGCCGTGGCTCCCAAAGCCGCGCGCATCCGCATCAGCGGGCTTTGATCGGAGGTGGAAACCATGACCACTGAGCGACGCCGCCCTTCCTCGCCGAGCGCGTCCTCCAGAAACTCGCCCACCTCGCGGCCACGCTCACCCACCAGGCCGACCACCGTAATGTCGGCTTCGGTGTTGCGCGTCATCATGCCGATCAGCGTACTCTTGCCCACGCCCGAGCCACCGAAGATGCCCACCCTCTGGCCGCGTCCGACCGTGAGCAGACCGTCGATGGCGCGAATGCCGGTGCCCAGCGGCTGACGAATCGGAAGTCGGTTCAGCGGTGTGCAGACCGGGCCATCGAGCGGAACTGAGGTCGCCGTGCGCGGCGCTCTCCCGCCATCGATTGGATTGCCAAGCGCATCAAGGACTCGACCCATCAGCGCCGGGCCGGTTTCAACCTCCGGCGTGACCCCGAGCGCCTCGACCGCGTCGCCGTACTGAATCCCCTCCGGCGCATTGACCGGCATCGAGAGAACCGTCTGACCGCGAAAGCCGATGACTTCGGCCAGGTGACGGCCTCCCTGCCGGTCGACGATCGCGCAAAGCTGACCAACCGAGCAGATCGGCCCGGCCGATTCGATGGTCTGGCCGATGGCCTGCAGAACCTGCCCGCGCCAGCGCCAAGGCTGAATGCGCCGCAGCCGATGCTGGTAGCCGGAGAGCTGGCCAAGCGGGGTCATCGTAGAACTCCGGCTGCGTAATCGGCGGCCACAGACGCGGGCGCAGACACTGACGTGAAAGCGGGTGCAGACTCCGGCTGCGCAGCATCGTCGGCCGATGGCTTTGCTGACGGCGGAGCCTGCTGCGTAGTTGGTGGAGCTGCCACATGCGCAGAAGTCTCCGCACGCTGCGGAACGCGATCAAAGAAGCCACGCTCTATCTCCCGCAACTGTTCGTGAAGGCTGAGATCCGCTCCGCCAAAGCCGGTCTCTATGCGGCACTCGCCCAGTTCCATTCGCAGATCGCCGATCACCTCCGGACGCAGACGCAGGCCTGGAGTCAGACGCAGCGATTCCTCCCACAGCACACGGTCTGTCTCCGGAACCACAAGCCGAACCGAGGTCGATTCTCCGAGTTGTCCGAGCGCAACACGAACAGCTCCGGAGAGCAGCAGAGGGTCCATCTGTGCTTCGCGGCGAAGAATACGCGCGGCGATGGCCAGCGCCAGCCGCACCGCCTCCTGCTCGATGTCGTGGAAGTAGCGTTCGCGCTCGTCGACAAAACCGTCCAGCGCCTGCAGAAGCTGCTGACGGGCCTGCTGCACCGCGCTTTCCGCCGTCTCACACTCGACGGAGGCCTCGCGTGCCGCCGTCAGGCCCTCTTCCCTGCCTTGCGCATAACCTGCCTGCCAGCCCTGCTGCCAGTTTTCCACGGCAGCCGGATCGGCAGACTCTTCGGCCGATCCCGCCGCATCGTCCGCAGCAAGACCACCGTCCAGGCGGCTCCGTATCTCCGAAGCGGATTCCGCTCCGGAGGCGGTCGAAGAGGCGACCGAGAGAAAACCGGGAAAGACCGAGGCCAGTTGCTCACTCGTACGCTGGAGAGAGTCTTCGAAGGTAAGCTCCGGATAGACATGCGCCTCCACTTCCTGGCCGCCGATAGTGAAACCCTGCACCGAATCGTTGCCCGCCAACGCCTCGTGGCTGGATGGCTCGCGTTTCTGAGCGCGACTCTGGGTCGAATCTGCTGGCATTCCGTTCCTTCCCTCAGACCATCATCTCGTCGCCGGTTTCCATCTTGAGGATCACCTTGCCCTCCGCCTCCAGACGGCGGGCAAGGTTGAGAATCTCCTGCTGCGCAGCAGCGACTTCACGCGACCGCACCGGCCCAAGAACCTCCATGTCCTCCTTCAGCATCTCGACGGCGCGCGTGCTCATGGCCTTGAAGACCTGCGCGCGCAGCTCCTCATTGGCCCCGCGCAGCGCCAGCGCAAGCTGTTTCTTGTCCACCCCGGCGACGATCTCGCGAATGCTCGCCGGAGGCACCGTGACCAGGTCTTCGAAGGTGAACATCAGGTTGCGAATATTCAGTGCCAGCTCCGGATTGCTCTCCTCCAGCACTTCCAGAATGTGCTTGGCCTCCTCGGCATTCTGACGGTTGAGAAGATCGGCCACAGCCTTGAAGCCGGAGTAGCTCTTGCGCTTGTTATCTCCGACACTCTCCAGTCGTCGGTGCAGAATCTGCGCCACCTTCTGCGCCATCTCCGGCGAGAACTGACGCATCTCGGCCAGGCGACGCACCGAGACCACCTTGCGCTCTTCGCTCAGGTTGTCCAGAACCAGCGAAGCGCGGCGCGGGTCCAGATGCGCCAGAACCAGCGCGATCGTCTGCGGGTGCTCCGATTCCAGCAACTTGCCCAGCTGCAGCGGGTCGGTCTTCTGAAGCTTGGCCAGATTTCCCTGCGCAGCCTCCTGGGCACGCCGCACCAGACCCATCAGATCGTTCGCACGCTCCTTGCCAAAGGCCTCATTCAGAAGGCGCGAGGCGTAGTCGAACCCCCCGTGCATCATCACCTGCTGGGTCTCCAGAAGCTCCCAGAACTCTTCGACGATCTCGGCGGAAAGCTCCGGCGGAATCGCCCGCAGCTCGGCTAGTTCTTCGGTGATGCGCTGGACATCGTTCTCCGGAAGCGAGCGCAGGATCTCGCCGGCGAGATCCTCTCCAATCGCCACCATCAGAATCGCCGCCTTGCGCGCGCCGCTGATCGATGCCGTCGTCTTTCTTCGCGCTGCGCTCTCTGTTGCCTGCTCCGCCACGTTCCCTCTCTCCGTTGGGTGAATCGGATGAATCCTTTGCTGATCGCTGCCGCCTTACTTCGCAGGCCGCTCAGTCGGAGTGAATCCAGCTTTGCAGCAGACGCGAGCTTTGCGCCGGATTCTGCTTCAACTGGCTGGCAACCTGATCAAAGACCTGTTGCGCTCGAAGCCGCTCCGGGTCCAGCTCCGCATGTTCCAGCGCAGGCAAAGCCACCGATCCGGCCAATGCAGCCTGCTGTGTAGCCGCCGACGGTTTCGCTTTGGGAACGCGCAGCGCCGGGCGGATGCCCAGCAGGATCAACAGCGCCAGACCAACCAGCAGAGTGCCGTACTTGAGCAGCAGCGGCGACTGCTCGGCTATCTGCAGGACGCGCTCCGGCGCCGAGACCGACGTCACCGCCTGATTGCCTTCAAAGGGCAGGTTTTCCACCGTGACGAGATCGCCGCGCGTGGCGTCGAAACCGACCGCAGCCTGCGCCAGCGCGGTCAGGTTCTGCATCTCGGCTGCGTTCAGATGCTGCCAGACAGCGGGAGACTTCCCGCTGGCCGCGTGAACCAGCCGATCATTGACGAGAATCGCAGCCGTGACGCGACGCAGATGGCCGGGCTGCTCCAGGGTGTGCAGCATCTTATGCGAGGCGGCATACGTGCCGCTCTCGGTCTTGGCCGTCTGCGGCGAAGTCTGCTGGGGCGGATAAACCGGCTTGGCCTGGGAGTTCGGCGCATTGGAGGCCGTACCCGGAATGCCGGCCGCCACCGGCTGCGCGCTGGAGCTCTGCTCTGTGCGCTGCATCGACAGCGCTACCGTCTGGGTCGGATCGTAGGTATCGTCGGTCTCCTCGGTCGTCTTCGCGTTGTAGTCGACGGTCACCGAGGCTCGCACGTTCCCGGAACCGACGACCGGCTCCAACGTGTCCAGGAGCTTGGCCTCCAAGGCCTCTTCGGTACCCAGGCGAACCTGCTCACCTGTCTTCGGACCCAGCGGCAGATGCCCACTTGCATCCACAAGGACCACCTGCGAGGAAGTGAGACCGTCCACGGCCGAAGCGACCAGGTTGCGGATCGAATCATCCTCGCCGTCGGCCAGATGACCGTGGCGCAGCGTGAGCACCACCGAAGCCTTGGCCGGGCGGTCCTGATCGCGGAAGAGCGAATCGTGCGGCAGAACCAGATGAACGCGCGCCGCCTGGACATCGCTCAGTGTGGCGATCGTGTGTTCCAGCTCACCCTCCAGAGCGCGCTGATAGTTGACTCGCTCGTCAAACTCCGAACCTACCCAGTTCGGCTTGTCGAAAAGCTCAAAGCCCATGCGCCCGCTGCGAGGCCCACCCTTGGCCGCCGTGGCCAGCCGCGCCTTGTCGAGGTCGGCGGCGGGAACCCGGATCGTCGTGCCGGAAGCAGCCAGATCGAAGGGAATCTGCGCCTGGGTCAGCACCTGCGCCATGCTTCGCGTGTCGTCGGCATCCATGCCGGCATAGAGAACCCGCCAGTCGGTGCGCGTGGCAAACCAGCCAATCAAAGCCAAAACAGCGGCAGCAAGCACCGCGCCCACCAGCAGGCGTGTCCGCTGGTGGGGCGGCAACCCAGCCCAGCGCTGGCTGGCCTGACCCCAGCCCGCATGTGCGCGGGCAAGCAGAGTGGACTCCGGCTGCACTCCCCCGCTCTCCGACGGCTGGGAACTCTTCATGCCGGCCGTCTGCCCGGGGCTTCGATCGATTTGTGCGCCTGCTGCCATCTTCGCTTTTTCGTCTCCGATTCACGTTGCGGATTGTTCGCGCAGAACTCTTCCCTGTCCGAAAAGAGCCGGGGTCAGAACTGCATGCTCATGACCTGCTGATAGGCTGCCAGGGCCTTCTCCCGCACAGCCACAACCATATCGAAGCCCATCTCGGCCTTCTCGGTGGCGATCATCGCTTCGTGCACATCGACGCCTTTGCCGGAGATCAGGCCTTCGATCGAAGTTCGCGCAGCGCGCTCGAGCTGGTCCACCTGGCCGACAGACTGAACCAGAAGGTCGGAAAACGGCGCGCTGGAGGCGGTTGCACCCGTCGGCGCAAGGCTCGCGGCGCTGTTCAGAGCAAACGAACCGATCGGCTGCGGCGTGGCAAACGAGCTGCCACTCAAAGAAGCGTCGCCGGAGAGCGCGCCGCCGAAAGGACTCATGGACGTCTGTGAGGCACCTTGCGATGCGGCCTGCAAAGCGGTGAAGATTGGATTCATTCGCGTTCCTCGATTTCCTCTCCCGTTGAGAATTTCCTGTCTTTCCAGGTCGCATTCCTGCGCCGTGAACCCTGGCCTAACGCACCAGATCCAGCGACGAGGTAATCATCGATTTCTCGGCCTGCACCGCCGAGACGTTCAAGCCGTAGGAGCGCGTCGCTCCCATCAGGTCCACCATCTCCGTCAGCGGATTGATATCCGGGTAAGAGACGTAGCCCTGCGCGTCGGCATCCGGATGGCCGGGGTCGTAGCGTTTGAGCGGGGGAGCCGTATCCTGCACGACCGCGGCAATCTGCACCCCGGGAGCCACGGGAGAGGCGCCCGGAAGAGGAAGAATCACCGTCGGCGAGGCGGCCGCAGACTGAAGCGCGGCAAGCTGTGTCGCCGGATCGAGTTGCGTGCTCATGGCTCCGGCGAAGTTCCCCGCCGATCCGGCGGCAAAGACCACATGCTGACGGTGATACGGCGTGCCGTCGGCGGTTCGTGTCGTCTCGGCATTGGCCATATTTGCCGCCACCACCTCGGCACGCATCCGTTCGGCCTGCAACGCCGAACCAGAGGTGTCCATCATTCCAAAAAGATTCATCGCTTCCATCCTTCGCTTTCCAACCAGTCACGCCGCCTGGAGAGTGTTTCCGCCCGGAGAGTGGTCAAATTTCGCTTGGCCTGTTTTACTTGGCGTGGATCGCATTGAAAACCCGCGTATACTCGCGGCGCAGCAGCGCCACCCCCGCCTTGAAGCGCAACTGCGCCTCGGCCATCTGCATCGACTCACGATCCATCGAGACATCGTTGCCATCCGGACGCACCACCAGGCCACCGACCGGATGCATCTTCGGCTGCACCTCCTGTCTACCCTCTTCGGCGATCGCCTGCTGCATCGCCGCGTCAAAGTCCATCCCGACGGTGCGGTAGCCGGGGGTGTCGATGTTGGCCATATTGGCTGCCGTAATCTGAATCTGGCGTGTGCTCAGATCGAGATAACGAGCCAGCTCATCACTCAAAGTGGTTTGCAGTTGCATGAGAACTCTCCTAATGCGAAGCAGTGCAATTTCGCTTCCAGATGAGAATGTGCACAACAGGAATCTCTAAGAATCTGTCCCCGACAGGCCATCGCGATCGGATCGGCTCCCGACGTTCACCCGGCTTCCTCCTGCATCCCGCAAAGGTCATGCTTCGGAATCGTCTTCGAGGCCAAACTCGATCTCGGTGGCGCGAATCCACGGAGAGTCGCCAGCCAGAATCGCAGCCCGTTCCAGCACATGTTCCAGCTCACGAATGTTGCCTGGCCAGCTATAGCTGGTCAGCCGCTCCATCGCCTCGGCGTCGATGCGCTTGATCGGCATCCGCTCCCCGAGCCGCTCGAGGAGGAACTCGACCAGCTGTGGCAGGTCTTCCTTGTGCGCGGCCAGCGGTGGAGTCCGGATCAGAAAGACAGCCAGCCGATGGTAGAGGTCGGCGCGAAAACGTCCGGCGCGCGCATCGGAGGCCAGGCGCTGATGGGTAGCGGCGAGGATCCGGACATCGACGCGCACCGTCGTGTTCTCACCCACGCGCTGCAACTCGCCACACTCCAGGAAGCGCAGCAGCTTGGCCTGCAACGCAAGCGGCATCTCACCGATCTCGTCCAGAAAGAGCGTTCCGCCGTCGGCCGACTCAATCCGTCCGGTGCGCCCCTGCACGGCTCCGGTAAAAGCACCGCGGGTGTGGCCGAAGAGTTCTGCTTCAAGTAAAGCTTCAGGAATTGCTGCACAATTGATTGCAACAAAAGGTTTTGAGTTTCTATCTGAGAGTCGATGCAATGTCTCGGCTACGCGCTCCTTGCCGGTCCCGGTCGGCCCTTCGATCAGCACTGAAGTGCGGTGGCGGGCGACCAGGCGCACGCGTCGGCTGACCTCAAGCATCGCCGGGGCGCGGCCAATCAAAGACGGCAGCGGCTCGACTTCCGCGACGGGGTGACGCAACGGCGCCGAAGCGACCATTGCAGTGGCCATCGGCTTGCGCAGCTCAACATGCCGAGCGGGGGATGCGCTTTCGACAGCCGCATCCATATCCGGGGCTGCATTCCAGGCAGCAGTGTCGGAGGGCGCGCTGCGCCGCAGAGCAAAGAGCAGCTCCTGGCGATAGCTGCTGCGAGGCGCGCCGGCGATCTGCGCGCCGTCCGTATGCATCAAGTCCGCACGCGGATGCTGCTGACGAAACTCCTGCAGAAACTCATTCACTTCAAGATCGGGCAGCCAGGAATCCACCAGGGCAGCCTCGATCGGAGTCTCGGCGGCCTGCGTCCAGGCCGCGGCGCCGCAGTCTGCCTCCAACACCCGCCAGCGAAGATCGCCCAGAGTGGCGACAAGCTGAGCGCGATGCCCCGAATCAGAGCTGACGATGAGCACGGTTCGCGTGCGCAGGTTGCGCGGAAGGGAAACTACGGGAGCGGGCAGAGCCGCCGGACGATACAACGAAGGGGAAGCGCACATAAGGCAACTCCAGAGAAAGAGAACTCAACGGCAACAACAGGCACAAACCGCATTCATACAGGACAACAACGGAACAGAGCATATTGACTGGAACAATTTCTTTGAAAACAGGAATATGCAGTCCAAATAGCAAGCAGAACTTCAATCGGAATACAAGGTGGACGGCAAAGCAGGCAGCTCCGGAGTCAAAGCCGTTGCCGGGACCGTTGAAAGACCCAACACCGGGTTGCCGAGGCCCGCTCCGGCGATCTCCGAGAGCTTCAACTCCGCCTCCGAGGGGACCAGATAACCGCGTCCGCGAATCGTGCGCACGAGAAAACCGGGAGGAACATCGCGAAGTTTGCGGCGAAGGTAGTTGATGTAGACATCGACAATGTTGGTGGTCTGGGCCGGCTCCATATTCCAGACCGCATCGAGAAGCTCGACGCGCGAGACGCACTCTCCACGCCGCAGCATCAGGTATTCGAGCAAGGAGAATTCCTTGTTGGTAAGCGCAATTGACACTCCGGCGCGGCGCGCCGTGTGCTCCATGCGATCCAGTTCGAGATCGGCCACGCGAAGCACCAGGCGGGCCTCGCGCTTACGGCGCAGCAGGGCGCGGCAGCGGGCGCGGAGTTCATGCAGGCTGAATGGCTTGACCATGAAGTCGTCCGCTCCCAGATCGAGACAGCGGATGCGTGTCTCGACCTCCTGTCGTGCGGTGAGCACGAGCACAGGAAGCTCGGCATCGAAGGCGCGCATCTCGGCCAGCGCCTGTTCGCCGTCCTTGCGGGGCAGATTCAGGTCAAGGATAGTCAGGTCCGGCGCTTCTTCCTGATAAGCAGCGACCGCCTGGACGCCGTCAGCGGCGCAGCGGATACGGTGGCCATCGGCCTCCAGGCCCCGGGTGAGGAACAGCGCCAGCGCGCGGTCATCCTCGGCAACAAGCAGCTTCATCGGTATCATCCCTTCGCGGAAAAAATGAGCTGCCTCCGCAAACGGAGCAGCCATTCCGCATATCACGCTTCTACCTTCCCGCGAGCGAGAAAGATTCTCAAGAAAAAAGGAGAGCGTACGAGGGGACAGTTCCGTGATTGGGAGACTCTCAGGAAGTTTTCCCAAATCGCAGCGGAATCGAGGAGGGCACCCGAGGAGGTACTGGAATGGACTCGCCGATACCCTGCATCTCTTTTCTTTTTCCAATTCGCTTTTTATTCGCTATAATGCGCGCATGGCTATTACACGCAGGCAAAAAGAGGTCGTTGACTTTCTGGAACAATTTGTCGAAGAGAATGGTTACTCGCCTTCGTTTGAAGAGATCGCAGCGGGGCTTGGACTTCGCTCGGTCGCGACGGTGCACAAGCACATTACGAACCTGGAAAAAAAGGGGCTGCTGGATCGGGAGCGCAACCGCAGCCGGTCGATCGATCTGGTGCCGGAGGGCGCGCGCATTCGCAACGGACAGCAGGTGCCGCTGCTGGGCCGCATCGCTGCGGGATTGCCGGTCGAGGCGTCGCAGTCGGCCGAGACGATCTCCCTGCAGGATGTGGTGGGCAACCGCGACGTCTTTGCGCTGGAGGTACGCGGAGACTCGATGCGCGACGAGCACATTCTGAGCGGGGATTATGTGCTCGTGGAACGGTCACGGACGGCCCGGCAGGGAGAGATCGTGGTGGCACTGGTGCGCGGGACCGAGACCACGCTCAAGCGGTTTTTCCCGGAGGGAAATACCGTGCGCCTTCAGCCGGCCAATACGGAGATGGCGCCGATCGTGGTGCCATCAACGCAGGTGGCAATCCAGGGACGCGTTCTCGGAGTCTTACGGCGATATCGCTGAAGGCCGGACGGCCTGCGCCGAATGGGCGCAGGCACATAAGGAAACAGAACGGCCCGATCCGGACAATCCGGACTCGGAACGATTCGGCTGTCGCTTTGCTCGCAAGCCCGGAATCGAGATGCTCAACTGAGCAGGCGATTCACCTTCTCTTCGATGACTTCGCGCGGAACATAGCCCACGACCTGGTCGGCGACTTTGCCACCTTTGAAGAAGAGCAGAGTGGGAATGCCACGGATGCCGTAACGGCCGGGAGTGGCGCCGTTCTGATCGACGTTGATCTTGGCCACCTTCAGACGGCCGGCGTAGGATTCGGCAACCTGATCGACAATAGGGCCGATCATCTTGCAGGGACCGCACCATACCGCCCAGAAATCGACAAGTACGGGCCTGTCGGATTGCAGAACTTCACTGTCAAAAGATGCATCGCTGACTTCCAGAATCGCTGTTCCTGCCATAATTCTCCTTCGTGCGGAAACACTTTTTCTCAGTGTAAACGCAACTGCCAGAGATAAGATGCACAGCCTGTACGATAGGTCGCAAGGTGCATTGTCGGAGGCGAAGGATGCGAAAAAGCAGGCGAAAAGAAAGCGCCTGGACCTTTGACGGTCGCAGGCGCCAGAGCAGCCCTCCCCCAGAACTGCCCACGCGCTTGAATGTAGGTTGTTTTGAAGGGAAATGCAAGAAATCTTCGGTAAGTGCAGAAGGTAACATCCTGTTTACACTTTTGTAATCAGGCCCTCTCGGTCCGACAGAATCGAGGCTCCTGAGGTTGCTTTCCGGTGCCCGGTGGAACGCCTTCAGCGAACGGACCAGTCCCGGGCGGCGCCGAAGGAGACGAACCCGGCGATCAGAAGTTCATAATCGCGATCTCGTTCCAGAGGTACGTCGTGGAGCGCGCCGACAATGGCAGTCAGTGCGGGAGCAGTGTCGGCCTGTGCGATCAACAACACGGAGGGTCCGGCTCCGCTCAGGGTGACGGAGTGAATACCGTCCCGGCCGACCAGGGGCAGGAGCGGATCCAGGAGGGGACAGATGGCGCTGCGATACGGCTGGTGAAGGCGGTCGCGCGTGGCAACGGCCAGCAGGTCCGTCCGGCCCGCTGCAAAGGCCGGGGCAAGCAGCGCGGCGGCCTGAAGATTGGCGACGACGTCGGCGCGGGACCAGGCATCCGGAAGAACTGCCCGGGCGTGGCTGGTGGCCAACGGGCGAGACGGAAGCGCCAGAATAGCTCGCCAGGAATCGGGTGGGGAGATGGAGACCAGCGGCAACCGCGCGGGAACCTCGCCGTCGGCGGCCACGACCAGACCGCCATGCCAGCAGGCGGCAACATTATCGGGATGGCCTTCGAGCGCAGCGGCCTCGGCGAGAATGCGCTCGCCGGACCAGTCGAGCGCGCCGAAGTGAACGGCAAGGGCGACGGCGGCCAGTCGTCCGGCTGCCGAAGAGCCACAGCCCATGCCGAGGGGAATCGCGTTGTGCATCCGCAGAGCAAGCGGCGGAGCGGTACGTCCTTCGCGGGCAAGCAGCGCGCGGCAAGTGTCCAGAATCAGATTGTCCTCTATACGGGAACACTCGGCGACGTTGCGGCCGGTCGCTTCGATGGAAGTCTCCATCGCGATGGAAGCCTCGATCTCCAGCGCGAAATCGAAGGCCACCGCGGCGGTGTCAAAGGCTGCGCCAAGATTGGCCGAGGTGGCTGGCAGACGCAGATGGAGCGGGGCCGGGGACTGTGCAGTGTGCATGCGTCTAGTTCCGGGCAACCGCAATGGGATTTTCGACGACCGCGCGCAGCGCTCCGAGGACAGCCTCGGGGGTGGCCTCGACGGCCAGCGCATTGCGGCGCAACGGTTCGATGGCGGCAGCTACAGGAGCGCATTCCGCTTCCGTGAGCAGCGTGCCTCGATGGAAGTCGATGGTGTAATCGGCGTCCTTGAGCGTGTGGCCGGTGAGCAGCAGAACGACAGAATCCGACGCAGCGACGCGCCCGTCTGCGGCAAGTTTTTTCAACCCTGCCAGCGTCACTGCTGAAGCCGGTTCCGACCCGATGCCTTCGCGACCCAACTCGGCTTTGGCGACGGCGATCTCGCCTTCGGTCACATCCAGGCACCACCCGCCGGTTTCGTGGATGACCTGAGCGGCCTTGCGCCAGCTTGCCGGGTTGCCAATGCGGATGGCGGTGGCGCGGGTCTGGGCTTCGACCGGCTCCAGAACGCGGCCGCCGTTGGCAGCGAAGCTGCGCGCAAGCGGCGCAGCACCCTCGGCCTGAATGACCGTGATGCGGGGCAGCCGGTGGATGAGGCCAAGTTCCTTCATCTCGCGGAAACCTTTGCCGAGAGCGGAGCTATTGGCGAGATTGCCGCCAGGAACGAGGATGTGGTCAGGAACATTCCAGTCCATGGCCTCGGCAATCTCCAGCGCCGGAGTCTTCTGGCCCTCCAGTCGATAAGGATTGACGGAGTTGAGCAGATAGATAGGAGCCTCTTCGACGATGCGCGTGAGCACGCGGACGCAGCCGTCGAAGTCGGTCTCAAGCTGGCAGGTGACGGCACCGTAGTCCATGGCCTGCGAAAGCTTGCCCCAGGCAATCTTGCCTTGGGGAATGAGCACAAGCGAGCGCATGCCGGCGCGCGCGGCGTAGGCGGCCATGGCGGCTGAAGTGTTGCCGGTGGATGCGCAGGCGACCCACTCGAAGCCGCGTTCGCGGGCGACGCTGAGCGCAGCGGTCATGCCGGTGTCCTTGAAGGAGCCTGTCGGGTTCATGCCCTGATGCTTGGCAAAGAGAGCATCCAGCCCCAGAGAGCGCGCGGCCAGCGAAAGATGGTAGAGCGGAGTGTTTCCCTCGCGCAGCGTAACGGCCTGGTTGAAGTCGTTGAGGATGGGAAACATCTCCCGAAAGCGCCAGACGCCGGACTGGTCGAGCCGCTCCTGAGAGAGACGGCGCTCGCGCCAGAGCCATTTGAGAGCGCCGGAATTGGGGCGGTCAGTGCCGCCAACGTGATGCCAGCCTGGATATTCGACTTCGAAGAGGTCGCCGCAGTCGGCGCAGCGAAAGTTGGGCCCGGCCTGGTCGCCGCGAATGCGTTGGCCACAGCCAAAACAGCGAAGCTGATGCAGATTGTCACTCATCCTAAGTGTTAGCCTACCAGCAAGCGTGGAATTCTGCTGCGCATTGCGAAGCAACAGGTCCGGGTGCATGGACCAGAATCGAAGCTGGAAAATCGCCGGGGAAAGTTCGATGAAAGAAGACAGAATCCATACCTGGTTGAATCATTCGCCGGGAAGAGTGCGCCGAGGAATCGTCGTGGTACTCGCGGCGCTCGTCTGCTGCGGCGCGATGGCGAGCGCGCAGACGGCGAGCGCGCCCAGGCTAGCGACGCCGGTACGGATTGCGGCAGCGGCGGATCTGCAACCGGTGCTGCCACCTGTGCTGCGCGCCTTCGAGCAGGAGACCGGGATCCACGTGACGGCGACCTATGAGTCCTCCGCGGCGCTGACGGCGCAGATGCTGAATGGTGCGGGTTTTGACCTGTTTCTGTCGGCGGATATGAGCTACCCGCGAAAGATTATTGCGGCGGGACTGGGAGCCTCAGCGGAACCGATCCCGTATGCGCATGGAGTGCTGGTGCTGTTCACGCGGCGCGACTCGCGCTGGCCTCAGCCAACGATGGAGTTGCTGCGCGATCCTGGGCTGAAGCGGCTGGCGATCGCGGATCCGGCGCGCGCGCCCTATGGCCACGCCGCGATGGCGACGCTCACAAACCTGGGAGTGGGCGCAGCGCTGCAGCCGAAACTGGTGACGGCAGCGAATATCGCCCAGGCGGCGCAGTTTGCCGAGACAGGCAACGCCGACGCGGGACTGATCTCGCAGACGGCAGCCGTGACGCCGACACTGCGGTCGGTGGGCAGTTTTGTCGTGGTGCCACAGCGGCTCTATCCGGTGATCGAGCAGGGCGCGGTGGTGTTGGCGAAATCGGCAGAGCGCGTGAATGCGCAGCGAATGCTCGATTTCCTGCGCAGCCCGGAGATGCAGCGGCAGTTGCAGCAGAGCGGTCTGAACCCAATTGCCGGTGCGACCCGGCAACCGGCGCGGTGAAGGGATGGACTGGCAGGCACTGGCGCTGACAATGCGGTTGGCCGCGGTGACGACGGCGATTCTGCTGGCAATCGCCGTGCCGTTTGCCGCCTGGGTGGCGCTGAGCGGATCGCGGTTTCGCGGCGTGGCGCAGGCGGTGACGGCGCTGCCGCTGGTGCTGCCACCAACGGTGCTGGGGTACTACCTGCTGGTGCTGCTGGGAACTCGGACGACCGTCGGACGAGCGATTGCGGCAGTACTGGGACATCCGCTGGCATTTTCCTTTGCCGGGCTGGTAGTGGGTTCGGCAATTTACAGCCTGCCCTTTGCCGTGCAGCCGCTGGTGGCGGGGTTCAGCGCGGTGGATGAGGCAATGGTAGATGCGGCGCGGTTGCTGGGCGCAGGGCCGGTGCGCCTGACGCGCACGATTCTGCTGCCGCTGGCGAAGCGGTCCGTGGTGACGGCGGCGCTGTTGAGCTTTCTGCACACGGTGGGCGAGTTCGGCGTGGTGCTGATGCTGGGCGGCGATATTCCGGGAGCCACGCGCACGCTTTCGATTGTTCTCTTCGACCAGGTGCAGGACTTCAACGAGCAGGCGGCGAATCGGACCTCTCTCGTGCTGCTGGGATTGTCGCTGACGGCGCTTCTGGTGCTCTATGCAAGTCCGATGGCAGGCAAGGCGGCGCGCCGTGATTGAGCTGGATCTGAGCGGTCGAACAGGAGGGTTCCGGCTGGAGGTTACTTGCCGACTGGAAGCGCCGTTGACGGTCATCTTCGGGCCTTCGGGCGCGGGCAAGAGCACGCTGCTGCGGATGATGGCAGGGCTGGTACGACCAGAACGGGGATTTGTGCGCCTGGATGGACGGACGTTGACCGACTGCCGTCAGAGAATTCATCAGAAGCCCGGCAAGCGCGGCATGACTCTGGCGGCGCAGCACGCGGCGCTCTTTCCGCACATGACGGTAGAGGAAAATGTGGCCTTTGGGCTACGGACGCTGCGCGAGGTGGCAAGGCGCGAACGGATTGCAGAAGCTCTGGCCGTGGTTGACGCCGAAGCACTGGCGGAGCGGCGCGTAACGACGCTCTCCGGCGGCGAAGCGCAGCGGGTGGCGCTGGCGCGGGCGCTGGCTCCGCGACCGACGCTGATGCTACTCGATGAGCCGCTTTCCGCGCTGGACACGGCGGCGCGCGACTCTGTGATGACGTATCTGCTCCGATGGCTCCGCGAACACGCGATCCAGACGGTTCTGGTGACGCATGACGCGGCCGATGCGCTGCGCGCGCAAGCCGAGGTAGTGAAACTGCGTGACGGCCGTGTGACGGCGCAGGGCGCGGCCGCCGAAGTACTGGCCCTGGAGCGCAGCCGATTGCTGGAACGGCTGAGCGCGCAGGTCTGAGAACATCAGAAACCGAGCAGCACCGGCTCCATCTCCAGATCAATCCCGAACCGATCCCGGACGGCGAACGCGATGCGGTCGCGAAGCGCGAGCAGCTCTGCCGCCGTACCGCCGCCGTAGTGGATGAGCGCAAGTGTGTGGCGCGAGGAGATACCGACGTTGCCCTGCCGGAAGCCTCGCGCAAAACCCGCCTGTTCGATGAGCCAGGCGGCAGGAAGCTTGACCGAACCTGCGGTAGAGGGATAGCACGGCGGTGGAGCGCCGAGACGCTTTGCGAGAGCGTCGAACTCAGCCGCGGAGATCACCGGATTGCGGAAGAAGCTGCCTGCGCTGCGCGCATCCGGGTCGCCCGGGACCAGCAGCATCCCTTTACCGCGACGAATGGAACGAACGGCATCGGCGACGGCGGCCAGTGTGGGCTGCGGCTGAGCGGCGAAGGTGCGTTGCAGATCGGCATAACGCAGCGAAGGCGCGCCGCCGGGCACAAGGCCAAACTCGACGGCGGTGACGACGAAGCGGTTGCGCACGGTGGAGTTGAAGATGCTGCGACGATAGGCGAAACCGCACTCGGGGGCTTCCATCTCGTGAAACTGGAGGCTTTCGCGGTCGAGCACGCGAACGCGACGGATAGTCTCGGCGACCTCCTGGCCATAGGCGCCGACATTCTGGACCGGCGTCCCGCCGACGGTGCCGGGAATGCCGGCCAGGCATTCGATGCCGGAGCAATTGGCGGCAATCGTCTCGGCGACAAAGTTGTCCCAAAGCTCGCCGGCCGCTGCTCGAAAGAGGCAGAGATCGGCCCGGTAGGATCGCGCGATGCCCCGCAGCGCGGGCTGAACAACAAGACCATCGAAGCCGGAGTCGGCGACGACCAGATTACTGCCGCCACCAAGGACAAAGACGGGCAAATGACGCTCGCGCGCCCAGGTAAAGGCATCGACAAGCTGCGACTCCGAGGTGAGGCGCGTATACCAGCGCGCAGGGCCGCCGATGCCGAGGGTGGTGAGCGGCGCAAGCGGGTGATTTTCTTCAATGAGCAGGCCGGAATCTAGGGTCATCTTCCTTGTCAGGCTACACCAGGCGCCGCGGCGACAGAGGGAAGGTTCACGCCGGGGCCAATCCCCGGTACACTGGAAACAGCGGAGAATTTTCTCCGCCGGAGGCACGGATGTATCCAGAGATTATGGTAATCCCGATGCGCGAGGAGCTGACACGCGCCGGAATCCAGGAAGCACGCACTGCTGACGAAGTGGACGCGGCGCTCAGGCAGCCAGGAACGACGATGCTGGTGGTGAACTCGATCTGCGGCTGCGCGGCAGGCAAGATGCGCCCCGGCGTGCGCATGGCGCTCGGGCACAGCACGCTGCCGGATCGCTCGATCACCGTCTTTGCCGGACAGGATCGCGAGGCAACTGAGCGCGCGCGATCCTACTTCGAAGGTCATCCTCCAACCTCGCCGGCGATTGCGATCCTGCGCGATGGAAAGCTGGTGTATCTGATGCAGCGCTATGTCATTGAAGCGGCAACGGCTCCGCAGATTGCCGGTGAGCTGGCGCGCGCCTTTGACGAGCTGTGCTCGAAGACGACGGCCTGAACTGAGCGGTCCGCCGTTACAACCTGAAGATGCAACCCCCTCCCGCCAGCGCATCGGATCGCAGCGGCGGGAGGTTTCATTTCGCGTTCAGGCGACCGAAAGAAAAGATGTGGTGCGATTCATCCGGATGCAAAGACAGACACAGAGAAGCCAACGCGCGCAGCCGTGTGAATTTCTGTGGCGCGAAGGCGCGCTGACAAAGTAGGATGACGGGGTGAGTCCTCGAAGCAGCCGCAACGCATCTACCGGAAAACCTGATATTCGCACCGTGGCGTCGCTGGCGCGCGTCTCCATCGCGACGGTTTCGAGAACGATCAACGGGTCGTCGGCGGTGAGCGAGAAGCTTTCCAAGCGTGTGTGGAAGGCGATTGAGCAGCTGAATTACTTCCCCAATACACATGCACGCAGCCTGGTCTCCGGGCGCAGCCGCATCCTCGGCATCGTCGTCGAAAACATCACCAATCCGTTTTTCCCGGAGCTGATTGCCAGCTTCGAAGAGATTGCCGTGGCGCATGGATATGAGCTGCTTGTCAGCTCGGGCAACATCCAGAACGCGGCGCAGATTGAGACGATTGTGCGGCGGATGCTGGAGCGCAAGGTGGAGGGCGTGGCGGTGTTGACCTTCGGCAGCGAGGAGTCGGTGCTGGATCAGCTTGTGACGCATGGAATACCCCTGGTGCTGGCGGAGTTCGAGGTGAATAATCCCCGCGTAAGCACGATTCTGATCGACTATGCGACGGGAATGCGCGAGGCCGTGGAACATCTGGTGGGCCTGGGACACAAGAAAGTTGCCTACCTGGCAGGGCCACATACATTGCACTCGGCCGAGACGCGCCTGCATTGCTTTGAAAGCTCGACGGCGGCCTGCGGACTGAAGATTCGCAGGGAGTGGATCGTCGATGCGGATCACACGCTGAAGGGCGGCGAAGCAGGAATGCAGCGGCTGCTGCAGCTGGAAGATCGGCCAACGGCGGTAATCTGCTCCAATGACATGACGGCGATTGGCGTGCTGCATGCGGCTCATCTGGCGCAACTCCGCGTGCCAGAGGAACTCTCGGTCGTAGGGCTGGACGACATTGCCTTCACCGAGTTCACCTTGCCGCCGCTGACAACGATTGGACTGGCGCGTCATGATCTGGCGCGGGCTGCCTTCGACGCGCTGCGTATCCAGGTGGAAGCCGGTTCGCAACCCGGGGAATTTGCGCCGATCCAGCGCTCCTTCGAGGTTTCGACGGCGCTCGTTGTACGCCAGAGCACGGCAGCCCCGAAGAGTTGAAGCTCTTTACCTCCGCAAATGTCCTTCGGCTTCGACGACTGGCAGAAATACGACAAACTACGGCGCGCAAGCGACCTGCCGGGGAACCGGTTCAACCGCGGACGACGGGGTTCACCAGTTCGCCCAGACCATCGATGCGGATGCGAACCTGATCGCCATGCTCAAGCGTGAACTCGTCGCCGGGAACGATGCCGGTGCCGGTCATCAGGAAGACTCCGTGGGGAAAGATATTGTCGCGAAAGAGATATTCGACCAGTGTTGCAGGGTCGCGCTTCAGTTCGGCAAGCGTAGTTGAACCGGTGAAAGCCACTTCTCCATTTCGCTCCACTACCAGCTCAATGCAGGCGGTCGGCGGCAACGGCTCGGCGGCAATCCGGATCGACGGTCCGAGCGCGCAACTGCCTTGATAGACCTTGGCCTGGGGCAGGTAGAGCGGATTCTCACCCTCAATGTCGCGCGAACTCATATCGTTGCCAATGGTGTAGCCGACGATCTCTCCACGCGGATTGACGAGCAGCGTCCACTCCGGCTCGGGAACCGACCACTGCGCGTCGCGGCGAATGCGGACCGGCTGCCCCGGACCGGAGACGCGGCTGGCAGTCGCCTTGAAAAAAAGCTCCGGCCTCTCGGCGGAGTAGACGCGATCATAGAAGCTGCCGCCGCCTGCGTCGCGCGACTCTTCCATGCGCGCATCGCGGCTGCGGTAGTAGGTGACTCCGGCAGCCCAGACCTCCTGGTTTTCAATCGGGGCCAGCAGGTCTTCCGGAGCAATCTGCTCGGCGACGCTTCCCTGCCCCACAATTTCCTTCAGATAGCCGGTGAGATCGTCGAGGCGCAGAAGCGCATCGAGGCCGGGTTCGGGAACCGGGTAGACTTGGTTCTCGACGGTGAGGAAGAGACCTTTACGAGTATTCCAGAGTTTCATGACTGTCCTTTCGCGGAGGGCAATGATCGGTTGGAAGGGCCGTTTGTGGAGATGAGCCGCGCGGCGATGGCGTCAGCATCGTAAACACAGCCCCCCCAGACGCCGCCGGAGGCGGTGACCAGCGCGGCCCAGAGGCGGGTGTCGTCCGGGAGCTGCGGATGTGGCTTCAGATCGGGTCTGGGCGCTCGCGCGGCAAGCTGCGTCGCGCCGCGGGCTATCGCGTCCGCCTCGCCGCCCTCCGGCGTGAAATCGACTGAGCCGGTGAGTCGGTTTCGGTCGATGACGATGCGGATCGTGTCACCATCGAGGACGCGTCCGATGGGGCCGTCGGCGAGCGCTTCCGGGCTGATGTGGCCGATGCAGGCTCCAGTGGAGACGCCGCTGAAGCGCGCATCGGTAAGGACGGCGACGTGTCGACAGTGGGGCAACTGACGCAATGCCGAGGTGATCTGATAAATCTCCTGCATACCCGCGCCGAGTGGACCGCCGCAGATGAGGACGATGACGTCACCACTGCCGATCCGACCGGACTTGATGGCTTGGATCGCCGCCTCCTCGGTGACGAAGACGCGCGCCGGACCGGTGTGCCGATAGACGTTATCGGGGCCTATCAGCGAGGGATCGATGGCGGTGCACTTGATGACCGAGCCGTGCGGAGCAAGATTTCCAGAGGGGAAACAGACGGTGGAACTGAGGCCGGCAGCGCGCGCCGCCGTCGGGGAGTGAATGACTTCGTCGGGATCAATGCCGTCGAGGTCGCGCAGGCGCTGACGAAAGACGACCCGACGCCTGCACTCGCGCCACCAGTCGAGTGTCTGGTCAAGCGTAATACCGGCAACGGTGCGGGCGGAGGTGTCCAGCAGGCCGGCAGCGCGCAGGTGGAGCATGACCTCCGGCACTCCGCCGGCCAGGAAGACCTGCACGGTGGCAAAGCTGCGTGGGCCGTTGGGAAGCGCATCCACCAGGCGCGGAACCGAGCGGTTGACCTCGGCCCAGTCTTCGGCTGTGGGCCGCGCCAGTCCGGCGGAAAAGGCGATTGCCGGAAGATGCAGCAGGAGATTGGTGGAGCCGCCGAAGGCCGCATGCACCACCATCGCATTGCGGACGGAGGCGTCCGTGAGGATATGCCGCATGCCGACGCCGTCCTGATGCATGCGCATGAGGGCCAGAGCCGAGCGCGACGCCGCATCCAGCCAGACTGGCTGACCGGAAGGAGCGAGCGCGGAGTGCGGCAGCGACATGCCGAGCGCCTCGGCAACGACCTGTGCCGTTGCCGCCGTCCCCAGAAACTGACAGCCGCCCCCGGGTGTGGCGCAGGCGCGGCATCCCGCCTCGGCAGCAGCTTCCAGGGTGATCTGCCCCTGGGCGAAACGCGCCCCGATGGTCTGCACCTTGCCCGCGTCTTCGCCGGACTCCGGCAGGAGTGTGACGCCGCCGGGGACGAGAATCGCCGGATACTCGCCGCTGGCGGCCAAAGCCATCATCATGGCGGGCAACCCCTTGTCGCAGGTGGCCACACCCAGACCCCCCCTGCGCGTGGGAAGCGAGCGCATGAGGCGGCGCAGCACCATCGCGGCGTCATTGCGAAATGGCAGCGAGTCGAACATCCCGGTGGTGCCCTGCGTACGTCCGTCACAGGGATCGGTGCAGGCGGCGGCATAGGGAATGGCGCGGTTGCTGCGCAGGGTTCGCGCGGCTTCGGCGACCAGCAGACCCACCTCCCAGTGTCCTGTGTGAAGGCCCAGAGCGATGGGTTCGCCGCTCTCCGCGCGAAGGCCGCCGTGGGTGCTGAGAATCAGAAATTCAGGGTCGAGCAGGCGGGACGGCTCCCATCCCATTCCCGCGCCCTGGCTGAGTCCGAAGAGATTGCCTGAGGGCTGGGTGAGCAGCATCTCCGGCGAGATCGGCAAGGCTCCGCGCGGGCCGACGGCGTGGGTGGCAATCTGCAAATCGATTGCCGGAGACGAGTCCAGGATGGACCCGATGGAGATGGAAGTCACGCGCGAAGGCTCCGAGACTGGTGAATAATAGCAACGGAAAAATTCCGTCGGAATGATTGTAGCCGGGGAGCGGGTGAAGGTGCAGCCGACGAAGCACGTCGCCGGCTGGTATCAGCACAGAAGATGCATCCGCACGACTCAGTGGCCGTCGCCGTCACCATCGTGCGCCAAAGATGCGCGGCCTGCTTCGCTGATGGAAGCAGTATCCTGCTGCAACATGGCATTCTGGCTCTGCTGCTGCGCAGCTGCCACGCTGGCCTGGACGACCTGCGCAGTCTGCGTGGCTTGAGTTACGGCTCCTATTGCTGCGATACTCATGGCAGTACTCCTTTCTGCTATCGTTTTCGGCAAGGCTTGGTGGGTCCGTGAGCGTGGAGGCAAACTATGACAAACTCTTCATGGGATCATGCCACGACACGGAAAGGCTTTTCGGACTTCGTCTCCTGGCAGGATTTGGCGGCAAAACGCAATGACTCTTTTTCTTAGACACTACTGCGGAATGCAGGCTGTTTCCGCTTTGCTCGCAAGGTGACCCGGAGGGTCTCCGGTATGCCCGTCAATCTTCCCCCGTCGGTGATTCCAGAAACTCCCTCGCCCATGCATGAAATTGCCGCGGCAATCGATCGAGTCGCGCCTTTGCAGGGGCTGAGCTGCGCCGAGCGCGAGTGGCTGGCACAGAGAGGAACTGAAATCCGTCTGCATGCGGGCGAGATTTTATTTGAAGAAGGCCAGTCCGCCGAGCAGATGATCCTGATCCTCAAGGGCGAAATTCACGTCCGCAGGCATCGCACCGGGCCGATGGCGCTGTTTATCGGTCGGGCCGGTCAGATGACGGGCCTGCTTCCCTTCTCGCGCATGACCAGCTATGGCGGACAGGGATTTGCCGTGCAGGATGTGTGGGCGCTGCTCTTTCACCGGTCGCTGTTTCCAGAGATCCTGCAGACCATCCCCAGTTTCGGCCAGCGCGTTGTGAATACTCTGCTGGATCGCGTTCGGGAGGTGACGCGCATCGAGCAGCAAAGCGAAAAGCTGACGGCGCTGGGCAAGCTGGCGGGCAATCTGGCGCACGAGCTGAACAATCCCTCGGCTGCAGCCCAGCGCGCCGCAAGCGGCATTCTGGGCGAATTGCGGCACTTCGCCGATGGACGCTACGCGCTGGTGGCGCTGTGCCTGAGCGAGCAGCAGGTGCTGGCCGTGCAGGAATGGGAGCGACAGGCGCGCGCGCGCACCGTGGACTCACAGAACGAGACGCAATCCGGAACTGCGGATCGCGAAGACGCAATCCTGCGCTGGCTGGGCGAGCAGAGGATTGAGGAAGGATGGCGCATTGCTCCGGAACTGGCGGAACTGGGCGTGACGCTCGAAGACCTCCGGTTACTGCCCGAGTTTCTGAACCGAGATGCGATGCAGGTCGTGCTCAACCAGTTCGCATCCTCCCTGCGCGCCGAACACTTCGCGCAGGCGATGCTGCACTCCTCGGAACGCATCTTCGATCTGATCAGCGCCATCAAGAGCTACTCGTACATGGATCGCGCACCGATTCTGGAAGTGGACGTGCCGGAAGGCATCGAAGCAACGCTGCGTATGCTGCAATCGCGCATCGGAGATGTACAGGTGGAGCGTGACTTCGAAAGCGACCTGCCGACGATCAGCGCCTATGGGAGCGAGCTGAACCAGGTGTGGACCGCGCTGATTGAGAATGCTCTGGAGGCGATGCAGCAGGTGAAGCGTGAGGGCTACCAGCCGAAGCTGCGCCTGAGCTGCCGCAAGGAAGCGGATATGCTCCTGGTCGAGGTGTGGGACAACGGGCCGGGGATTTCGACGGCGCTCCAGGATCGCGTCTTCGAGCCGTTCTACACGACCAAAGCGCCCGGCCACGGGCTTGGGCTGGGACTGGACAATGCCATGCGCATCGTGCGCAAGCATCGCGGCCACCTGAGCGTGCGCTCCGAGCCTGGCGCAACGAGCTTTCGCGTACGCCTGCCGCTGAACCAGCTTCAGGCTTACTGATCCGACGCAAAAGAAAACGCCTGCCGCAATCCGGATGACTTCGGGACCACGGCAGGCGTTCTTTCCCACACGGCGGAGGCTACTGGCTGACTCCGGTTGAGGCCACCGGATCGCCGCTGGTATCGCGCAGTTCAATCGGGCCAAGGTTGGCTTTCTGCAACTGTGGCTCGATCTTTGCCCGATCTCCGACCGCCAGCACGATCAGGTTGTCCGGATGCACATACTGCTGGGCGGCGCGGGCCACATCCTGCGGAGTGACCGCTGAGAAACGCGCAGGCAGCGTGGCAAAGTAATCCTGCGGCAGATTGTAGACAAACAGCTCCGCCATCAGGCCGGATTCGCTATTGACCGTCTCGAAGTTACCCGGCAGCGAACGGAGCGCGTTGTCTTTCGCCAGAGTCAGTTCGGCGACGCTCGGCGGATCGGTGCGAATGCGATTCAACTCCGCGAAGAGTTGCGTTGCCGCCGGACCGGTGACGTCGGTGCGCACCTGAGCGCCAGCATAGAACGGCCCACCATCGCGATCGAAGAAAAATCCCGAGAAAGCACCGTAGGTGTAGCCGTGCTGTTCGCGAAGATTCATGTTGATGCGACTGGAGAAGAGCCCGCCGAGCACGCTGTTCATCTCGACAATCGCAGGATGATCTGGCGTGTTGCGTGGAACACCCAGACCGAGCGCAAAGAGCGTCGTCTGCGGCGAACCGGGCTTATCGACGATCACAACTTTCCTCTGCGGCGCGGCAGGCGGGGGCGGAAGCTGGACCGGCTTTGCCGAGACAGACGGATTTGTCCAGGAGCCAAAGTACTTCTGCGCCAGTGTGTGGGCCTGCGCCAGCGTGAGGTCACCGGCCAGCACCAGCGCCGAGTCCTGCGGCGCGTAGTGCGCAGTCCAGAAGGAGGATATCTCCTGCTGCGTCGTGGCCTTCACGGAGTCCATAGTGCCCACCGGCTGGAAACCATAGGGCTGGTCGCCGTAGAGCAGCTTCGATCCGACGCGCAGCATCGAAGCGATCGGCTGATCCGACTCCTGCAGAATCGCGATCATGCGCTGTTTGCGAACGCGCTCGACCTCCGTGGAGGCAAAGGCCGGATGCAGAGCGACGTCCGAGAGAATCTCCATTGCCGCGCCGGTGTTGTTGGTGAGCGCACCGATGCTGACGCCAGCCGAATCCATCCCAGCCGTGGAACCGATGCTTGCGCCAATCTGCGCCACGTCATCCGCAAGCTGCGTGGCGGAGCGGGTTCTGGTGCCCTGCGTCAGCATGCTGGCCGTGAACGAAGCCAGACCGGGTCGCGTAGTCGGATTGTCTTCTCCTCCGGCGCGCGTGACCAGATTTGCGCTGAGCACGGGTAGTTCGTGTTCCTGGATGAGGTAGACACGGAGACCGTTGGAGAGAGTGAAAGACTCCGAAGACGGCAGATGCAGCTTCGACTCCGGACCGGGCTTCGGGGGGTCTTTGCGCCATGCCTGCGAGGCCTCAAACGCCTGCGAATACGGAGGCGTTACGACTGTATGCAGGTCAGTGTCGGCAGGGCTGCGGGGAACGTCGTCGGTCACTTTCTTGCCCGGAACGCACTCAACCACCACGCGCTGGTTATCGCCGAAGTACTTGACGGCAGCCTGCTGAACGCTGCTCGTGGTCAGCGCCTCATAACCGGCAACGTCTTTGGCCAGGTAGCCGGGGTCGTGCTCGTACTGGTTGTAGCGGTCCATCATATCCGCCACTCCGCCAAAGCCGCCCAGACGCTGGAGTCCTTCGATCATGCCGGTCAGCGTCTTGTTGCGCGCGCGGTCCAGTTCGGCCTGTGTGGGGCCGTCTTTGCGCAGGCTGGCGATCTCTTCGTCCACCTTCGCCTGAATGTCAGCAAGCTTCACGCCAGGACGCGCGATGATGTCGCACTGCGCCATCGAGACGATCATCACCTGCTCATCCGAACAACTGACGCTCTGCGCGACCTGATCCTTATAGACCAGGCGCTGGTAGAGGCGACTGACTTTACCGCCTCCCAGAATGTCGAGAAATATCTCCGAGGCGCGATCGCCGGGCGTGAAGGCCGCGGGCGCAAGCCAGCCAAGACTCAGGCGCGGAAGCTGCACCGTGTCCGTGATGACCTCGCGGCGTTCGGTGGTGATGGGCGGCGTGACGACGTGCACCGGCGCAACCGCCGGGCCGCGCGGAATGGGGCCGAAGTATCTTGCGATCTGCGCCTTGACATCGGCCGTGTTGAAGTCGCCGACGATGGCGATGCTGGCGTTGTTCGGCGTGTAGTACTCGTGGAAAAACTCGCGCACGTCGTTCAGGCGCGCCGCCTCAACGTCGGCGTGCGAGCCGATCACGTTGCCGTAGTAGGGATGTGTCTTCGGAAACAGCAGATGACCAACCGCTTCGTCGGCAATATCGTAAGGCTGCCCTTCATCCTGGCGCAGCTCGTTGCGCACTACGTCGCGCTGATTGGTCAGCTTGGTGCGGTCAAGCGTCTCCAGCAGAAAACCCATGCGGTCGCTTTCCAGCCACAAGGCCAGATCGAGCTGATTACTGGGCACTGTCTCAAAGTAGTTGGTGCGGTCGTAACTGGTGGTTCCGTTGATGTCCGTCGCACCGGCACCCTCCAGATAGCGAAAGTGGGCCTTTTCGCCAACATGCTCGGAGCCTTCGAACATCATGTGCTCGAAGAGATGAGCAAAGCCCGTCCGTCCCGAGCGCTCATTGGCCGGGCCGACGTGGTACCAGAGATCGACGGCGACCAGCGGCAGGCGATGATCCTCGCGCAGAATCACTTCCAGTCCGTTCGGAAGCGTATATTTCTCATACTTCAGGTCGGGCACCTTCAACGGAGCCGCAGCAACGGCCGGCAAAGCCAGACAACCGGCCAGCAGAGCGGCAAATACAGCCTTACCGCTGGAAAAATGTCCAGCGAAACAAGCATGGAATCGATTCATCTTGAGTCTCCAGAGAAAGCATCAGCGGGATAGGAAAAGATCACACCGCTTCTCAGCATATACGTACAGAACGGAAGGACCGTTCCACGGAGAAACGGTCGGGCTGAAAAACCGCTGCTACTTTTCCACCTCGACGCCGCGCCAGAAAGCGACGTGGTTCTTGATCTTGCGCGCCGCCGGCTTAGGGTCCGGATAATACCAGGCCGCATCCAGATTTTCCTGGTCGCCCCAGACCAGGGTGTAATAGCGCGCCTGCCCTTTCCACGGGCAAGTGGAAGTGGTGGAACTGGGACGGAAAAATTCGCGTTTCAGGGCGGATTCAGGGAAGTAAATGTTGCCCTCGACGACTTCAAACTGATCGCTTTCCGCGATAACAAGACCATTCCAGACAGCTTTAGCCATGACGATCGATGCACCTTGCTTATGGTATTCATACGATACCAGCCTGTCGGCGTGTCCGCGACAGCGGACACGCCCGGCAGGCTGTGAAGCAGTGAAACGAATGGGCTATGCCGGAGGCTCAGGCCACCGGCTTGACGCTGGTGATGTGTACGCTCTTCTTGGCCGCATCGACGGTACCGGTGATCGTCACATGATCGCCGTAAACGCTCTTGACGGCTTCCGGATTGTCGATCGCCCAGACCATCTTCTTGGCGTCATCGACGAAGACCGGCTTTTCGCCCATGCTAATGCACTTCTTGGCGCAGGCCGCAGCAGGCCCCGTATGCTTGGCGCCGCACATTGCATCGGAGATAAATCCGGTGATTTTGGTGGTGCCCGCGGCGAATGCTGCAACGGACGTCATCGACGCGACGGAGAGAGTGAGTGCAAGAATACGCTTCATGAAGAATTTTCCTTTGCTGTTCAAACTGGATTCAGGGCCGCAATCGCCGGATGCGCAGCGACACGCTAATCATGCTCCCGGCAGACCCGGTTTGGCAAGCACCGGCACCGGACGATTCCGGCCAGGTCAAAAACCTCAAGCCTTTTTTCGCGCCTCGCGCAAGTGGGCAATATTTTTCTTCATGGCCTCGAACATAGTCGAAGCCGCCGGATATATCTCCACCAGTTTCAGCACTTTGCCCATGTAAGTGGGCCGCTGAGCATGAATCTCCGGCAGAATGTGGGCCAGCTTCGCGGCGTAAAAGAACGGCTCTCCGTTGGTGTCCAGAAACAGATCCGCTGAAACGGCGCCGTGCAACACCAAGGCCGCCGCCATCTCCCAGTAGCTGACCACCTGACGCAGATACGCGTTGCGCTGCGAGCCGAATTCGTTCAGGACGACGAAGAACTCCGCGGCTGTCTCCGGCCAGAACTCCGCCAGAAACCAGGCGCGGGCCTGGCGCATGACGGCCTCTGTGCGCAGCTCATACAGCTTCAGAATTAACTCGGCATCGGCGTGCGAAGCCAGGGCTTTTTCCATGACATCTCCTCCAGAAATTCTTTCCGTCTGTCTTTCCATCTGTGAAGCGTTGGTCCACCGGAGCGCGGCTCAGGAGACCGGCTCCAGTTCCTGTTCTTCGCTGCGGGCACCGAGTTTGACCGGCCCATGGGTCTCAGCCGTTGGCAGCGGCGGAGCATCTCCGATGCGCTTCTCATATTCGCAGGCGGCGACCTGCCGCGCTGATTTCTGCACGGCTTTCTCCGGCAACTTCGCTTTGCCGCGTCTTCCGGCGGACTTCCCGGCTTCGACCTCCGTCGCCTCCTGTTGCGCTTTGCTGTTCGGGCAGAACAGATACACGCCCGATTTCAGCGTCTTCTCCAGCAGATAAGAGCTGTGGCACTTCGGACACTTCTTCGCAACCGGTTTGTAATTTGATGTGAAGTCGCACTTGGGATAGTTGGTGCAGCCCCAGAAGAGGTTGCCACGTCGCGCCCTGCGTTCGGCCAGGTCGCCCTCGCCGCACTTCGGACACTTCATGCCCTCGATCAGGTTCTGCTTCACGTACTTGCACTTCGGATAGCCAGAGCAGGAGACAAACTCTCCGTAAGCGCCCTGGCGCAGCACCAGATCCTTGCCGCAGACCGGGCACGGCTCTCCGGTAGGCTGCGGTGCGTTCAGTTTCTGCTGTTGCTTCTGGCTCAGCTTGCGGATGGTCTTGCAGGGAGGGTCTTCATTGAAACCCGGGCAGGCCATGTACGGCCCAAAGATGCCGCGGCGCAGCACCATCACGCGGCCGCAGTTGTCGCAGTATTCCTCACTCTGCTCGGATTCAAGCGCGTCCTTGAAGACCATGTCCGGCTTGGCCGCGACATTCTCCCGTGTGAAGGTGCAACTGTTCTTGTCCTTCTTGTTGTAGGCGCTGCAGGAGTAGAAGGTGCCGAACTTGCCCCACTTGAGCACCAGCGGCGATCCACAGCGCTCGCACTTTTCGTTGGTCGGAATCTCCATCGCCTTGATGGATTCCATCTCCTTTTCTGCAACCTTCAACTCCTGCTCAAAGTGCGTGTAGAAACCTTTAAGCAGATCCGTCCACCGCTCCTTGCCGTCTTCGATGTCGTCGAGTTCCTCCTCCAGCCGCGCTGTATATGCGGTGTCGAAGATGTAGCCGAAGTTCTTCACCAGCAGGTCACAGACGACAACGCCGATCTCAGTCGGATAAAAACGACCGGAAATCTTCGTCACGTACTCGCGATCCTGAATGGTGTTGATGATCGACGCATAAGTGGACGGGCGGCCGATGCCACGCTCCTCCAGAACCTTTACGAGCGATGCCTCGTTGAAGCGCGGCGGCGGCTGCGTAAAGCGCTGCTGCGGCTGGATCGCCTGGCAGACCAGATCGCGCACTCCGTCCAAAGACGGCAAGCGCTGATCGTCGCCCTCTTCCTCGGCATCCTTCCGCTCTTCCGACATCTCGTAAACCTTCAGAAAACCATCAAAGCGCAGGACACGGCCGCTCACGCGGAAGTCGTAATTTCTGCCGTCCTTGCGCGAGCGTGCATCGATCTTCGCCGTGGTCACGTCATAGATAGCCGGCGTCATCTGCGAAGCGACGAAGCGCTGCCAGATGAGCCTATATAGTCGAAGCTGTTCGTCGGTCAGATACTGTGCAATCGACTCTGGCGTGCGCGTCGCGTCTGTCGGACGAATTGCCTCGTGCGCATCCTGTGAATCTTTCTTGCCCTGGTAGGAGTTAGGCTTCTCTGGCAGATACTGCGGACCGAGACGTTCGCGGATCCACTGGCGCGCACTTTCCTTGGCATCCGGAGAGACACGCGGTGAGTCCGTACGCATATAGGTGATCAGGCCGACTGCGCCTTCGGCTCCGAGGTCCACGCCTTCATACAGTCGTTGCGCCACGCCCATAGTGCGGCGCACGTTGAAGCCGAGCTTGCTGGCGGCATCGCGCTGCAATTGGCTGGTGATGAACGGCGCCAGCGGCTTGCGCCTCTGCTCCGACTGCGTCACGGAACCCAGCGTCCAGTCAGCCTTGTCCAACGCAGCCAGCACGGCATCGACAGTTGCTTTGTCCGGCAGAGAGTTGCTCAGAAACTGCGGCTTGCCCTCCTTATCCACGCCGTTTGCCACACGGATCGGCTCACTATCGATGCCGACAAGGCTGGCCCGGAAGCTGCGCTCCGTCTTGCCCTTCGGATGAAGCTGCGCGGCGACGGTCCAGTACTCCACCGGCTTGAAAGCGGAAATCTCGCGCTCACGCTCGACGATCAGGCGCACGGCCACCGTCTGCACGCGTCCGGCAGAGAGTCCGCGCCGAACCTTGTCCCACAGCAGCGGCGAAACCTGATAGCCAACCAACCGATCCAGGACGCGGCGCGTCTGCTGCGCATCCACCAGATTCTGATCGATGTCCCGCGCATGCTGGAACGCTTCCTGAACGGCCTTCTTGGTGATTTCATTGAAGGTCACACGCTGAATTTTTTTACGCAGCGAGGCAGTGGTTCCAAGCTGCAGAGCAAGGTGATAGGCGATGGCTTCGCCCTCACGGTCCGGGTCGGGCGCCAGATAAATATGTTCCGCCTTCTCGGCTGCTCGCTTAAGCTGCTGCACCAGCTTTTCCTTACCGGGCGAAACAATCAGCGTCGGCTCAAAGGTACGCTTTTTCAACTCCACGCCAATATCATTTTTGGGCAGGTCCATAATGTGACCGATCGAAGCCTGCACTTCGAAGTCCTTGCCTAGATACTTTCCGATCGTCTTTGCCTTGGCCGGTGACTCGACGATGACGAGTGATTTGCTCATGCTCTTCCTTCTGAAAAAATTACCAGTGCCAGTTCTTCCCCACTTTAACGCTACTTGCGCTGTTTCCCTTGGACTCGCGACGACGGGTTCCGTTTCATCGCCCAATCTGCTCTCCTCCGGTCGCCACGCTTTCGATCCTGAATCCTGACCGGCATCCAAGCCAGAGAAAATTCGCCACAGAACACTGCAAGCTAACACGGACGGGGGCGCTGTTGCTAGTTTCTATCATCTGCCACAGGGTTCCACGCAGATTCAACCCGCTAAAAAGACAGTACATAGGAACTGCCGGGAAGTTTTCTTACACGCCCGGCCAGCTCCAGCTCAAAAAGCGCCGTAAAGACCTCGGAGGATGTCATCTGGGTGTCGAGCTTCTCAAAGATTTCGTCGAGTTGCAGAGCGGAGTCCGGCTGGAGCACCTCCAGCACCATTGCTTCCTGCGGTCCAAAAACCGGCTCCGGTAATAACGATGCGGGAGCAGCGGAATCGGATGCAGAACTCTGCGCAGACTCCAGTTGCAGGCGTACCTGCGACGGCAGCGCCTCCCAGATATCCTCCCAGCTTGCCGTCAGTTGCGCTCCCTGCTTGATGAGCGTATTGGGCGTCCACGATCCCTTGCTGGTTACGTTGCCGGGCACGGCATAGACGTCTCTGCCCTGTTCGAGCGCGCAGCGCGCCGTCACCCGCGTGCCAGAGTGCTCACTGGCCTCCACCACCAGCACGCCAACACTCATGCCGGAAAGAATTCGGTTGCGGCGTGGAAAGTTCTGTGGTGCTGGAAACGTACCGACCGGCAACTCCGTTGCAATCACCCCGCCGGTCGCCACAATATCGTCGGCGAGCTTTCGATTTTCCTTGGGATAGATAACGTCGATGCCGGTTCCCCAGACGGCTGCCGTGGGCCTCTGCGCCGCCAGCGCGCCCTTGTGCGCCGCCGTATCGACGCCTCGCGCCATCCCGCTCAGAATCAGCACTCCGCGCAGGGCCAGGTCGCGCGCCAGCATCTCCGCCATGCCTGTGCCGTAGGGAGAAGGATGGCGGGTGCCCACCACGGCAATCGAAGGCAGACTGAGCAGGCAGGCATTCCCCCGGATCCAGAGCACCGGCGGAGGATCGTAGATTTCGCGCAGACGCTCCGGATAGAGTTTGTCGCTGAAGCAGACGATCTGCGCACCAACCTCGGCGGCGCGAATTTGCTGCTGCTCGGCCACCTCACGTCCTTTGCCATCAAAGAGAAACTGCGCCGCGGCAGCCGGAAGCGCGAGCGACTCCAGCTCCGTGAGCGAAAGAGAGAACAGCTCTGCGGGGCGCTCGATCTGGCGCATCGCATCCAGAATCCGCCGCGGGCCAAGTGTCGGAGCGAGCGTCATCGCAAGCCATGCCAGCCTATCTTCGGGGATAGCCTGATCCCTTGTCGTCATGCGCTTTCCTTCCCTCGATGATCCGCATGGCAGCTCCGGCGCAGCCTTGTTTCCCGGCCTGCTGTTTTCCTGCATCTGGCGAATGTTCCCGATTATACGCAGACGTGCTCCATCCCCATGCAGAGATTCGAAAAACGTTGCGCCCTGCATCTGCGCATGCTCCATAGACGACGGCGCAGAGCTGGCACGCTGAGTCCGCGCCAGTTGATACTCTGGAGCAGTGAGCGCATCCGTTCAGCAACTTCGCGTCGCCGCAATTCGATTTCTCAATCCAGCTCCACTGATGTGGGACTTTGAACATGAGCCTTGGCGTAGCCAGATGGCTGCACGCTATCGGCTGGATTGGATGATGCCATCGGAGTGCGCGGCGCGTCTTGCGCTTCCGCGGGAGGCTCCGCAGGCCGCCCACCTGGGACTGGTTCCGATTGCCGCGCTGGCCACAAATCCTGAACTGAGGCTGGTGCCGGGCTGCGCCATTGCCGCCACGCGACGCGTGCGTTCCCTGCTGCTGATTCGCCGCGAGCAGCAACCGCTGAGCGCGATTCGCACGGTGGCTGCGGACACCTCTTCGCGAGCGACGCTGGCCTATACGCAGATTCTGTTTCGTGAATGGTGGCAGCCCGGCAGCTCATCCGGAGATGGGCCGGAATTTCGACCGCACTGCCCGGATGTGGATGCGATGCTGGACTCTGCCGACGCGGCGCTGGTGATTGGCGATCCGGCACTTTTTGCGCTGGAGGAGCGGCTGAATCGCGAGGAGCGCACGGGGGAAAAGCTGATCTATCACGACCTCGCCGAAGAGTGGATTGCGCTCACCGGCCTGCCCTGGGTCTCCGCTGTATGGGCCATCCGGCAGAGCGCTCTCGACGCCTCAACCCGCTCCCTCGACGAGATCGCCGCCGACTTCATCGCCTCACGCGACCGCGGCCTCGCCAACATCGAATCCCTCGTCGCCGAGTGGAGCGCCCGCCTGCCCCTCAGCCAGAACACCATCCGCGCCTACCTCACCGAAAACATCCACTACACGCTCGATGAACCCTGCCTCGCCGGACTGAAACTCTTCTACAAACTGGCGGCGCAACACCAAATCCTGCCCGAATTTACGCTCTGAATCTGCGATAGAAACAGCCCCAAGTGGGCGCGGAAAAATACCGGCTGTCGTGAAAGGCAACCAGCTTTACCCCGTACATTCCAGCAATACGAAAGGCATCCGCAATCGCCTGCTTCCCCACCCATCGAACGACGCTCCCACACATCAATACTTCGCCCACCACAATTTCGAGTGGGCCACCGCTTCCCTTCCCTTCCCTCAAGCCGACATCTGTCCGCAAAGCCAGCCTCGCGGAGTGCGTTGGGGATTTATTACTCATCGAGAATCACAACGATCTCACAACTGCTGCTGGGTTGAACACCGGCCTTTTGGGATGAATTCGCGAATGTACCCCAGGGATCACAGGATGAGCGTGTTCGGGGCTAAGATGCCAACTCTCTTTCACCATTCTCCGTATCGCCGCCGCTTGCACAACTCCCCAATCGTTCGCTTCCGGAAATCTCCGAAGGATGATTCGCGAGCATTGGACTTTGTGGTATGAAGTATGATTTTGAGCAGTCAGACTCCCAGATAACGAGGGCAAACCCATGAGTCCACTGCGCCAGTGTTTTGCGTTCATGAAGCGGCACGACAGGTCTTTTTTGATTTCCAGTTTCTTGGTGTTTTTTATAACATTTGTTGTACGGGATATTCTCATGGATCGCGTCCGGATGATGGCCGACAAGCTATCTGCAGCTGAGACTGCCTTCCTCCTCGAAAACGCAACCGCGCAACTGGACCACGAGATCGATGTGGTAGATGGTCACGTCATGTCGGGCAATTCAGATATTCTGGCCAACTTTCCCTCCCATCACAATCGGCTTCATCTCAGTCCAGACCCAGAGTCCATTCTGGATCGCAATTCCGTTCAAGACCTTCGGATGGTCAGAGAAACGAGCACAGAATTCGCCATTCTCTACCGTATCCTTGATCTTCTGCCGCTTAATAACTCAAATCGAGCGGATTTCTCGAAGCTGTACGCACGATGGGACAAAGATCAAGTGGGAAGCTTGAAACCTATACCGCTGATAGGAGTGAAGGTTGACCCCGTCGTCGCAAAGACTGAAGCAGAAAAAGATAGAAAGCGTCTTCAGGATATGTGGTCGATCAATGGGGAAATTCAGATGCTCGGTGCTTCGAGCCTCGACGATGCCCAACGAAATATCGAAGAGAAAGAACACGAGACGAACGTTTTTGCGTGGTGCAGCTACGTTCTCACCTTCTTTAGCGGCGTTCTCGCGTTGAGTTGCAAGTTTGCTGGTATCGAGACTGTCACGGCATAAAGCAAGTATCCACCGGCAGAGCCGGAGGAACTCCTTGTTGGATTGGAATTCAAAGAATGGGTAAATTGACTTGTACAGTGCATGGCGACCAAGCCAACGCACTGATCCATTACTGGATCAAGCAGCACAGGCGAGAAGCTCAATCAAGGCAATGGCTCATGGCAGCTATGGCGCTAGGCTGCCTCCTGGAGGCGTTTCTATACTCCTACTTCATTATTTGGAGCGGCGACGAAAACAACGATCCCGCGAAGGATGGACAGATTCCTGATAACTTGGTGCTCAATGACCTGCTCGACGCTGCGAAGCAGGCTGACCTATTGGCACCGGGCAAGTTCAAGGATAAGTTCGGAGATCATGCGGTTCAGGACGTAATCCATGAACTTCGCCATCTGCGTAACAACATACACGCTGGCGTAGCGCTCAAGAAAGGATTCGATCCGGCAAAGTTCACAAAGAAGGACTATAAGCGGTTGAAGAAGATATTAGCTGCTGTTTGGGACAACTTTGAGCTTTACTGGCTTTAGAAGACGAATCAAGACTGATTAATGCGGTCATCTATTCAGCGATCCATAAGGCCAACTTTCCCCAACAGGCGCAACGCACACACCAAACAAGCCTTGACCCAACCGTGGATCATTCGCCCGGGCCGAAGCCTGCTCGTGCTCAATACAAAGAACGGAACAAACGCGGCTCTTGCGCGAAGGCCAGGTTCAGCACTCCCAGCGCAGCAGGGCGGCACCGACGGTGAAGCCGGCTCCGGCGGCGGCGATGAGGACCAGGTCGCCCTTGTGGAGTTTGCCCTGCTCGATGGCCGTGCCCATGGCGAGCGGGATGGTTCCGCCTGAGGTGTTGCCGTATTTTTCGATGTTGACGATGACGCGGCTGTCGTCCATGCCAAGCCGCTCGGCGGTGGCGGTGATGATGCGTTTGTTGGCCTGATGCGGAATGAAGCAGCCGAGTTCCTGGCTAGAGACGCCGTTGCGCTCCAGCACGCGCGTGGTGGCCTCGGCCATCTTGCGCACGGCAAACTTGTAGACGGTCTGGCCGTCCTGATGGATGTAGTGCTGCTTGTTGGCAACGGTCTCAGCGGATGCCGGTCGCAGGCTGCCGCCAGCGGCCAGATTGAGCGCCGGACCGCCCGAGCCGTCAATCTCGTGCACAAAATCGATCAGCCCGATCTCGTCGCCTTCGCATGGCTCCAGCAGCACCGCTCCGGCACCGTCGCCAAAGAGGATGCAGGTGGTGCGGTCGGTGTAATCGACCATGCGCGAGTTGGCGTCGCCGCCGATGACGAGAACCTTCTTGTGTGCGCCGCTCTCCACCAGTTTGGCTCCTGCCTGAAGAGCAAAGACAAAGCCGGAGCAGCCCGCCGAGACATCAAAGCCCCACGCTCCTGCGGCCCCGATCTTGTCCTGGACGAGGCAGGCCGTGGAAGGAAACAGCATGTCCGGCGTGACCGTGCCAACGATAATCGCTTCTACTTCGCTGGCCGCGATGCCGCGCTGGGCCAGACAACGCCGAGCGGCTTCGGCGGCCATGTCGCTCGTGCCCAGTCCCTTTTCCAGGATGTGACGCTCCTTGATGCCGGTCCGCTCGGTGATCCACTGGTCGTTGGTCTCGACCATCTTTTCCAGATCGGCGTTGGTGAGGACTTTCGGGGGGACGTAGGTGCCGAGAGCACTGATCTTGACGCGGGTGGCGACGGGAGCGCGAAATACGTGACTCAAAACAAAGTTCTCCTTCAGCGCAACCTCCGCTGAGTGCAGCCCGGAGGCCGATCACCGATTCGCCCGGGCCGACTGGGCACAGGCCATAAAAAAGTACCGGGAAACCCACTGCGCCCGCACTAGCCCGTTACCGTTGCTTCCTTCCGGACCTGGCGGGATTGGCGGGATTGCGTCGCGTAGGACCCGGCACTCTTTCGATCATACCACTCCGGAAGCGTATCTTGTAGACCCTACGGACGGCTCGGAAACCATTAAAATTGCCTTCAAATCTCGTGGCGCGGCCCATCCTCGCGCGACACGACTGTCCGTCTCCCTCAGTGACGTTTCGCGTCGGAACCGGCGATCTCTGCATCCCATCCGGAGGGCTGACCCGATGCAAAAATTCCCGGTACACGCGTTAGACTGATTTCAGGCCGAAACCAGTGCGCATCCTGACCCGGTATATCCTCGGTGAAATCACCTCGCATGCAATTCTGGGCTGCGCCTTATTTACCTTCATCCTGTTCATGCGGCCGCTGGAACAGATTCTGGATATGGTCGTTCGCAACAGCTCCAGCCTGACTGCGCTGGGCGAGATCATTCTTTTTACGCTGCCAAACACCTTTCTGCTCACCATTCCGATGGCGGTGCTGGTGGGAGTCCTGCTGGGTTTGAGCAGGCTCGCCGCGGATTCCGAGATCATCGCCATGCGCGCCTCCGGAATGGGCATCTGGTACCTGGTACGCGTAGCGGCGATTGTCGCTGGGCTGGGAACTACGTTCGGGCTGCTCAACTCACTCTACCTGTCGCCACACGCGAATCGCGCCATCCTCACGCTACAGAACTCGTTGGCTCGAACTCAGGCATCCTTCGAGGTGCAGCCGCGTGTGTTCTACGAAGATTTCAAGAACACTGTCGTCTATGTGGAAGATACGCAAACCAGCGGCGGCGTGGCGAACTGGAAGCAGATGTTCATTGCCGACGTGACAAACCCCGCCACTCCGCAAGTTACGACAGCCGAATCCGCAACCATTACCGACGACAGCGAACAGGGCTTGCTTATCCGCCTGCGGAACGCCGCCGAGCATCATCTGAATCCGGCGCAGCCCGATGACTACACCATCTCAGCCTTCGCAACCACAGATCGGCCGCTCAGTTTCAGCCCTCAGAGCGACGTGCATCTGGGGCGCATGGATACTCCGCTTTACGCAGAGGGCAATCGGCAACTGCTGCACGATGCCGCCCGGGCAAACAACTCAGAGCGAAGGCGCTACCTGATTGAGTTTCATCGCAGACTGGCCTATCCGTTGGCATGTCTGGTGCTGATGCTGGTCGGGGTTCCGCTGGGTGCTGCATCCCGCCGCGGCGGAAAAAGCACAGGATTTGTCTACACGCTTCTGCTGGTGCTCGCCTATTATCTGCTCTCAAACCTGGGAATCGCCTGGGGACGAACCGGCAAACTCCCCGTGGTCGTCTCCGTCTGGATGGCGAATGCGTTGTTTGCTCTGGCTGGTTTTGTTCTGCTGAGCGAGATGGCTTCCGGCGGACGCATCCAGTTTGCCGTCCGCAGATGGTTTGGACGCAATCCTATCCCGGCAACCGATCCGGCTTCACCCGGACAGCCGATGGAAGCGGCGGGCGCATCGTCGTGGCAGACAACACGCAGCATGAGCCGCAAGACGAGACTCTTTGCACGCATGCGCTTCAAAAGCTGGCGCAGGCGAGTCCGAAATCATCTGCCGCAGTCGTTTCCACGTTGGAAACCCCACGGATTCCCACTCATTCTCGATCAATATGTGCTGCGCGAGTTCCTGAAGATGTTCGCTTCGATCCTGGTCGGATTTGTGTTGATGATGCTGATCTTCACCTTCTTCGAACTGGTCGCTGACATCCTGCGCAATCACGTTGCGCTCTATGTGGTCGGCGACTATCTTGTGCATCTGGCCCCGAGCATGATTTATCAGATCACGCCGCTGAGCGTATTGATCGCTGCGCTGATCACCTTCGGCATTTTGCATCGCAACAACGAGTTGACTGCGATGAAGGCAACCGGCATCAGCCTCTACCGCCTGGTAATCCCGGTCTTCCTGATTGCAATGGGACTGGCCGTGAGTTTGTTCGCTTTCGATCAGTCGTATCTGCCACAGGCGAATCGCGAGCAGGAGGCTCTGCGCAATACCATCAAAGGGCGGCCGCCGCAGACAACGCTCCATCCGGACCAGAAGTGGATTGTGGGCGATCCACACGACAGCGACGAAACCAGCATTTTCTACTATCAGTTTTTCGATCCGGATCAGAATACATTTGCCAATCTGACTCTCTTTGAATTCGACGCCAAGACCTTCGCGATTCGCCGACGTATTTACGCCGAACGCGTGCTATGGAATGACGAAGCGCACAGGTGGGAGTTTGAGAACGGCTGGGAACGAAGCTTTTCCGGTGCATCGCAGACCAAATTCCGCTCATTTCTGAAGGCTTCGTTTCCAGAGGTCGCCGAGCGCCCAGCCTATTTCAAAAAGGAAAACCTGCAATCGCAGGAGATGAATTTTTCCCAGCTCCGGCGCTACATTCACGACCTGCAGCAGAGCGGATTCGACACCATGCGCCTGCGCGTCGAACTGTATCATAAGATCGCCTATCCTCTGGTGACTGTGGTGATGGCAGTACTGGCAATCCCCTTTGCAATGTCCATGGGGCGACGCGGATCTTTGACCGGAGTGGCCACAGCGATTGGAATTGCCGTGGGATATTGGGTGATCGCCGGACTCTTCGACGCCATGGGAAGCGTGAACTATCTGCCGGCTGCGCTGGCGGCGTGGTCACCGGATATTCTCTTCGGATTGGCGGGCGGATATCTCCTGCTGCGCACGCCCACCTGAGTTCTCGCTACAATGAGAATATGGTGCAGGATCTGAAGCCTCTGTTCCGATATATGGCGCGCTACCGCTGGGGCTACCTGCGCGGCACACTGGCTCTGATTGCTACGAATGCTATCTGGGTGCTCTTTCCGCTTGTCATCGAGCGTGCGGTAAACGAACTCAATCGCAACCGCGGCTCGGCTGCCACATTGCGGCATCTGGTATTTTTCTATGCCGGGCTGGTGGTGGGAATCGCTGCACTGAAGGGCGTCTTCCTCTACGCCTCACGCTGGATACTGATCGGCATCTCACGCGATATTGAATTGGATCTGCGCAACGATCTCTTTCTTTCCCTGGAAAAACAGGACTTCGCCTACTATCACAGAAATCGGACCGGCGACATCATGGCACGGCTGACGAACGACCTGAATGCCGTGCGGCAGATGCTCGGCCCGGCCATCATGTACAGCGCGAATACCGTTCTGTTCAGCATCGGCGCGCTCTATTTTCTGCTTCGCATCAGCCCCTGGCTCACGCTGGTAGCGCTGGCTCCCATGCCCGTGGCAAGCATCCTGGTGCAGTACTTCGGCGCGCGCATTCACGAGCGATTTGAACGCATCCAGGCCAGTTTTTCCGAGATCACCGCCTTTGCCCAGGAGAATTTTTCCGGAGCACGACTGGTGCGCGCATTCGCACGAGAAAAAGTTCAGATTGCCTCTTTTGAAAAGGCAAATCAGGAGTACATTCGACGCGCGCTGCGCCTGGTGCAACTGATGGGCATGCTATGGCCGACACTGGAGTTTGTGCTGGGCGTGGCGATGGTGATCACGCTCTGGGTGGGCGGCCATCAGGTGCTGAGCCATCGCATCGATGTGGGCAGCTTCATCGCTTTCAATACGTACATGGTGATGCTGACGTTTCCGATTATCGCCATTGGCTGGGTTGTGAATATCTTCCAGCGCGGAACCGCCTCGGTCAAGCGGATCGATGAGATTCTGCGTGCGAAACCGGAGATTGACGATCGATATGCCGACGCCTCCCTCGGCATGACAACGGAACCACTGCGCGGCGAAATTGAGTTTCGTGGCCTGAGCTTTTCCTATGGTGAACGCAAAATCCTGCATGACATCTCACTGAAGATTCCGGCTGGATCCACGCTGGCCATTGTTGGACCAACAGGAGCAGGCAAAACAACACTTGTGAATCTGATCCCACGCCTGCTGGAAGCACCCGACGAAACCCTGCTGGTGGACGGAGCACCCGTCAAGCGCTACCCGCTGCACCGGTTACGCGCAAACATCGGAATGGTGCCACAGGAGACATTTCTCTTCAGCGAAACGATCCGCGAGAATCTCAGATTCGGAGCGCCGGAAGCATCGGAAGAGGCGCTTCTGGAAGCCGCCGAATCCGCTCATATCCGGGCCGAGTTCGCTGAGTTCCCGGATGGATTGGAAACACTGGTCGGCGAACGCGGCTTGACGCTCTCCGGAGGACAGAAACAACGGACTTCGATTGCACGCGCCCTGCTGCGCCGTCCCTCTATCCTGATCCTGGACGATGCCCTGGCCAGCGTGGACACTTACACGGAAGAGCGCATCCTGCAAGGTCTGAAGCGATACACGCGCGGCTGCACAACAATCCTGATTGCGCACCGGATTTCAACGGTGCGCGAAGCCGACACGATTGCCGTGCTGCGCGAAGGGCGCATCGTAGAAACAGGCACACACGAAGAACTGCTGGCGCTGGGCGGATATTACGCCGACCTCTATGACAAGCAACTGCTCGAGGAAGAACTTTCCGTCGCAAGCTGAAGCTCAGCAGCACCACGCAAGATACGACCTGCATGCCCGGTATTCACGCGATCGGAAGGAATTCCGAAAGGCACGGACACCTGCCGGTCAACGAGATCAGGCTGTCCAGCGCACCGTTTCCGAATCCGCACTCGGAGCCGTCGCCTTATGAAGATGCACTGTGCGAACATCGGTGGGGGCAGAAGATTGCGGCACTTGCTGCGCAACTTGGCGCCAGGCGTCGCGAACGTTGCGTACGCACTGAATCGCTTCGCGAAACCGATCGGCGGATGCCGTCTGGGACGCCTGTAACGTGAGGGCGAACATCGAAGCGTAAAACTCGCTGAGCACCTCGGCCGGACGCCCGCCAATATCCATGCGCAGACGCGCTTGCAGATGAATGACGATATCGAGAGCGCGCTTTACCGCTGCGCGTCTCCCGGAGACATCCCCTGCCTCGACGGCGGCAATCGCCTGGAAAAGGAAACGGATGATGCCGTCGTAGAGCGCAACGACTAGCTCTACCGGGGACGCACTTTCGAGGGTGTGCTGCTGATAGGAAGACATACGGACTTGTGCAACCTCCTGGCGGGCAATGGCCTGAGCCGGTGATATGGATGAATCAAAGCGTGGGGTTCACGTATCCGGTGACCGCAGAATAAATTTCGCTCATGTTATTCAGGTTTGCCGGAATTTGCTGCAGGGTCTGATTGGCCAGATTCAGCTCCGTGGTCAGGCTGGACTGCTGCGTGGAGATGAGCAGATTCTCATTCGAGATATTCTGGTTCAGCGAAGAGATGATGGCGTTGTTTGCGTTCAGGTCGAGCGTCAGCATCCCCGTTGGCGAGCTGTTGCCCAGATTGTTCAGCGCTGTAGAGAAATTCAGCCCCCAACTCCCGGCGTTCTGGAAGAAGCTCACCACGCCGGAATAATCCTGATTCAACTCGGTGTTCAGCGTGCTGGTGTCCAGCGAAAGCGTACCGTCGTTGTTGACGGAGATACCGAGTTGCGTGACGCTTCCGATGTTGCCCTGCGTATTGGACTGATTGATCGAGCTGAGCAGCTGCTCCTGAAACATAGCCAGTGTCGGCGAGCCGAAAAGGGGTTCCGGAGTACCCGAAACGTTGTTCGTCTCCTGCGCATTCACAGCGCTGATCACGGAGTTGTAATCAGAGACAAGCTGACCGATGGAGCTAACCACAGCCGTGTTGTCATTCAGAATCTGTACCTGCACGGTCTCTGGAGTTCCACTGGTCACCGGCGAAGGCGCAAGCAACTGAAACGTTACGCCAGGAATAACGGTGCTGACCGTATTCGACGACGCCGAGACGCTGACACCATCGACAACCAGGCTGGCATTTGCTCCTGCTGTAGCCGAGGTGTAGCTCAGAGCGGTGCTCGTGGTCGTGTCCGTCACGCTCGATGTAACGGTAAGACCGCCGCTCGCTCCGGATGTGCCGGAGACCAGCGAGAGCCGTGAACCATTTGCGTCCGTGATTACGCTTGCATTGACGCCGATGCCGGCGGAGTTGATGGCCGTTGCCAGGGTCGAGAGCGTGTTACTGGACGAGCCGATCGTAATCGTCTGCGCAGTGCCCGAACCGACCTGGATCGTCAGTGAGCCGGAGAGTGTATCCGAAGAATTGGTGATCTCTGTGAGATATCCGGAAGAGGTGGAGGCAAGCGAATTGACCACAATCGTGTGCGTGCCCGCAACGGCAGACGAGGAGGCGGATGTGAGCGCAATGACATTCGGATCCGAGCTGGACCCTTGTTTCCCCGCCATAACGCCTTGAAAGTTCGTTAGATTGCTCATATCCGTCGAAACCTGCGAGAGCAGGGTTCCCAAATTGGAGATCGCGGTATCCTGCGCGTTCGTCGCGCTGAGCTGGTTCTTCCAGGGAATCTCGACATTCTGAAGATTGGCCACAATCTCACTCACGGTCTGGCTCACATTGAAACCAGCACCACTGATCGGAGAACCAAAACTGATCCCAACTACGCCCATTCGAACCTCCGGTATAAGCGAAGCACGTCCAGAACCGCGCGGGAAACTTTTCGATGAGCCTGTCCCAATGCAACGACAGCTCAAACTTCAACCTCGTACGAAAACCGGAATGGGGAAGAGCAGATCGCGCTTCCCCATCGCCGGGCTGGAGAGTTTACTGCAACAGCTTGGTGACTTCCTGCTGCAGGCTGTTGGCCTGGGCCAGAGCCGAGATACCGGTCTGGCTGAGAACCTCGTACTTCGAGAGGTTCGAGGTTGCCTGCGCGTAGTCGGTCGCCTGGACGCTGTTTTGCGCCGCAAGGATGTTCTGCTGCTGCGTGGTTTCCACCTGTGAGACGGCATTCAGCGTGTTGACCTGCGCACCCAGATAACCGCGCTGAGCTGCAACGTTGCTGATCGCTGAATTGATCTGTGTGAGAGCTGTCTGCGCATCCCCTGCCGTCAGCAGATCCGTAGATGCAAGGTTGCTTGTCTGCTCATTGGCTCCCCGTTGGTAGGTGATCGTCTCTGTGCTCTTGGTGGAGTTGAAGGTCGAGACCGTGCCGCCGGTTGTCGTATCGGCGAGCGCGGTGGTGCCGTTCGCGATCACCACAGACGAGTTGGTGTTGCTGAGCAAAATGCCCGTATCGGCAGAATTGACAGCGGTGTCTCCCACAGCGCTGGCCGTCGTCAGGCTCGCCGTGACCCCCGGAATGCCATCCTTGTTGATCTCCTGCACAAGGCCGGAGAGTGTCGTGGCGGTCGTGGTGATGGTGGAGGTGGTTCCGTCTGCATTGGTGATGGTGAACTTCAGTCCGCCAGTGACCGTATCGCTCGATTGCGCCGCAGTTGTCAGCGCACCGGCGGTGTCTTTCGACAGATCATAGAACACGCCCGACGAGCTTTGTACAACTGAGCCGCCGGAGTCGCCCACCGTGGATGAAGAGAGCGGCGCAAAGTACAGATTGTCGATCGAAGAACCGGTCGTCGAGGCGTCGCCGGTGTAGATGTTCACGCCGGAAGCAGAACCAGTGAAAACCTGGCTGGAGTTGTAGGTTGTCGTCGCGCCAATGGTGTTGATCTCAGAGAGAATCGACTGATACTCCTGGTTGGCCGCGGCGGACTGCGAGCTGTTGAGGGTGCCGTTCGCTGTTTCAGTGGCCAGCGTCACGGCCCGGTTGAGCAGGTTCGTCACTTGCGAGAGCGCGCCATCGGCGACTTGCAGCAGGCCAACACCTTCGCTTGCGTTGGTGGCTGACTGCGTCAGCGCGGTTGAGTTGGCCTGAAGGCCGTTGATGAGAGACAGACCGGCAGCATTATCGGAGCCGGAGTTGATCTGCGAACCAGAAGAAAGCTGCTCCAGAACCGTCTGCAGGCTTGCCTGCGTGTTGTTCAGGTTGTTCTCTGCTACCAGTGCGGAGAGGTTGTTTAATACGCCCAGAGCCATGAGTCACTCCTGTTTGGATGCGTGAATTAGCAGTGCCCGACCGGTTTTGCCTTTCGATTCCCCATCCGCTGCGGTTTCGTCCACCCCGGATCGATTCGATCAGACCAGCCCGGACTCGGCTGCTGGTGCATCTGGCCACTCTATCGGCGGGAACACGGCGCACTTTACTGAAAAACCGAATGACTGATGGATGTCCCGTCCGGATACACCCGGAACTTGTGCCCGAAACTCTTGTCCAGGCGGGTATAGGCCGATAGAGTCCACAGAAAGGTGAAGCGACGATGATCGAAGTGACTCGACTCAACGGCAACAGCATGACCATCAACAGCGATCTGATCAAGATCGCCGAAGCCTCGCCGGACACGATGCTTACCCTGATTCATGGCGAAAAACTGATTGTGAAGGAAAGCTGCGAAGAGGTTGTCGAAAAGGTGATGGCCTATCGGGCGCGCCTGCTGGCCGCGGTAGCCCTCCAGTTGCGTAATCCGGATGTGGCGCATCTTGTCGTCGGCCTCAGCAGTCTCGACCCGAAGCATGGCGTGCCCGGCGGAGGTCCGCACGGGACACGCCCGGAATTGCATCTCGAATTGCATGACGAATCACGCCACGAATGACGCCACGAATGACGCGAGCGAGCATGACTGGAATGGAAGCGCAGGTGACTGCGAGGAGGGTCAGATGGACAAGGCAAGCATTGGTGGAGTTCTGATTGCGCTGACGGGTATCCTGGCCGGACTGCTGCTCGAAGGTGGAAATCTGGGGCAGATCTTTCAACCGACGGCGGCGATGATCGTCTTCGGCGGGACCATCGGCGCTGTCCTGCTGCAATTTCCGCTGAAGACAGTTGTGGAGGCCTTCCGCAGGCTGGCCGTGCTGTTTGTTGCTCCTCCCATGCAGGATCAGAAACTTGTGCAACTGCTCGTCAGCTTTGCCAACAAGGCACGTCGCTCCGGTGTGGTTTCGCTGGACGCGGATCTGAAGATGATTGACGATCCGTTCCTCCGCCAGGCGCTCACGCTGGCGGTCGATGGAACCGAGCCGACCGAACTGCGGCGGATCATGTCGGTCAGCATGGACTCGCGCAGTGAAGGAGAAGAGCGGCAGCCGGCAGTCTTCGAATCGGCTGGCGGATTTTCGCCCACCATCGGAATTCTAGGCGCAGTACTGGGGCTCATTCAGGTCATGCAGCATCTGGACAACATTCAGGAAGTGGGCAAAGGCATTGCCGTCGCGTTCGTCGCCACCATCTATGGCGTGGGCGCAGCAAATCTTTTCTTCCTGCCTGCTGCCGGCAAGCTGCGACTGCGCATCCGCGAAGAGCATCTGCGCCGGGAGATGATGCTGGAGAGCGTGATCTCGATCCTTGAAGGCATCAATCCGCGCATGCTCGAAGTCAAACTGACCGGATATCTGGAAGCGACCGAACGCGGGATGCGGGAGCGGGCTGCATGAAGCGCAGAGAGATGCACCACGGCACCAATCGCGAACGGTGGCTGGTCTCCTACGCGGACTTCATCACGCTTTTGTTTGCGTTTTTTGTCGTGCTCTACGCCTCCTCCAAAGCCGACCAGAAAAAGCAGGCTCAAGTGGCGCAGGCCATCGATTCCGCCTTTCAGTCCCTGGGAATTTTTCCCGAGGCAGGCCGCGTGCCGAACAACCTGAAGAATATGTCCGTCTTCAGCAAAGACGAGTCGATTTCTCCCATGACCATCGTGATGGGCGAAGATGTACTGGCGCCGGCTCAGGTCAAGGAAGATCTGGACAACGTGCAGCAGCACATGCAACGCCTGCTCGCAGATCAGATTGCGCAGCATACCGTCTCCGTCCAGATGGGTAAGGACGGACTGGTCATCAGCCTCCGCGAAGCAGGATTCTTCCCCTCGGGATCTGCCACACCCGAGACAAAAACTCTGCCCATTCTCCGGCAGATCGCCGTAGCTCTGGGCAAGACGCGCTACGACCTGCGCATCGAAGGCCACACGGATAACGTTCCGATCCACACCGCGCAGTTTGACTCCAACTGGGAGCTTTCCTCTGCTCGGGCAACGCATCTGGCGCGTATCTTCCTGGCGACCGGAGCCATTCCACCGAGCCGTATCTCGGCGGCCGGCTATGCGGAATTTCATCCCGTGGCCAGCAACGATACAGCGGCTGGTCGCGCGCAGAACCGGCGCGTGGACCTGGTGATCGTGCCACAGACAAAGGTGAATCTGGCCATGCCCGACGGCGACGCAACAAAAGGTGACTGGCAGCGCATAACCGACCAGTGAACGACCATTCCAGGCGTAAAATGAAAAGGTGATTCCCGGTTCTGAATCGACGGAGATCGCTCGACCAGGCTCGTCCGCGGAGTGGACCGAGCACGCTCTGGAGCGGCTCGCCTCGGGCGAAGCAGCCCAGGCAGCAGAAGCATTCCGCGCAGCCCTGCAGGCTGATTATGAGAACATCGAGGCGCATCACGGACTGGTGCGCGCGCTCTGCAACGCAGGCAAGCCAGATGCCGCAGTTGTCGCAGCCCTGGCGCTCACTGTGCTCACCCCAAACGATCCGCTCGCCCACACAGGCCTCTCCATCGCTCTGCAGCAGGCCGGAAAGATTCCGCAGGCGGAGGCAGCCGCAGGACGTGCACGCATCCTGGAGTGGAAGCAGCAGTTGATCGAAGACGAGGAAACGCATGCAGACATTCCATGACTCCTTGTTTTCCGACAGCTCTTTGCCCGCTCTGCAGCCCGTCGAAACAGCTCGGCGCCCTAAGAAAACGCACCTTGCGCCCGGCGAAGTCAATCGCATCTTCTCCGAGGAGTATCGCGCCCTGCGGCCACGCGCGCCGATGCCGGAGATGGAAGTTCGCTTTCGAGCTCTCGTCTCGCTCAACACCACCATCCGTCTGCGCGAAGGAAAGATTCACGTCAGTCTTTCCGACCTGCTGGAAGGCGCGCAGGAAAGTGTCTTGCACGCGATTGCGCATATTCTGCTGGCCAAACTCTATCGCAAGCCCATCGACAAGACGCACAACCTTCGCTACAAGCGCTTCCAGTACAGCGAAGCCGTGGCGCGGCAGACCGAACATATCCGCTCAACGCGCGGAGCCAAGCGATGGCTGGGCCCGGAAGGACGCTACTACAACCTGGACGAAGTCTTCGACGCGCTCAACGAGCGCTTCTTTCACAACCTGCTGGGACGGCCCAACCTTACGTGGAGCGAGCACTATGCAAAACGCCAGCTTGGCCACTATGATGCGGCTCACAACACGATCGTCGTCAGCAAGGTCTTCGATCGGCCTTCCAGTCCACGCTATGCAATCGAGTATCTGCTCTATCACGAGATGCTGCACTTGAAGCATCCGGTCAAAGTCCATGGAACGCGGCGTTGCGTACATGGCGCTGCCTTTCGAGCCGACGAAAAACTCTTCCCTCAACTGGCCGAGGCGACGGCTTTTCTGAAGCGGCTGTAAAGATACCTTCCTCAGCGCATCAGAGACCGGAGTCCAGCGGAATCGGAACCTGCTCGACTATCTCCAGACCAAAGCCCTGCAAGGCAGGTACGTGCATCGGCGTGTTCGAGAGAATTCGTATGCGACGAATGCCCAGATCGCTGAGAATCTGTCCACCGAGGCCGACTGCGCGGACGATGCGACGATGGCGATCCTCGTGCGCTTCCTGAGCGCGCATCTCCGGATGCAGAAGCATGCGACGATCGCTGCCGCGCCCCGACCACTCAAACCCACGGCTGGTGTTATGCAGATAGATAATCGCACCGCAGCCCGCATCCACAATGGCGCGCATCGATGCATCGAGCATCTCCCGGCAGCGGCAGTCTGCGCCAAAGATATCCCCCGCCGTGCAGTGCGTGTGGACGCGAACAAGAATCGGTTGCGCCGAAGCAGTGCAGGATTCCGGCCCGTCGATACGACCATGCACCAGAGCGAGATGGCTTTCGCCGCCGTTGATCTCGCTTTCATAGGCGATCAGGCGAAACCTTCCGAAGCGGTTAGTCAGTTCGCTCTCCCCCACGCGGCGAATATAACGCTCGTGGCGCAGGCGATAGCGGATCAGCTCCGCGACCGTCAACATCTTCAGATCATGCTGCCGACAGAACGGAACAAGGTCGGGAACCCGCGCCATCGTGCCGTCTTCGTTCATGATCTCGCAGATGACGCCCGCAGGCTCCAATCCCGCCAGGCGAGCAAGATCGACCGAAGCCTCCGTCTGTCCGGCTCGAACCAGCACGCCTCCGCGACGCGCCCGAAGCGGAAAAACGTGACCAGGACGGGCCAGATCCGCGGCTGTCGATTGCGACGCGATCGCGGTACGGATGGTATGCGCGCGATCATGCGCAGAGATTCCGGTAGTCACACCCTCGCGCGCTTCAATCGACTCCGTAAACGCCGTGCCGAAACGCGAGGAGTTCATCTGCGTCATCGGAGGGAGATTCAGAAAGTCCGCGCGATCCTCGGTAAGCGTGAGGCAAATCAGTCCACGCCCGTAGCGAGCCATAAAGTTGATCGCCTCCGGCGTCACAAACTGCGCGGCCAGCGTCAGGTCGCCCTCGTTCTCGCGATCTTCGTCATCCACGACAACCACCATGCGTCCGGCACGAATTTCTTCAAGTGCCGTCGGCACATCCACGAATGGCGCATGGATAGCCGCTGGTTCGGCGAAAATCGGTTCTGTACTCATTTCGTGGCAGCTCCAGGCTTTATTGTCGCGCAGACGGTGCAAAAGACCAAAGGCGCTTTGCGGAAAATCCGCAAAGCGCCTCTTATCGTAAACAGAACAACGTCGAACGTGAAAACTAGAGAGTAGACTCGATCTCAAAACCCCAGGCCTCGAGCAAAGCCTCCGGGATGTACTTGGAGTTTCGATTGCGACGCGCCCATTCACGAAGCCGGGTTGAGCGAATGTACTGATCCGGTGTGAGCTTGAACTCTTTCACAATCTGCTCAAAGGATGTGACCGTTGGAACCACAGGACCGATCGGTTCGGGCTTACCCCAGTTGGGATTTCCGCGACGTTTTGCCATGAATGAGAATTCCTCTTTTCAAGGTATTGTGATACTTCACTGACGTGACTTGAAGGCGATAACAGGCATCGGGGGCAGCCTGGGGCAGGCCGAAATTTCTACAACCCCTCATACAAACCACCAATATACTTTACCAATTTTCATAGAAAAAAGCAAGTGCCTCGAGCTTCCCTATCCCTACACAATCCCCACACAAGATAATATAAGTTTATATTTTTCATAAGTTTGAAGAAATTCATTGCTCACATTAGCTCGATTTCCGGTGCCAGCAAGTCGGCCATCTCCTCCCGTCGACGGATCAGGCGCGCTTTCCTGTCCTGGACGAAAATCTCGGCCGGTCTCGGTCGCGAGTTGTAGTTTGAGCTTTGCGCCATGCCGTAGGCTCCGGCGTCCAGAATGGCCACCAGATCGCCAGGGCGCACAGGCGGCATACTCCGATCCCGCGCAAAGAAATCCCCCGACTCGCAGACCGGACCCACTACATCCACAGTGACTGCCCGGCCCGAACGCCGCTGAACGGGAACAATCTCGTGCCAGGCCTGGTACAGCGCTGGGCGGATCAGATCATTCATGCCGGCATCGGTGATGACAAATGTCTTGCGACCATTCTTCTTCACATAAAGAACTCGCGTAAGCAGCGCACCGGCCTGCGCAACAAGGAACCGGCCCGGCTCCAGCACAAGACGTACATTCAGGCCTTCCAGCGCCTGCTCGATGGACCGCAGATACGCCTCAGCCACCGCAGCGGGATCAAAGCCCGAGGCACGCTCGTAGTCGATGCCGAGGCCCCCGCCAGCATCGACGCAAGGAAGCGAAATCCCGTCTTTCCGCAGTTCGCGAACCAGTCCGGCCACTCGTGTCATCGCTGCGCCAAAGGGTTCTGCGGAACTGATCTGAGAGCCGATGTGGACGCTGACGCCGTGAGCGGTGAGCCAGCGATGCGACCGTGCGGCACGATAGATGCGCCGTGCCTGCGCAATGGGAATGCCGAACTTATGTTCGCTCATTCCAGTCGAGATATACGGGTGCGTCTCGGCGAAGATATCCGGATTGACGCGCAGGGAAAAGCGGGCCTTGCGTCGCAGACGCGCCGCTCTTCCGGCCAGCACTTCCAGCTCTGCTTCGCTCTCCACGTGAAAGGAAAAAATTCCGGCTTCAAGTGCAAGATCGATCTCGTCCGCAGTCTTGCCAGCGCCGGAAAAAACCACGCGATTCAGCGCATCGGGCGCGGCAGCTCGCACGCGCTCCAGCTCGCCACCGGAGACAATGTCAAACCCCGCGCCGCGCCGCGCCAGCATCTGCAGTAGTGCCAGCGCCGAGTTCGCCTTCACCGCATAGCAGATGAGATGATCACGCTCCGCAAGGGAGCTTTGAAACAGTTGCAGACGATCCAGAATGTGATCGGCGCTATAGACGTAAAGCGGAGTGCCATATTCCGCCGCAAGCGGGGCCATCGATCGTTGACCACAATAAAGCGCCGCCGACCGCGACGCGGAGAATTTGTAATGAAATGGCCGAGGCTGCAACTTCCCCGGCAACTGCTTCCGGACCACCTTCTGGGCCACGATTTCGACCGCTCCAATCCAATAAGTCGCAACGCTTCTTCGACGATAGCAGAAAACGAACGCGCCCCCGACCACCTCCGGTCGCCTCTCGCGGCTCCGCTATGGAAGCGGTGGCGCTGACATCTCTTCCGGAATGCCAATCCAGCAGGCAACGTACACAATCTCCGTCAACGGGAACAGAAAGATGCCGCAGATGACAGTGAGAACACGCAGCAGACCGATATCCCAACCCCACGCGCGACTCATCGCCGCACAAACGCCTGCGATGCGGCGATCATAGAGCGGCCGGAAAAGTTGTCGCGTTGCGGTGGCCGGAGTGACCGTACTTTGCGCAAGAACTACCACCGCTCCACAGGCGGGACAAAAGCGCGCATCCGGCGGAATGGAACTGCCACAGGAACTGCAGAAATTGTTCATGGCAAACCTACCTTTCAAGTCGGCATTCACATCAAAGCCTATTCCCTTTGGCAGAAGATACGCGAACAGGCTTCCGGAAGTTCCGCCAGTCGAACACCCTCGCCAGCGTAGCCACGCTTACTCGCGATACGGCGAGCGCAGAAGCCTGCGCGCAATCTGCCCTTGCGTCGTGTCGGCACCCATCGCCACCGCCGCCTGGTAGTCGCGGACAGCATAGTCACGCTGCCCGGCCAGATCGCGGGCTTTACCGGCAGCCACCAGCGAACGCCGCCTCAGCTCAGCGCCTGTAGCGGGTAGCCAAGCGCCGTGCTCATAGGCCTCCGCGGCTTCAACATAGTGGCGCTGGCCCTTCAACGCCTCGCCCAGGCCAAAGTAGGCAAGCTCGACATGAGCCGACGGAAAATACTTCGGGTTATCCGCTTCGGCAACCAGCTTCTGATAGGCCTCCACAGCCACCATGCCCTGCCCGGCATCCTTGCGCAGATTCGCCTCTTCCAGCGCAAACAGAAAATCATGTGGGTAACGGGATTCCAGCGACTGCACCACTGGAATCGCCTGCGTGTACTTTCCTTCGCGGCGGAGAAAAAGCGCAATCACTGTCGCCGCTTCCACTGAGGTCATCGGACCGCGCGCCGCATCGTCCTGAAGCATCTTCATGCCGCGCGTCTTTGAGCCTGTAATGCCTGCAAAACCGAAGATTAGCTTGAAGCCAAACGGAAGCGCCCCAATTACATACTGGTAGGTGCCCACCACCAGCTCCGCATCCACATAATCAGGATCCATCTGCAGCACGCGCGCTTCATCGCTGTGCGCCTGCAGCGCGAGATGAAAGGCTGTGCCGAAGGATCGCTCCACCATCGCAACGTAGCTGGAACGCAGGCTGCGTGCCCATCCTCGATCGTAGAGCGCATCGATATTCCGCGGGTCGCGCTGCAGCAACGCTCCGGACTCACGCTCAACCTCATCTTCCAGCGCGAAGATGCGATCGCGCACGGCCACACTCTCCGGCGTCGGGTGCTTGCCGGTCAAAAATCCATCGGTCGCGTAAAACGTCGTGTCCAGCAGATCCTGACGATATAGCTCCTGAAAAACCACCGCCTCCAGCAGCAGAGTCGTCGCACTCGGATCGCCCGGATGCTCTGCCTGAACCTTTTCCAGCATCGAGATGCAGGCAGGATAATCGAGATTGTAAAAGTGTTGAAAAGCGGTGCGAACCTCAGGATTCCAATCCAGCTGACTGGCATGAATCTGCTCTTGGGCCGCCGAACAGAGACGCGCGCTGAGCACCAGAACGATTAACCAGGAGGCGGCCTTTCGAAAAAGAAAGGAAGTCGGAACAAAACAGTGCGTGGAAGGTTTCAGCATCTGACCTCATCTTAAATCGGGAACCTCCAGCAAAACGCAGGAACGGATCCAGCATCCGAGCACCGGTTGCGCCTGCCGAATGACAACAGCGTGTGCATATATCCTTCCCCGATGATTGATTCCCATGCGGGCTTGGTTACTATGAAAGCATCGATGCCGGGAGTGGCAGTCAAATCATGCGGCCGGTGAACTATCCATGAAGCGAATTGAAATTCTTGTGGCAATGCTGAAGCTGGCCCAGGCGAACGGCTTCGATTTTCGAAGCTGGTTTCAGATGTACATCCAGCCTGAATGGCCGGGAACAGCTGAAGCAATTCGCATCCTGACACAGCAGAGCCGCTACATCGCGCTGCTCTTCTCCCATGAATTCGCGATGGCGGTGTGGAAGCCCGGCGCACAGATGCAATTTCTCGTGCCCCAGACCACATACACGCAGAAGAATCGCAGCGGCAAGCTGATCACCGTCACCCGGCGACCATTCACTCGACGCATCTGCAAGACCGATACCTGGGAGTACCACCTGCAACAGATGGTCGTCTGCAAAGATCCCCTCAGTTATCTGCGGCGTTTTCTCCCCGCGCCCGAAGCTCCGCTTGCAAAGAAGAATTAATTCTGCTTCATCTGCGCCCCAAAACCACCCGAAAAATCGTTGCTTCCGAAGAATTCTCGGAGACTCTGCCCGTGCCCGGACCGAAACCCTGCCACCAGACCGGATCGGAAGCGTTATTTCTTTCTCGCCAGATAGCTCTTCTGAAATTACTTCTTGATAACTCTTGACTTTTGAGAAGTCATACATGACGAAAATCACAACTCATGTCCTGTTTTCGAACAGTGAACGAAGAAAGGAAAAGAAATATTGCCTCCTGATTCTTCAGTCACTTACGCCGGAAAAGCAGGAAATGTTATCCCCAGTGACTTGAGTGTTTTGGGAAGATATGTTCCCATAGTTAAAGAATGTTAAGTATTTCAACAAGCAGGGCAGCGCGCAATCTAGGCTGGACCACTTCGATTTTTGTGCTTCTGGCCACCGTGGCAGGCTCGGTTAGTCCGGCTTCACCTGGTGCCCATCGACAGGAGAAGCAAAAACCTGAGGCGTCTCACGTCTGGACACAGGTGGGACGCGCCTCCTGGTACGGGCGCCGCACATTCCAGGGTCGATTGACGGCGAGCGGTGAGCCATTTGATCGCACTCTGCTGACCTGTGCTCATCCGACGCTTCCCATCGGTTCATTGGTGAAGGTGACCAACCTCACCAATCATCGCTCGATCATGGTGCGCGTGAACGATCGCGGACCGATCATTCCCGGACGTATTGTCGATCTTTCCTATGCCGCTGCGCATGCACTGGGATTCCGCCGCGAGGGCGTTGCGCGGGTGCGCCTGGAGCGGATCGAGGGCGCGGAGATGGCCCAGGTGGACTGGCCTGAGGCGAACCGCGACGCTGCTACGACGACAAGCCACTGACGCTACACTGAATGCATGGAAACCGCGCACAACAGTGCATCCACCTCTTCTGTAAACCCCGTTATTCCAGCCGCGCGGGATCGTCTGATCGTTGCGCTCGATCTGCCTGCCATCCAGTCTGTCCGACAGTTTCTGCCTCGTCTTGAAGGCCAGTGTCGGTGGTTCAAGGTGGGCCTGGAGTTGTTTATCGCGGCAGGACCGTCCGTTGTCTCCGAGCTGGTCGCCTCTGGCTTTTCCGTCTTTCTGGATCTGAAGCTGCACGACATCCCCAACACCGTCGCGGGCGCTGTAAAATCAGCCTCCGCTTGTGGCGCGTCGATGCTCACGCTGCATGCCTCTGGTGGACCACAGATGATGCAGGCAGCACTTGAGGCAGCGGCAACATTGCCAAACGCACCCAAGCTGCTGGCCGTCACCGTGCTGACAAGTATGAATGCGCAACAACTGCACGCGACCGGAGTGATGCAGCAACCGGCTGAGCAGGTGGAGTTGCTGGCGCGAATGGGGCTGGCTGCGGGCATGCGCGGATTTGTCTGCTCGGCTCAGGAGACAGCGCGGCTGCGCGACATCGCCGGAGCGGATGTGACGCTGGTGATTCCAGGAATCCGTCCTGCAGGAGTTGCCCTCGACGACCAGAAACGCGTAGCTACGCCCGCCGATGCACTGCGAAATGGCGCAAACTTTCTGGTGGTGGGCAGGCCGATTGTCCAGGCTGAGAATCCGGCGATGGCCGCTGCAAGCATCCTGACAGAGATGGAAGCCGCGCTGGCGTAGCTCGTCGACGCGCGTGGCAGCCTCACATAAGGCGCTGCGGATCCACATCGATAATCATATTTCTGCGCGGAATCCCCATGCCGTCGAGGTCGCGGACAAGCGAACGCAGCAGCGTGTTCAGCGCGCTTCGTCGTGACGCCTTCACCACTAAATGAAAGCGCCAGGTGTCTTTCACCCGTGCAATGGGAGCCGGACACGGACCGAGGATGCGCACACCCTCCACCGTCTCCGTTCGGAGCCGCGCCGCAACTCGTTCCGCCCACTGTGATGCCTCATCGACGCTGCGCGATTTGAAAAGCAGATTGGCAAGAAATCCAAAAGGTGGATAGTGCATCCAGCGACGGTACTGTAGTTCGCGTTCTGCAAAACGAGCGTAATCGTGCCCGGCGGCGCAGAGTATCGAGTAGTGGTCCGGATACCAGGTCTGCACGACAACTCGACCGGGCAGCGAACCTCTGCCAGCGCGGCCTGAAACCTGCGTGATGAGCTGGAAGACGCGCTCTGCCGCGCGAAAATCCGGCATGGCGAGTGCATAATCGCAGCCAACGACGCCCACCGTCGTCACACCGTGAATGTCGTGCCCTTTGGCAATCATCTGCGTGCCCACCAGCAGGTTAATCTCTCCTGAATGCAGGCGACGGAGCAGCGATTCCATATCCATGCGTCCACGCACAGTGTCGCGATCCATGCGACCGATGCGCGCACCCGGAAATATCTCCAGCAGCCGCTCTTCAGCCTGTTGTGAACCGGCACCGAGGTAATACAGATGCTCGCTGTCGCACTTCGGGCATCGCGCAGGAACAGCACGGCGATAGCCGCAGTAATGGCACTCCAGGCGTTGCCCGACAGGTGCTGGCGATTCGGAAGCCGAAACGGGTTTGTGATACGTAAGCGCGATAGCGCAGTTCACACACTCCAGCTTTTCTCCGCAACTGCGGCAGAGAATCGCAAAGGAATAGCCACGCCGATTCAGCAGCAGAATCGCCTGCTCGCCGCGCTCCAGCGTCTGGTGAATCTCCTCGGTCAGCAATCGGGAGAAAAGCTGATCCCGGCCCGTCTGCCGATATTCCTCGCGCATATCCACCAGCTGCACCTCGGGCAGCGGACGATCCTGGATACGCGCCTCCATGCGGACAAGCTGATATTTTCCCGAAGCCGCATTCTGCCAGCTCTCCAGCGATGGCGTCGCCGAGCCGAGCACGATGGGAATGCCGTGCAGATGCGCCAGCATCACGGCAACATCGCGTGCGTGATAGCGCGGCGCTTCTTCCTGCTTATAGCTTGCATCGTGCTCTTCATCGACCAGGATGAGACCGAGCCGTGGCACAGGCGCGAATATAGCGGAGCGTGTGCCGACGACAATCGGAGCTTCTCCGCGACGGATGCGATGCCACTGCTCCGCTCGCTCCTGCGGCGTCAGCGCGGAGTGCAGCAGGGCCACGCGAGCGCCAAACGCCGCGTCCAGTTGCGCCGTGATGGCAGGCGTGAGTCCGATCTCTGGCACCAGCAGCAGCGCGCTTTGTCCGCGATCCAACACCTGCTGCATCGCAGCCAGATACACCGCAGTCTTGCCAGATCCAGTCACTCCGTGCAGCAGAATCGATTGAAAGCGTCCCAGCGCTGCCGTGATGACGTCCAGCGCTGCAGCCTGCGAGGAATTCAAGCTGTGGAGCGTCGAGGTGGAAGGCAGCGTAGTCAGGCGAAATGACTGCGGACGTTCCTCGATGCGCACCAGGCCGCGCCGCACCAATGTTTGCAAAGTGCTCTGCGATGGAAGTCGACGATAAAGATCGCGCAGAAGCTCTTCCCCGCCCGCTGCCGCCAACTCCGCCATCAGAAGCTGCTGACGGTCCGTCAGCGCAGGCAACCGCGCATCGGGAATGAGCACAGCAAATCGCTCCAGCCGACGCGCATCGCGCTCTTCGGCGCTGCTTTCGCGTGCAATCCACTTGCGCCGCACCATCGCGTTGATCTGCAGCACCGTCGCCGAAGTTGCAGTCCTTACCGTAGAAAGGCGCACCGCTTCACCTTCTGCAAGGTGCGAGAGAACACGAAATTCAATCGAATCCGGAGTCAGCGTTTTCCGGCGAGAGCTTTCACGCGTCGCGCCTCCATCGAAGCTCTGGGCCAGCAGGTCGAGGCCCACCGGTGTGATGCGCAGCGCAACCTGCCGACGCGTCTCCGCCGTCAGAGGAAGCATCGAGCGCAACACCTCGCCAAGCGGAGCCAAATAGTAGTCGGCGATCCAGCGCGCGAGATCAAGCAGGGAAAGGGGCAGCAGCGGTTCTGCATCCAGAATCGAACTGACCGAGCGTACCTCCACTCCCTCCGGTTCTTCGTCGTGCAGCGCCGTGATCACCCCAATCAACTGCTCCCGGCGAAATGGCGCGATCACACGCGCCCCTGGCTCCGCAGACACTCCTTCAGGCAGACGATAGGTGAAGGTCTGATCGAGCGGCACAGGAAGCGCAACTTCGCAGCAGCGGGGCATCAGGACGGTCCACCTTCAGTCTACTGTGCAAGGCTTCGAGAATCGCTTCCTCCGCGCCATCACGCCAGCACTCTGGTCTACAATGCAGGTGTGATGAGCGCAACCAAAACTCCCACTCCCAAAAAGCCCAAAACCGCAGGCACGCAAAAGACGCAACCGCGCAAAGCCGGCGCGCAGAAACCACGAACGCTCTGCATCGACATCGGCGGAACGGGTTTGAAGATGATGATCCTCGACGCGAAGGGACAGCCGGTCACCGAGCGGTTGCGCGAGCTGACGCCAGAGAAACCGACCCCTAAGACAGTGCTCGCTGTTCTCAGCAAAATGCGGAAGAAGATCGGCACCTTTGATCGCGTCTCCGTTGGTTTTCCCGGCGTCATCAAGCATGGCCATACGCTGGGAGCCTTCAATCTCGATCCCGGTTGGGCCGACTTCCCTCTGCAACAGACATTACAAAAAAAGTGGAAGAAGCCGGTGCGTGTGGCCAACGACGCCGCCATTCAGGGCTTCGGCGCCATCCGCGGCAAGGGAGTGGAACTCTGCCTGACACTCGGCACCGGACTCGGCTCCGCGCTCTTCGTCGATGGACACCTCTGTCCCGGCCTGGAGCTTGCGCATCATCCCTGGCAAAAGGACAAGACGTATGAGGATTTTCTCGGTAAACGCGGCCTGGAACAACTCGGCAAGAAAGCCTGGAACAAACGCGTTGCGAAGGCGATCGAACAGACTTCGGCGCTCTTCAACTGGGACTTTCTGCACATCGGCGGCGGCAACGCGAAACATCTGACGATCAAGCTGCCAGGAAACGCGCAGATCATTCCCAACGAAGACGGACTGCTCGGCGGCGTCGCACTCTGGCGCGATCAGAAGTAGTCTGCTGCGACGGCAAAACTATCCCCGTTGCGGCGCTCGCAAGCCCAACTCCCGCATTGCAAGCTGCAAATCTTCCCACGCGAATTTCTTCTGGTTCGGATCGCGCAGCAGATATGCCGGATGATACGTCACGATGAGCTTCGCACCAAGAACACGGTGCACCGTACCGCGCCAGGCATTCAGCGGACGCTTCTGTCCGGTCAGCCAGGTAACCGCCGTCTGCCCCAGCGCGACCACAACTTCCGGTGCGACAATCTCAATCTGGCGCATCAGAAACGGCGAGCAGGTTGCTCCTTCGTCGGCCTCCGGCGTGCGGTTGCCCGGAGGCCGACACTTGACGACGTTTGCAATGTAGACCTGATCGCGACGCAGCCCCATCGCTCCAATCATGTTATTCAACAACTGGCCGCCGCGGCCCACAAACGGAATGCCCTGCGCATCCTCGTCCGCACCCGGTCCTTCGCCCACAAACATCAGACGTGCAGCGGGATCGCCATCGCCGAAGACGAGCTTGTTGCGCCCCTCATGCAGCTTGCAGCGCTTGCAGTCGCCGATTTCAGCGCGAAGCTGTTCCAGTGCTGCCGGGCGATCGGACGGCGCAAGCACTGCGCGTGAAGACGAAAACAATACGGAAGAAGATTGGGGAGCGATAACGGCCTCCACGGAAGCAGCGCTTCCGCGCGATGGTTGGGTGGAAACTGCCGATTGTCCGCCAGATACAGCCTTCGGCGCTAGTGCTTCGCGAACGCCTTCTGGAACCTCGCGTCGATAGAAATCCTCGATGCCGAGGTCACGATAGAAGCGCAGTCGCGTCTTGAGAGTGGCCGACAAATCGATCTGAGTGGAAGGGTCCATGCGTGCTATTCGATGAGGATTGTATTGCGCGGCTGCTCGGGCTGGCTTCGCAGCGACTCAAGTTCGGTCGAAGACAGCTCGACCAGCAGTGACTGCGGACGGCGCAGCGCAACAATCTCATCCAGAATCCTGTCCGCAAGCTTGCGCTTGGGCATGAACGGAAGATCGATCGCCGTGTTCAGAGTGAGGAAGGTGGCCGCGTTGTTATCGGAGTCGAATCCAATATCCTCACGACCCACGTCGTTCACCACAATCGCATCGGCTCCCTTGCGCAACAGCTTGGCGCGGCCCTGCACCACAGAATCCTCCGTCTCCGCTGCAAAGCCGACGATCAACTGTCCCGGAGTGCGACGACGCACCACTTCGGCAAGAATATCTTCCGTCGGAAGCAGCTCCAGCGTGACCGGTCCCTGGCGACGAATCTTCTGCTCGGCAACGACGACCGGGCGATAATCCGCCACTGCGGCGGATTTAATGACCACAGTTGCCTCCGGCTGCCGAGCGAGTACCGCCGCACGCATCTCCTCCGCCGTGGTCACGCGCACCACTTCGCAATGGAAGGGCGGATGCAACGCCGACGGCCCGGTTATCAGAATGACGCGTGCACCGCGGCTTTGTGCTGCCTCGGCCAGCGCATAACCCATCTTGCCGCTGGAGCGATTGCCCAGAAACCGCACTGGGTCCAGCGCCTCTCTCGTACCAGCGGCCGTAATCAGCACTACCTCTCCGGCCAGATCGTGGCTCCGTCCCAGCGAGTTCAACACTGCGTTGGCAATCTGCTCCGGCTCGGCCATCCGCCCCGGACCCACCATCCCGCAGGCAAGTTGTCCTGCATCCGGCTCAACAATACGGACTCCGCGCTGGCGTAGCGTGTCCACGTTGGCCTGCGTCGCGGCATGCTCCCACATGACGCTGTTCATCGCCGGCGCCACCACTACCGGCGCGGGCGTGGCAAGATACATCGTGGTCAGAAAATCATCGGCGATTCCATGCGCGAAGCGTGCAAGAATATCTGCGGTTGCGGGAGCGACAACCAGCAGGTCCGCCCACTGAGCCTCTGCAATATGATCGATCGGAGCAGCGTCATCGACTTCGCCCGGCATCTCCCACAAACTCGTCATCACGCGATGACCGCTGATCGCTGCGAATGTAAGCGGCTGGACAAAACGCGTCGCTGCCTGGGTCATGGTCACGCGCACTTCCAGCGCATGTCGCTGGAGTGAACGCACCAGTTCAACCGCCTTGTATGCGGCAACGCCCCCGGAAACACCAACCATCACCTTCATACAGTGATTGTAGCCCGACTTTGAGCCGAGCCGGAGGTCCATCCCGAATGCCATCAGATCGCCAGAATCGGGATGCCGTTATCCTCCAGCTCCGGCTTCTCCGGTGGCGGGCCGGTGTGAACATAGGCGATCTTGCCGGCGCTGATCTCCTCCTGCGCCAGACGGCAGGCTTTGTTAGTTTTGCTTGCCACCAGCGGCTGAGCGCCGCTCTGCAACTGACGCGCGCGACGCGCCGCCACCATCACCTTGCGGTAGTTGGAATCAAAGTTCTTCTCAATCTCAGGGGTGCTGGAATTGTTCGGATGCATCTGTCTCCTCCAGAAAAAGATTCCGCTGTTCGCCACTATGTGAACCGATGCCGAAGGCATCCAGCACCGGCTGAAGCCGTTCCTGCGCGTTCTTTTCCAGGCAGCTCTGGGCAATCTCAAAATCCCGGCGATGCTCCAGATCGATTGTTCCGCCAGACTGAAGTATACGCTCGACGACGACAATTGCCTCGAGTTGCGCGACTGCACGCTCCAGAACGTCGTTGACCAGAACATATTTGTATTGCCGGGAGTTCTCAATCTCCTTGCCTGCTTCGCTCAGCCGACGAAAAAGCGTCTGCTCATCCACATGTCCCTCGGCACGGCTTCGATTGCGCAGGCGCGTTCGCAAAACCTTCGGGTTCGGCGGAGCAATAAAAATTGTGACCGCCTCGGGAAGTCGTTCCACCACCTGGCGCGCGCCCTGCACATCGATATCGAGCAGCAGATCACGACCGGCCGCTCGTGCTTCCTCCAGCGAACGCCGAGCCGTTCCGTAGTAGTTTCCAAAGACCTCCGCATACTCCAGAAACTCTCCACGATCCCGCATCGCCTCAAAATTATCGCGCGAAGTGAAATGGTACTCCCGACCGTCTGCTTCGGAGCCGCGCGGCGGTCGCGTCGTCCAGGAAATTGAAAAATCCAACCCTCCCACCTGCGAACGCAGCGCGTTCACCAGCGTACTTTTACCCGAACCGGAGGGTGCAGAGATGATGAATAGAATTCCTGCCACGTACATTTTCCTTCCAGGATGAACAAATCCAAATCGACCCAGACAGCATGAGAACAATCGGTAAATTTCTATTCGAGATTCTGAATCTGCTCGCGTGCCTTCTCAATACCCGACTTGAGGGCCAGACCAAGCTCGGTCACCTCGGTTCCCTTGCCTGCAACACCGGTAGTCTTCGACAGCAGTGTATTGGCCTCCCGGTTCAGCTCCTGCAGCAGAAAATCGAGCTTCTTGCCCACTTCCCCGCCAGCCAGCAGCAGGTCGCGAAAATGCCGGATATGCGTGCGGAGACGCTCCAGTTCTTCGGAAACATCGCTCCGGTCAGCCAGCAACGCAACCTCTTCCAGCAGGCGTTGACGATTCACTTCCCCGGCAATCAGCGATTCGATCTTCTGTTGCAACCGCTGCTCGTAACGCGCCGTAATCTCAGGCTGCAACCGCTCCAGCCTGCCCACAGTTGCCTCCATCTGCAGCATTGCCATCTGTAGCAGGCGAGCCAGCTCCGCGCCCTCACAGGCGCGCATCGCCTTCAGCGCAGGAATCAGTCGTCGCGTCTCCTCCAGAACAAACTCTGCCAGCGCTCGCTGATCTTCTTCGCCCACGACGCTTTCCTGTTGCAGAACGCCAGGCAGGCGAAGCAGGACGTTCAGGTCTGGCTCCGTCTCCAGCCCATACTCGCGCGAGGCACTGCGAAAGGCCTCCACACAGGCGGCAAGCGCAGGGCGATTGATCGTTAGACCACTCTGTGCGCTTCGATCCAGCGAGAGGCTGAACTCCACGTGCCCGCGTGCAAACTCTTCCTTCAGGATACGTCGCAGCTCCATCTCCAGCGCGTCATATCCTGCCGGAAGACGCAATTGAAGATCCAGAAATCGGTGATTGACGCTCTTCAGCGCCAGCAGCACACGCACCTCTCCCACATGCGGAAGGTGAATCGAAGTCGCCGACCCGGCATAACCGGTCATCGAGTACACGACCGAACCGTCCGCAGCTTCAGCCTGTCTCTCAGCGGAAGCCGCACGCATCCTCGGTGCTTCAGCATCAGTAACCGCAACAGATGGGTTCATAGCTCTTCTCGTTTCGACAATCCCATTTCTCTTCATTCCCTCCCGGCAGCCAACGCCGGCTCCGACGGACTAAGAAACTGAAGCTGACTCAGCCGCTGATACGTCGGAGATATCCGCAGCAACTCTTCATGTGGCGCGATCGCCGAGATTCGCCCATCTTCGATCACCGCAATCCGATCTGCCTGTCGCACCGTGGAGAGCCGATGCGCAATCACGATCACCGTCCGTCCCCGCATCAGATTCGCCAGCGCCACCTGCACCAGCGATTCGCTCTCCGCGTCCAGTGCAGACGTCGCTTCATCCAGAATCAGCAGCGGCGCATTTTTCAGGATGGCGCGTGCAATCGCAATCCGCTGACGCTCGCCTCCCGAAAGTCGAAAGCCTTTTTCTCCGATCACCGTCTCATAACCCTGCGGCATACGCAGAATGAATTCGTGCGCCAGTGCATTGCGCGCCGCCTCTTCGACCAGCCGCTGCGCGGTCTCCGGCTGCCCATAGGCGATATTGTTCCGCACCGTGTCATTGAACAACACCGTCTCCTGCGTCACTTGAGCAATCTGCTTTCGCAGCGAATCCAGAGTCAGGTCGCGCACATCTCTGCCGTCAATCAGCAGCCGTCCCTCGGAAACATCGTAAAAGCGCGGCAGAAGATTGACGAGCGTAGACTTGCCGGCTCCACTCGGGCCGACCAGCGCCAGCTTCTCTCCGCGATGAACACTCAGGTTGATGTCGTGAAGGATGGGATGCTCGCCATCGGCGCTGCTGTAACGAAAGCCCACATGGTCGAAGTCAATTCGGTCGTGAAAGCCCTTCAATACGTGCGCACGAGGACGTTCCGGCACATCGTTTTCCACATCGAAAAACTGGAAGATCGAAGCCGATGCTCCCACCGCCTGCTGAAAACTGTTGTAGAAAAAAGCGAACTTGCGCACTGGGTCGTAGAGCTTGAAGAGCGCGATGATGAAGACCACAAAGGTCTGCATCTCCATACGTCCTGCCCTGATCTCGTTGCGGCCGATCAACAGCAGCAGCGCAATCGCCAGCGAACCAATCACGTCCATCAGCGGAGAGCTGATCGACTGCACGCGAACCGAGTGAAGATTCGCGCGGAAAAGCCGACGGGCCGCTTTCTTGAAGCGCACAATCTCCCAGAGCTCCATTGAAAAAGCCTTCACAATGCGATTGCCCGTGATCGTCTCATGCAAAATATTCTGGATTTCAGCCACACGATCCTGTCCAGTTCGCGTGCGCACGCGAACCGACCGGCCGATCTTCCGCGCCGACGTAATGACGACTGGAACAAAGATCAGCAGCGCCCAGCTCAGCCGACCACCCAGAGCGATCACCGCGGCAATGGTGAAGAAAAAAGTAAAAATCTGTTGGAGAAAATCCCCCAGCACCGCGCTAACCGCAGTCTGGACGCGCTCAACATCGTTGATCAGCGTGGAAAGAATCGTTCCGGTCGGATGTCGATGATAGAAGCTCGCTGAACTGCGAAGAATCGTTTCATACAGATCGTTGCGCAGATCGGTAATCATCCCGTAGCCGGCATAATTCACCAGATACGTGCCCGTGTAATCGCAGATACCTTTGAGTACGGTCGAGCCGATCAACGCCGCAGCCACCACCGCCCAGGCGTTGTGCAGATGAACGCCGCGCGGCACCCATTGCAGCAGATTCATCTGCCATCCACCATGCAGATTCGGCAGCAGAGAAATGTTGTTGCTCGGCGCCTCTGGATTGAGCACCGTCTTCAGCACCGGCCCAAGAATCAGCAGACGCAGCGCCTCCAGCATGCCCACCGCGGCCAGCAGAATCACTCCCAAAAGCGCCTGAGCGGTATAGGGCAGAACGTAACGCAACAAGCGCAGATAACGCGTCAACTTTTCCCTCCATTGCCGCAGATACGCGTCTGCCAGGCGCTGCGGTCGTTGCCGGACTTATCTCCGTATTGTACTCGGGCGACAATTCCCCGCACGGTTCCCTGCCGTCCATCCGGCCGTCAATTACCTGCCGCCTGCCGGGGCATGTCGCGATGCAACGCCTTCGCACGGAATCCCTGCGCACCCAGCCGCTGCGCAAACTCCTCAGCCATCATCACCGATCGATGCTGTCCGCCCGTGCAGCCAAATCCGATCGTCAGATAGCTCTTGCCTTCCCGAAGATAATGCGGCAGCAGAAAGTCCAGCAGCCCCATGGTCCGTTCCACAAACTCGCCCGACTGCGGAAAACCGCGAATGTACTCGGCTACTGCGGGGTCCAGTCCGGTGTGCCATCGAAACTCTGGCACAAAGTGAGGATTGGGCAGAAAACGCACATCAAAGAGCAGGTCCGCATCCAGCGGCACGCCATTTTTGAATCCGAAGCTAAGACAGGTAACCAGCATCCGGCTCTGTTCCGATCCGTTTTCAGTCTGCGGACGGAAACGAGCCTGAATATACGCACGCAACTCATGCACGTTCAGCCCGGAGGTATCGACGATGCTGTCGGCCATATTCCGCACCGCATCCAACATCTGACGTTCATCCGTAATCGAACCGGCCACCACCTGGGACCGGCTGATCTCCATAAAGCTGAGCGGATGCGGACGACGGGTCTCAGAATACCGACGGATCAGAGCAGCATCCGATGCGTCCAGAAACAGAACCGTGGTCCGAAGCTTCTGGCGCACCTGGTGCAGGATCGACGGCAGTTTGTCCAACGCCGCTCCCTCGCGCACATCGATGACCAGCGCCGCACGCCGCATCTCCGGCGATTCGCGAACCAGATCCGCAAACGCCGGCAGCAGTTCCAGCGGCAGGTTCTCCACTGAGTAATAACCCATATCCTCAAACGCCTTCAGCGCCGACGCCTTGCCTGCCCCGGAAATCCCTGTCACCACCACCAGCAATTTCTCATTGACTTCGCGCACCTGCGCGTCTTCAGCAGGCAAATCTGCGCCTTCGGAGGAGTGGTGGCCCATGAAAATATCGTACATGGATGCGAGGATGGGATGGGAAAACGATGCGGAGAAAATTCACCTTTACGCCCAAACAAGCTCTGTGCGGTCGTTCTGCGCTCAGGCTTCCGGCCCAGACCACACACGCTGCGTCAGCAGGTCGGCGGCCGCAGCAGATTCGACAGCCGGCGCAAACAGGTAACCCTGCACCTGGTCGCAGCCCACTTCACGAAGCGCATCCAATTGCGCGACATTCTCGACGCCCTGTGCACACACCTTATGGCCCAGCGAATGACACAGCTCCGTCAGCGCGCGAAGCGCGGCACAATGCCTGGCGCTCGACGCCACGGGCGCAACCAGCTCTCGGTCCAGCTTGATCAAATCGATGGGAAACCGGAACAGTTGGCCGAGCGGAGCAAGCCGCGAGCCGAAGTTGTCCACGGCAATCCGGACTTCACGCTCCGCAAGCCGCTCCACTATCCGCAGCGCGGAATCCGGATTTTCATTCAGCGCGCTCTCCGAGATTTCAATGATCACCCGGTGTGGGTCTACGGTCGTCGATTCCAGCACCGACGAAACCAGACCGATCATCTCCGGGTGATATAACTGGCGCGCAGAGACGTTCATGCTCAGCGTAAAATTCGGCCCCTTATCCTTTCGCGACCACTCCTGCAACTGCCGACAGCCATTCAGCAGCGTCTCGCGATTCAGATGCATGGCAAATCCGGAACGATCCGCCATATCGAGAATGTCGCGCAAAGGCTCAAAGGTTCCATTCTGGCGCCTCCACCGCAGCAGCGATTCAAAGCCCTCCAGGGTGCAGGATTGCAATCTATAATAGGGCTGATACCATAACGTAAAATCACGCCGATCCAGCAGTTCGCGCATCTCGGTCTCGCGCTCATTCCGCAGAGTCAGGCGAACCTGCATTTGGGAATCGAATATCTCGCACTGCAAGCCGCCCTGCCGCTTCGCCTGATACATCGCAAAATCGGCATCACGCAGCAGTTGCTCCGGCAGTTGGTGATCATCGGTGCACATGGCCACACCGATGCTCGCGCCTACGTTCACCTTCTTCCCTTCCAGCACAAACTCCCGCCGAAAAGAAGCGAGAATACGCCCGGCAATCACCTCCAGATCTTCAATCGACCGCAGATTGTCCAGCAGCAACGCAAACTCATCCCCACTCAGCCGTGCAGCCGTATCATGCGGACGCAATGCTGCCCGCAGTCGGTTGGCCACCTCCATCAGCAGCGCATCCCCGGCCGCATGGCCAAGCGTGTCATTGATCTCCTTGAAGTGATCCAGATCGACAAACATCACCGCGCAACTCAGGTCTTTGCGACGCAACCTGCGCGCCATCGCCAGATTCAGCCGATCCAGATATAGCGCCCGATTCGGAAGACCCGTCAGCACATCGTGCAGCGCATAATGCTGGAGCTTCGATTCGCTCTGTCGACGCGCGCGAATATCTCGAAAACTGGCGATAAATCCAAGATCGAATCCCTCCTGCTCAAAGACCGCCAGCACAAGCGAAACATCGATGGGATTCCTGCTTCGATCCAACCGAACCGTCTCAATCGCTACTCTGCCCCGATGGCGCGCCATTTCCAGCAGCATTGCCGCCTCCTGCTTCCGATCCTCCGGAACCAGCAACTCACTCAGCGCGCGACCCAATACCTCTTCCGGCGAGTACCCAAACAGATGCGCAAACTCCGAGTTGGCGTAGATCACCGACTCGCCCGCCGTCACCACCACAGCCTCAGGTAACGCAAGCGCAATTTTATGCAGCAGACTTGACTGCCCGGGTTCTCTCGTCATCAAAAAATCGCAGCCCCCCGCCGTCTCTCATCAATACATCTGCGGCTGTGCCACGCCTTGGCCAGAACCAGATAACAAATACGTGAAACTGTTATCTGGTTTTTACTTTCAACAACCTCGGAACCGGCATTCCACACACTAGAACGTGTTTAGCACAATCAAGTCCGAGCACAAAGATGATTTTTCAGAAAAAACTCACGGCAACGTCAATCAACCGATCGCAACCATCGCCATGTGTCCGTCCCGCTGCCGATGAAGCACAAACTGCGTTCCGTCCATGCTGCGAAAGATCAGCAGATCGCGGTCCTCACTCTCCGCTTTCTTCACCGCCTGTTCGATCGTCACCGGTTTTGGAAGCACCGCTTCCGCTGCACTCCTCAGATGCGGTTCGGTCTCCGTCCGCCGACCTCTTGGAATCAGGGCCAGTGCCCGGACCCGCTTCGTCACTGGCTTCACCGCGTCTGTCGGCCTGGTCTTCGTCCGGCTGGTCTGCTTTTCAGCCAGCACAGCGTCCACCGCCTGCACAGCGGCCGACTTGCGCTTCCGGCTGCGCAACCGGTCTCGAAAGCGCAGCGCCTGGCTCTCGGCGTGCTCCAGCGCAAGCCGCATCGCCGCAGCCTGCGTCGTCGAAGACCCTTGGGCCACCAGCCGATGCCGACGGCTTTGCAGATGCAATTCCACCAGCAGCAAATGTCGCTCTCGTGCAGAATGCAGGAGGCCGCCGTCAGTGGCCCGAGAATACGCCCCACGCGCGTAATGCCTTCCTGTGCCGAATCGCGCGTAGCTTTGCTGATCTTCACTTGTCTGCCGGTAAACTCGATTTCCATGGCAATCCTCCTTGGCAATGAGTGTACGAGACGGAAACCCGGCCTGTCACAATTGAAAGTCCCGCCTGTCACTACCGAAAGATTGATCCGAGCCGGAGATGGAACATCAATGACCCCGTCGCCGCCCATCCGTAGCCGGCGGTTTCGGCGGCCGCATCCTCGCTCTCCGTTCGCCCCTGCGCCCCAGCACAAACAAGACCACCCCAAAGACCAGAAGCACCAGCCCCCACCCCAGATTGACATCCACATTGCCGGTGCGCGCGTAGAGCGCGCTCCCCCGCGTCGCCCATCCATAGACGCTCAGGATCACTCCCACCAGCGTGAACATCATACCCATCGGAATTCTCAAATCCAGATTCACGAATGCACTCTCCTTTCGTGACCGCTCTCGTCGTCGAGCCTCAGGCCACCTCCGCGCTTACCGGAAGATCAGGTTCAGCGTGATCACCATCACCAGCAATGACACCGCCAACACCTCCGGACGCTTCCACCACACGTGCTCGACCGAAGCGGCTTTCGGAGTCAGCGAATGCACCAAGCCCACCAACTCGGCCTCTGGCTTCGGCTTTCCAAACAGGCTCACCACCACCGCCACCACAAAGTTCGCACTGAAAGCCCAGATCGCTGTCCAGAAATTCTGCGCCATGTCACTCGGGTACGTATGCAGCACTGTGATCCATCCACCATGAAGCCCGGGATGCGCTTCGATCGGCAGCGTCAGTCCATGATGCGCCATCGCCGCCACCGTTCCTGCAACCAGCCCCGTGAATGCCCCATTGCCTGTCGTGCGCTTCCAGAACATCCCCAGCAGGAACGTCGCAAACAACGGCGCGTTCACAAAGCTGAAGACCAGTTGCAGTGTGTCCATGATATTGTTGAATCCGCTCGCCGCATAGGCCGTCGCCATGGATAAGAGAATGCCTCCGACCGTTGCCCACCTGCCCATCTTCAGATAATGCTGGTCCGAAGCTCCCTTGTGCAGATATGACTGATAGATGTCATAGGTCCACACCGTGTTGAACGCCGTCACGTTGCCGGCCATTCCGCTCATGAAGCTGGCAAGCAACGCCGTCAGTCCCAGGCCCAGCAGCCCGGACGGAAAATAATGCAGCAGCATCGACGGAATGGCCAGATCGTAATCCAACTCCGGCTTCCCGCTTGCGTCCAGCACAATCTTGCCGCTGATCGGATCGGTCTTTGCCGGAACCAGACCCCGGCCTTCGGCTTCCGCCTTGCTCACCACATGCGTCTCGCGCACGATGACTCCATTCGCCACCGTCTCCGTCGTCACGTTGTGCGGCGTCGTCGCGGCAATCGCCAACAGCCCGGGCAGAATCACCAGAAACGGAAAAAACATCTTCGGGATAGCTGCAATCAGCGGCACACGCCGAGCATTCTCCTGCGTGTCGGTGGCCATCGCCGTCTGGATCACCAAAAAATCCGTGCACCAGTACCCGAACGACAGCACAAAACCCAGACCCATCGCCAGCCCGAATGCGTCCACACCCAGCGGATTCGTGCTCGCATGCTCCATCCCGCGCCACGAGTGCATATACGCCGTCGGCAAAGCAGCACGCAGTCCGCTGATGCCGCCCACGTTGTGCAGGCCAATCAGCACCAGCGGCAGAAATCCCGCAATGATCAAAGCAAATTGCAGAACTTCGTTATAAATCGCGCTCGTAAGACCGCCCAGGAAGATGTACCCCAGCACAATCATCGCCGAAAGCAGCATCGAAAAATGAAATATCCAGCCCAGCGGCAGACCCAGCGCAAGAAACAATCCATCGAAGATGTGGAGCGTCTGGATCAGCCGCGCCATCGCATACATCGAGATGCCCGACGAAAACACCGTCATCACAGCAAAGGAACAGGCATTCAGCGCGCGTGTCTTCTCGTCGAACCTGAGGCGCAGAAACTCCGGCACCGAACGCGCCTTCGATCCGTAGTAGAACGGCATCATGAAGATGCCCACAAAAATCATCGCCGGGATGGCGCCGATCCAGTAGAAATGGCTGGTCGCAATCCCGTACTTGGCGCCGGAAGCGCCCATGCCGATCACTTCCTGTGCACCCAGATTGGCGCTCATGAAAGCCAGACCACATATCCACGCAGGCAGCGCGCGCCCGGCTTGAAAAAAATCTTTGCTGGTCTTCATGAACCGCTTCAGCGCAAAGCCGATGCCAAGCACAAAGATGAAATAAAGCAGCATGATCAGCCAGTCGATGGCCGTGAGCTGGGTGTGTCCGAACACGATAATAGTCCTCAATCGGCCTGCACTGCGATTTCAGCAAGCCGCGAGCCTAACTCTATCGAGTTGGTAGCATTCACGTCCAGAAAAAAATGAAAACCTTTTCCACGCCCCCTTTCCTCCACTCCGGTCCGCCCGGATAAACTGAGAAAGAGATGATTCCCACCCTTGAATGGACCCAGAACGGCGTCCGGTTCCTCGATCAGACCAGACTGCCACTTGAAGAAACCTACGTCCTCGCCACCTCCGACCAGGATGTCGCCAACATCATCACCACCATGGTCGTGCGCGGTGCACCAGCCATCGGCGTCAGCGCAGCCATGGGCCTGGCGCTCGCCGCCAAATCCTCCACCGCTCCCACTGCGGCCGAGTTCGCCGTTGCCTTCAGCGCAAGCTGCAATCTGCTGGCCGGCACACGCCCCACAGCCGTCAATCTCTTCTGGGCCATCGACCGCATGAAACGCGTCTTTGCTCAATTGCAAGAGCAAAACGCATCTATGGCCGCCGTCCGCGCCCGACTCGAATCCGAAGCTCGCGCCATGTACGACGAAGACATCGCCGCCTGTCGCGCCATGGGCGCCTTTGGCGCAGACCTGATGCCCGAGCAAGGAACTGTGCTCACCCATTGCAACGCCGGAGCGCTCGCCACCTGCGGCTACGGGACCGCACTTGGAGTCATTCGCGCCGCCGTCGAGCGCGGCAAACGGATTCATGTCTTCGCCGACGAAACACGCCCGTTCCTTCAGGGCGCGCGCCTCACCGCCTGGGAACTGATGGCCGATGGGATCCCCACCACCGTCCTCTGCGACAACATGGCCGCCAGCCTCATGCGCCAGGGCAAAATACATGCCGTCGTTGTCGGCGCCGATCGCATCGCCGCCAACGGCGACGTCGCCAACAAGATCGGAACCTACGGCGTCGCCGTGCTCGCCCGCGAACACGGCATTCCCTTTTATGTCGCTGCTCCCTGGTCCACCATCGATCCCGCCACTGCCACCGGAGACGCCATTCCCATCGAAGAACGACCCGCCGTCGAAGTCACCCACCACGGCGGCAGACAACTGACTCCGCACGGAGTCGGCATCCGCAACCCGGCTTTTGATGTCACTCCGGCACGCTACGTCACAGGCATCATCACCGAGCGCGGCGTGCTCCATGCGCCTTACGGAGAATCCATCGCAGCCGGGGCCACGCAATAACTCCCGGACGATTGCCTGCCGCTCTCTGAACCGTCCCTCAGGTCTTCGCCTGCGCTCATTGAATCTGCTGCATCCCTGCTCCGCGTGGGCTGCGCAGTCGGATGCATCTGCCTGGAATCCAGCGCACAGGCAACGGACCGATACGTCCTCAGCGTGGGAACTGACGGCTGCTCTTCGACCGTCGTCTGCGGCTCTGCATTCACCAAGGCATCGCCTCCAGCCGAAACAGAGCTTACAGTCACGCTGGACGCAAAAGGAACGTATCTCTGGACGCCCCACGCGTGCAGCGGAAGCACCGGAACTCCGCGCAGGTGAATCGGCGGTGGAGCGAAGATGCCCGGTGGATCGATGTGGATCCCTCCAGACCAGACAACCTGCAGCGAACCTTCCTCGCAAAGCAGGACGTAGTTCTTCGCGCTCAGTGTTCCAGGCGCAATCTGGATCGGGTAATACCCAGGCAACGACTGTGAGTTCGCTGTCGTGCTCAGCACCGGTGCGCCGGCCGTCGCGTTCGCCAGCGTATCGCCGCCGACGAACCCCGTCGCGTCGTAGGTGAGCATCGGAACCACAGCGCCCATCTGCATCACCTGCCCATACGGAATCAGATAGAGGCTTGCCGGAGTAATCGTCAGCTTGCCCGGCACAAAGACAAAGTTGTAATTCGCCGCCGTCAGCGTCCCCGTTCCAACCTGGATCGAATACGTCCCCACCGATGGATGCGCACCTGCGCTCGTCGTCATCCCCGGATTTCCACCCACCGCTGTGGATGCCGTATCGCCAGCAACGAAGCCCGTAATCGTATAGCCAAACGACGACGGCGATGCCCCGTATGTCAGTTGCTGATCGCTTGCTGTTACCGTCAAAGTCGCCGGAAGAACCGTAAATGTCTGCTCCACCACAGGGGCCGCCGCATAGCTCGCATTCCCGGCCTGTTCCGCGCGAACGACAATTGTTCCTGCGCCCAGCGCTTCCAGTGTTGCCCCCAAACCAGCAATCACACCCGGACCGCTCGCCACGGAGAATGTAACCGGAAGGCCAGCACTCGACGAAGCGATCAGCGTAAACGACGTCCGTCCGCCCATCATCCCCTGCCCGTACATCAACGGCGCCTGTGACGCAAAACCGATCGTCTGCGAAAACTCGCCTGCGCTTGTGCCCACCACTGGCACAGTATAGGAAAGCATCTCTCCCGAAGCCATCTGCGCCGTGATGGCAATCGATCCCTGCACCTGTGCGTTGGTTTTTTGAGCAGTGAAGGTTGCCGTTACAGTACAGCCCTGCCCTTGCTGAAGCTGAAGACCGGGCGTGCAGGCTGTCCCACCGGACGCAGCCGTTGGCGCCGACTGAAACTGCGAAGGATAACTCACACTCGTCACCGTGGAGGCCGACGCTCCCACGCTCAGCACCTGCATCGATTGCGTCGCCGCGGAAGACTGGCTCCCCGTCGTCGTGGAGTTGAACTGAAGCTGCGCTCCCTGCGTCATCGTGATCTTCACCACGCGATGATTGCCTGTATCGGCCACATACAGATTTCCCGCCGCATCCACAGTCATCTCCTGCGGTGCATTCAGGCCGGATGCAACCAGTACTGGTTCCTGATAGACCCCGTTCACCGGCACCATCATCATCACGCGATTATCCCCGGCATCCAGCACATACAGATCGCCTTCCCCATCCAGTGCGACTGCTGTTGGAAACTGAAAGTTATTCTGCCAGAGTGAAACAATCAATCCGGCATTATTCTCAAACTGCGACACGACATTCTGATACGGCTGCACCCAGAAGACATTCCCCGCCGCGTCGATCGCAGCAGACAGCGGGAAATGCGTGGCAAAGATTCCTCCAGCCCGATAGTTATAACCGGCTGCTTGAGGCACATAACTCGTTCCGTTCCAGTTGTAGCAACGAACCTGATTTTCGTATGTATTTGCGATGCACATCGAACCATCCGGACCAATCCCTGCATCCGAAGGAGCATAAAGTCCCGAACCAACCTCCTGCTGGGCCACATACCCTGACCCATTCCACACCATGCGGCTCACTCGGTCATTGCCGCTCGATGCAATCAGCAGATTTCCCGCTCCATCAATCGTGACCCCCGCCGGTGTATTTGCTGCATACACAGGAATCGCGACTGGCGATCCATAACCGCTCGCTCCAGCAGGGTATTCGTTGGTGGTGAATATTTCGCCATCGGAGACAAAAAGATCTCCAGAACCATCCACAGCCACCCCAGCGGGCATAGGAAGTCCACTTGCAATCGTACTTACCGAAGCAGGCAGCGTAACCAGACGGCTGCCGACTCCCGTGCCGTGCAGATACTCCGTCAGCTCCGGCTGGCCTGTTCCATCCAGCAGGAGAACGGCCCCCATACGTACGCCCGAGTATTGCGGCTGGAAAGTAACGCTGACGCTGCATACCGTCGCCGCAGCAAACAGTCCGGAGACGCATGTATCCCCACTCCCCCGCTGAAACTCTCCGTTTGCTTTGCCGCCGGTGAGCACATCGATCGCTCCGATCTCTGTGCCCGCAGCCACACTCAACAGCAGTTGCTGCGTCTCCTTCGCACTTCCAACCGTGACATTCGGAAAGGGCTGAGTGGAACCGACCACCTGCACCAACGATCCGGAAGACTCGTCTGTCATCAGCTTCGTTCCACCTGGAGTGATCGCAACCTGCCCCGGAGTCGCCAGACCGATTGCCACCACCGTCGCCGAGATCGGATGAAGAATCGATTTGTAGTCCCGATAGACCATCACTTGATGCGTCGTCACATCCGACACATACAGATTCAACGACGAGTCCATCGAAAGACTTCCAGGAACCCCCGCACCGCCACCCGCTCCAGGCAGCGACTGATACACAACCGGAGCGTTGTAACTTCCTGCATTCAGCGTGCTTTCCAGCACTTCCGCCGATCCCTGGGCTGAGAGGAAGACGCTTCCATACGGATCCACGATCACTCCGACCGGATGAGAAATCCCACTCAGAATCGCACTCGCCGTGCCGTATTGCCAGTTGCTCACCGTCATCCTGAGAATCCGGTCATTCCCCGTATCCGCTATGAATAGATCTCCCGCCGCGTCCACAGCCACCGCCTCCGGCACAGACAAAGAATCCACCAGAACAATGGGCTGCCGATATCTCCCCGAATCCCACACCAACTCCAGAACCGCTCCCGCTCCGGCATCGGCGACAAAAATATCCCCCTTCGCATCGATCGCCATTCCCTCCGGCTCGCTCAACCCTGCCTGCATCGGAAACGGCGCACCGCAAGGCGCATAACTCGCCGTATAGCATGCAATCTCGTGCATCTGCGGATCGGATACGTAGACATCTCCTGCCGCATCCGTAACCACGCCATACGGAGCGACCAGATTGGTCGAAGAAACAATGCTTTGCGTTCCTAGAAAAGTTACTTGCGCCCGAATGTTCAATGACCCAATCAGCCAAAGCATCGCAAGCAACCGCACCGCAAGCCGGATAACTCGCAATGGACGGATCCGCCCTGAAATCGAATGCTTCTGCATGATCCAAGCCGCTCTTTCTTTTCAGGTCGTCTGGCCGGTAGCGCACATTCTGCCGACTTCGAAGGATGCCTTCGCTAAGCTCATCGCGGATATCTCCATTTCATCCGCTTCCCGCCGGAGATGAGAGAATGCTTCAATCGGGTTCCATGCAAGTTTTTGGCCTACAATGAGCCAAAGTCTGAGAACTTCTTCATCAGGAGCGGTTATGCGTCCATCCTTCACCCTTGGCATCGAAGAGGAATACCAGACAATCGATCCGCTCACGCGCGACCTCCGCTCTCACATCGCCACTGAGATGCTGGCTCAGGGCAAGATGCGCCTGGAAGAGCGCGTCAAAGCCGAGATGCATCAGTCTGTTGTTGAGGTGGGAACGCGCATCTGCCATAACATTGAAGAGGCGCGCGCCGATCTCTATGATCTGCGGCGAAATATGATCCGCCTGGCCGAGGAGCACAACCTCCGGCTTGTCGCCGGCGCCACGCATCCCTTTGCCGACTGGCGTACCCAGGAGATCTACCCCGACCAGCGCTATCGCCAGGTGGTCAAGGATCTCCAGCTCGTCGCCCGCTCCAACCTCATCTTCGGCCTGCATGTCCACATCGGAATTGAAGACCGGGAAGCTGCGATTCGCATCATGAATTCCATGCGCTATTTCCTTCCGCACATCATGGCGCTCACCACCAACTCCCCTTTCTGGCTCGGCCTGAATACCGGCTACAAGGGCTACCGCGCCAAGGTCTTCGAGAACTTTCCTCGCACCGGCATTCCTGACGCGTTTTCCAGTTACTCGGAGTTTGAAAACTACGTCCGGCTTCTGGTGAAGACCAACTGTATCGACGACGCAAAGAAAATATGGTGGGACATTCGCCCTCACCCCCACTTCAACACTGTCGAGGTCCGTGCCTGCGACATTCCGCTGCGCGCCTCGGAGTCGATTGCCGTCGCCGCCCTGATCCAGGCCACGGCTGTTTACCTCTATCGCCTGCACGAACAGAACCAGGACTACCGTCAGTTCGCGCGGCCGTTGCTGATGGAAAACAAATTCCGTGCCGTCCGCTACGGTCTGGACGGATTGCTCATCGACTTCGGCAAACAGACCGAGGTGCAGGAGCGCGACCTGATTCGCGAATATCTTGCGCTCATCGATCCTGTCGTCGACGAACTGGGGAGCCGGAGCGCCGTCTCCGAAATCCATCACATTCTCGAAACAGGCACCGGAGCCGATCGTCAGCTCGCGGCTTTCCAGCGTCATCACGGCGATCTGAAAGCTGTTGTCGACTACATGGCCGACGAAACAGCCTCAGGACTGGACCTTTAGCCGAATCTGTAGAATGCTGAAGAGAGATGCCGGGGAAGAAACCTTAGTCTTCGCGCAACTGAGAGTTTCACATCGAGGAAGTCCTTTGTCAGCAGAGATGATTCGGGTCGATCCCGACAAACCTGAGGCCGAGCGCATTGCCTACATCGCCTCCTGCCTGCGTCGCGGCGATGTTGTCGCCCTTCCGACGGATACTTTTTACGGACTCGCCGTCGATCCGGTCAATCTTCATGCCGTCGAGCGCATCTACCAGATCAAATCCCGCCAGAAGCACAAGCCGCTTTCGTTGCTCATCTCCTCCGTCGCTCAGGCATACGAACTGGCCCGCGACATCGACGATCGCTTCGATCGTCTCGCCGAGCGTTTCTGGCCCGGCCCGCTCACCATCATCGTGCGTGCCGGCAGCAAGCTTCCGCTGCGCTCCACCGCCAACACAGGCAACGTTGCCCTCCGCGTTCCGGACGCGGCCATTCCACGCGCCATCGTCGAGCAGTACGGCATGCCCATCACCGCCACCTCGGCCAACCTCCACAACGCAAGCGAGTGCACTCACGCCGCCTGTGTCCGCGATCAGATTGGCGACCGCATTCCACTCATCGTCGATGGCGGTCCCTCCGCCTATTCCCTGCCGACGACCATCGTCAACCTTGCAGATCATGAGCGCTCGTGGGAGATTCTCCGGGAAGGCGTCATTCCCACCTACGAAATCGTGATGACTCTCCAGAAGTAATATGGTCGGCAATGAACGAACCTCTTTGGCAGAATGCACACAGACGCCGTCGATCCTTCGCAATTGCTTCGCTTCTCGTCGCGTTCTTCTGTGCGGTCTGTGCTTCGGCCCTCTGGTTTCACTGGCTGGACGTGCAGATTCACCAGGCTGCTGCGACCGATCAAGCGGACAAAGCAGACGTGATCTGCGTCTTCGGCGCTGCTGAATATAACGGCAGGCCATCCCCCGTGCTGCGGGCGAGACTGCAACATGCACTCGACCTCTATCGCCGCGGCCTCGCCCCCGTCATTCTCACTCTGGGCGGCAGCGCACCGGGCGACATTTATTCCGAAGGCTCAGTCGGTGAATCATTCCTGCGAGCAAGCGGCGTACCCTCCAGCGCCATCATTGCGGAAACAGAAAGCCGCACCACCGAGGAGTCCGTCCAGCACGCGCTTGCAATCGCCCGCGAAAATCACTTTCGCAGGATCATCGTGGTCAGCGATCCTGCCCATGTCTTCCGCATCCAGTCCATCTTTGCCTCCTACGGAGTACAAGTCTTTGCCTCTCCGCGCGAACTGATCCGGGATGGCGACATTCAGGAATTCGATACGCGCGAGATCGTACATGAGATGCTCGCCTACACGCTCTGGTGCGCGCAGAAGAACCTCGCACGCTGGTTGTGATCGCTCATCGCGCTCCGGCAGTTCTGCGCGCTCTGCCCATCGCCGTGGCCAGCGCCATCAGTCGCGCGTCGTCTCCGTGCGCAGCCAGAATCTGCATCCCGCCTGCGGCAAACGGCACAGCCAGCGCTGGCATTCCACCCAGACTTGCAGGGGCTGTATAGCGCAGCAGACGCGCACGCGCCCCGGTATGATCTTCGCCTGCCTGCATCCGCGCCACCGGCGCGCACGGCAGCACGATCAGCGAGTGCTCGGCGACCACCGCCTCCATCCGTGCGCGAAACTCCGCGTGCCTCTGTCGCAGTCCGGCAATCTCTTCGTCCGTGATCCGCGCGCCCCACTCCAGCCGCTGCTGAATGGGCGTTTCGAAAGCCTCGAAGTGTCCGCGGTGAATGCGCGCAGCCTCCCACGCCTGAATTGCCGCAAAGATTCCGTGCGCCTCTTCCCACCAGGCAAAGTCCATCCGCGTGCCAGCCAACCCCAGCGCGCTCAGCTCTTCCACGCAGCCGCGCAATGAATCCAGAACCTCCGACTCGCAATCCTCAACAAATCCCGGACCGACGTAGGCGAATCGTGTTGGTGGCATTGGCGTCGTCTGCGCACGGGTCTGCAACTCCGCGGCAAAGAGCCTTCCCAGCAGCGGAGCGTCCTCCAGGTCGCGAAACAGCCAGCCAATCGTATCGAAACTCTGCGCCAGATGGCCGCCACCCTGCCAGCTTCCCCACCCCAGCGAAGACCTATATCCCGCCAGCCCGCACAGCGCCGCGGGCACCCGCACGGAACCGCCCGTATCCGTGCCAATCGCAGCCAGCGCCGAGCCTTCCTGCACACTGGCCGCCGCGCCACTCGACGAGCCGCCTGTCAACAGCGTCGCATCGCGTGGCTGCACGCAATCTCCGTAGTCGCGATTCTCGCCCGTAATTCCATAGGCCAGCGCATGCAGGTGTGTCTTGCCGGTAATCACCGCGCCCATCGCGCGCAGCCGCGCGCTCACCCAGGAATCTGCTGCTGCCGCAACATTGCGCTCGGCATAAAAACGCGAGCCGAGCGTCGTCTGCGTCCCCGCAAGATCGAAGCAATCCTTCAGCGAAACCGGAACTCCGGGCAACTCCAGCGCAGACCACCGGGCGGCGTCGCTGCTCTGCTTCAGCACGCGCTCCAGCTCGCGCTGCGACCACTCCACGTCCTGCCACAGATACGTGTTGCGACTCTGATTTCCATTGGACCGGCTCAGACACTGCCGCAGCACTTCGGTGAGCAATCCTGACGGATATTTCTCCGCCTGCGTTGCCTGAAGCATTTCCCGAATCGACCGCACAACGCCTGATTGCATCTTGAAATCCGGAACCGGCATGCACCCGATTGTACCGATTGCCGCACACGCTTCGCGATATATCCCTGAAGAAATTTCCCGAAATTGCACTCGCGGACACGTGCCTCCGCCTTCCTGCACGGTCCGGACAAGCCAATTTTTGGAGACTCCGCGGTACTCTGGAAAAGGGAGACTAAATTTCGATGATTCGCATGTCAACGCAGCATGGCTGGTACCTGGTCACTCATCAGGATCAGGCCCGTCTTGCAGAATCCATCGCCCGCGAATGGGGCAACGCCCTCTTTCGCACGCCGCAGCCGCGCACCCACTTTTTGCAGGCTGTTCTTCATCATCAGGACTCCTGGCGCGCACAAGACGCCTCGCCGACACTGGCTGCCGATGGCAAGCCTCGTGCTCTTTCGCAGGAGCTGGTCGGCAAAAAATACGTTCTCGACAAACTTCACCTCGACTCCGATCTGGCCGGACGCATGCAGACCGTTCGTCTGGTCGCAGCCGACGGTCCTTACGCGGCTCTTCTCATCGCCACGCACTTCCAGAACCTGCTCTCCGATCGCGCGGATCGCTCAGCTCTCGCTCCGCAACAGCTCACACTGCTCGATCGATTCCTTCGCGAGCATCACGCGCTGCTGGATCAGCTGCAGAGCGAAGTGGAAGAGGATCCCTTTGTGGCCACGCACGAAAAACAGGACCGATGGATTCAGGACAACTTCCACCTGTTGCAGGCCATCAGCCATCTTTCGTTTCTTGCCTGTGCCGGTTTCGACCGCTCATCCCACCTGCTGCATCCGCTCCCTTTGCTGAATGGCGGCACCGCGGCGATTCAGGTGGAGTGGCTTGCACCGCGCTACTTCCGCCTGGCTCCGTGGCCTTTCGTCGCCTTGGAGCTGCGCTTCGAGTTCCCCGTTCGCCATCTGATGGTGCATCAGTTCGCGACCAGCGAAAGTTTCGCCGATGCCTTCGCCGCGGCTTCCGAAGAGATGCTCTCCGTCCGTCTCTGCGCCTGAATTTCCCTCACCGGATCAGGCTCAGGTCGGTCTGCAGTTGCTCCAGATCGAATCCGACCGGTGAGCCTTTTGCCTCCATCCAGTCCGGACTCAGCAAAGCGTGCGCTTCGTCTACGTACTCGGCCCAGAACGCATTGGTAATCGTCTTGAGCATCCCCCACGTGATGCAGGTGAACCCGTTCTGGTCATACGCCGGAACGAACACGCAGTGCCCACCCCACGTTCCCGGCCGCGTATTCGGCCCACCGCCAGGAATCACATCCCAGACATCCTGCGTCTGTGCTGACAGCGGCAGATTCAACCCAATGTACACTCCTCCGAAGAGATGAATCGCCTGGCGAATCTCCTCCAGATTCGTCCACACCGGATCCGCAAACGCAATCAGTTTGTGCGCATCGAATCCCTGCTTCTGCCAGTCCTTCAGCACATCCATCTCGATGCCTCCGTTATCTGTCGACGGATTGGCAGGATTGTACCCGTCCCACTTCTCGTAGTAGCTCAGGATCACCGAATCCGGCACCGTCACCATCGTGCTCGTATTCGCTGTCCACACCTGAATCGCATGGCCAACACCAGCTATCGTGCAGTCACCCAGCTTGTCGTTGAGCATGAATCCCCAGCTCGTCACTCCCTTTGTCCAATCCGCCGATGGTGGCGTCGGCGGCAACGTCGGCTTCACATACTTTGACAACTTCAGCGTGCGGCTATCCGTCTTCACTCCGCGCCTACCGAGTTTCATCTGCGAATGATCAGCCATCTCAACCCTCCTTTACCGTGTTCCTCAGCATAACCGAAGAACTCTCTCACAATCTCCCGCAGTCGCACCTTCCGTTCGAAAAACTTGCCCGCGAAGTTTTTCCCAAACCCGGAACGGCAATACGAGAGCCGGCGCGTAAAATAACGAAACGGAGGATGAGTCCCTATGTTTCGTCTGTTGTTCGGCATCATCATCGGCATATTGCTTTGCCCTATTCTGGGCTATCTCTGGTTCACGCGCGGAAATCCGCCCGTCGCTGTCGCCGACCCACCCCTGCCCTTTGAGCGCCAGATCACGCACATCCCACTGCATGCGCGCATCCATCGCGATATGCCGAAGACCGTACCCATCCAGGCGACCGCGGACAACCTCATCGCCGGCGCGCAGATCTACCGCGAGGAATGCGCGTTCTGCCATGGCATTTACGCCAACCCATCGGCCGTCGGAGCTAACATGTTCCCGCATGTGCCCCAACTCTGGGAAAAGCACCACAACGACGTTGTCGGTGTCAGCGACGATCCTGCAGGGGAAACCTACTGGAAGGTCGCCAATGGCATCCGCCTGACCGGAATGCCGGCCTACAACCGCATTCTTACCGAGACACAGATGTGGCAGGTCAGCGTCCTGCTCGCCAATGCCGACAAGCCGCTCCCGCCCGAAGCACTGAATTTCCTGAAGACGCCGCTCTCTTACGAAGTACCCACAACCGCCAGCCTGCCCTCGATGCCGCCCAAACCAACCAGATAACCTTCCGGGGTTCGTAATTCCGGCTCAACCATTGAGCCTGGGCAATTCGGTGCAGCCATCGTGACTCGCCGCAGCATTTTTTGTTCACCGCGCTCCTGCTCCTCATCGGGCCGGGAGCGCGGGTTTCTGCGGCACAACCGACCCCTACTCTGACGGGCGATCCGGTTCACCCGGCCCACGCCAGGCATTGGGTCGATACGCGATTCTACTTCGAACCTGGAAAGGCGCGCAGGACAAGGCTCCGCATCGCGGCCGTTCGAAGGTGCTCATCATCGACTATCCGGAGTCTCCGGAAAACGAGGCCGGAATCGACGCCATCCGATCCGCTGGAAGCGCATGACCGGCGAACCCTCCGTTCTGAAGGTCACCATCCCCGCAGCCGTCATCCGAGCAGTTTCGCCAGCAGCGCATCGAGAGCGCGCCCGCGATGGCTGATCGCCAGCTTCACCGTTGGGTCCAGATCGGCCATCGTCTGGTCCAGCTCAGGCAGGTAAAAGAGCGGATCATAGCCAAAGCCTCCGGTTCCGTGCGGAGCCTCCAGGATCACGCCCTCCACGCTGCCGCTGCCGGTCGCGATCACCTTGCCACTACGCGCCGCTGCCACCACGCACTGATACCGCGCACTCCTGCTCTCTGTCGGCACGCCCTCCAGCCTTTGCAGCAGCACGATATTATTCCAGACATCTGTATTGTCGTTCGCATCCGGAGAATCCACCAGCCCGGAATCCGCCGCAAAACGTGCCGAACGAATGCCCGGTGCGCCCTCCAGAGCATCCACTTCCAGCCCCGAATCGTCGGCGATCACAATTTGTCCCGGCGCAAACTGACTATAGTAGACAGCCTTGAGGATCGCATTTTCCAGAAAGTTCGCACCATCCTCCGCCGGAGCCGGAATCGTTCGCAAAGCTGGCAGAATATCGATCTGAACAGCCACCCCGTCCGCAGCCAGACGGAACTCCTCCAGCTTGCCAGGATTGGTGGATGCGACCAGCAGTTGCAGCATATTCGCAGTGTACCCGACGGGCTTCCCGGCCCGGACTGGCAGCTACAGACGTTCGCGCGTCTTCACTGGAAGCAGTGTGAGCGAAAACACTCTGACTAGTGTGCGATCAGGTAAACGCCCACGCAGACCAACGCCGCCGCCAACCAGCGCCTTCGATCTACATTTTCGTGCAGAAACAGCTTCGCTGCAACGGCGTTGGTGACCAGCGTCAGCGAGGCGGAAGCGGGAGCCGCAAAACTCAGGTCCAGATGGTTCAGCGCAAACAGAAGAGCGAAAAATGCCAGTGACAGAAAGCTCACCCCGGCAAAAAACAGCGGGCAACTCAGCACGGCGCGAATCGCCCCACGCACTCCGCTGCGCGCGCGGATCAGATCCAGATCGCCAATCGACTTCATCGCCGCAGCCGTCAGCACTTCGCCAATCGTCGACGTGATTGAGACGCTCACGATCATCGCCGCAGCAGGCCAGAAGCCGACTCCCACCGGCAAACGCACCGACGCGATCATGCTCGCTCCTCACCCGCCAGCTCGCCGGAGTCCCCGGGATTCTGCGTCAGCGAAGGCCCCCTCGCCACAAAACCTACACCTAGAGTTATGAGCAGAATTCCCGCCCAGCGCATCGCCGAGATATGCTCCTGCAGCCAAAAGCGCCCCAGCAGCGCAATCAGTACATACCCAAAGGCAGTGGTCGGCAGCACATACGTCAGGTCTGCCCAGGAAAGCGCCGTCAGATAACAGGCGAAGAACAGGATCAGCAGCCCGATACCGCCCGCGATCCAGGGAGTAAATACCGCGGCCAGCAGCGCCATCGGATGCGCAGGGGAGATCGTCGGCATCGCGCTCATCCCGCGCGACAGGCAACTGTCTCCAAGTGGAGCGCTCAAGGCCACCAGCAGCAGAATCAGATACTGGCTTGCCTTCAATCGCGGATGAGGCATTCTCCGGTCGCTTTCTCTTCGGCGGCCGCCGATGAATGGTAATGCAGTTTTCGTGCGAAGAGTGCTTGTGCGCCGGGCGGTGCGTCTGCATTCCGCCCGGTTCTGGATCGGTTTACGCGCTCACCGGATCCGGTGTCTTGCCGTGCAGTTTTTTGGCTTCCTTCACCATGCGATTCCGTTCGGCGCGTAGCTTCAGGAACGACTTTGCCTCGACATACAGACGCGGCAGATCCCGGTTGACAACCGCCTTCCAGATCACCCGGAACGCCGCCTTCGGGCGGAAGTAATAGGCATCGTAGAACCGATGCACCATCTCCAGCACGTACTCCTTCGGCAATCCCGGATACTCGATGTGAGCCATCTGGTGTCCGCCCGAGTCGCTCATCGCATCCTCGTTGGTGATGAAACCGCCCTTTTCCGCGTAGTCGAAGAACTCCGTTCCCGGATACGCATGTGCGATCGAGACCTGAATCGTCTCCACATCCAGCGACTTGGCAAACTTGATTGTGTTCTGGATCGATTCCTTCGTCTCACCCGGCAGACCAAGAATGAAGTCGCCGTGGACGGTCAGTCCAAGGTCGTGACAATCTTTGGCAAAGGCCCGTGCGCGCTCCACTGTCGCGCCCTTCTTGATGTTCTTCAGAATCTGTGGATCACCCGACTCGAAACCGACGATCAGCAGGCGGCAGCCGGCATCCTTCATCGCCTTCAGCGTCTCGCGATCCGTCGTCACGCGCGACGTGCAGCTCCACGTCAGGTTCAGCGGCTTCAGCTTCTCGCACAGCTCGATCGTGCGCGCCTTCTGAATGTTGAACGTGTCGTCATCGAAGAAAAACTCCTTCACTTCCGGAAAATTTTCCTTCGCCCACTTCAGCTCCGCGGCCACGTCGTCCGTCGAGCGCTTCCGCCACGCATGGCCGGAGAGCGTCTGCGGCCACAGGCAGAAAGTACACTGCGCCGGGCAGCCGCGCGTGGAATACAGCGCAATGTAAGGATGCAGCAGAAACGGCACGTTATAGCGCGCTACATCCAGGTCGCGCTTGTAGATCTTCGTCGCCCACGGCATCGCGTCCAGGTCTTCGATCTGCGGCCTGTCAGGGTTATGCACCACCTGACCGTTCTGCCGATAGCTGATGCCCAGAATCTCGTTCAGCGGCTTGCCGTTGGCATACTCCACGATGGAGTAGTCGAACTCCCGGCGACAGATAAAATCCAACACCGGGCACTCATTCAGCGCCTTGTCCGGAGAAGTCGTCACCGGAGGCCCGACGAATGCAATGCGAATCGAAGGATTGGCCGCTTTGATGGCTTCGGCGAGCTTTTGATCGCCCTTCCAGCCTACCGTCGAGGTAAACAGGACAAGGAACTCGTAGTCTTTGCAAATCTTGATCGTCTCTTCGGCGCTCACGTGATGTGGCGGAGCATCCAGAAGGCGCGAACCTTCCAGCAGTCCGGCTGGATACGTCAGCCACACCGGATACCAGTAGGATTCGATTTCGCGCGTGGCCGGCCAGCGGGAACTGGCGCCACCGTCAAAGTTTTCAAAGGAGGGCGGATTGAGAAACAGTGTCTTCAGAGGCATAAGTCACTTTCATTTTAGCATTTTCGATGGATTTTCACGCTAAGGTCGGCGAAAGTTTGGCGCAGACTCTCCGAAATCGCCTCCCGGACTGACGGGCCGGACTCATCGTTTTGGCCGCAGCGCTGGCTTCACTGCCTTGGCCTCGGAGCGGCTATATCCGTCGCCGGTCCACCCGCATTACTGCCCAGCGTGCGCAACCAGTCCTGCATGTGTCCCAGCGCACGCAACAGGCCCAACCGCGTTTTGCTCAGGTTCAAGCTCGTCTCCTCCGCATCGATCTCTTTGGCATCCTCATCGATCTGCGCCAGTTGCAGGGCCTTCGGCGTCACCTGCGGCGTCGCGTTGGCTCCTGCGCCCGAACCGTTGCCATACTGCATCTCGTTCTGCACCTGCTGCAACTGGTCCTGGGCGATCTCCTGCTTCAGCTCGGCAATCTCCTCCAGTGCGCCCAGCTCCGCCAGTTGCGCATTCAGCGTCGCCACCTGCACATCGTTTTCCCTGCTCACCTGCTCGGCCTCCACCCGCGCGTGCAGAGCATCCGCCGCCGATTCACGCGCCTTGTCACGGTGCACCAGGTCGAAGACCGGAATCTGGATGGTGATCCCCACGCTGAAGTTATCCGCCTTGAAGTGCTGATAGTAGGTGCTGTAATTGTTCAGGGAGTTCGAATCGCGGTTGTACTGCGCGCCAAAGGTAATCATTGGACGGTGATTCGCCACCGCGTCACCGCGCGCCTGCAACAGATGGGACCGAGCGCTCTCCTGCGCCGCTGCCAACCCGGCCGTCGCCTGCGCGGGTGCATTCACCGCGGGAATCGCCGGAATCGACTCGTGCAGCGTCTGGATGGAGGCGGTCGGCAACCCCGTCATCGTCGCAAGCTGCGCGCGCAGAATGGCCGCCCGATTCCCGAGCTGAATCTGCTTCAGGTGTAGTTGCGCCAGCGTCAGTTTGCTCTCCAGCAGGTCGCTGTGCGAATCCACGCCTGCTGCCACGCGCTGCTCTTCAATCGATTCCAGCCGCTCCGCATCCTGCTCCTGCTCCGCTGCCGCCTGCATCTCGCGCGTCACCGTGTCCAGCTCCAGATATGCGCTCGAAGCGTCGAGCGCCGTCTGTTCCGCAGCATCCTTCAGCGCCAGACCGGCAGCCCGATACGCGGCCTCTGCCGCTTTCGTATAGTAGTGCTGGGAAAAGCTGAAGACCAGTGAAGACATCGTCGCATTGGCAATCGATGGCTGACCGGCAGGAAAACCGACCGTCGGAGGCCCGATGCTCGAACCCACGTCGAGATTCGGGATATACAGATCGTTCATCTCCACGAGCATGGCACGCGCCTTCTGCACATCCGCTTGTGCCAGCTTCACACCGCTGCTATTGCGCTGCGCCAGATCCACCACCGTCGAAAGCGAAATCTGCGCCTGCAGTGGCCAGCAAGCCACCCAGAACGCACTGACCAGCATCAGCGCACGCAGCCAACCGCTTCCGCGACCCCTCACGCCTGCGTCTACCCCGCAGCATGCGCTTCCGAATTTTCCCCCTGACCTCGTTCCCATCACTCGCTTTGCTTTCACGGTTCCCGCATCGGCGCATAGTCGTGCGCAAGCATCCGCGCCTCTGCGCGATCATGCGCCGCCATCGCGCGATTCCCAGTCTGATCGTACCAGTGCGCCAGCCGCATCAGCGCTTCAAACGCCGGACCTTCCTCGGTCTTTGCAGGCGAAGCCACATACATCTCCATCCAGCGGATCGACTCCTCCGTCTGCTGGTGTGTGCGCGCCATCAGCGATGCCGCATCGTAGAGCACAATCGTCGCTCCCGGATCATGGCTCGCCTCGTCGGCAGCATGGTGCAGCGCCTCGCCCATCGCCGTCCACTGCTTCTCATGCATCTCCAGCCGCGCCATCGACAGCCAGACAAAGGCCGGATGAGGAGCGCCGCGCATCGCCTGCTTCAGGTGCGCCGCGGCACGGGCGGAATCACCTTCTTTTACCGCCAGCTCCGCTCGCAGCTCCTGGCCGCGCCGCGCATCCACCGCATCCAGTTGACGCGCAACACCCTCGGCTTTGTCCAACCCGCCGCCCACCACCGACGGCGCCTCCATGTAATACTCCGCCAGGTCCGTCAGCGCCTGCGGATCGCGCGGATTCCATCGCACCGCCGCCTCAAACTCCACGCGCGCCCTCCGCGCCAGGCTGAAGGCCGTCAGAAACGACGCATGGCTGGCGCGTTCGCCAAGCGCCCGCGCCAGCCACAGATGAAACAACGCATTCTGCGGCTCCAGCTTCACCGCCTGCTCGCAGTCGTTCTGTGCCGTCTGCCAGTCGCGCAGCATGAACGCCACTCGCCCCAGCAGATTCCACGCCTCAGCATCGTTCGGCGCAGACTCCAGGATGCTGCGCAGATTCGCGCGGGCCACATCGGCCTCGCCCGCCTCCAGTTCTTCGTGCGCCTTCTGCATCTGCGTCGACGAAACCACCTCACCTGGCGCCATCGGCGCCAGCAACAGGACGATCAGCGCCGCCATCCATTTCAGTCGGCTGACTGTCACCGCACTACCTTCACCGGATTGTCCTCCCCGAGCGCCGACCCGTTCAGCGAGCCGGTCGCCACCAGATCGCCTTCCCGCAATCCGGAGAGAATCGCGACATCCGTCAGATTGATCGTTCCCGTCGTCACCGGCGTGTGCACCAGCTTCCCACCCACAATCCGGTAGACGTACGGCTTGCCGCCCTCGCTGTGCAGTGCCTCACGCGGCACCGTGAGCACGTTGGCCTGGCTGGAGGTGGTCACCGTCACCGTCACATGCGTCTCCGGCAGCAGGCCTGAGTCGGCGTCATCGATCGCCACCAGAACCTCGCCCACATTTCGTGTGCCATAGCTGACGATCGTCGAGGGAAGCTGCGTGATATGCCCATGCCACTCGTGTCCTGGTCGCGCATCCCAGACGATGCGAATCGGCTGCCCCACCGCCAACTGTCCAATCTCCGGCTCGTCGAAGTAAGCGCGCACACGCACCCGGCTCAGATCCGCCATTTGGAGCAGCAGTTTGCCCTCTTCCACGTAATCCGACACACCCACATTCACTGCATAGACCGTGCCCGCCACCGGAGCAACCACCGTTGTCTGTGCCAGCACAACGCGCGCCGCATCCAGCGCCGTCTGCGCTTCGTTCACTGCTGCCTGTGCACGCGCAAACTCAATCGCTGAATAGGGCTTGCGCTGCCGCTGTTCCAGCGACTGCACGGCCTCTTCGGCCAACAGCTCACGTTGCCTGCTGGCGGCCACTTCGCTCGCCGAGGCTGCTCCCGAGGATTGCAGCTGCGTCAGCGCCTTCCACTCGCTCTGCGCCTGTTGCAGGTTCAGTCGCGCGCGCCGCAGATTCGACTCCAGATTCTGCTGCTCGGCCATCGAGCCGCCCTGCTGCAGCGCATCCAGAGAAGCCTGCGCAGTGCGCAGTCCGCTCATCGCCGAAGCCACGTGCGCCTTGGCATTCACCGCATCCAGTTGCATCAGCACCTGGCCGGCCTTCACCTGGTCGCCTTCATGCACGTAGATGCGAGTCACCGAGGTCGCCAGCGGGCTGTAAAACTCATAGTTCTGGACCGGCTCCACCAGCCCGTTCGTGCTCACTGTGCTCCGCAGCGTGCTACGGACAACCACAGCCGCGTGTACTGGAATCTGATCCTGTGTGAACTGCCGTGAAACGGCAAAGACCGCGATGAGCACCACGGCGATGCCCGTCCATACCCAATATCGTCGACTCTGCTTTGCTTCCTCTGCCATGCCCGCTCGTTCTTGTGCGCGTCGCTGAGCAGAGCCAGCGCAGAATCCCACGCTCGCGCCCCCTCCGCCAGTCGTCAGTATATAAGACTCATTCCCACTCGCTCCGGGTTCAAACTCCTTGCAGCAACTTCGCAAGATGAAACTTACGCGAATTTCGCGCCGCGCCCCTGAGGAGATCACTGCACCGTCACCCCAAGTACGCAGACAAGCTAGAATACATTACATGGCTCTCGAACCACGTTATACCGATGAACACGCCAAGGCCGGTCTCGATTTCCCATTCCCCGCCATCGAAACCTGGACCAATCAGTTCCCTGCCTACGAGATCCTGATCGACGATCCGGAGTTCACCTCCGTCTGCCCAAAGACCGGCCTGCCCGACTTCGGTGCGCTCTCGGTCCGCTACATGCCCCGCGAACGATGCCTGGAGCTGAAGAGCCTGAAAGAGTATCTCTTCTGCTATCGTAACCTCGGCATCTTTCAGGAGAACATCGTCAATCAGGTGCTCGTGGATGTGGTCAAAGCCTGCAATCCGGTCTGGGTCGTCATCCGCGGCGACTTTCGCCCGCGCGGCGGCATCTCCACCATCGTCGAAGCGCGCTGGCCGCGCCCGCAGGTCTGACGCCTCTTCGCCGGAAGATTGTCCCCCGGCTGTTTTCTTGCAGCCGCTGCATTCCGGCGCTGTGCAATTGGATCCCGGCTTGTTTTGTCCGGCGCAGTTTCCTCTCGCTCATTTCATCCCAACCGTTCCATCCACCCCAGGGAAAGCACGATGACGAGTTCCTTCGAAAGAACCGGCCTGCGATCTCGTCCCGTGCTGGTCACCTTTCTGCTGCTGCTCGGCCTCAGCCTGCTCAACTACATTGACCGCTATCTGCTGCCCGGCACGCAGCCGCTCGTGCAAAGCGAATTTCATCTCTCCGATGAGCGTCTCGGCGCTCTGACCACCGCGCTCTTCGTCACCTACATGCTCACCGCCCCGCTCACCGGCTGGCTCGGCGACCGCTTCCGGCGCAAGCCGCTCATCGTCGCTGGCGCGACGCTCTGGAGCCTGGCTACGCTCTTCACCTTTACCGTCCACGATTACCGCTCGCTCTACATCCGCCATGCTTTGGTGGGCGTCGGCGAGGCCACCTTTGGCATCTTCGCGCCTGCCGTGCTCTCGGATTTCTTCCCGGCTCGCGCGCGCAACCGCATCCTCTCGTTCTTTTACCTCACCATCCCAGTCGGCGCAGCACTTGGATACCTGATCGGCGGCCAACTCGGCGGTCGCTTCGGCTGGCGAACTCCGTTCCTCGTCGGCGCCATTCCCGGCCTCATGCTGGCGCTGGCCTACGCGCTCTTCGGCGTGGAACCGCAGCGCGGAGCCACCGAACCAACCACCGACACCCGACCGCTGCGCCTCCAGATTCCAGCCCTGCTCGCCAATCCCGCCTACATGCTGGCCACGCTCGGCATGGCCATGATGGTCTTCACTCTCGGCGGCATCTCGGCGTGGATGCCGACCTTTCTCTATCGCTTTGGCGGCATGAGCGTCGCCCAGGCCGGCACTGTGCTGGGAGCCATCACCGTCGTCGACGGCCTGGCAGGAACCTGGTTCGGCGGCTGGCTCGCCGAACGCTGGCTGCGCACCAATCCCCGCGCGCTTTACCTGCTCTCCGCCTGGAGCGTACTCTCCACGCTGCCGCTGGCCTCACTGGTTTTTTTCGGGCCGACGTCCTGGTCGCTCCCGGCGCTGCTGGCGGCTGAGTTCTGCCTCTTCCTGAACACCGGCCCGCTGAATGCCGCCGTCTGTAACGCCGTCGGGGCATCGGTCCGCTCCAGCGCGCTGGCCTTGAATCTCTTCCTCATTCACATGCTGGGCGACACCTTCTCACCGCAGATCATCGGCGCCATCTCCGACCACGCCAACCTGCGCATCGGCCTTGCCGCCACACTCCTCACGCTTGTGGTCTCCGCCGCACTGCTCTTCAGAGGGGCGCACTATGCCCCGCCGCTGGACACGCCTACCGTATCCTGCAGAAGCTGATGCGACTTTCACCGGCTGGCGGCGATCATCTGGCTGGCATGGCGCTCGCTGGCCTCGGTCACCACAGCTCCGCTCAGCATGCGAGCCACCTCCCGCACGCGGCTCGGCTCGTCCAGCAGCTTCACCTGCGTCTTGGTCCGTCCCTGCGACTCCTGTTTTTCGATCAGGAAATGCTGGTCGGCAAAGGCGGCAATCTGCGGCAGGTGCGTCACGCATAACACCTGCTGGCTGCGGCTCAGCGACTTCAGCTTGCTGCCCACCGCCTCAGCCGCGCGCCCGCCAATGCCAATGTCAATCTCGTCGAAGACCAGTGTGCGCGGTGCGGCCTGCACCCGTGTCTGGTGCGCTCGCGCGCCGTCCTCCACCGTCACCTTCAGCGCCAGCATCACGCGGCTCATCTCGCCGCCGGAAGCGATCTCTTCCAGCGGCTTCAGCGGCTCACCCACATTGGTCGCGATACGGTACTCCACGCTGTCCCAGCCCTGCGCCGTCCAGTGCGCCGTCTCCGACCGCGGAAAAACCGTCACCTCGAAACGCACCTTCATGGCCAGCTCGTTGATCTGCTTCTCGGCATTTTTCGCCAGCTTCTGCGCCGCCGACTGTCGTCTGCCGCTCAACGCCTCGGCTACCGCCGCGTACTTCTCGCCCGCGGCTTCCACCTCGGCCTGCAACCCGCGCAAAATGCTTTCGCGATCCTCTATCTCGGCCAGCCGCGCAGCCACCGATTCGCCAAAGGCGATCACCTCGTCCACCGTCCCGCCATACTTGCGCTTCAGCCGATCAATCAGCGCCAGCCGGTCTTCGATCTCGGCCAGCCGCTCCGGCGAAGCATGGATCGTCTCGGCATAATCGCGCACTGACTCCGCCACATCGTCCACCATCGCGCGCGCCGATCCAAGCTGCTCCACCGCGCTGCCAAATCGCGCATCGAAGCGCGCCAGTTCCTCCACGTGGCGCAGCGCAGCACGCAGCGTCGTCTCCGCCGAACCGCTGCCTTCGTACAACTGCTCAAAGGCGCTCATCGCCGCCGTATACAGCTTCTCCGCGTTGGCCAGAATGCGTTTCTCGTTTTCCAGCTCAAGATCCTCCTGTGGTCGCAGACGCGCTTCGGCGATTTCGCGGTTCTGGTAGCTCCACAGGTCGGCCATTCGCAGCCGCTCCTGTTCGCCGCGCTCCATCTCGGCCAGTTTCTCCGCCGCCATCTTCCACCGTCCGTACGCGCGCGCCGTCTCCTCCACGCTGAGCGCCGCGAAGCGATCCAGCAGCGTCCGCTGCTGCGCCTGGTCAAAGCTCGACAGCGTCTCGCTCTGCGCATGCACCAGCGCCAGCTCCGGCGCAAGCTGCCGCAGTACGGTCACCGTTGCGGGCTGATTGTTGATGAAAACCCGGCCCTTGCCGTTCAGCGTCACCTCGCGCCGCAGAATGATCTCCGCGCCGCTGGCATCCAGTCCGTTGGCTTCCAGAATGCTTTCCGCGCCAGGCGTCGATTCGAAGACGCAGGAGACCACCGCCTTCTCCGCTCCATGGCGGATCACCTCCGCCGAAGCCTTGCCACCCATCAGCAATGCCAGTGCATCCACCAGAATCGACTTGCCCGCGCCCGTCTCGCCGGTCAGCAGGTTCAACCCCGGCCCCAGCAGCACAATCGCGTGGTCGATGACCGCATAGTTCTCGGCGCGCAATTCAAGCAGCATGCAGACATTATGCGCACACTGCCTGCGCTCCGCGCCACCATTCCGACCCTCACGGTTCGGGATGGGAATCCGCCTTTGCATCCCGGTTCCACGCTCCGGACACCGGGGCCGGAACCATTCTGGCAACTTGGAAGCAGATTCCCACATCTGCTACGTTCAAAGACAGAGGTATACGACGATTTTCCCCTCTGTCCTGATCCTTCTCCTGCAAACGGACGTGGCCACTCCGTCCAACGCCTTTGTCGAAATGCTGTCCAACAGTGGCGCGGTCGCTCTGTCCGTGCTCGTCGTGCTGGGCCTGGCCAGCATCTACTCCTGGACGCTGATCTTTTCCAAGATAAGCGGATTCAAGAAGGCCACACAGCAGAGCCGTCGCTTCCTGCGCATCTTCCGCAAAGCGACCCGGCTGCAGGAGATCGCCGCCGCCACCGCCGAATTCCAGCCCAGTCCTCTGGCCATGGTCTTCGACGAGGTCTATGAGACCTATAAGCGGCAGACAGGTGGCTACGGTCCACCGCGAAACATTGCCCCGCTGGAGCGCGCCGCGCAGACTGCCAGCAGCGAGGCGCTCACGCGCCTGGAGCAGCGGCTCACCTGGCTGGCGACAATCGCCTCAATGAGCACCTTTGTCGGACTCTTCGGAACGGTGATGGGCGTGGTAGACGCGTTCCACGGACTGGGCACCGCAGGCTCAGCGACACTGCGCGCGGTTGCGCCGGGCATCTCCGAAGCGCTCATCACCACCGCTGCGGGCATCTTTGTCGCCGTGCCGGCGGGCATCGCCTATAACCAGTTTGCGGCGCGACTGCGCGTCTTCGCCTCCGGCATCGACGACTTCGCGCGTGAGCTGCTCAACTCGCTCGAAGAGATTCCGCAGCGTAGCAGCACCACTGTTCCCGCCGCAGCCGGACGCGTGGCCGACCCGCGCTACCCGGAACGTGAGGCATAGCGATGGCCTTCACAGGAGCTAATGGACGGACGCAAAGCTCGCTGGCGGAGATCAACATCACGCCGCTGGTGGATGTGGTGCTGGTACTGCTGGTCATCTTCATGATTACGGCTCCAGTGCTTCAATCCGGCATTGAGGTTTCCGTGCCGAAGACGCGCACCGTTCGCGAGATCACTGTGCCACGTCTGGTCGTCACCGTCACCCGCAACCAGGAGGTTTATCTGGGCGACCAGCCCGTGAATCTGCAGGACCTGGCCGCGCGTCTGCACCAGCAGAACACGGACCCATCGAAGCAGATCATCTATCTGCGAGCCGACGAGCGAGTGCCCTTCGGCGCATTTGCAACCGTCATGGATGCGATCAAGCAGGCAGGAATCACGAATATCAGCATCGTGACGCAACCTCTCAACTCCAACGGCACCAGCACTCCATGAGCGCGACTTTTTACACCAGTCGGACTGCCAACCTTGGCCCGGAGCCGCTCGGTCGGCCCATGCTCGCAGCCTTGCTGGCTCACGGGCTGCTGGCTGGCATTATTGTCGGCTGGGCGCTGATTCACGGCTGGTGGTCCCACAACAACTGGGGCAGCAATGAGGCCGGCGGAGCGGTTGCCGTGCAGCTTGTCTCGAATGCCCTGCCGCTGCCCGCCGACCAGAAGCCGAACGAGAATGTGCTGGCCACCGAGACGCCAAGCCAGGCTCCGGCGCCGCCCGCCGCACCGGTCAAGGCGACTCAGAATCAGGATGCGATTCCGATCGCCACCAAAGTGACTCCGCCAAAGAAGCTGGCGCAGAAGCAGCAGCAGGCAACCAAACACATTCCGCTGCCATTGCCCCTGCCACAGCAGCGCTCCAACCCGTATAGCAAGCAGGTTCCGCAGAACCGGGCCGCTTACGGCGAGCAGGCCAGCTCGCAGATGCAGCGCTCGGTGACGGCGACCAGTGACGGGCCGGTTTCGGTCACCTCCGGTACGCGCGGCTTCAACTATCCGTTTTATGTGGAAAACATCAAGCGACGCATGCTGCAAAGCCTCTATCGCGGCGAGATCGACCCGCGCACGGCCAAAGGCGCGCAGGCGTATATTATATTTACCATCCAACGCAACGGTGCTCCGTCCGATATCCGGATGGACCGCTCCAGCGGCAGCCCGACGCTCGACCAGGCATGTCTGCGCGCCGCCCAGCGGGTTGACTCTTTCGGTCCGCTTCCTTCACCGGTCACTGACGGACCGCTTCATGTTTCTTATTATTGTGAGTATTGAACCTGTAGGAATGGCTGTACATTTTGCAATTTTCGCCTGCTCCTGTAAATCGAACAACGAGGTCGACGGCTGATGCCGATCCGACGAGGAAAAGGGATTGCCCTTCATGATGCAAGTCTTCCGTTCCCTGCGTAACTCTGCTCTTTTCGTCGCCTCCTTTTGCGTGTTGCTCGTTCTGCCCGCCCATGCGCAGGACTGGGTGCACATTGGCAGCAACATTCCCACCGACACCCAGCGCATCCGTCTGGCGGCCGCGGATATGAAACCCGTGGGAAACGACCCACAGACCCCTGTGTTGAAGGCGACCTTCGATACCACGCTCTTTCATGACCTGTCGAACGCCGGCATCTTCGACATGGTCGCAAAGAGTATGGCCCCGCCGGTGACGCCCGGTTCGCCGCAGGAGATCAACCTGGCGCAATGGTCTGCGGCACCGGCGAGCGCAGCGTTTGTGGCCTATGGCGCGCTGTCGTCGACGGGCGGAAGGCTTGTCGTTTATGGCTGGCTGCAGGACGACCGCAACGCGGGCAGTCCTCCTATCCTGACCAAACAGTATTCGGGCGATGCGACGGACGATCAGGCGAGGACTCTGGCACATCAGTTTGCCGACGATATTATTGCTGCACTGGGCGGCGGCGTGCGCGGAATCGCCGAGACCAAGATCTACTTTGTGAGTGCGCGCGGAGGCAGCAAGCAGATATGGGAGATGGACTACGACGGGGAAAATCAGCATCAGGTGGTGCGCGCAGGCATCCTTTCGCTCTCTCCGCGCATCTCACCGGACAGCAGTAGGCTCGCGTTTGCCTCTCTTGGGCGCGAAGGCTGGTCTATCCGTATGTACTCGTTCGATCTCGGGCGTCTTGTCGCGTTTCCACCTGGAACAGTTGGAGGCAGCAATTTGTCGCCGGCCTGGTCCAGCGACGGCAACCATATCGCCTTCTCTTCCTCGCGCTCGGGCGACCCGGATATCTGGACCTGCGACACCAACGGCGGCAACCTGAAGAAACTGACCGCATTCCGCGGGCCGGACGTCTCGCCGGTATGGAATCCGCGCACCAACGCGCAGATTGCCTGGGTGAGCGGGCGGACAGGACTTCCCCAGATTTACATTATGGACACCGACGGCGGCAACGTAGAGCGGATGACCGACGGCGGTTATGCGATCTCTCCTTCGTGGTCACCGAACGGGCAGTTCCTGGCCTTCAGTTGGAACCGGAAGTATGGTCCGGGCGCGCCAGGCGGACAGGATATCTACGTCATGGACATCGCCTCTCTGCGGTGGCTGCAACTGACGCACGACTCGGGCAGCAATGACTTTCCAAGCTGGTCGCCGGATGGCAGACACCTGGTTTTTGAGCGATCCAGCAACGGCCACACGTCGATCTGGACGATGCTGGCCGACGGGACTCAACAGCAACAACTGACTCAAACCGGCAAAGACTTTATGCCGAACTGGAGCTGGAAATGAACCTGCATCGAAACCTGCAGTGGCCGGAAAAGCAAGAACAATCCCAAACCGATCCAAGAAGGAGTACGACCTTGATTTCTCGCAAGACATTGACATTATCCCTGGTTTTGATTGCGTCCTTCGCAGTGGTGGCCGGATGCAAGAAGAAACCCGTGCCGCAGACGGCAACCGCGCCGGCGGCAACGACCCCTGCACCAACGGCGCAATTGACGGCGACGCCGGAAACGATCACGGCCGGCGACCAGGTGGTACTTTCCTGGAAGACGATGGACGCCGACTCAGTCTCGATCGACGGAATCGGATCGGTGCCGAGCAGCGGCGTGAAGACGGTAACGCCGACGACCACGACGACCTATCATCTGACAGCGCGCGGCGATGGTGGTTCGACGGACGCAACGGCGACAGTGACGGTAAACCCGGCGCAGGCTGCGGTGGCCGTGCCGGAGAATAACCAGCCAATGACGGCCGAGCAGATGTTCAAGGCCAATGTGCAGGACATCTTCTTTGACTACGACAGCTATGACGTGCGTACAGGCGACGAAGCTGTGCTCTCCAAGGCGGCGGCGTTTCTGGCGGCGCATCCGGAGATCAAGGTGCTGATTGGCGGCTACTGCGACGAGCGCGGGTCAAACGAATACAACCTTGCGCTGGGCGAAAACCGCGCCAATGCGGCGAAGAAGCTGCTGGTTCAGGACGGCGTATCGCCGAATCGGCTGCGCGTGGTCAGCTATGGCAAGGAGCGTCCTTTCTGCACCGAATCGACGGAATCCTGCTGGCAGCAGAACCGCCGCGCGGGATTCTCGATCGACGGCACGACAGGCAACTGACGAAAAAGTAAATCTATACTGGAAGCAGTGAGACAGGCGGCGATGCACGGGGAAAAACCCACGTATCGCCGCCGGATTCTTGCAAATACAAAGATTGTGAGAACGTCCATGGCGCGCACATCTCGGCTCCGCATGGCAATCGTCGGCACACTGCTGATGACTTTGCCCGCAGTTCCCGCTCATGCAGCATCGAAGGAAATCATTCAGATCCAGACGCAGGTGCAGCAGCTTGTGGAGATGGTGCAGCGGCTGCAATCGACGGTGGATTCGCACTTTGGCCAGATGGAAAACCTGGTGCAGCAAAGCACGGCAAACGTGGCGCAGATGAGCACGGCGCTGAACGCGATGCAGCAGAAGCTGAATGCGCAGACCGACGCGACGAACGGCAAGATGGACACGGTCTCCGGCCAGGTGCAGACGATGAACGACTCGATCGACGAGTTGAAGACGCGCCTGGGCAAGCTGGAGACACAGTTGCAGACGCTACAGTCGGAGATGCAGACAGTGCAGGCACAGACCGCTCCGCAGCAGCCAGCGGCGTTGCCCGGAATGCCACCAGGAACCGGCGACAGCGGCCAGCCTGGCGCGGCGGCGGTGCCGGGGACAAGCGGGGATGCGGCGAACGGAGCAACCCCGACAAATCCGCCAAGCAATGCAGCGGGACCGGCCACGGCAGCAGGACCAGCAGCAGGGCCAGCAGCGGGACTGGCAGCAGGACCGCCGGCAGCGGCAGCTACCTCGCAGGCTCCGCCGCTGCGCGACACCTATCTGGGCGGGCTGCGCGACTTCAACGCGGCGCACTACGAAGCGGCGCAGTCAGAGTTTGGAGACGTGGCACGCTACTATCCGAACGACAACCTGGCGGGTAACGCGGAGTACTACCTTGGCGAAATCGCCTTTCGCCAGCACGATTACAAAGCGACGATCAAGTACGACAACGCGGTGCTGTCCAACTTCAGCGGCAACGTGAAGGCTCCGGCGGCTCAGCTTCGAAAAGGGCAGGCGCTGATTATGATGGGGGAACGCGAAGCGGGAATCCGCGAGTATCGTGCGCTGATTCATCGCTATCCGCAGTCGCCGGAATCTGTACAGGCGCGCAGCCGGTTGAATGGCATGGGCGTGCGCATCAATCCTCGCTAATCAGATAACAGGCCTCGCGAAGCAGGCAGCGGAAAAATCGAACCAGAACGGAAGCAGTGGTAACGCATGATGTGCGTGCCGCCGCTTCTGTTTTGCAGTCCAGAAAGGCATCGGAGCGGCGGGGATGTGCGATTCATCCATGCGCCAAATGCCAAGGGTGCTCGGCGTCGGCCCTATGCCATACGCGGAGTTGATTGAGGCGCAATAGGCGGGATTATCTTTCCGGCCTTGCCCGTGTCTCTATGCCCTTCGCAGGCTCTGGGGGAGATTGCATCAACTTCGAAAGCAGTGCGTCGAATTGGTCTTTATCTACTCTCATTTGCCTATTTTGGTCGTTTGGGCCTCGACCTGACTAGTAGCGAGAAAATCTGGATTGATCTCTACGTTAGAACGCAGCTGTCCATTATTCTTGACATAGTTCGACAGAGCAAATTGGAGTAGCTTCATAAGGTTTGAGGCTTGCTCTGGCGACAAGATGATCTTCGCTTTGGGTATTGCCGTTATTTCCGTAAACGTGGTATCTACGATCTCTCCGAACATCATCGCTATATCGAAAGGACTCATTCCAATTCCCATAATGTTGGCATATATGGAAGGAAATTCCTTCTCCTTCCATTTAATTTCCTGACCAGTCGGTAATTTCGTTTGCTGCTTTTCCATCATGCCACCTTGCTTTCTTGTTCCGGGTAATTCGCCGGAGATACCATGCTATGATAAGTTACTGCAGTAAACTCAGATTGGCTCGTGGACACAACTGGGACAGCAACTTGGGTAGGCAAATGAAGCTCATAGTACAGGACTCGCTTCTCATGTCTGCCGGAAATCTCTTCTTCTTCAAAACTTGGAACCGCTAGTGCTTCGGGGCGAATGCCCTCATCCATGTATGGCGTAGCACTCAACCAATCGACATACTGACTAAAGGGAACTAACCTCACTACAAGAGCCACATCCAGCGCATCAGCAATTCTCTTGAGCGAGCTGATTGTCTGTTTTCCATATTCGGGAGATTCAAGACGCGATAGGTTGTTCTGCGTCATTCCAGCCGCACTCGCCAAGTCAGCTTGCGTCATTTTTCGGCTTTCGCGTGTGGCACAAATCTGATAGGCAATACCTTTGGCTAGGTTCGACTCAACTAGGCGCGACCTTGCCTCTTTGCCCCGCCTAATTCTTTCAAGAAGTCCGCTTTTCGATAACAAACTCATGTGTACTTGCCCTTCCTTGATCTAGCAGTTTGAGTCGATCACGTGCGCTGTTCTTTCCGTGTTTATCGTTCCGGACCTTCTTTTCTTCATTTCCATAAATCAGAATGAAGCGCCCACGCTGGCGCGGATCCCAAACTCCGTAAATCCGAATCCAACGGTTCTTCTTGCTCGCCTTACATCCAATCTCATGGAGAGGTGAATCCACCTTGTCAAATTCGGGTCGCTTCCATTGCGTTGGAGGGATGCTGGCAAGGTAATTGAGCGTGTCCTTGATTTCATCCCGTTCTTCTTCTTGAAGACCGTCATACCACTCCTGAACGAGTTCTCCGCCAGCTTCGCTGACGTACCCCGCGAACGAACATGGGACCAGCTTGTCCATAGTATCTCAAAAAAGAGATTTGTCGTACAATTTTCCAACCAAGCTAATCTAGATATCCCTGTCGCGGCAATAATATCTTTTAACAATCTCATATCTGAGTCAGGAGCATATTCCTCCTGATTGATTATTGCTTCTTTATGGACCCCAGTGGGGGTGGGTGGTATTTTGCTCATGTCCTTGATTCGGATTGGCTTGCGTAGATTTCGCGGAATTTCATTTTTTGTATCCAATTGACTCCATTGGGTTTGGAGAGTTTTCGTAATTTGTATCCTGATCTTGAGCCGGATCGGATTCCTGCCCTTTGCGATAGGGGCCGCGCCGACGCGTTTCACGCTTCTCCTCATGCTTCTGGACCACACGCTGGTTGCTTTGAGCAACCTGGGCGGCGTAGAGCAGGCGCGCGCCTTTTTCCGGCGCGATGATGTCGTTGGCGATACCGTAGCCAACACAGGCGATGAAGTCGCCGATGGATTCGGCTCCTGTGAGCGGCGGAAGCGCGCTGAGCCATGCGGCCTGCCCGAGTCGACGCGCCTCCGGCCGGGGAGTGTGTTTGCGCATCTGCTCAAAGTAAGTGGTGTTGAAGGCAGCGGCACAGAAGCAGAGGGCTACGTGATGGGCCGAGGTTCCACGAAGCTGAATGCAGTGCTCGTCGCCACGATTCTCCAGGATGCGCTGCACAACTTCGATGAAGCGCTTTTTGTCTTCCAAAGTGGCACCAGGCCGGGCGATCCCTTGTTTCAAGCGCTCCATCTCCGCCAGGAGTTTCTCTTCTGTCATGCTGATCCCTCCAAAAAGAAACGGCCCGCCTGCTGAGCAGACGGACCGCGTTGGAACCAGTATGCCAGAAAAGCAAATAATTCCCTGCACCATTGCATAGAGCATCCGCGCGGCTCACGCCGCGCCACGGAATTCTGCTGTGCTCCCGCTGCGGGGTGGAGGTGCTGCGGAGAGGACAGATGTGGAGGCCGCAAGAAGAAAAACAGAAAAGAATCCAGCGACAACGCGTTTGAGCATAGATTGGAGACAGCTTGATCTCTGAGGTGGAGCAGGAAAACTTCGACGGCGGTGCAGGATACCCGACTGGAGGCGATGACGCTCTATGAAGGATGAGCTGCTGGTGAAGTATGTGCGGTTGCGAAAGAGGATCAACCACTTTTCCATGCGCACGACGTGAGGCCAAAGGCAGCGATGGAGCTGGAGTCGAGCGAGTTGCTGAAACGTCTAATTCAGGCAGGGGTGGGGATCGGATTTCTGCCGGAGTCGAATGTGAGGGCGGATGTGGACTCGGGCGCTTTGAAGACAATGCGCGTGCAGGGGATGCGGGTGCATCGGGAACTGGCGCTGGTCTATCGCACGAACAAGATTCTGACCCGAGCCACACAGCGTTTCCGGAGGTAGCGACAGAGGGGACACCGCACTCGGCAGCGGTGGTGATGCGACGCAAAGCGTGAAGCCCAGGGGGTGGGAGGGGTTGGACGATGAGGACGAGCGTGAGATGGTGGATGGCAATGGTGGTTGTCCTGACGACGGCCACGGGACTGACGGCGACGATGACGGCGGCGCGGTTGTCCATTGGACAGCCGCCGGGAGCGGAGCAGGAGTTTCCAGCGAAGACCGGCTTGCCGGGCGTGCAGCGTCCGGTGGAGGCACTGGCACCGACGGAGGAGTTTGCGGTGGAAGGACAGCCAGACTGGATGGCTGTGACGCCGGACGGAGTGTGGGTGACAAGCTCGAGCGCCAACCAGGTGGTGCGACTGAATTCGCGGACAAACACGGTGGACCGCGTGGTGACGGTGGCGAAGCCGTGTTCGGGACTTGCGACGGGATTTGGCGGGCTGTGGATTCCCAGTTGCGGCGAGCATAAGCTGGTGGAGGTGAATGAGGATACGGGCGCAGCGTGGCGCGAGGTGGCGGTGGGACCAGCGGACTCCGAAGGCGGAGTGACGACGGGCGCGGGGAGCGTGTGGATGGTGAGCGCAGCGGAGCAAGATGCAGCCGGATCGGCTGTGTCGGAGCAAACGCGGCCGACAGTGCCGGTGGTGCTGAACCGGATCGATCCGCTGAAGGGCGTGGTGGTGGCGCGGATTGCGCTGCCGGAGGGGTCGTATAACCCATTGTTTGCGGCGGGGATGGTTTGGGTGACGAGCAATCGCGGCAATGTGCTGGTGCGCGTGGACCCGAAGACGAACCAGGTGGTGGGCACAACGCCGACGGGGAAGATGCCGCGCTTTCTTACTTATGGAGCCAGAAGCGTGTGGACGCTGAACCAGGGAGACGGAACGGTGACGCGCGTGGACGCGCGGACGGGCAAGGCGCTGGCGACGATCGAGGCGGGAATTCCGGGACAGGGCGGGGAGATTACGTTCGGGGCGGGATCGGTGTGGGCGACGGTCTTCGGATACCCGATTACGCGGATCAACGCCAAAACGAATCGAGTGACGGAGCAGTGGACGGGCGCGGGCGGCGACAGCATTCGCGTGGCGCACGGGTCAGTGTGGCTGACCTATCAGATGGAAGCGAAGGTGGCGCGGATTCCAGTACCGGAGTAGTGAGGGCAATTCACGGATAAGTACTGAGAACCTGTCCCATAGTGCCTCCTTTTCGCGTTCAGAAAAGTATGCACCATCAAATGCCGGGACTAAACGACCTAACAACGCGGTAGTCGGTATTATCCTCGGCATCGACAACTACTCCGAAGTCCACACAAACGGAATGGCGTTGCTGAGACACGGCCTACACCTACTGGTCTCGATTGAACAGAAGTCGATTTGCACTTGAATGATGATGAAGTGGTTGTGCCTTTTTTCGGCGAGTCTGACAGATTGGCAAAGCGATCAACCCTTGAAAGAGATACGACCCAAGTGACCAACGAGATTCCCCCCTTTGATTTTCTGAAATTTCTAGAGCAGGTCAAGTTTCCGCGCAGAGTCATTGCCTTCAAACAGAAGGAGAACCTTTTCACTCAAGGGGACCGAGAGGACTCGGTGTTTTATCTACAGAGTGGCCATGCAAAGATTTCCGTGGTGTCTCACAAAGGCAAAGAGGCTACGATCACCCTCGTGGCAGCAGGAGATTTTGTTGGCGAGGAAGCGCTGGCGCCGGCCCATGGACTGCGGCTATCAACCGCCACCGCTCTGGAGTCATGCACCTCTCTCAGGATCAACCGAGGAGTGATGATAAGGCTGTTGCATGACGAGCCTGGTTTCGCGGGTTTCTTCTGGAGGTTTTTGCTTGAACGCGGGATGAAGACACAGGCCGACCTTGTGGATCACCTCTTCAATTCAAGCGAAAAGCGACTGGCTAGGATTCTTCTCATATTGTCGGGAATAGGCAGGCCGGGTGCACGGGTAGTCTTCCTGCCGCATATTTCGCAGCAGACACTGGCGGATATGGTCGGGACGACGCGGTCTCGCGTGAGCTTCTTCATGAATCGTTTTCGCAAGCTTGGTTTAATCAGCTACGACAGACGCAAGCGCATCCAGGTCCATAGGTCGATGCTCAAGGTCTTGCTACTCGATCAGTCGCACCAGCGGGAGCCTGTGGACTTGCTATGAGTGCGCTGGCTGGTTGATTAACCGGGGGCAGGATGGGCAATTGGGGAAGCAGTGCAGCCACAACAAGAAAGTGATCCATCGACCCGGCCAGTTGAGGCGCTTACCAGCGATAGATGGTCAGGTTATCCAGGTACACCGTTGATCCGCCCGAAGCTCCCAGACCATCCACCTGAAACTGGGTTTGCACTACCCCGACCTGCCAACCCAGCGCGAATGATGACGGCACCGTGGCGTTGATCACTTGCTCGTTGCCATCCAGCCATACGGAGTGATAAGTCACATTACCGGAGTTATCGCGCGAATAGCTGATCTGAACGTGATGCCAGGCGTTCGTCCGCCAGTTTGACACGCTGCAGGGTTGCGAGGATCTCACCCATTTGACCCCTGCGCCGCTGTATTCCCACGTTTGGGAATAGCCGCTGCACTGGAAGCCGTAGATAACGGTTTGACCGTTCTCTGTGACCTGATTGGAATCGAGTTCAAGATTAGCAATCGTGCTTCCGGCGGCAATCCACACCCAGCCGTCATAGACAAAGTTCATTGAGGTTGTGTCGTTCGCGTATACCACGCTGTAGATTTCGCCGCCTGTATTTGTGTAGCTGGAGACAAATTGGCGTGAGTGGGCGCTGAACGATGGCGTGTTCACCAGGCTCGTTGCCCCAACCGATGTTCCAGGAGTGGCCGGGTCGTGGTTGAAAATCCATGTGTCAAGTTCCTGTATGTTGCTGGAAGCAGTGGCATTTGCTGGAATCACAGGGCCCGATACCGTGGGAGATTGAATGACGTAGCCTGCTTTTGCCAGGCTGCTCTTCGTATAGTTTGGAGCGACAGCAATCGCTTCAATCACCTCGGATCCACTTACCTGGATTGCGCCAGTGTATTCATTCGAGGATGTTGTGGGCACGGTGCCGTCGGTGGTGTAGTAGATTTTCGCTCCAGCTGTGGCCGCAGACAACGTCACCGTCTGCGCCGTCGTGTATATTCCGGCAGCAGGTGTGAAGACGGGCATGGCGGCTGCAGGGGCAGAACTGATGTTCTTTGACGAGGATGCGGAATGATTGACCCCGCAGCCCGTGAAAAACAAAGGGAGCAGGAAGCGAGGAAATGTCCGGAAGAACTTCCGAAGGGGGACAATAATTGAGACACTCATGGGCGCGGAGAGGATATCCCTCATGGATGTACCTCGACTAAATTCGTCCGAGCACACAAAATGCGCATTCCCAATCTCTTAGCTATTGATTTGAAAATAGGTTCTATTCGATTGCCTATTTCCTTGAAATCCAGCTTAGAGATCGTCACGGGGGCGCTTGTCTCAAGACGATGTGAGCAGAATAGCACACATTTTGTGTGCTATTCTGCTCAGACTTTCAGCCGCAATCCCGTTATACGCAAGAGCCGCTTGCCGAGAACCCCGGTCACTCAAAAATTTGGCAGCCTGAGACTTTGGTCACTGCATTGGGCGGATGCGAGCTGTCTCATCAATTCATGAACCGGCAAATCCAAACGATCGATTTTAACGAACAGCCATTCATCGCCATCTGGGAAGTGACCCAGGCTTGTGATCTCGCGTGTGTGCACTGCCGCGCATCCGCTCAACCGGATCGAGATCCGATGGAGCTCAGCACAGAGGAGGGCAAACACCTGATCGACAAAATTGCGGAGTTGAAGGTTCCAGTCTTCGTGCTGACGGGAGGCGACCCAATTAAACGGCCTGACCTCTTCGAACTGATCGCCCATGCGCGCTCGGTTGGAGTCAGAGTTTCGCTCACGCCGAGCGCTACGCCTTTGCTCACGAAGGAGATTGTTGTGAGACTAAAAGAGGCGGGGCTTGCCCGGCTTGCAGTGAGCATGGATGGCGCGAGCGCCAAAACCCACGATGCATTTCGCGGAATGAGTGGATCTTTTGCGCGGACGCTGGATGCAGTGCGATGGGCAAACGAGATTGGCCTTCCTATACAGATCAACACCACGTTCAGCCGCAGGAATATCTCTGAGATCGACGAGATTGTCGCCTTGATGGAAAAGATGGAGATAGCCCTGTGGAGTGTCTTCTTCCTTGTCCCTACGGGACGTGGAAAGCTGGACGATTTGTTGAGTGCTGAGGAGTTCGAGTCGGTCTTTGCGAAAATTTACGGTCTATCCAAGATCGCAAGCTTTGACATCAAGACGACGGAAGCACAGCATTACCGACGCTATGTCTTGCAACAGAAGGTCGCCGAGCGAAAGTCGGGATTGGGTTTTGGAAGCGTGCATGAAAAAACCGTCGACGCGATTGGACGCGCGCCGCGTGGTCTCAATGACGGCAAGGGATTCGTCTTCATTTCGCACAAAGGCGAAGTTTTCCCAAGCGGCTTTCTTCCGCTCTCAGCGGGCAACATCCGCGAAGAGGAATTGGCCTCGATTTATCGTAACTCGGCGGTCTTCCGCGATTTGCGCGACACGTCAAAGCTCGACGGAAAGTGCGGCTCCTGCGAATTCAAGGAGATCTGCGGAGGATCGCGTGCTCGCGCGTACGCTGTAACCGGGAACCTGCACGCCGAAGAGCCGCGCTGCTCCTATATTCCGAAAGGCTACGCACAACCGGCACTGCAGATGAAAAGAGCAACAACGCTTCATGTTCTTCAGGGTGCATGAGATACGCAATCGCCATCGAAATAGGCGACAATCATCAGAACTATCGAAATGGAAGGTAACTCAATGGCGATTCAGATTGGTGCAAAACCCGACAGTGGATTCGATGATCCTATTGGCATGCTGAAAGACTGTCATAGGAGGATCGAGAGCTTCCTCGGCATTCTTTGTATTGTGGTTGATCGGGCGCAGGGCCGGAGTCTAACCGATGAGGAGCGCGATGCAGTTAAGGCTGCGCTTGTGTATTTCAGGACCGGCGGACAACGCCACACAGCCGATGAGGAAGAATCACTCTTCCCGCGACTGCGCAAGTCTGATATGAAATCCGCCGAGGAGATCGACCGGCTTGAAGACGATCATCACGACGCAAACGACTTACATGTATCCATCGAGCGGCTCTATTCAACCTGGATAGAATCGTGCTGTCTGGGAGTAGAAGAAACACAGCGGCTGCTCTCGCAAACCGCGCGTCTCAAGCAGCTCTATTCCGACCATATCCGAATCGAGGAAACGATTGTTTTCGCTCGCGCAAGCCAGATGCTGGACAGCCACGCTATCGCAGCGATCGGGACCGAGTTTCGTTTCAGGCGGAAGTAACTCTCTGCTGTATGGATGTGATGCCGACGTGGGGCTCCGCGCGCCCGACGGCAGTTTTCTGTCGTCCCAAATTCTGTCCATCTCGCTCCTTATATGCCGGGGTGACCCACCTCTCTTGCGTGAGGAACCAGATTCCGATATACGTCTCGTGGCAGATTCGTCTGCCAATGGCCAGTTGCCTTCCCTGTTACGACCAGGCCGAGGAAGATGCAGGCGAGAGCTACTGCAACCACAATGGGTGAGAGCGTACGACTGCGCCATCTCTCCGCCGACGTTGCAGCCTTTCTCGGTATCAACGAAAATTGCAGAGCATTCTCGGCGGAGCAAGCGGCAACACACGCCATGCATGCCGTGCATTCAACGGATCGGATTTGTACGAGCTGATCAACTGCCAGTCTGGAAGGACAAGCCCGCGCGCATTTTCCACAATCGATGCAGGCCTCAACGTCGCGGCGAACCTTTACCGGACTGAGCAGCGATGTGATCCCCAGCAGTGCTCCATAGGGACATAGATACCGGCACCAGAAGTTCTGGATCAGCATGGACAGAAGAACCAGCAAACCGATGACGATTGCCGCTGTTTGCCCAATGTCGCGGAAGAAATTCAGCATCTTGACATCGGCGATCAGGCCGTACGGTGTGGACATGAAATTGTGGATCGCCTCGGCGGACATGGTACCGATCATCAATACGAAGAAGCCGAGAAGCAGGTACTTCAACCCTCGCAATGGGATATCCAACCATTTTGGCGTATGTAAATTACGGCCAAATAGGCGTCTTCCTACGGTCCAGAGTTGTTCTGAGAGAGTTCCGACTGGACAAATCCAGGAACAGAAGGCTTTCTTGAGCAGCAGGCTCATCAGCATGAACGCAAGGAACAAAACCATGGCCGCGGGGTGGATTGCAGGCACGCGTCCTGTGAGCAAGAAGTATTTTGTATTCATCAAGCCGGCGATGGGCAGCCAGCCTTCGACACCGGGAGGCCGTGGCACGTTCCATCCCACACCGCCGCGCTCATAGTAGCGAACCCAGAGAAAGAATTGGATTCCAAGCCAGCCATTCAGCGCTACGAACAGCCACTGAACGATTCGCCTGATCCTCTGGGAACTCTCCGGGCTGGACCTGCGGACAAATTTCTTCCTGCCTTCCTGTTTGTGGATTGGCGTGATGTTTGCTGCGCCCATGTCGAGTTGATCCCTCTCTAAGCGTAAACCTAAGCGAATAGAACGGAGATCTCAGCGACTTTGGTCACACTGGTTCATTCGACAGTTTCCGGGGCAAGGTCGTCGAGCCACTTTTGAACCTTGGACACGGCTGACTTCATTCGTTATTAATGTCTTATAGCCATGCATCCCAGTAACCTATAATGTTGCAATTGATCTACTAAAAACCTGATGCCCTGTGTGTCCCATAACGAATGCGGGAACTTCACAGTTCCTAAGATTTCATTCTTTGTCCGATGCGCTGCGGCCCGAATTCTTGTGGTAGTTATCAGCACGGCGCTGTTCACGACGGCCAGTTTCGCGCAGAACCAATCTCAAGCCAACACTTCCCTTGTTTATCAACCCACCTCGGCACTGATACCGGGGAAGCCTGTCGAACAGGCTCTGAGTCCGGCTGACAGCGTGACGCTTACTTTGCAGCTACATGCTGGGTTGTACAGCGAAATCGATGTATGGCAAATTCAGGGCATGACCGAGAGTGTTCTTCTCGATCCAGAGGGCCACACCTCCACACCCCGCACCAATGACGGCGGCATAGGATCGGTCGAACGATTCCCCATCATTCCGGCGCAGAGCGGAACCTTTCGTTTACGCATTCAATCTCGCGAACGACACATCCCAGTTACATTTCGCGTCGCGCTGCTTCCAGAGCGAACTCCGCAGCGCCACGATGACGACATTGTGCAGGCGGAAAGCTGCCTGGCGAAGGCGGAGTGGGTTCGTCGCAAGTCCGATTTCAAGCTCTTTCTGAACGTGCGTAGCTCTGCGGATGTACTGGGGCTGTATGATCGAGCATTTCATTTGGCCGCTCAGTCCGGGGACATCCCTCTTGAACGCGAAGCCCTGATCGGCAAGGCCCGCTATCAGATCTTCCGTATTGCGCAGTATCAGCAAGGCGTCCGGGCCGCTACGCAAGCGACAGAACTTTCTGCTTTCACTCCAGATATCGACCAGCAGGCTCTTGCATGGAAGACCCTCGCCTCAGCGCTGGCGTTTGTCGATCATTATGACGAAAGTATTGCCGCATCCGAGCGTGCGATTGCTCTTTATAGAAAGACAGGAGATCGCTACTGGCAAGGCATCGTTCTAGGCAATCTTGCTGACACGTATCAGGAGATTGGCGATTCCAGAAAGGCGCTCGAAGCCGCGAAAGAGTCCCTTCAGATGGCCCAGCAACTTTCTGACGATTACGGAGTGGCTTTCACGCAATCGACGATCGGAGAAATTTATCAGGGACGTGGGCAATATCAAGATGCAATCGATGTATACGATGCGGCGCTTGCCGCTGCGAACATTGTCCATTATCCGCAGGTTGAAGGAGAGGTTTGGAGCGACATGGGGCAGATTTATTCCCGGTTGGGAGACTGGGAGCGTGCGAAGAATGCGTATGCCCATGCACTGCCAATACTGCAACAGGACGGCGACGGCATCCATGAGATTGAAGTCCTGGGTCATCTTGGCGAGATTGAAATGCACTCGGGTCATCCCAGGCATGCGCAACTGTATTTTCGCAAGGGACTAGCCCGCGCGCAAAGTCAGAAACTGGTCCGTGAAGAGAGCTACCTGAAAATTGACATGGCCCGGACGTGTCTACAGATTCATTGCACGGAAGATCCATTGATGACTCTTACGCAGGCGCTGAATGCCGCGCACCATATCCATCAAATTGATGGAGAAGCAGGCATCGACGCGACCATTGGAGAGATATTGGCCACTCGGCGCAATTCGTCGGGGGCGAAGCGCGCATACCTAAAGTCGGCTGCACTCTGGCAGCGTGTTCCGAACTCCAGCGAACTTGCAGCAGTGGAGGCCGACATGGCACGTCTGGACATTCGCCAAGGTCAACTCCAGAATGCGCGGCTGCAAATATACAAAGCGCTCCGTGCGATTGAGGCCACCCGCACCCATATCGATAGCGACGCATTGCGCACTTCGTATTTCACTTCCAAGCAGAGTTACTACGACCTGGCGGTGGAGATTCTGATGCGGATGGATCGCATGTCTCCTCACCACGGCTACGCAGAACAGGCATGGACCGTCGCAGAGCGCGCGCGGGCGCGCACGTTGCTCGATGATTTACAGGAAGGTGGTCCGGGCGGGACTTCAAATTTCGATGGGCGACTCCAACAGAAGAGTGCAGCCCTGGAGCTGAAACTTCACGATACAGAAGACCGACTGCTGCGTCTTGGGCCTTCTGCATCCGACATCGCGCATGCACGGCAATTGGAACAGAAAATCCATGACATGCTGCTGGACGCCGACGAGTTGGAGGCACGCATTCATGCTTCCAATCCTGCCTATCACGCGCTGCAGGAGGTCAGGAACATTTCTCCGTCTGAGGTGAGTCATGCCATGCTTGACGCGAAGACCGCACTTCTCGAATATTGGACCGGTGAAGCAGAGAGCTATCTATGGATTGTCACGCGGGATGGTGTACGCAGTTTCAGGCTCCCTGGCAGGAAGTTCCTCGATACGCTGGTCCACGCCTATCAGCAATCCGTGCTGGCGCGGGACAGATACGCCGCGGAGGAAGACATGCAGACCCGTCAGTTGCGGATCCGACAAGCCGACGCTGGTTTTTCTGCACAATCGCGAAAACTGGCAGCCATATTGCTGCCTTCTGATGTAGGCCCTCAAATACACAGACTATTGATCGTTGCGGATGGAAGTCTACAGTCCATGCCATTTGCTGCGCTGGAATCGCCGCGTCTCCAGACGACCGCTTCGAGATATCTCATCGAACGCTACGACCTGGTCTATGAACCATCGGCAGCTACGGCAGTGGCCCTTCTTGCCAAGCGCGCGGGATATTCTGACCGCCAGCGTATTGCCATCTTCGCCGATCCGGTTTACAGCAAGACGGATGTGAGAATAGACCATGTCGCCCCACAGCCGACTATGCTCGCGCCCCATCCTGTCTTGCGCGGGGCCTCCATCGAAAGCATGTCCGAACTGCCACGATTGCCTGATTCCCGCAAGGAAGCCAAGGCCATTGCGCAGATCTCGGGGGCTTCCAACGCATCTTTGTTTCTTGATTTTGATGCGTCCCCGCAAGAGGTAGAGGAAATAAACTGGAAGACTTATGATGTGGCTCACTTTGCCGCCCACGCAATCGTAGACACGGAGCATCCGGAATTCTCCGGCATCGTGTTGTCCATGTTCCATCGCAACGGCTCACCAACAGACGGTGTCTTATGGCTCCATGATATTTATCGATTAGACATTCCAGTATCTCTCGTTACACTGAGCGGCTGCGAGACCGCGGACGGCAAATCCATTCCCGGAGAAGGCATCGACGGGCTGGCGCGGGGTTTTCTATACGCTGGAGCGCACAGTGTGATCGGGACGCTCTGGAATGCCGATGACAGCGGTTCCAACGAATTGATGCAGAGTTTTTACCGAGCATTTTTCGATCAACATCTTACGGCCGCCGCCGCACTCCGCCGTGCGCAACTGCGTGTCCTGTCGGATGCCGACCATCGAGCGCCTTACTATTGGGCGGGATTTGTATTGGAAGGCAACTGGCGGGGGCGCTAGACTGGACTTTCTCAGGATTACAGGTCAAGCCGTGGAAGAATCCGCCCCAAAGAAGCGTTGGTCAGTGGATCGGAGTGGACTGGAACATCTCCTGGACGTGTTCCATCCCGACCGGGAACAGGCGAGTCTCGCATATGAAGCGCTGCGTCAACGTCTCATCCGCTTTTTTGAATGGAACCATTCTGATACTCCCCAGGAGTTGGCCGACGAAACTCTGGACCGGTTGGCCCGTCGATTGTCTGATTCTGAGGATGAAATTCTCAATCCAACAAAATTTGCAGTGGGAATTGCCCGCTTATTGCTCAAGGAGCATTTTCGGGAAAAAGATCGCCGTGAGGCGGCACTGGCGACGATGGCGGAATCCTATTCCGAGCACGCAAAGCGGGAGATTGAATCCGCCTATCAGGAAGAACGGCTGGCCGCGCTGGAGCAGTGTCTGCGGGCCATTCCAGAACCCAATCGCAATCTGATCGAACGCTACTTCAGCGCGGAAGGCCGCGCACAGATTCAGCAGCGCCAGCGATTAGCTGAAGAATATGGAATTTCAAGCAATGCGCTACGGAACCGCGTGTTGCGGATCAGAATGGAACTGCAAAAGAGTCTTTCCTTGCTACTTTCCGGAAAAACGCCTCCAGTCCGTGAGATAAATTGCGAAAAATTGTCACAGTATGATGATTCACTGCTGTCCAAATTAGCCGGAAGAGGGCTTTTGGGATAGCGAAATGTGCGGTGTTTTCATGCCTTGGCTATTGATTTCCGGTTGAGGTTGGCATTCGTGCTGTCCAAGTTCGTTGACGCAAAA
>JAKAXU010000094.1 GCA_021816455.1 Acidobacteriota bacterium
CGTCGGCGAGCCTTATAAATTGGCGTGCACACTTGGGTAAGGATGAACAGTGGCAGTTGGGGGGACTCAAGGGTTTTCTAATAGCTTGGCACGATTATGGGTTTGGTGGCATTTCTGATGAAGTTGTAGACCTTCTGCAGGGCTGGAGGATCGCCGGCAATGAAAAGGGCGCTGCAGTGGCCAGCGGTTGCCCGGAAACAGGACCGTTCACGGATCTAGAAATCGCAGCGTTGCTTGATTGGGCCAATATGGCGGTTGCGAAAGACGATCTGATTTTTGAGGATTACGCCTATCTGCTCACGTTGGCGATGACGGCGCGGCGCCCCGTTCAGATTGCTGCTCTCCGAGGCAGGGATCTTGTCCAGCAGACATCCAAGGATATACGACAGTTCAGCCTCAATTGTCCCCGTGCGAAGCAACGTGGTCTTGGCTTCCGGAAGAGTTTTCGGTCATTAGCCATTCTTGAAGACCTTTACCTGGTTTTGCAGCAGCAGCATCGTCAATCGGTTGCGCTCGTGGAAAAAGCCATCGGTGCAGGTCTCAACGCTGAGCTCGCTGCCGATATCCCGATTTTCCTTAATCAAGACATGCTTCCTGGAATTAGAGGGATTCAGCATCTCAAAGAGGCACTTTTCGGGCCGATCCCAGACCGACTGCATAGCACAACGAGTTGGCTTGCGAGCAGCCTGCGTCGGTGTGCCGTAAAATCGACGGCAAGATCTGAGCGAACCGGCGAGTTTATCCGACTCACAGCAACGAGATTTCGGCATACGCGGGGTACCAAGCTTCGCCGCGAAGGATTCGGCCCTTTCGTCATCGCAGAGCTGCTGGACCATTCAGACATTCAGAATGTTCGCGTCTATACCGATAACACAGCGCAAGAGGCTGTCGTCATCAATGAACTTATAGGTCCTCAACTGGCGCCTTTCGCGCAGGCCTGCTTAGGTAGGCTTGTGCGGTCAGAGCGTGACGCAATTCGCGGCGAAGACCCGAGAAGTCGAATTCCAAATGATCAACAGCACTCGGTTGGGACCTGTGGCAATTATGGTTTCTGCGCTAGTGGTTATCGCGCCTGCTATACCTGCTATCACTTTCAGCCATGGGTCGATGGTCCGCATGAAGAAGTGCTGGCGGACCTTTACGAAGAGAAGGAGCGAGTTCGTGCCGCTGGCTGCCCGGACGTCGTGGTTAATGCCAATGACCAATTGATTCTGGCAGTTGAGCACTGCATTCTGCTCTGTAAACAGGCGAAGGTTCAATCGAGCATTGCGCACGCCCTAGAGGAGAATGATTATGGACAATCTTGTCCAATTCGTGGCGCGTGCTGAACGTGACGGTAAAGCGAATCTGGCCGAATTTATCCGGTTGGCGAGGGAGGACTTGACCGCTTTCGGGACTGGAGGGGCCTGGGATAGCGATCAATGGCAACATAACGAGACCGTTGTGGTCTTTGCAACTAAGACGGTGCCATTGACTGCCTACTCTTTCATCCCTATGGCAGAACCATTCAAGGAGTTCGCCAAAGCGTACGTCCGCTACCGCTATAGTTGCCGCCCTGTAAAAAACCTGGCCAATCTGATACAGGCCTTACGCTGTGTGGAGGCAGCACTTCTCTCCGCCACTGGAGGAGCAGATATCTCAAAGTTGACGGGAGCCGTCATGGATGTCTGTGCCCAGAAGTGTAGGGAGTTCTATACCAGCGATGAGGTGTTATGCAATACGGGGCGGGAGATTGCAAAACTATTCGATTTTTTGCGAGACAAAAGCCTTGTTCCTTCGCTTCCTGTATGGAAATCGCCCTTCAAGAAACCCGTGATTCTGACTGAGGATATCGGTCCGGCTGGACAGGCGCATCGTTCCTCTAAGCTTCCGGCAAACGATACCATGTTGATGGTGGCAGACCTCTTTGCGCAGGCCACTGATCCTGAAAGTCGCTACTTTTCATCGATTCTCATCCTGTTGATGGCGACTCCTAGTCGCATATCGGAGGTACTTCAACTGCCGATCGACTGCATTCAATGGGAGTCCGACGATGCCGACGTGCCGCAGATGTACCTTCGGTGGCGAGCGGCGAAAGGCAAAGGTGCCATGAAAAAGTGGGTCGTGCCCGCCATGCACGATGTAGTCGAAGAAGCTGTTCGACGCTTAGATGAAATTGGTGCTCCTGCGCGGGAAGCTGCCAGATTCGCATTTGAAAACCCGGGTCGATTTATGAGGCATGTGGATTGTATTGCAGATCCAAATCTTGAGTCGAAACGACCACTTTTTCCTGATGAATTTTGTGCTGCGATTGGGGTTAAATATTCCCGTCATGGTCGGTTGCGCGATGACTCGCTGAGTTGGTCTCAAGTGAAAGTAGAAAAGAATATCAAGGAGCTTATAGATCAAGGCGCCACCACTTATAGCGATCTCGCGAATTATGTGGTGCAGACATTTGGCGGGCTATACTGGCCATATATTGATGCAGCGCAAACGGTGAAAACATGGGATGCGCTTTGCCTTCACCGGGAAAATGAATTCCACAAAGAATTTTCGGTCAAACCCTTTTCCTGGAGACTGCCGAGCGCAAACGAGGTGAACGTGCGTCTCAGTTCCGAAAAGGGATTGTCGCTTTTTGATCGCTTGGGGATGAAGAATCCTGATGGCTCCAATATTAAACTCACCACCCATCAGCTAAGACACTGGCTCAGTACGATGTCGGAGCGCGCCGGCATGGATGAATTCACCTTGGCTCAATGGGCCGGACGTGCTAGGGCTGCGGACAATCGCCATTACGACCACCGCTCCCCGGAAGAACGCCTGGAATCTGCACGGGACCTTCTCTCGATTGATACTCCATCAGTGCTTGAACGCTTCAAAGCGCGTCAGCCCGTGACCTACCAGGAACTGGGGGTCGATCGACTTGGTACGGCCAAGGCAACGCTCTATGGTATGTGCGTCCACGACTATGCGATGGCACCCTGCCAGAAGCAACGTGAGTGCATGACTTGTAAGGAGCACCTTTGCATCAAGGGCGATCACGTAACACTGGAAAGAATTCGGAGGCTTGAGACCCAAACCCAGCTACTGCTTGAAAAAGCGCAGCAGGCAGATAAAGACGGTGATTTTGGGGCAGATCGGTGGGTTGATAATCATAAGTGGAAATTGGCTCATGTAAGGGCTATGAGGATGGCATTGGAGCATCCGCAAATTCCGGATGGTGCTCCCCTAAGAATTCCCGAGGGACATGATCCTTCTGCGGTTCGCCGTGCGCTGATGGATCTCGGTATGTTGGACCGGCCTGAATCGGAAATCGGAAGCATAGTGGCTGCTCCTTTAATGTTGGAATAACAGATGCCCAAGAGAATTGTTACTAAAGCAAGCCTTCCGAAGATTCTGCGCGAGCTGGATCGCTGGGAGGGAAAACTTACCTGGCCCTTGTTTTGCGAGCGTGTTGCCAAGGTTCTAAATGTTGCATCCGTTTCGAAGCACACCATGTATCTGTATCCTTCGATCAAGGAGCGTTTCCAGCAGCGGCAGAAGGATTTGCGCGAGGCTAGCGATGCGCTTCCAAGGGATTTCACGCTAGAAGCTGCGAATCGCCGGATTGCTGAGTTGGAAGCGCAGGTTAAGCGTCTGGAAGAAACCAATGCCTTGCTGCTTGACCAATTCCGTCGTTGGCAATACAACGCGTATGCGAACAACGTGCGGATGGATTTGCTAGCCTGGGACAGGCCATTGCCGGAGGTGAATCGATCAGGGCGTGTTCGAACGGTGAAGAAAAACGATGGCAATGACCAGAGATTGTGAATAGCAATGAATTCTTTGTGTGTTGTTGAGACCCATTTTTGGTCCTGCACAAACTTATAGTGAAGAACAATGATCAGCGAGGATGGGCATGCCAAGAATATTCGATAACATTGAAAAGACACTCTTGCCGGCCCTACAAGAGACGCTAAAGGTCGCTGAACGCGCTGATTTCTGTGTTGGGTACTTCAATCTTCGCGGCTGGCGTCACATTGCGGGACATGTTGACCGGTGGGCGGGTGGCGAAGGCCAGGGCTGCCGCTTGCTGGTTGGCATGCATGTCACTCCCAGTGATGAACTCCGTCAGGCCCTAGGTATGCGTGAAGACGATGATGGAATCGATAACCAGACCGCGA
>JAKAXU010000012.1 GCA_021816455.1 Acidobacteriota bacterium
CGTCGTTTGGCCAGAGACTACGAACGGCTGGGCAAAATCCTCGCCGGCCTCCACTACCTTGCCTTTGCCATACTCATGCTCGCAAATCTGGCACGGCAACTCACGCAAAGTTAATAACAGGCTCTAGGGAAGCCTGGATTGAACTGATTTCGCTGCTGGATGTGGATTGAAAGATCGATTTCCCTTTGATATTCCAACGGCTGCAGCACCTCGATCGGAGAGCACCGCATGCCACTCGTCACCGTTGTCATCATCATCGCATTGGTTGGCCTTCTGCTATGGCTCATTAACCGATTTATACCAATGCAGGATACGATCAAGGGCATCCTTAACAGCGTCGTCGTGATTGTTTTAGTTTTGTGGCTGCTGAGAATATCCGGCGTGCTCCAATACCTCTCCCAGTTCCACGTCGGCCGTTGAAAAGCCTGTAAATACTGCCTGGACGGTTGTGCAGCGAGCCAATTTTCTCAGATCGAGGAGAGAGGAGCGACGCATACCGGTCGTCTGCCAGCGACGACAGACGAAGAGATGAGGGGAATTGGCCCCGTCCCTTCGGGTTGTGGAGAGAATCAGGCCACATTTCGTAGTCGTGCCCGAATTTGGAACCACCAAACGCTCCGCTTCGTTTGGCCCAATTTTGCTCGCAACGCCATCCGCTCTGGTAGTGTTCACTGGCATTGGGCGTATCGTAAGAAGTAGAGTAACTGTCCAAATGGAGGAGTCGGGTATATTCGATGATTGTTCTCGCGCTCCTGGCATCGCCGGATGTGTTGCTCGTAAAATGCCTGCGGTCAGCGGCGGCCGAGCCTTAGGTAGGTGCGCTCACGAGGATCGCGAGGCTATTCAACGCCGCGGAACTCGATTTCAGTCGGGAGACGAAGTGCCCGGCCTTCCACAGAATGAAGAGTAAATTGCAGCCTTGCCATATCCGGCAAAATACTCCGCTGGACAGCTTCAAGGAGATGTATCCACAGGCTGTTGCAGTGATTCCATGCGCTTCACGGACAAAGGTGAAAGTTGGAGATCATGTCGTTTTTCGATTCGACGTATTCCGAGAATGGAACCCATAAATATGGACCAGGGACAATTGCGCCTGCTGTATCGAACAAGTGCAATCTACCCTTGCCGACGCGCATTGCGTTCATCGGAAACTATCTGCCGCGAGAGTGCGGCATTGCGACTTTTACGACCGACTTATGCACTGCTCTGGCAAACGAATACGGAGAAGATCGCCTGTTTGCAATTCCAGTGAACGATCCGGAATCAAACTACAATTACCCTTCACAAGTGCGCATCGAGCTTGATCAGGAAGATTGTGCTTCTTACTCAAGGGCCGCGGATTTCCTCAACTTTAATGGGAATGATCTTGTTTGTTTGCAGCATGAATACGGCATCTACGGCGGACAGGCAGGCCAGCATATTCTCGCCTTGCTCCGAAAATTGAAAATGCCTTTGGTTACTACACTGCACACGGTTCTGCGCAATCCAGACGCGGATCAGCGTGTTGTCCTCGAAGAGATTTCGCGTCTCTCGGATCGACTGATCGTAATGAGCGAGCTGGCGGCACAGTTGCTGCGCGAAGTCTATGCGGTGCCAGGTGGGAAGATCGATGTGATTCCACATGGAGTACCGGATATGCCATTCATGGATCCCAACTATTTCAAGGACCTGTTTGGTACAGAGGGCAAGTCCGTCCTACTCACGTTCGGCTTGCTGTCGCCGAACAAGGGTATTGAAAATGTGATCCGTGCTTTGCCCGCAGTTCTGGCGCGGCATCCGAACGTGGTGTACATCGTTTCCGGAGTGACGCATCCACATATCCGGCGGCAGGATGGGGAGCGCTACCGCGAGGAGTTGCAATCGCTGGCCGCGCGGCTCGGCGTTTCATCCCAGGTAATCTTCAACAACCGTTTTGTGAGTACGAAGGAACTGGTGGAGCACGTAGGATCCGCCGATATTTACATCACGCCTTACCGACAGGAAGCGCAGATTGTCTCCGGCACACTCGCCATCGCTCTGGGTGCGGGAAAGGCAATCATCTCCACGCCTTACTGGCATGCAAAAGAACTGCTGGCGGACAAGCGGGGCGTAATAGTTCCCTTCGACGATTCAGGCTCAATAGCAAATGAAGTGATCAAATTGCTGGAGAACGATGCAGAGCGTCACGCGATGCGCAAACGCGCCTATCTTTACTCGCGTGGAACGACGTGGCCAACGACGGCCCGCGCATATATGGCAAGCTTTCAGCGTGCTCGCTTCGAGCGTTCGCTGCAGCCAAGAGCGGCCCAACAGGACGACGTGGTTGCGCGCTTGATCGACCCAACCGATCGACTACCCATTCTGAATACCTGCCATTTGCTGGCAATGACAGATACCACGGGCATCCTGCAGCATGCGATTTTTTCCTTGCCCAATACGCGCGAGGGTTATACAACCGACGACAACGCACGCGCACTCATTGTTTCCACTCTTCTGGGTGACAGTCTTTTATCCGAGTATGGGACGGAGCATGCCGACCTCTCTCGTCGATACCTGGCCTTCCTTTGGCTTGCGTTTCATTCCGACACTGGACGATTCAGGAATTTTCTCGGTTACGACCGCAAATGGCTTGAAGACGTAGGCTCTGAAGACAGCCATGGCCGGGCACTCTGGGCTTTGGGAACTGTTCTGGGCCGTTCGCAAAATGCTGGATTGCGGGGAGCGGCGGGAAGACTCTTTGAGGCTGCCGTGCCTGCGTCTCTGCGGTTAAACAGCCCACGCGCGTGGGCATTCAGCATTCTCGGTTTGCAGGCCTATTTGGACTGGTTCCCGGGCGACCGGGCCATGCAAGGCATTCGGAACACCCTGGCCAATCGCTTGCTGGACATTTACGAACGGAGTCGCTCCGAGACCTGGCATTGGTTCGAAAAAAGGCTTTCCTACTCGAATGCTAGACTGCCGCAGGCACTCATCCTGGCCGGCTGGCGGAGCAATAACTACAAAATGATCGAAGCTGGTATCGATGCTCTGAAATGGCTGGTTGCCGAGCAGCATCGTGACAATGCGGAGATATTCGTTCCTATTGGATCCAGCGGATTCTTCATTGAAGGAAACCTGAAGGCGCGTTTCGACCAGCAACCGGTTGAGGCATGCGCAACGGTCTCCGCCTGCCTGGATGTATTCAGACTGACGGAAGAGAGCCAATGGCTTGAGGAGGCAAGGTGCGCCTTTTCATGGTTCCTCGGCAAGAATGATTTACAGGCGCCGCTATACGATGCGGTGACGGGCGGATGCAGAGATGGGCTTCATCCCGACCGAGTGAATGAAAACGAAGGAGCCGAATCGACTCTCTCATTTCTGATGGCTCTGCTTGAAATGCGGGCCCTTCATGTACCAAACGTAGACCAACTGCACCAGGAAACGAGCGCTACTTGTGAATCCGACCATCTCGCCGGCTGATCTGCCGGAATCCATCACGCAGGAACAGGAAAATCTACAAGCATGTGTCAATCAACCATTGTTCACGCGCTACTCTGCCAATCCGATCCTCAGTCGAGAACACTGGCCTTATCCGATTAACAGCGTCTTCAATGCCGGCGCTGTGCTCATGCCCGAAGGAGAAACATTGCTGCTCTGCCGCGTTGAAGACCGTAGCGGGATTTCTCACCTTTGTGCTGCGCGTTCTGCCAATGGAATAGACTCATGGCATATCGACCCGAAGCCAACGCTGATGGCCAATCCTGCGGAGTATCCCGAAGAAATCTGGGGTATTGAAGATCCGCGCATCACCTATGTGCCGGAGCTCGATCAATACGCCGTTGCCTATACCTCGTTTGCGCGCGGTGGTCCAGGAGTTTCGCTGGCGCTTACCAGGGACTTTCGAAGCTTCGAACGATTCGGAGTCGTCATGTCTCCTGAAGATAAAGATGCGGCACTTCTGCCTCGGAGGATTGGCGGACGCTGGGCTCTTATCCACCGTCCAGTAACAACCTTAGGCGCTCATATGTGGATATCGTATTCTCCGGACCTGCGCCATTGGGGAAGCCACACGATCATGATGGAAGCGCGGCGCGGAGGGTGGTGGGATGCAAACAAGATCGGGCTATGTTCTCCACCGATCGAGACGTCCAGGGGATGGCTGGTGATCTATCACGGAGTAAGGCAAACCGCCTCTGGGAGCATCTATCGTATGGGTCTGGCTCTGTTCGATCTGGAGAATCCAGCGGTCTGCCTGCGGCGTGGAGACTCCTGGATATTCGGTCCGGAAGCGCCTTATGAGCGAGGCGGAGATGTCAAGGATGTAGTGTTTCCTTGTGGACAGACGATCGGCGAGGACGGCGATACTATCCATCTGTATTACGGGGCGGGCGATTCCTGCGTAGCGTTAGCTACGGGGAGCATACGTTGCTTGCTCGGTTGGCTGGACTCGCATCCTGGCCCCGTGAAGGCAGGCAATCTTTAATCTGCGGGATGGCGTCTTTGAGAAGGATGTGCAGAATGAGCAGGACAAACAGGAATTGGCCCAGTTGGTTGCCACATCTGCTTTGCATACGGCGGGAGTGCCCGTCTTGCAATTCGGTGAAATTCAAACCCGCCGAGTTGCGCTCCGCAGATGGTCTTCTCGGTATGTTTGCGATACGTCCCGTTCGCTGCATGTTTTGTTGGAGAAGGTATTACTGGTTTTCATTGCATGGCACCAATGCGCAGTGAGACCGCTTTTGTTTACTGCGCGTATGAAGAGTTACTCCTCCATGAGGCCGGAGAGTGAAGGCTTTTAAAAGTTGTTGTCCTGCAAGTGATCGTGCAGTACTACGTTTAGCAACGCTTTGTGGACGCGGATGCGATCGCTGTATTCAATCAGGCCAAGCGAGCGAAAGCGATTCATGAAGAAGCTCACGCGAGATCGTGTAGTGCCAATCATGCCAGCCAGCGTCTCCTGAGATATCCTGGGAAGCAGCGGTTCCGACTCACCCGGTTGGCCATACTCTGCCATCAACAGCAGAATTCGCGCCAGGCGCTTTTCCGTGGAATTGAATAATTGATCTGCCAGATTGGCCTGAATGCGCATGCTGCGATCCAGCAAAAATTTCAGGAACAGATCGGAGAAGTCATGCTCCTCGTGCATCACGCGGATCATCTCTTCCCGAGCAATCTTGAGGGCGGTGCAGGAGATCACCGCTGTTACCGTGGCCAGACGCAGTCCAGGCACTGCTGCCAGCGACTCTTCACCGACAAAGTCTCCGGCGGAGAGCCACATGATAGTCGCTTCCTTGCCGACGTGCGAGACCACTGTTATCTTTGCGCGGCCCTTTTGAAGATAGAAAACGGAATCGGCCGGGTCGCCCTGTAAAAAAAAGTTTGCTTCGGTTCTAATCGGACAGTTCTTCGCCCCAGCCCGGTACTCATCAAAAAGACAGCTGCATTAAACGCGAATTTTTCCGGATCAATCATAACAGTTGGCTTCCTTCTGGATGCTATTCCGGCAAACGAGCGTAGGTGGAAAGGACCACGCAGATTCAAGGAATGAGTAGCAAAATATAGATGCCCGTCGAACCCTCCATCAATGGTCATCAGCGCACTATTATGCCACGATGTCCCAATCTGACCAAGCATCCAGTGAACCCGCACAGCTGCACTTATGTTAGTAGGCTCTCCGGAAGTGGGAGGATGATCTGTTCGATATTGCACACTATTATGAAATTTCTATCCCCACTTCAGTTGGAGATTTCCCATTTCTGGACGGTAACATCTCAGGGTGCAGATGCAGTGATGCCATCCAACAGCATTCACCTCGAAGGGCCAAATCAGCTTTCTCTTCCGGCGGAGGCCTCGATTTGCGCGAAGACCAATAGTGCTCAGACTGTGTCGCTTGACTGCCCTTAATGTTGGAAATGCCTTATGCGCCTCAGTGCGCGGAAAAAGTAAGAGACACTGCGCAAATAGGTAGAAAAGGTGAGATGCATGAAGAAACTACTGACGTTCGTAGTATTACTCTGTCTGGGTTCGGTTACTGCTCTTCAAGCGGAGACACGTGAAGATGTGGAGAATCGGTTGGATAATGCAGCGTTGGTGCTGCACCAGATCATGGCCGCGCCGGATAAAGGCATTCCAGAAGAAGTGCTGGAGCATGCAAAGTGCATTGCCATTGTGCCGCACATGATCAAGGGGGGCTTTGTGTTTGGCGCCGAGAATGGCAGAGGCGTAGCCACGTGCCGGACCTCAAAGGGATGGAGTGCGCCGGCATTCTTCGCTATTACCGGTGGCAGTTGGGGATTGCAGATCGGTATTGAAGGCGTCGATGTGGTCATGATTTTCCAGGGGAACAAGGGCATGCAGCGCATGGAAGCCTCCAACTTCAAGGTTGGAGTGGATGCCTCCGCAGCAGCCGGACCGGTGGGTCGCAACGCTTCTGCCGGCACCGATTGGAATCTGAACACCCAGGTTCTTACTTACTCGCGAGCCAAGGGTGCGTTTGCGGGACTCACACTATCCGGGGCCAATGTTCGTCAGGACGACGATTCCATGAAAGCCTTCTATGGACATCTCGTCACTACGAGCCGTGTTCTGCGCGGAGAAGTTGTTGCACCGGCCAGTGCAAACAAGTTCCTCAATGCGATCAAAGACGCAAAAGTGCAGGCAGTGGCCTCCAACTAACCGTCGTTTGTTAGTGTGTCGCGGGCACCTGCGGAATTTTTTAGGAGTCCGGGTGCCCTCGGCGCAAAAGACCTGGATCGCTCGCTAGTCCGTCGCGCGGCACAGACATTGCTGAAGAAAACCAAACCAATCGATCGCAACGGGAGCGGATATTACCTGGGTACTCAAGAAACTGTTTCGGGATTCAGGAGAGAGAACAGGGAAGGCGGTTCTTCACCCATCCAGGCAACTGCCAGAGGCGCACGAAGGAGTGAAATCGTATGAATCGGAAATCTGGTGTGATTGTTGGTGTGGTCCTCATTGTCGGCGCATTTCTGCTCGGGTTTATACCGCAGTACAGGAAGGGGAAAGCCCTCGATGAACAACTTGGTGTGGTACGCAGGCAGCTCGACTCAGAACGCAGAAAATCGCAAATGGAAGAGCTTGGCCTGCTCTGCGGGCACGTCTATCTGGAAACCAATCAGAAGAATTACGGTCAGGCAAGCCAGGACTCAACAAAGTTCTTCGACGGAGTCCAAGACATGATGAGCAATACAGTAGACGTGAATCGGCAGTCCCTCCTTCAGAAGACTTTGGTACAACGGGATGCAGTAACAGGAGGGCTGGCACAAGCGAATCCAGGCACCTTGTCTGCAGTTCAGGATATGTTTCAGCACACGCTGGAGGCTGTAGAAAATGTATCGAAGTGAACCCCATATTGAATCCAATATGTAGGGGATACTTCAGCAGATGGTATTTGGCTCGATTCAACACATTCCCTTATATAGTGCGTACCTTTGTGAGAATTGCCACTGCGTCGGAAATTGCGCGGAGCGCTGTCCAGCATGCGCGTCAGAGGCGTTGATGAGTTTGGCTGGCGTATTGAATCGCAAACTGCCGTAAATGAAGGAGCACGAATAACCCGAAAAATGGATACACGACTTCCTGGCTGTGAGTTGCAGGGGGAATCGTCCGGTTTTCAATTTGAATATTTGCAGATACGAGTCATGCGAAGGAGAAGATATGCTTTGGGCAATTTTTGTGGCGATTTTGATTTTATGGATGCTCGGCTTCAGCTTCCATATCGCAGGTAGTCTGATTCACATTCTGCTGCTGATAGCACTGATCATTCTGGTCATCAACCTGTTCAGTGGACGCCGTAGCTCTCTGTGAAGTTTTCCATGCGTGCGGTCGCGTCAGAGTTGCAGGAGAGGACTTCGCGGAGCGTGAAGACTCAAACCGGTGTGGTCGAGGAACGAATGCGAAAGAACCGCTGAAAACAACTTCATTTCTGTGCATTATGCAGGCTCAGATCATTTCCAGTCCCCAGAGGTCGTGGAGGTGGAGGATGCCTTCGACATGTCGATCGGCGTCGGTGATGACCAGGAAGGTGATGCGGCGTTGTTCGAGGAGAGCCAGTGCGCGCGCGGCGAATTCGTCGGCGGAAAGAGTCACGGGCGAAGCATTCATCGCGTCACGCGCGGTGTGCTGCAGAGCGTCGCCGCGGTAGTTTTCCAGCAGGCGGCGCAGGTCGCCGTCGCTGAGGATGCCAAGAAGCTGACCGTTTTGCTGGACGGTGGTCATGCCGAGTTTTTTGCGGCTCATCTCGTAGATCACGTCGATCATGGCGGCCTCAGGCGAGACGACGGGGATGGCCTCGCCAGTGTGCATGAGGTCGCGGACGCGGGCCAGTTGACGTCCGAGTTTTCCGCCAGGATGAAGTTCTGCGAAGTCCTCTGCACGAAAGCCTTTGCGCAAGCTTACGGCGATGGCGAGCGCGTCGCCTAGAGCAAGCATGGTGGTGGTGGAAGCAGTTGGCGCGAGGTTGAGCGCACAGGCTTCGCGCTGGACGGAGCAGTCGAGCGCGACTTCGCTGGCGGTGGCAAGCGTGGAGGCGAGGTTGCTGGTGAAGCTGATGAGGGCATCGCCTTTACGCTTGAGAATAGGCAGCAGGCGGAGAACTTCTTCCGTTTCTCCACTTGCGGAGAGCGCGAGGACAAGGTCGCCGGGCAGCAATGCGCCGAGGTCGCCGTGAATGGCTTCTGCAGGGTGGAGAAAATGCGCGGGTGAGCCAGTGGAACTGAGTGTGGCAGCAATTTTTCTGGCAATGATGCCGCTTTTGCCCATGCCTGTGAGCAGGATGCGCCCGCGCCCGGTTGTGCAGGCGGCGACGAGATCGACAGCGCGCGTGAAGGCTGGCTGCATCGGGCCGTCGAGACGCGCAGCTAACGCAGTGAGCGCGGCGGCTTCGATGCGGACGAGCGCGGCGGGTGTGAGCGGATCGGGCGATGCGTTGGCCATGCGCCTCTGATGGTAGCAGTTGGATGGGAGGGTATGGAACGCGCTTGCGGAACAAAGGAACGAGGACGGGGATCGAGCGACCGAGCTAGAATCAAGGCAGCGAGGACGTATGCGAGACAAGAATTTTATGGTGGCTGGGCTGGCCATGGTGGTGTTTGTGATGTTGGCCGCAGCAGGATGGGCGAATTGGATGAATCGCAGGCACATAGCGGAGATGCAGTCGCAGCGGGCGATGGAGCCGATGGCGATGGGCAATATGGCTGGCATGGGCGCAGGTGGGGATGGCGCCGGTGAGATGACCTCTCCAATGGTGGGCAAGATGGCGGCAAATTTCACACTGACCGACGTGAACGGCAAGAAGGTTTCTCTATCGGATTTCAAAGGCAAGGCGGTGCAGCTCAACTTCTGGGCGACGTGGTGCGCGCCATGCAAGATTGAGACGCCGTGGCTGGTAGAGCTGGAAAAGCAATATAAGGCAAAGGGATTCGAGATTCTGGGCGTTTCCTTTGACGACCTGGATATGGACGACGCGGCGAAGCTGAAGTCGGAAACAGCCGACATTGCAAAGAGTGCAAACCAGCTTGGGATCAATTATCCAGTGCTGCTGGACGGTGACGCGATCAGCAAGCAGTATGGCGACCCAGAGGTGTTTCCGACCTCGTTCTTTGTAAATCGACAGGGGAAAATTGTGGCAGCGACGATTGGGCTGACTTCGAAGGACGATCTGGAAAACGACATCAAAAAGGCGCTGGGGACGGGCGAGTGAGAGAGGCGGCAGAGGTGGCGGGAATTGCACAGGGAGGGACGGAGTGATTCGATGGCTGAGTGTGAAGTGGTTGGGCATGAACTCGTTGAGCTTGAAGCTGATGAGTGTGGCGCTGGCACTGGCGACGCTGGCCGGGCAGCAGAATCCATTTGCAAACCTGTGGAATGATGCCGGGAAAAAGAGCGGCGCAAAGCCGACAGACGCGGTGCGGTACATGTATCCGGAGCAGGTGACGGTAACTGCGGGTAAGGCGACGCCGGTCGAAATGCATTTTGAGGTGAAGGCCGGACTGCACATCAATTCGCATGTGCCAAAGACCAAGGATATGATTCCGACGACGATCGCGTTTCCCGCCGATGGCAGCGTGAAGCTGGATGAGGTGGAGTTTCCTGCGGGGAAGGATTTTTTGCTGCCTGTAGCGGGCGCGCCCGGCGGCGGGGATCACCTGAGCGTATATACGGGTGAGTTTACCGTGCGCGGGATGATGACGGCGACGCGTGGAGAGCATCTGGTGCAGGCGAAGCTGCGCTACCAGGCCTGCGACAACCGTGCGTGTATGCCACCGCATACGATCCCCGTGGTGATGGACGTGACCGCGCGTTGAGCAGGATTGCAGCGATGTTGGGGATGAATCGCAGAAGGTTTGTGCAGGGTTTAGCGGGAACGGCTGCTGCGGCATCTTTTCCGAGACATCTTGACGCAATGCATGCGGCGGCTGTGCGGGATGCGCTGGCGGCAAGGCTGGCGCATGATCCGCTGCGTCCGCAGTATCATCTGCTGCCTGTGGCTAACTGGATGAACGATCCGAACGGGCCGGTTTACTGGCGCGGCGAGTATCACATGTTTTACCAGTACAACCCGGATGGCGCGTACTGGGGCGATATGCACTGGGGGCATGCGGTGAGCGCGGACATGGTGCGCTGGCGGCAGTTGCCGGTGGCGCTGGCACCGACGTCGGGCGGGCCGGATAGCGCGGGCGTCTTCAGCGGAACGGCGGCTGTGGTGGATGGGCACGTGCAGATGATGTACACCGGCGTGCGTTCTGTGCCGGAGGCTGAGGCGACGATCAAAAACGGAGCGCAAAGCCTGCTGGAGACACAGTGCCTGGCCATCAGCGAAGACCAGAGCCTGCGACGCTGGCGCAAGCTGACCGAGCCGGTGATAGCCACTCCGCCGGCGGGAATGCAGGTGAACGGGTTTCGCGACCCTTCACCGTGGCGGCAAGGGGAGTGGTGGTATCTCACGCTTGCCATGGGCACACGGGAGCGTGAAGGCGGGGTGCTGCTGTATCGGTCGCGCGATTTGCGGCAGTGGGAGTTCCTGCACATTCTGGCGGAGCGCAAGGGCAGCATCGCGGTTCCGCTGGAGAAGTCGGATGCAAATGAGGTCTGGGAGTGCCCGGAGTTTTTTGCGTTGGGTGAGGGAAGTGCGCGACGGCACGTGCTGATCTACTCCACGAACGGCAAGGCATATTGGCTGAGCGGGCGACTGGATGAGGCGGCGATGCGTTTTGCGCCAGAGCAGTCAGGCGTGCTCGATTATGGGTCGTATTATGCGCCCAAGACGCAAGTGGATGCGACAGGCAGGCGGATACTGTGGGGATGGATTCCGGAGACTCGTCCCCTGGCTGCATACAAGGCTGCGGGATGGGCTGGACTGATGTCGCTGCCGCGCGTGCTGAGGTTGGGCGAGGATGGTCGACTGCGGATGCAGGTAGCCGATGCGGCGGAGACGCTGCGCGGAGCCGAGCAGCGCGCAGAGCCGGTAGCCGACGGGCCAACACTGCGCGAACGGCTGGCAAAGCTACGAATCGAGGGCTATTGCGGCGAGATGCGATGCATGGCTGCGCGCGGGAGCGCGGGTTGGGAGTTGGCGCTGACGGGTGAAGCAAAGAGGCCGTGGCTACGGATTGCGTTTTTACCGGAGAAGCCGCTTGAGGTGACGGTGAACGGAACTCGCGTTGCGCTGCACGGAAGCAGTGCGGAGCCACTGGAGATGCGCGTGTGGGTGGATGGCTCGGCGATGGAAGTTGTGCTGAACGGCGAGGCTGCATGTACGGTGCGGTTTTATCCGGAGGGAACAAGCGCTGAGCTTCTGAGTCCGCAGTGGACGGGTGAGGCTGGTGCGCTGCATGGACTCAGCGTGTGGGCGATGCAGTCGATTTCACGCGACCGGCTGACGACCTTTGCATGACCGTAACGCTGAGGCGCGAGTTCTGGTAGTGGAGGAAAGCGCCCGAGTAAATCGATCCATGTTGAATCCAGAGATTTCTGCGACAGCTTGACAGAGAGAATCCTGGCCGGTAGATTGAGTTCGCGGAAAAAAGGGCCGGGATTGTTGCGGGAAACCCCGGACAGGGAACGGACCGTGCCGCAGGGGAGAGTTTGCGATGAGCCAGTTGAGTTGGCGTGGAGTGGTGCTGGGCTGCGTGAGCGTGTTGGCGCTGATGGCGGGAAATGGAGCAAAGGCGCAGGAACCTGCCTATATGAATCCGCATCTGTCGCCGGAACAGCGGGCGGCTGATCTGGTGCAGCGGATGACGCTGGAGGAGAAGGCCAGCCAGTTGGTGAACCAGGCTCGGGCGATACCGCGGTTGCATGTGCCTTCGTACGACTGGTGGAGCGAGGCGCTGCACGGAGTAGCGGTGGACGGGACGACGGAGTTCCCTGAGCCGATCGGTCTTGGCGCAACCTTTGATCCGGCGCTGATTCACGCGATGGGTGTGGACATCAGCACAGAGGCGCGTGTGAAGCACGAGCAGGCGATGCGCGCAAACGGCGGCCACAGCAATATCTTTCAGGGGCTGGATTTCTGGGCACCAAATCTAAATATCTTTCGCGATCCGCGCTGGGGACGTGGCCAGGAGACCTATGGAGAAGATCCATACCTGACGGGGCGGATGGGTGTGGCGTTTGTAACGGGCATGCAAGGCGACGATCCGCGCTACTATCGAGTGATTGCGACGCCGAAGCACTTTGACGTGCATAGCGGGCCGGAGCCGACGCGCCACAAGGCCAATGTGGATGTGAGCAAGCACGACGAGATGGATACGTATTTGCCGGCGTTCCGCGCGGCGGTCGTGGAGGGTAAAGCGGATTCGGTGATGTGCGCCTACAACAGCATCAACGGCGAGCCGGCGTGCGCGAACCAGTTCCTGCTGCAGGACCAGTTGCGTGACAAGTGGGGATTCAAGGGGTATGTGGTCTCCGACTGCGGCGCAGTGATCGACATCTACAGCGGCCATCACTTCAAGCCGACGCAGGCCCAGGCTTCGGCGATTAGTTTGCAGCGCGGGATGGATAACGAGTGCGCGGATTTCTTTGCCAAGGTGAAGGATGACCACGATTACAAGCCGTATCTCGACGCGGTGAAGGAAGGATATCTGAAGGAAAGCGACATCGATACAGCGCTGGTCCGTCTGTATACTGCGCGTATCAAGCTGGGGATGTTCGATCCACCGTCGATGGATCCGTACTCCAGGATTCCGGAGAGCGAGTTGAATAGCCCAGCGCACAAGGCGCTCGCGCTGAAGGCGGCCGATGAATCGATGGTGCTGCTGAAGAACGACGGAACGCTGCCGCTGAAGGACAAGAATATTCGCATCGCGGTGGTGGGTCCGCTGGCGACACAGACGCGTTTTCTGCTAGGCAATTACACGGGGGTTCCCGACCATGTGGAGTCGATTCTGGATGGGATGAAGCAGGAGTTTGCCAACGACCGGATCGATTACGTGGAAGGGACGCAGTTCCTGAGCAAGGAGGCACAGCCAGTGCCGACGAGCGCGTTGTCGAGCGATGGCAAGCCGGGTGTGACGGTGAATGTCGATCAGGCTCCGCCGATGGACCTGTCCGCGTTGACGATGAAGCCGAGGGTGTTTGCGACCAGCCATCAGGCGATGGTGGATGCATCGAAGGTGGAGATTCCAGCGGATGTGACCGTGCCGGTGGCGCTGCACTGGGAGGCGACACTGAAAGTGCCGGAGACGGGTGATTACAACCTGGGTATGACGGCAAACGGTTTCTTCCGGGTGCAGATCGATGGCAAGGATGTGACGTCGGATTTTGGCTCCCGGCGCAATGGGACGAAGCTTGGACGCATACATCTGGAAAAAGGCAAAGCCTATGCGCTTGCGGTGGATTATGCGCAGGGTGAAAATCCGAAAGCGGATGCGCGTCTGATGTGGTCCAAGGTAGACATGACGCCGCAGCCGGATGCGATTGCGGCGGCGAAGAAGGCCGACGTGATTGTGGCCGTGGTGGGCATTACCAGCGAACTGGAAGGCGAAGAGATGAAGGTGAACGAGCCGGGCTTCCTGGGCGGCGACCGCACCAGCATTGATTTGCCAAAGCCGGAGCAGGATATGCTCGAAGCACTTTCGGCAACCGGCAAACCGCTGGTCGTGGTGCTGGTCAACGGCAGCGCGTTGGCCGTGAACTGGGCGAATCAGCACGCAAACGCGATCGTGGAAGCGTGGTATCCGGGCGAGAAGGGTGGACTGGCGGTTGCGCAGACCCTCTCCGGCTGGAACAATCCAGCAGGGCGGCTCCCGGTGACGTTCTATACGGGAGTGGATCAGTTGCCGCAGTTTGAGGATTACTCCATGAAGAACCGGACATACCGGTATTTTACGGGGACACCGCTCTATCCGTTTGGTTATGGGCTGAGCTACACGACATTTGCCTACAGCGACCTGAAGGTACCGAATGAGCCGGTGAAGGCGGGCGATCCGGTGCTGGTGAAGGTGTCGGTAACCAATACAGGCAAGCGAGACGGCGATGAAGTGGCCGAACTTTACCTGAGCTTTCCGAGCGTTCCGGGTGCGCCGCTGAAGGCGCTGCGAGGATTCCGCCGCGTACACCTGGCAGCCGGAGAGACGAAGCAGGTGGAATTTGCGCTGGAAGGTCGCGAGATGAGTATGGTTTCAGCGGAAGGAGAGCCGGAGATACCTGCCGGAGCGTATACGATCAGCGTGGGTGGCGGACAGCCCGGCACGAGCGCACAGACGCTATCGGGAACGGTGACGGTGGAGGGATCGAAGACGCTGCCGGAGTGAGCCGGGTTTCAGACTGAAGAGGAAGGGATGACACGCAGGACTGGCGGGTCGTCCCTTTTCTATTTCAGGGAAGAGCGGGAGAAACCGGCGGAGAAGCGTGATTCAATCGCGCAGCAGGACGTCGCAGACGGCGATGGCGGCCGCAGCGATAGGCGCGGCAAGAGCAACGCCGATGGGGCCGGCGATGGCGGCCAGCAGAAGTTGAAGCAGCAGCGTGAGTGCCGGCGGCAGGCGGACCAGGTTGCGCTCCAGCAGGGGCGTGACGAGGTAGCCTTCGAGGAGAAAGACGATGGCAAAGACGACCAGCGTGAGCAGTCCGGTCATCGGTGAGTTGGCCAGGCCGAGCAGCACGGCGGGAATGAGCGCAATGAGCGGGCCGACGTTGGGAATGAAGGTGAGCAGTGCCGCAATGAGCGCGAGCAGGCCAGGCAAGGGAACGCCAATGAGCCAGAGACCAACGCCGATGAGAATGCCGACAATCGTCATCGAAAGCATCTTGGCGAGGATCCACCAGAGGAGAGTTTTGCGGACGCTGGTGACGCATGCGTCGAGCACCGGGCGAGAGCGATGGGGCACCAGGCGGCGCAGGCCACGATAGTAGAGGAGCGGCTCGGCGGCGAGATAAAGGCTGAGCAGCAGCGTGATGGCAAGGCCGGCGATGGCAGTGGCCGAGGTGAGGACGATGCCGCCGATGCGCATGAGGGCGAAGCGTGCACCGGAGGCAATCTGGTCTGTATCCGGCGACTGGGCAAGCAGCCAGCGACCCCAGCGAGTCCCCTGCACCTCGCCAAGAATGCGATGGAAGGCCGCGGGAAGGTCTGTTTGGAGTTGCGCGAACTGCTGGAGAACGTTTGGACCCTGCATCCAGAAGACCATTGCGGCGAAGCCAAAGAGCAGCGCTAGAAAGAGCAGAAGCGCAAGCCCGCGCGCCAGGCGCAGGCGCAGGCTGATCGCATGCGAGACGGAGTAGAGCAGGATTGCTCCGATGATGGCGGCAAAGAGGAGCAGGAAGATGACGCGGCCGATCCATAGGACGAGCGCGGCCACGACCAGCGCAAAGACGGAGGTCAGAACGGCGAAGAGGCGTTTTGGGAAGGAATCCGGCATGGGCGAGCGTTCCGGGAGGAAAATTTGCATGCGGGTAACGGCTTCGTGCTACCCGCATGCATGGCGAGTCGATCAGACGTTGAAGGTACGGACCCACTCGGCGATGGTGCGGACGGCGACGCCGCTGGGGCCTTTGGCGATGGAAGGTCGGCTGTCTTCGATCCAGGCCATGCCGGCGATGTCGAGATGAATCCAGGGGGTATCTGCGACGAAGACCTTGAGAAATTCGGCGGCAGTGACGGCACCACCCCAGCGGCCGCCCGTGTTTTTGATGTCGGCAATGTCGCTGCGGATCAGGTCGAAGTATTCTTCGCCGAGAGGCAATCGCCAGAATTTTTCGCCGGTCGTTTCCATGGCTGCTTCAAACTGACGGAAGGTGGGATCGTCGTTGCAGAAGGCTCCTGCATTGACCATGCCAAGTGCGACGACGCAGGCTCCGGTGAGTGTGGCGGCGTCGATGAGGTGTGTGCAGCCGAGTTGACGGGCGTAGGTGAGTCCGTCGGCAAGCACGAGACGGCCTTCGGCGTCGGTGTTGATGATCTCGATGGACTTTCCGGGGTTTTCGCCGTTGGGCATGGAGATGGCGATGTCGCCGGGTTTGTACGCTTTGCCGTCGGGCATGTTTTCCGCCGAGCAGACGACGCAGATGACTTTGACCCTGGGCTTGAGGCGGGCAATGGCGTGCATGGCGCCGAGCATGGCTGCGGCTCCGGCCATATCGTACTTCATCTTCTCCATGCCGTCGGCGGGCTTGATGGAGATGCCGCCGGTGTCGAAGGTGATGCCTTTGCCGACCAAGCCGAGAACCGGGCCAGAGTAGGTTGCCGGATCATAACCCTGTGGCTCGTAGGTGAGAACGATGAGCGCAGGTGGCTCTTCAGAGCCTTTGGCGACGGACCAGAAAGCGCCCATCTGAAGCTCGTGAAGTTTTTCCGACGAGTAGACATCCCATTTGAGTCCGGCAGCCTGAGCCATCTGAGCTGCGCGCTGGCCGAGTACTGTGGGAGTCAGAACGTTGGGCGGCTCGTTGACCTGAAGACGCGCGAAGTTCTGCGCCTCAGCAAAGATGATTCCTTCTTCGAAGCCTGGCTGAGCGGCTGCGAGATGGTGGGCTGCGGCGACCAGAGTGCAGGCATGCAGGCCCTGATCCTTACGGTCGGAGCGATAGGTATCCGGGTCGAAGTCGGCGAGCAGCGCACCCTCGGCAGCGGCACGGGCCGAAGTCGTCGCATCCAACCCTTCCGGCAGTGCAAAGGCGAGGTTACGCAGGGTGCGCGGCTTGCAGAATCGGACGGCGACGCCTGCGGCGGCACGCACTGCATGCGGCGTGGCTTTCGCGCGCTTGCCCAGGCCGACGATCAACAGGCGTTTGGCGGCGAGACCTGCCGGTGAGTGCAGGAGTAGAGTTTCATTGGCTCCGGCCTTGAATTCGCCGGAGGCAAGCACGGCGGCAGCGGCGGATTGAACGGCGGCGTCTGTCGTGAGCAGCACCGGCAGAGGTTTGGCGTCCTTGTCTTTGGATGTCTGATCGTCGACGGCGGCAATGGCCAGCAGATCGACGGCTAGCGCAGAGAGTTGCTGGGATATGAGTTCCATTTTCATAGAGGAATTATCGCACCCGTAACGCGAGGCTGGGCGCGAGCCGGTGAGTTCGCCTTCAGCGGCTGGCGCGGTGCTTGCTGGCGTTGATGGCGGCGCGGGATTCGCGGTCGGCCTCACGACGCTTCTCGGTTTCGCGCTTGTCCCATTCCTGCTTGCCTTTGGCGACGGCGAGTTCGCACTTGACGCGGCCATGACGAAAATAAAGCCGGGTGGGGATGAGCGTATGACCCTTGATCTGCGTCTTTGCGTGTAGGCGGCGCACTTCCTCCTTGTGCAGCAGGAGCTTGCGTGTGCGCAGAGCGTCGTGGTTGGCTATGTTGCCGTGGGAGTAGGGACCGATATGCACGTTGAGCAGAAAGGCTTCGCCGTCTTTGATGAGGCCGTAGGCATCTTTGAGGTTGGCCTGCCCTTGACGGATGGACTTGACCTCGGTGCCGCGCAAGGCGACGCCGGCTTCGAACTTTTCGAGCAGGAAATAGTTGAAGGAGGCGCTGCGATTCTGAGCAGCGTCGCGCTCACCGCTGGCGACGGGGTCGCGTGGCCGCTGGGGCTTGGCGCCGGAGCGGGCCGGAGTCGCGATGACGTGGCTGGACTGACGCGGCATGAGCAGAAATCCCTTCACTCCGATGGTATCGCAGAACCGATTGTGGCATCGGGATGGAGTGCTCGGGGACAAAGGTTGGGGATTGAAGGACTTTGTTAGAATGAGGCATCAGCGGAACAACGGGAGTTGGATGAAGCACAGAGTTTTTATTCGCCGCCGCGGCGCAGCCCGGAGATGGACATTCGCAGCATGGGCGACGGCGGGCGTGCTGGCGCTGTGCGTGCTGATGAGCTGGCAGAGAGTTTATGCCTTCAGCAAGGATTCAGTGCATAACCTGATGAAGAAGGGCGAAGCCGCAGAGGCGCACGAGGATTACGACGCGGCGTATGAGTTTTTCAAGCGCGCATATCAGAAAGATCCGGAGAACCTGCGCACTCGTACGGCCTATTATCGGTTGCAGCAGACCGATTCCACCTGGCATGTGACGCGCGGCAACAAGCTGATGGCGCAAGGCGATTCGCAGGCTGCACTGGTGGAGTATCTGCACGCGACAGCGGTCGATCCGGGCAACGAGGCGGCACTTCAGCAGATTCAGGCGATTCGCGCCAAGGAAACAAATCAGCCGATTCGATCCGAGACGAGCATTCCAACCCAGACCGCAGCGGAGATTGAAGGTGCGGAGGCTCCGGCAGAACTGCATCCGATGAGCAATGAGCCGCTCACTCTGCGCTATTCGGAAGATTCGAAGATCGTCTACCAGGCGATTGGTAAAGCTGCGGGGATCAATGTTCTGTTCGATCCCGATTATGTGGGCAAGCGGATTCAAGTAGACCTGACGAATGTTTCGTTGCTGGATGCGCTGCGAATTGTCGGAGAGCTTTCGGATACCTTCTGGAGGCCGGTGACCGGAAACACGATCTTTGTGGCGCAGAATTCGCGGGCCAAGAGGACGGAGTTGGACGAGCAGGCGGTACAGACGTTCTATCTGACGAACGCCTGGCAGCAGAATGATCTGAACGATGTGCAGACGGCGATCCGCAACGTGCTGCCGAATACGAAGGTATACGGCGTGCCGAGCCAGAACGCAATTGTGATGCGTGCGACACCGGATGAACTGCTGCTGGCGCAGAAGGTGATCAACGATCTGGACAAAGCGCGGCCTGAGGTGGTGGTGGATGTGGGCGTGCTGGAGGTGGATCGCGATACGCTGCGCAATATCGGTCTGAGCTGGCCGGGTAGCATCGGGTTTGCGTTGCAGCCGCCTCAGTCGGCGCTGAACAACGCTACGACGACAACGGGAGTGAACGGCACGACGGTAAACCAGCCGAACCTGACGCTGGATAACCTGGCCAACTTGAACGCGACGAACTTTGCAATCACGGTAAGCTCGGCGACGGCTAACCTGCTGCTGACCGATTCCAATACGAAGATTCTGCAGAACCCGAGGATTCGTGCGACCGATGGACAGAAGGCGTCGATGAAGATCGGCTCCCGAATCCCGATTGCAACGGGTTCTTATCAGACTGGCGCTGCGGTGACGGCCATAGCCAGTCCGCTGGTGGATACGCAGTTCCAGTACATCGACGTGGGCGTGAATATAGAAATGACGCCGACGGTGCATTTCGATCATGACGTGACGCTGAAGATGAAGATTGAGGTCAGTTCCGAAAGCGGGACTTCAACGATCAGCGGTGTGACGGAGCCGATCATCAGCCAGCGCACGATCGAGCAGGTGATCCGGCTGCGCGAGGGTGAAGCAAATATTCTGGGTGGCATCGTCAACAAGCAGGACCTGGTGAGCATCACTGGCATTCCGGGGCTGGGCGAGCTGCCGATTCTGCGTTACATCTTCGGCTCGAAGTCGCGCGAGGTGATCGACGACGAGATCGTCTTTGTGCTGGTGCCGCACGTGGTGCGCAGCCAGAATCTTACTCCGCTGAACCTGCGTGAGGTCGACACGGGAGCCGGTCAGGCGATCGAGCTGCGGCGAACGGACCTCAACACGACGGCAAGCTTCAACCGAACGGCTCAGTCGGCAGTTGAGGGGATGCAGTCGGCGCAAGGCGGCATCATTGCGGAAGCGAATTCGCTGCGCGGCGAGACGGCCTTTACAGCAGCGTCGAACGCACTGACGCAGATGCGGCAAAGCGGAGATCTCACGGCGCCGCCCAAAACAACGCCAACCCCGCCGCCGGCGCAGGCTGCAAACGACGGATTGCGTCCAGGTGTGGTGGGGCTGACCTTGGTTCCACCGGCATCGCCGCCGAGCGTAGGCCAGAATTTTACGGTTGCGGTGAATATCTCTGACGCGGCGGGAATCGATTCGGTCCCATTGCAAATTCACTATGATGCAACGAAGATGGCGCTGGTGAATGTGGATGCGGGTGGATTTCTGAAGCAGGATGGGCAGGCGGTAGCTCTGGTGCATCGCGATGACGGGCCGGGGTTGATCACGCTTGCTGCTTCGCGACCCCCCGGCGTAGCAGGAGTGAATGGCAAAGGGACGGTGTGCCTGCTGACCTTCCAGGCGAAACAGGCAGGCTCAACCCAGATCACCTTTGCGCGTCCGGGCGCGCTGGATTCGGCACAGCACCCGGTGATCGTTTCGGCACGGGATGCTCAAGTGGTCATCCGCTGAGGAGGCTGCGCGAGATGAGAGAGCAAAACACAGGGAGAATGCGCGGGCTAAGTACGATGTGCGTACCGAGGCGACGTGGCGAGCGCGGGTTGACCCTGGTGGAGTTGATCGTGACGGCGGCGATCCTGGGGATTCTGGCAGCGGCTGCGATTCCGGTGGCGCGGTTTGAGGTGCAGAGGGAAAAAGAGCGCGAACTCCGCAGCGACCTGTGGATGATGCGGAACGCGATTGACAAGTACAAAGACGCTGCGGACAAGGGCGCGTTTCAGACCAAAGTGGACAGCCAGGGCTATCCGCCGGACTTGGACACGCTGGTGAAAGGCGTGGACGTGCAGGGCAAAAAAGTGCGTTTCCTGCGCAAGATTCCGACAGATCCGATGACGGGAAATACAGACTGGGGCATGCGCTCGATGCAGGACGACCCGGACAGTGACTCATACGGCGGACAGAGCGTTTTCGATGTGTACTCGAAATCGACGGGAATAGCGCTGGACGGAACGAAGTACTCGGACTGGTAACTGGAATCGAGACAGGACGGCAGAGGGTGAGCAGGAAGCTGCGACAATCCGGCGAGGCGGGATTCACGCTGATCGAGCTGATGGTGGTGATGCTGATCATCGGCGTGTTGATGGCGATCGCTGTGCCGAATTACGTAGCGGCGGTGAAAGCAGCCAAGGAGTCGGTGCTGCGCGAAGACCTGCACGTGATGCGACAGGCAATTCAGGCCTACACGATGGACAAGCAGAAGGCTCCGCAGTCGTTGCAGGATCTGGTGGATGCAGGGTATCTGCGGGAGATTCCAGTGGATCCGATGACGCGCTCGGCTGACACATGGAACACGGACCAGAGTGACGCAATGAGTTCGATCGACCAGACGGAGCCAGGAATCGACGATGTGCATTCGGGTGATGAGGATACCGCAAGCGACGGACAGCCGTATTCAAGCTGGTGAAAACAAATGGTACGAAGGCGTGAATTTCCGGTCTGCAAGGCGATAAAGTGTTGCTATGGCAGTGGAAGCGCCAGCGTCCGGACCGAAGAGTTCCATCCTGCGGAGTTCTGACTTGCAGCAGCCTCGGCAGTCCTGGATCGAAGGCGTGTATCGCGAGTATGCAACGCTGATGACCGCCTTTGCGCCGGAGCGGGAGCAGGGGTTGGGTGGATGCCTCGTCTTCGCCGGTGAGTTGAAGGCAATGCGCGAGGATTCCCCCGCGGATGCCTTGGTTGCGGCCTTGAATGTGGCCGGTGCAGCGACGCTGCTGGCGGCTCCGGAAAGCGCTGCTCAGAGGCGCGCGATGCGCGATGCGCTGGTGGATTTCGTGGTCAACTCGATGGAAGAGGCGCTGCGCATTCTGAAGAATGAAGTGCGGCAGCGACGAGCGGTCTCGGTGGCGGTCGCCGTCTCCGCAGAGTATCTGATCGAAGAGATGCTGCGGCGCGGAGTGCAGCCGGACGCACTGCCCGCAAGGAGCGCGCTGCCGCATACGGCAGCGACAAACAAGACTACGCGGGAAATTGCACTGGATGTGGCCCATGAAGCCAGGCTCGAAATTGCTTTCGATGCGATGCGGAAGAACGGTGCGCGGTGCCTGGATGGATCGCGCCAGGGCGAGCAAAGATTCATTGCCTGGCTACGTGAGCCTTGTTGCAGTCAGAAGCTCTCTCGCGAGGAGGTGGCGGCGCATGCGATCGTGCGGGATGCTGCGCGGCAACGATGGCTGCGCCTGGCGCCACGCTACCTGGGACGTATGGAGCAGCGGAAAATGGGTGTGGGTATGAGCGCCGAAGAGGCTGCGGCCTGGGAGCAGGCTGTAAGCGGAGAGTCAGCCGCCGTCTGCAGCCAGCGCATCGAGGCGTGTATGGAGAGCGGGCAGTCCAAAGCCGGTTTTTGAAGAAACAAACAGCAGTTCTTCGAGGCCGAGGTCGCGCTGGAGAAGCGTCTTCTGGCGCGTGCGTTCGTTGCCACTGAGTTTATCTGCCTTGGTGCCGACGACCAGCAACGGACGCTGGTGAGCGCGCAGCCAGTCAAGCAATTGCAGGTCACTCGGCTGGGCGGGAATGTTGGAATCGATCAGGCAGAGACACAGAGCAAGCTGTGGACGCTCGGCGAGATACGGCTCGATAAAAGACGGCCACTCGGCGGAGATGGATTTGGAGATTTTCGCGTAGCCGTAGCCGGGCAGGTCGGCGAGGATGAGCCGAGGGCGACCGGCGGAAGCCGTGGCAGCGAGTGAGAAAAAATTGATGGCGCGGGTGCGACCCGGAGTGGAGGAGACACGCGCCACCTGGCTGCCGACCAGTGCGTTGAGCAGGCTCGATTTGCCGACATTGGAGCGGCCAAGCATCGCGATCTCCGGTGCGCGGGTGGCAGGGAACTGATCGGCGTGAGTGGCGGAGAGCAGGAATTGCGGGTGGAGTTTCAAGCGTGCGTTTTCTCTTTCGCGTTGGAGTGGGCGACTGAGCCGACAAGGCACAGGTGGACGCACTGGAACCATGATATCCGGCCTGACGTGTGTCGAGTGTGCTCGATCAGTGCATCGGCCCGTGAGCGCGTTCCAGGGAGTACTCAGTGGCGAGCTTGTTGAAGAATGCGGCAGCACGCGGGGAAGGGTCTGGAGAATGCGCAGGAGGATATATCTGCGCGTCCAAATCCGGCGTCTCGGGCAGCGTGCGGGAGTAGGTGCTCTGCCACTTCGCGCCGCAGGATGAGGGAATTGTGAGCCGGTAAGTCCAGGAGTGTTGCCCGTGAATGAGCTGGTCGGAGACGGCTAGATTTCGGTCGCGCATTTTTGCGCGGATTGCGTTGAAGGAGTCGATGCCGAGTTCCACGTCATCAAGCGTCTGCACGACATGACCGGTATTCAGAGTCAGTTTGAGCGATCCGGCGGCTGCGCCGGTGAGCGGCCCGGTCAGGGTGAAAGCGTCCTGCGCCCAGACGAGCGCGGAGGGATGCCGGTGACGCACAGGAGGGCCGTAGATGCCGGTTGCCCGGGTAAGCGCGTCGGGAGTTGCTGAAGGAGCGAACTGCGGCTCGACGAGTTCGCCGACCTTCACGAGGAAAGTGCGGTCGCAGCCCTCTACCCGCAGTATCCTGGTTTCAGGTTGGACTGCGCGATGCGCAGGAGCGGCAGTGAGCGAGCGCACATGGATATATGCCCGCGAGCGGTGCAGCCAATAGAGATAGCCGCAGAGCGCGGCGGCAAAGACAGCCAGAGCAATCAGCAGCGCGCGCAGCATGGAGAACTACTGGCGCGCAGCCGGGGATTCGCCGTGCTCGACCGGCGAAGGAATAGACAGCATGGAGGTCGATTCGTCGAGCGGCTTCAGCGGAGCGGCAAAGGCGATGTGCAGCACTTCGTCCATCTGATCGACGAAGTGTAGCTTCATGGCTTTCTTCAGCGGCTCCGGCAGGTCGGCCAGATCTTTTTCGTTGGCTCTGGGCAGGATGACTTCAAAGATGCCGGCGCGCTGCGCCGCGAGCAGCTTTTCCTTGAGTCCGCCGATGGGCAGCACCTTGCCGCGCAGAGTGATTTCGCCGGTCATGGCGATGTCCCGTCGGACGGCAATGCCGGAGAGCGCGCTGGCAAGCGCAGTCGCCATGGTGATGCCGGCAGAGGGTCCGTCTTTGGGGATGGCTCCTTCCGGAACGTGCAGGTGAAGGTCAAGGTTGCGGTAGAACTCGCGCGAGAGGCCAAGCACGGCAGCCTTGCCACGGATGTAGCTGAGCGCGGCCTGCGCGGACTCCTGCATGACGTCGCCGAGTTGGCCGGTGATGGTGAGCTTGCCTTTGCCGTCCAGCACTTGCACCTCAGTGGTGAGAATGCTGCCGCCTGCCTCTGTCCAGGCAAGTCCTGTGACCAGGCCGATTTCGTTCTTCTCATGAACCTCGGAGTCGCGGAATCGCGCTACGCCGAGGAACTCCGAGATATTTTCCGCAGTGATCGTTTCCTTGTGCTTCGGGCCATTTTTGACAACGCGGCGCGCGACCTTGCGACAGACGTTGCCGATCTCACGTTCGAGATTTCGAACGCCGGCTTCCCGCGTGAAATAACGAATGATGGAGAGGATGGCGTCGTCCTGAAAGACGATGTTCTTCAGTGTGAGTCCGGTGGCTTCCCGCTGTTTGCGCAGCAGATAGCTGCGCGCGATCTCCAGCTTTTCTGTCTCCGTGTAGCCGTGCAGACGCAGAATCTCCATGCGGTCTTGCAGCGGCGCGGGGATGGTGTGCAGCACATTGGCCGTGGCGACGAAGAGTACGTCGGAGAGATCGTAATCGACGTCGAGATAGTGATCCTGGAAGCTGGTATTCTGCTCGGGGTCGAGGACTTCCAGCAGCGCTGAGGCCGGATCACCGCGAAAGTCCGAGGCCATCTTATCCACTTCGTCGAGCAGAAAGACGGGATTGCGCGTGCCGGCCTTTTTCATCGACTGGATGATCTGCCCTGGAAGCGCTCCGATGTAAGTGCGGCGATGGCCGCGAATCTCTGCTTCGTCACGGACTCCGCCGAGTGAAAGCCGAACAAATTTACGCCCAGTGGCCTTTGCTATGGACATGCCGAGCGAGGTCTTGCCAACGCCCGGCGGCCCGACGAAGCAGAGAATCGAACCTTTCGGACTTTTCACAAGCTGGCGCACAGCGAGGAATTCGAGAATGCGTTCCTTGATTTTTTCCAGCCCGTAATGATCTTCGTTGAGCACTTTTTCCGCATAATCGACTGAGCGTGTCTCGCGCGAGCGCTTCTTCCACGGCACAGCGAGGAGCCAGTCGAGATAATTGCGGCTGACGGTGGATTCGGCTGACATGGGCGGCATGCTTTCGAGCTTCTTCAGCTCCTGCGTGGCCTTTTCCATGACCTCTTTGGGCATGCCGGAGGTTTCGATCTTCTTGCGCAGCTCGTCGAACTCGTTTTTTTCGCCGCGGCCCAACTCCTTCTGGATGGCCTTGATCTTCTCGTTTAGGTAGTACTCTTTCTGCGCACGCTCCATCTGGCGCTTGACGCGGGATTGCACCGTGCGGTCGAGGTCCAGTTTCTCGATTTCAACATCCAGAATATCGGCGATGCGACTGAGCCTGGAGACAGGGTCGAAGATGCCGAGCAACTCCTGCTTTTCCTCGATGCCAAGCTGGAGATTGGCCGCGATGACATCGCTGAGTTTGGCCGGTTCATCCAGGCGGACGCCGGCAATCATCGTTTCGTAGTTGAGCGATTGCTGAAGCTTGACATAGTTTTCGAACTGCGCGGTAACGCGCTGCATCAACTGCTCGACCGGAGGCGTCACTTCCGCAGTGGCACGCGAGCGGCGCAGCGTGGCGACGAAGAATCCATCCGTATCGACAATCTCGGTGGCTTTCGCGCGCTCGATGCCTTCGACGAGCACCTTGATGTTGCCGTCCGGCATGCGCACGCTTTGCACGATGTTGCAGATGGTGCCCACCTGATAGATGTCCTTCACCGTGGGTTCATCCACTCCTGCATCGTGCTGGGTGGCGAGAAATATCTTGCGATCACCGCCCAGTGCTTCTTCCAGAGCGCGCACACTGGACTCGCGCCCCACGACAAAGGGCGTGACCATGGAGGGAAAGATGACCATGTCGCGGATCGGCATCATGGGTAGCTTGCGCAGTTCGTTTCTGTCACGTGCCGGAGTGGACATAAGCGGTGAATACCTCCATTACCTGAGATGCGCGGAGCGCAGGAAGGTCGCATGCGCAGGACAGGTTCGTAAAAGGATTGTAAATCCTGTTGCGATCTTCCCGATGGGTGAGGCTGTGGACGGTTGCATGAGAACGATCTGAAGTGGCGCGATGGGAATGAGCTTGTTCTGAGGGAATGTCCCAAGCTGAGCGGAATCGAAGGCGCCCGTCGATGGGCACAGACGCGTGCTGATTTATCCTGAAAGGTTGAGAAAAAACAGGGAAAGCAGGGGCGGGGATAGTGAGCACAAAGCAATACAGGAATCTGATTGGTGGCCAGTGGCTGCCGGCGCGCAGCGGAAAGACGCTGCTGAATGTCAATCCAGCGGATCGGCGCGATGTGGTGGGAGAGTTTCCGGCGTCGAATGCGGAGGATGTGGGGCTGGCAGTAGAGGCGGCGAAAAAGGCATTTGCCTCCTGGCGGCTGGTGCCTGCGCCGAAGCGTGCGGAGATTCTGTATCGCGCCGGTCAACTGCTGGCTGAGCGCAAGGAGCGGTACGCGCAGGAGATGACGCGCGAGATGGGCAAGGTGCTAGCCGAGACGCGCGGCGATGTGCAGGAGGCGATCGACGAGGCCTATTACGTGGCGGGTGAAGGACGGCGGCTCTTTGGCCAGACGACGCCGTCTGAGTTGGCGAACAAATTTGCCATGTCGGTGCGCATGCCGGTGGGCGTGGTGGGAATGATCGCGCCGTGGAATTTTCCGATGGCGATTCCGTCTTGGAAGCTCTTTCCGGCGCTGGTGGCGGGCAATACCTGCGTCATCAAGCCGGCGGAGGATACGCCGTTGTCCACCTATAACCTGGTGCAGACTTTGATGGATGCCGGGTTGCCGCCCGGTGTGGTGAATATCGTCTGTGGCTATGGACCGGAGGCTGGTGCGCCTCTGGTGGAGCATCCGGAGGTGCGGGCGATCAGCTTTACAGGATCGAGCGCGGTGGGCGCGATGGTGGCGCAGAGCGCAGCGGCAAACTTCAAACCGGTCTCGCTGGAGATGGGCGGCAAGAACGCGATGATTGTGATGGAAGACGCCAACCTGGAACTGGCGTTGGAAGGCGCACTATGGGGAGCGTTCGGAACGACTGGACAGCGGTGTACGGCCACCAGCCGCATCCTGCTGCATCGCGCCATTGCGGGTGAGTTCACGGAAAAACTTGTGGCGCGCACGCGCGCGCTGAAAGTGGGCAACGGCCTGCACGCAGGCGTCGAGGTCGGCCCTCAGGTGAATGAGCAACAGATTGCGACTTCGCGCGAGTATGTGGAAATTGCCCTGGCTGAGGGTGCAAAACTGCTGACTGGCGGCGAAACGCTGACCGGCGGAGACTATGCGCACGGCACCTTCTTTGCTCCGACGATCTTTGGCGGAGTAAAGCCGGAGATGCGGATCGCGCGTGAAGAGGTCTTTGGACCGGTGGTTGCGCTGATCGAGTTCGAGACGCTGGAAGAAGCGTTCACGATTGCCAACTCGATCGAGTATGGACTCTCCACTTCGCTCTATTCGAGGGATGTGAACCGGGCGTTTGCAGCGATTCGCGATCTGGAGGCGGGCATTACATACATTAACGCGCCGACCATTGGCGCCGAGGTGCACCTTCCCTTTGGCGGCGTGAAAAAGACCGGCAACGGACATCGCGAAGGACTGGGTGCGCTGGACTTCTATACGACGTGGAAGAGCGTCTATGTAGATTTCAGCGACCGGTTGCAGCGAGCGCAGATCGACAACGCAGAATAGTGGCTGGCGGTTTTCCTCTCATGCAAGAAACAGGCCGGACGGCGTTACCGCTCCGGCCACTCCTCGACGACGATACCGAGATCGTTGAGCTGGCGAATGGCAACCTCAATCTGGCGGCGGATTGCCGGACGCGAAGCTTTGTCGGCGAGCGGGTACTCTTCGATTGCGACGACGCGACCGTAGGGCCAGGCGTTGGCGGGAATGTCGATGAGCGCGGTCGGAAGATCCAGGAAGTGAATCTGAATTTCCTGACGGCGCGCGGCTGAGGGCCGCAGCAGGCCGCCGGCTCCGAGCGAACTGGGGTTCGCGTCTGGAAGAGTGATGCGCAGGTTGATCATCTTTGCATCCACGCTGAGAAAAGGATTCTGCCAGGCACCAGGCTCATGCACATCGACGTAGCGGCTTTTGGTGGGCAGGGGAATCGCATCCAGTAGAGCACGCTGCTGCTCGACGCGCGTGGAGTTGTCGGCGGCGCGCTGCTCGGCGTTGGAGGCTGAGACACGGGCGAGCGCCTGCGGCTCACGATGGCAGCCGGGCAACGCAACAATAAAAGCAAGCGCAGCCGGAAGAGCCGCACGTTTCCAGGTACGTTTCACCCGTACAGAATACCAGCCGTCCACTGCAGCAACTGCGGGGATCACCGTTGCGTAGTGAAAGGCGATGCAGGCAATCCGGCTGCGTTGTAGAGATGGCAGTCTGGACTGTTGGCCCATCCGTATCGCGCGGTGACAGGTGCGGAGACTGCTTCGCTGCGAACCAGGATGGTCTCTCCGTCGATGCTTGCCTGAGCCGGGTGAAAGACTCCATCCTCACCGGCGACTTCAAAGTCTGTGAGACCACCGCGTTCGGTGTGCAGACCCTGAGCGTGAGTGAACCAGAGGCGTAGCGCGTGATCGTCGGTGGTCACCTGGCGAAAGATAGGTCCGGAGTCTTCGACCTGCTCCCCGTAGCTGACACGGCGCGCTGCCAGAGCCAGACGGTGGCCGACAGTGGCTTTGTCGGTGGGGTGCACGTCGTCCGGGTTGCCAATGTCAATGGTGACGGCCATGGCGGTGTTGCGCAGCGTAAGCGCGTCGAGCTGAGCCTGGCGGATGGTAGCCCAGTCCTCGGCAGGCGTCGATTTGAAGTTGGCGATCTGGACATAAAGGAACGGAAAATCGCCTTCCCCCCACTGAGCGCGCCAGTCTGTGATCAGGGTCTGGAAGAGCCGCGTATAAAGCGGGGCGCGCGCCAACGCGCTGTTACTTTCTCCCTGATACCAGATAACGCCGCGGATCGGGAACGGTGTGAGCGGGGCGATCATACCGTTCCACAGCATGGACGGCGCCCACATGTTCAACAGCGGATGCCAGGAGAACTGCGGCACGGGTTTGCCGGCGGCCTTGGCTTCCGCGCGCAGGCGGTCGTGGAGCTTGTCTTCAAGCTGCGCAGTGGCTTCGCGGTCGGTCATCTGGCCGCGCACAGCAAAGACAGGAGCAAGTGACGCGTCGTTGCCCAAAGCAGTCAGCCTTGTCCAGGCCTCGGCAACCGTTCCACCCCAGGTGGAGTCGATGACGCCGACGGGAACATGCTCGCGAGCGGAAATTTCGCGGGCAAAGTACCATGCGACGGCGGAGAAATTGTGTGCGGACTGCGACGACGAGGCGATCCATCCGGTGCCGGTGAAGTTGGGTTGGGCGAAGTCGGAAGCAACTTTGTTGATAGTGAGCAGGCGAACCTGGGGCAGGGAAGCCGCAGCAAGGTCTGTAGCGGCGGTCGCGGATTTGTAGAGTTCGAACTCCATATTCGATTGCCCGCTTGCCAGCCATACGTCGCCGACGAGAACGTCTGTGAAGCGAAGCGGAGCTTCGTCGGATGCCAATCCATGAATGGTGAGGTCAAACGGGCCGCCGGCAGCGCCAGGCGCCAGATAGACGCTCCATCGGCCAAGATCGTCCGCGTTGGTCTGGCGTGTTTCTCCGCGGAAGCTGGCTGAGATAGACTCGCCGGGCGTGGCCCATCCCCAGAGATGAATGGGCATCTCGCGCTGCAGGACCATGTGGTTGCTGAAGACGCGTGGCATTTGGATCGGCACATTAGCGGGGACATTGGCATCGACCTGAGCATGCAGCAGTCCGTTGCAGACGATCAGTATCAATACACAGCGGAGCGTCCATCGTAGGGCAAAAAAACGAAAGAAAGAAATCACGCGAATGAACCAACCTTAGAGGATATCTGGGTCATCTTAACCGGCAAAGACTGTTGGCAAAAATGGCTGAAGGCTTAGCCGTGGATAACGATAACATGAATGCGCGATCACCTCGCCAAAGCAGATTTTTCTTCAGATTGAAAAGAAAATTCTGCCATACTGGGGGGCATCGATAGACGGAGGTGCACTCCGCGCCGCTCGAAACTTATTTTGCTTCCCTGGAAGTTTTGCCCTGGAACACAAAATCCCTGATAAGGAGCCTAGATGCCGGACCGCAATGCCCGACGACTGAGCTGTCGGAGTGTTCCTTCGCGACGCCTTCTGTATATCCTTCTTCCTTGTGTACTGACAGTTCTGTTGTGTCCGGCCAGCCTTTCCGCCCAGGCGGCGCTGCTGCTGGAAGAGCCATACGGGATGTTTGGCCATTTGAATCCGACTGGACATGCGGCACTCTATCTGAGCAGGGTGTGCGCGGAGACGCCGGTGAAGCTGAGGATGTGCAGGCCGGGTGAGACCGGGGTGGTCCTCAGTCGCTACGAAGGCATCGGACACTTTGACTGGGTGGCGATGCCGCTGGTGCCTTATCTCTACTCGGTCGATTCAGCCAGCAAGGTTCCGGCGCAAGTGAATGCGGAGATCGTTGAGCGACTTCGCGACCACTATCGCGAGCGATATCTGGCGCAGTTTACGGACGGCCTGCCACGCGGAGGGTTTTTTTCAGGAGGCTGGACGGAACTGGTCGGCGCAGCCTATGAGCGACGCATTTATGCCTTGCGCTTTCAGACAACTCAAGCGCAGGACGAAGCGCTGGTGCGCACGCTCAATGAGTTGCCAAATGTCTCCCATTTTCATTTATGGACCAATAACTGTTCCGACTTTGATCGCTATTTGCTGAATCTCTATTTTCCGCGAAAGTTTCGACGCAGCGTATTTCCGGATGCAGGAGTAACGACACCGAGGCACGTTGCACATCGGCTGGTGGTCTATGCGCATCGGCATCCACAACTGCAGTTGTCGGTCTATGAGATTCCCCAAGTACCGGGATATCGCCGTCCCAGTCATACAAATCATGGAGTCGCCGAGTCACTGGTGAAGTCCGGGTATGTGGTTCCGATCGTGATCCTCAGCCCGTATGTGGCCGGCGGACTGCTGGCGGACTATCTGATTACCGGGCGAGATCCGGTTCTGCCGCATCATGTGGCCCACCTGAACCCAGCGCATCTTGATGTGCTGACGCAGTCAACATCCCCGCCAAAGGAAAATGTGGCTTCCACGACGCCTACCGTTGCAGTCCGGAGCGATGGGCGCGGGTCAGACGGAGGAGTTATCGCGCAGGGAACGCCCGCGTTTGCTCCAGGATATGTCGGGGATCATATTGGTTTGCCCGGCACACTTCCGAAGTGAGAGATAGAATAGCTTCGAAGGTTGGTGAATGACTATGAGTGAACCACGCCCGCAGCATTTGAAAAACCATGCAAGTATCGACCCGATGTTTCATTACGTTGCTCTGGGGCTGCTTCTGTTCGGCCTGATCCTGGGTGTGGCGGTTTTTGTGCAGAGCCTTCACAAAGATACAGACCTGCTGATTGGCCTGTGGATGCTGTTGGTTTCTGTAGTGCTGATCGTGATCGCTTTCAAAGCGCGGATTTATCCGCTGAAGGTGCAGGATCGAGTGATCCGTCTGGAGGAGCGTCTGCGGCTTGCGATGCTGTTATCAGAAACCATGCGCCATCGAATCCACGAGCTGACCGAAGACCAGTTGATCGGGCTGCGTTTTGCCTCGGACGATGAGGTTCCGGAACTGGTACACGAGGCGCTCGAAAAGAAGCTGAATCGACAGCAGATCAAGGAACGCATTCAGAACTGGCGCGCGGATCACTTTCGGGTTTGACTCGAAGCGCGATGAACGAACGCTATTCGCGTTCGTTCATCCGGTTTGAATGCGTTTGGCTTCACTTCACGTCCTTTGCCGTCAGTATCTGGTGAAGCGGTATTGCGTTGACCCAACCGAAGACGTTGGATACGTATAGCGTGCCACCGACAATGACCGGGGAAGACGGCCCAAACGACCCTCCAACGTGCTTTTTTCCCAGAAGCTTTCCATCAGAGGTGCGAATTGCGGCGATATCTCCCGAATGGTAAGGAACATAGGCCACGCCGTTGACGACCGCTGCTCCGGCGCGAATCTGGCTACCGAGATGCGTTGTCCAGAGTTGTTTGCCCGTCTTCAGATCAAACGCGTGATAGTTTCCGCTCACCGGGCTGCCTTCATAGACAATACCCGCATCGATCATCGGCGTTGCTGTCTTCATCGCTGGCGGGACAGGTCCATTGTGCATGCGATGCTGCCACAGGATTTTGCCCGTTTTTGCATCCATCGCCAGCAGCACGTTGGCTACCGGATTCTTCGGATCACCGGACTCGATGGTCGCTTCCTGCACGACAATGCCGGAGGCGTAGGCCGGCGTGCAATCACTGATGCCCGTCGCGACCAGGCCGGGGATGGTTGTCTTCCAGGCGATCACGCCAGACCTCTGATCGAGCGCATAAAAGTAGTTCGGATAGGTTCCACCGAGAAAGATGTTGCCATCGCCCGCCACCGGAGACGACATGCTGACGAAGGATTGAATATCCGTCTTCCATGCCAGCTTTCCGGTCGCGACGTCGAGTTTGTATACGTGGCCGTCGCCGGTGCCAACATAGAGAAATCCATCGACATCAACCGGAGTGGGCATGATTTCCCCAGGCGTGTGAAATGTCCAAAGCTCCTTGCCGGTTGTTCTATCCAGGGCATAGATGGAATTCAGTCCAGGACCGCGCACGGTCGGTTTTCCTTTCACGTAGGCCATGGTTTTTTCGTAATTGAAGTAGGCATTGCCAGTGGATACAATGACGCGATCCCCATCCACGAGCGGATTGCTCATGTTCATGTTCCAGCCGTAGTGCGCCCAGATCATCTTGCCGTCGATGGCATTGAGCGCGTAGGTGTATCCGTTATCATCGCCCGCATAAAGGATGCCTTGCGCGACGGAGACGCCGACGGGCATACCGATGGTGTAGGCGGTGACTTTGAAGTCGCCATCGAGCGGAGGTCCGTTGAGCGGAATCGCGCCTGCTCCGGCAAAGACCCATTCGACGCCATCTTTAAGGACGGCGGGAGCGGAATCCGGAACGTCAAAGACGGCGTTACGTCCGGATGTTGATCCGTAGGTCTTCCACTCGGATGGGAAGTAACCAGTCAATTCAGGGGTGGGTAGATTTTCAGAGAAGTACTGGCTGGGGAACTCCAGGGCCACGGGGTCTGCTCCTGCCTGCGCGGCGGCATGGACGGGCCATAGCCCTTGCAGAAATAGAATGCAGATTACAGCAGCAGGGAAGCATACCTTATGCATCGTTTGCCGAAATGCAGCTATCTGTCTTTTGGTCACTTTCCTTATCTCCTTGTAAAATCCTCGAATGGTTAGCTTTGCAGTCGTTAGGGAATCTCACGATTTGCTGCGATCAAGCGCCTGCGTTCAGCAGTTGCCCGATTAAGTATACTAACCGGTAAGTATAATTATGCGATCGAAACTTGTCACTCGCCAAAAAATTGTCGAAACCTCCGCGGAGCTGTTTTTGCAGCACGGCTTCGGCAGTGTGAGCATGGACCAGGTCGCAGCGGATGCAAAGATCACCAAAATGACCTTGTATCAGCACTTCGTCTCGAAAGAAGCGCTGTTGCTGGAGTGTCTTCGTTGGCGGCTGGAAAAGCGTGAGGGGCAGCTCACGGAGCATTTCCCAACGGAACGTTCGACGAGTACTCAGGTGCTTGAGGTATTTGACTGGATGGCGCAGAGGACGGGCAAAGAAAGCTTTCACGGCTGCGCATTTCTGAAGGCGACCAACGAGATGGGCGGGACCGTTCCAGAGGTGCGCGCAATTGCATTCGAGGCCAAGCGCGTTCTCCGTGATCGATTGATCAGAATGCTTGAACGCGCCGAGGTTCCACATGCCGAACAGATTGGCGATGCGTTGTCACTGCTGCTTGAAGGGGCGCAGGCGTTGAGCCTGATTGAGCAGAGTACACGGCCGTTTCAGGCCGCGCGTCGCGAGGCGGAGCATCTTCTTGCATCTGTGAGGGATGTTGCGAGTACGCACCGAGAGTCTTCGTCTGAAAATTGAAGGAGAAGATACGGCTCGCAGCTGGCTCCTATCGCATGGTTGTGCCATCGCTGCTGGCCATGGGCTGAGTACGATAGGGCAAATGAAAGATTCTATCGCTGTTGTTGCCCTCGGTTGTCTGCTTGGGAGGTGGCCTGTAATCGGCGTGGTGATGAATGGAGCCATCGCGGTGCTGTTGTGGGGAGTGGCGCGCGATGTGAATCTGCAGCTCTTTCCTGCACATGGCCGGCGACACGCTGTCCACGGCAGCGGTAATTGCAGGCGGATTTGCCATTCAGATTACGGGCCGGAACTGGATCGATCCTGCACTTTCTCTGGTGATTGCCGGACTGATTCTGTGGAGTTCGATCGGGATCGTTCTGGAGACGCTCAAGATTTTGCTGGAAGGCGCACCGCGAGGGCTGGCCTTGACGGAGATTCGCAGTAGCCTGCAGAGCGTGGAAGGTGTACGCGATGTGTATGACTTGCATGTCTGGTCGCTTGGCTCGCAGTTACGCGCGCTTGCCTGCCACGTGCGCATCGACGATATTCCGCCTTCGGAGAGCCAGTGCATCCTGCTGGAACTACAGGAGCTGGCGCGCCACGAATTTCACATCGCTCACACCATCATTCAGTTTGAGCACGAAGGCTGCGAGGGCTGCGTCGTTTCCGTGGAAGAGATGGCGATCAGTGACGCTGGCCACCATCACGGGCATCATCACCACGCACATTGAATTAGCGCTTGGAACGGGTGCTCTGCGAGATGTTTTAGGCAAGCAACTAGGAACGGAACTTTCGAATCGTTGCTGGAACGCCTACCATGATGGCGTTGGATGGAACAGGCTTGGTTACAACCGCGCCAGCCGCGATGATTGCGCCAGTTCCAATTGTAACTCCGGCAAGTATGATCGCGTTGGCTCCAATCCAGACATCCGATTCGATCTCAATTGCTGATGCACTTTCCTTCTGAAGGCGCATCAGAGTTCCGACATCCGTCCCATGATTGTGATCGATGAAGCGACAGCCGCTGGCGATTAGGCAGTTATTCCCTATGGCAATCATTCTGGAGATATTGAACTCGCAACCCGATCCAATGAAACAGTGACTGCCGACGTTGATCGAACGGCCGTGCGAATAGATACCGTCAAAATGAAAGTAGATATCATGTTCAAGTCGGCAATTTTCGCCAAGCGCTACCTGATGTGGCCATGTGACGTGCAGAGAACTGAAAGAAGTTCCGCGCCCTATCTGCATGCCCATCGATGTCCACCAGAGTCTCCTGATAGGCTGCACTAATAGACTCTCAAAGCGTTCACGCAGACGGAATGTCAGCTTGGCGCGTAGCTTGTGCGAGACATTCGACATCGGCCAAGTATAGCTTAATCTTGGGCGTTACCGGATTTGACGGTTCGATTGCGAATCTGCCGACGGGGAATCTGGGGCTAGAGGATACGCTTCTGCTGAAGCGGTTGCTGGAGCGTGGTCCGGTGGAGGTTGAGTTCAGCTTCAAGAACCGTATCCGGAAAAACGTAACAGCGAACAATGTGGTTGCCGAAATTCCGGGAACTGACGGCAGCGGGGATTATGTGCTGATCGGCGGACATCTGGATTCGTGGCACTCTGGCACCGGCGCGCAGGATAACGGCACCGGAGCGGCGACAGTGTTGGCTGTGGCCCAGGCGATTCAAGCATCGGGACTGAAACCGAAGCGAACGATTCGTTTTGTTCTTTTCGGCGGCGAAGAAGAGGGAACTATCGGGTCAATCAACCAGCGCGATCTGAATCTGGGCGCGGCCACGGTTGGGGTGACGGCGTATGCCTTTGCAGACGCGGGCAATACGCTGAAACACTACTCCGCCAAAGAGGTCGAGGATCAACTGAAAGCGGTGAACGCGTACACCGAGTACCAGGACATGGTGGCGCACAAGGTTCTGTAAACTGGCATGGAAAAACGAATGGGTCGCTGCGAAGAACGAATCGCGGCGGCCCGTTTTTGTGGTTTTCGATGTTCTTCAGCTTTTGCCGACCCACTCCTCGTAGGGACCTTTGTGGTCTTCGATGGTGCCGTGCTCAAAGTTCCAGAGGCGTGTGCCGACCTCTTCGAGGAGGTCCTGATCGTGGGTGACCAGAAAGACCGTTCCCTCGTAGCGTTGGAGCGCAATGTTGAGCGCATTGATGGATTCGAGATCGAGGTGGTTGGTCGGCTCGTCGAGGATGAGGATGTTGGGCTTGAGCAGCATGAGCCGGCAGAAAAGCAGCCTCGCCGCTTCGCCGCCAGAGAGCGCTTTGGTGGGCTTGAGGCCTTCTTCGCCACTGAAGAGCATCTGGCCGAGGAGGCCGCGAATCTCTTCGCGGGTGACCTTGGGATCCCATTGGTGGAGCCAGTCAGAGACGGTCATGCCGTGTTCGATGACGCCGCTGACGTCCTGGGGGAAGTAGCCGATCTGGGCTTCGTGGCCCCACTTGACGGTGCCCGCGTTGAGGGTGAACTCCTTATCGGAGAGTTCCGGAACATTAGCCAGCAGGCTCTTGAGCAGTGTGGTTTTGCCGACGCCGTTACGGCCCATCAGGCATACTTTTTCGCCGCGCATGACAGCGGCAGAGAAATTGCCCAGCACCTTCTGCTCGCCGTAGCTTTTCGTGATGCCTTCAAACTCCAGAACGTGTTTGCCGCTGGGCCGCAACTGGTCAAATTTGATGAATGGGCGCTGAATGTTGGAGCGCGCCAGTTCGTTGGTTTGCAGACGCTCGACCTCTTTTTTGCGGCTGGTGACCTGCGTGGAGCGTGTGCCGGCTGCGAAGCGTGAGATGAATTCGTTGAGCTGGGCGATCTTCTTTTCCCGCTGCTCGTTCTGGGATTCGAGGCGGCTGCGAATCTGGGTTTTGGCGACCACCATCTCGTCGTAGCCTCCGGTGTAGAGGATGATGGTCTGGTAGTCGATATCGGCGGTGTGCGTTGTCACGGCGTTCAAAAAATGTCGGTCATGGGAGATGGTGATGAGCGTACCCTGAAAACTGAGCAGAAACTCGCGCAGCCAGTGAATCGATTCCAGATCGAGGTGGTTGGTCGGCTCGTCGAGCAGCAGCGCCTGCGGCTTGCCAAAGAGCGCCTGGGCAAGCAGAACGCGTACCTTCTGGCCGCCCTGCAATTCGCTCATTTTGCGCTCGTGCAGTTCATCGGGAATGTCCAGCCCCTGCAAAAGCACAGCGGCGTCGCTTTCGGCGGTGTAGCCGTCTTCATCACCTACAATGCCTTCCAGTTCCCCAAGACGCATGCCGTCTTCGTCGGTCAGTTCGGCCTTTTCGTAGATGCGGTCGCGCTCTTCCATCGCCTTCCACAGTGCACTGTTGCCCATGATGACGGTGTCGATGACGCGATAGGCATCGAAAGCGAACTGATCCTGGCGCAGAATGCCGAGCTTGCGCGGGCGGACGACGGAGCCTTTCTGGGCTTCTAGTTCGCCGGTCAGAATTTTCATGAAAGTGGATTTCCCGGCACCGTTCGGACCGGTCAATCCGTAGCGACGGCCCGGCGTAAAGGTCACACTGACATCTTCAAACAGAACCTTGGAGCCATATCGCATGGTCACATTGCTGACACTGATCATTCGTTTTCGTCTTTCGGGTCGAGCACACTGCCGGTCGCGCGGTTGCCGGGAGCGGCAAACGCAGGAGTGGAAGATGGATGCCCGATGGGAATCGTGTTGAGCGCGTTGCGCCGGGCTGCGGCGCAGCGGTGTTTTCAGCCGCTCTCTTTCAGTTTCTCACAGCTTCCGCACATGCGCATCGGATCAGAAGCGGAAGAGATGGCTGACCTTGACGTAGAAGATGCGCTGATCGTTGAGGCTTGGCGTGGTGATGGTAGGCAGAATGGGATCGTTGGCGTTGCAGTATCCGTCGGCGAGGCGTGTACACAGATCGCCGCTGAGGTTGATGTAATCCGTGGTGTAGCCAAGGTAAAACGCCGTTCCCGGATGGGGCAGATAGGTTAGCAGCAGGTCGCCGAAGGCATCTTTGGTATAGGGGGTGTTGGTGTAGGTCGTGTTGGGTTGCTCTTCAACATATTCCCCGATGAAGTTGATAGACCACGCCGAGGTCATTTGCAGATTCAGGCGCGAGACGGCCTGATGGCTGTCGTATACGAGTTCTCCATTCGAGGGATGGGTATAGTGATCAAACTCGTAAAAGCCGGAGATGTCGAGGTCGCCAGTGGGCTTGAATTCGTAATTGACACGCTGTGAGGCAGCATTCATAGGATTTGGGCCAAGAACATTCACTGGCGCATAGTTGACCTCCTGACCGCGATAGTATCGATAACGCAGATACAGGCCTGGATTCGGGGAAGTGCTGGCAGAGGCACCGTAGATGCGCGTCTGGTACTCGACGTTCGCGGGCAGAGCAGGGTAGTCGCTGGGTCGCAGCCGATCCTGACCGAGATCCGAAAAGACAGATGCATAGGTCTTCTTCTGAAAATTTAGTGAGTAGTACGGGTTGAAGTAGAAGTCGAGTGGAAGACCGGTGTGATCCCAGATGCGCTCGGAGTAAGCGCCGATGGTGTGGGAGAGCAGAATGCTGTGCTGCGGGCGGAAGGTATAAGACGCCGAACCGTAAGGCTGGCGCACATCCGGACGAGTGAAGAAGCCGGTGTTGGTGAGATAGCCAGCAGCGACGTCGCGGTATCTCCAACTGAAGTTGCGATGCAGGTCCGAATAATAGAGCGCCTGATAATACGCCTGGCCGCTTTGCCAAGTATTATCGAGGTTCATTGTCTCTGAGGTGATGGCCTGGCCGAGCCATGTCCAGCGTTTGCCGATGCGCACTCGATAGTCGATGCCGCCATTGCGATTGAACGAGTTCAGATACTGGTAGTCGGCGAAGATGGCTCCGAAGTTGGACTGCGTGCCGAGGTCGCGATTGACGCGGCCGATGTAGTAATGCGAGCGCGTGCCGTAGTCCGGACTGGTGGGCGGAACCTGGAGACCGGGATTGCGATCGTCCACGTCCAGCAGGCCAATCGCCCAGGGACCAACCTTGCCGGTAAGCCGCTGCCCGAATTGTGGCATGACGATGTTCGGCGTGTAGTAGAGGTTGAACGGGGTCTGGAAGTAGCTGGCGTTTTCGATGAAAAACGGGCGCAGTTCCGGATAGTAGAAGGGAAATCGCTGATTGGGCGGTGCTGGATTGTTGATGCCGATCTGGCTGAAGTCGGGATTGAAGGTCATATCCAGCACGAGGCTGTTGTGCAGGATGAACTTGGTGTCGAGGCCGGTGTAGCCCTGCAGATTCAGATTACTGAAGTACGGATTGATGGGATCGACCGTGTTCAGCTCACGTTGGCTGTGCGCGAGCGCATAAGGAATGAACTGCCAGTTCTTGCCGCCTTCGATATTTTCAAAGCCTTCGGCCAGGGCTTCCTGTGTGAGCTGGCCGGCGATGTTGTGACGAACCGCAGGCCAGTTGGCGGACTCGTTCTTGCGTGAGATGAAGCGGGAAAAGAGCAGTCCCCAGGTGCGTTGCGCGCCGTTGGCTGCTTTGTCGAAGTAAAGGCTGGCGAAGGGAATGCGCATCAGTACAACCCAGCCGTTGGGCGTCTTGCGACCCCAACTGTCCCATACTGTGTCAAAGGAAAAATCTGTTCCTGTCAGCTCGGTGTAGAGCGCGTCGGCCTGGATGCCGAGCGGATTGACGCGAAAGAGAAACGCGCGGCGGTTGTCGGCAAAAGTATCGATCATCACCTGCACGTAGTCGTCGTCACTCAGGTTGTCTCGCTCCAGCATGTGTCCGCGGATGACCGAGGGCGCATCGTCTTTGCACACGAAGGCGACAAAGAAGTTCTCGTGCGTGTAACCGACGTAGGCGGTCGTTGGTTCAGTGGGAGGAGACCCGTCCTCCGGGTAACGCTGGATGAACTTGCGGATGCGCAGCATGGAGCGCGCGGCTTTCGAGGAGGGTGTCGGGGTGAGAAAATCGGCGAGCTTCGGATCTCCGGGCAAAACGGGAACGAGAATGTGGGGAAGTTCAAGCGTATGCTGCGGAATGGCGACGCCTGACTTCACCTGCGGTGTGGGCGATTTTGCTTTTCCGGCCGATCCAACATCAGCGATTACAGGAGTAGAAGTGTGTGCGTCCGGGCAGGCGGACGCAGGAAGACACAGAAAGAAAACGAGCATCACACCGAGCGTGGGTAGGGTGAAGCGCAGCAGATGGACGAGGACGTGTCGGGCCGCTTTCAGTCGACCGGCCAAGGCTGTCCACGCAGGATCGAGTACTGCCAACACTGTCTCCTCTTGCCAACGCAGAGCTTGCCTTCAGTCCTGCGCAAAATTTCCCCGACTGGCTGATGATTGGACTGAGAGGACACTCGAGCGTCATCGTGCACTCTGAAAGAATCAGTTCTCTTCCAGTATAGCTTTCAGGAAACTTCCGGAGACTTCTGCGCGCGTTTTTTCTGTCCGCTAAACTGCTTGCGGCCCCATTGTTCCTGCCGATCGCATCTGCCGTTTTGCTCCACTCCGGGTTTTGTATCCGAAGCATCGCAACCGGGAGATCACATCCAGAGCAGATGTACAGCCCAGTTGACGGCAAAGGCTGCGCCGTAGGCGAGCACCAGCATGTAAGCAAACTGGAGGACGGGCCAGCGCCAGCTGTTTGTCTCGCGCCGCACCACCGCCATTGTGGAGGTGCATTGCATGGCAAAGGCGAAGAAGACCATGAGCGCGACGGCCCCACCCAGCGGAAGGTCGTGGCGCAGAGCCGTCTGAAGGCTGAGCGACTGGGTCTGCGGATCGGAGCCGTAGAGCGTGCCCATCGTGCCGACCATCACCTCGCGCGCCAGTACGCTGGAGATCAGTCCGATACCGATCTTCCAGTTGAAGCCAAGCGGCGCAATGGCCGGTTCCATCCAGTGGCCCAGTCGTCCGATGATGCTCTGTGTAAGCTCCGGAGCCGCACCGTTGTGGCGCGGGAAGTTGGCCAGCACCCACAGAGTTAATGTGACGGCGAGAATAATGCTGCCGGCCTGACGCAGAAAGACTCCGCCGCGATCCCACAGCCGAAGGCCGAGCGAACGAAGCGTTGGCATGCGGTACTGCGGCAGCTCAAGGATGAACGGCGTCTGGCTGGACTTGAGGATTGAGCTTTTCAGCAGGCGCGCAGTGGCCAGTGCGGCCAGAAAACCGAGCAGGTAGAGGCCAAGCATGACCAGCGTTTGCAAGCCGACCAACCCGTGGACAAACGCGATGGGCGGAATGAACGCCGCGATGAAGAGCATATACACCGGCAGCCGCGCCGAGCAGGTCATGAAGGGCGCGACGAGAATGGTGGCCAGGCGGTCGCGCTTGTTTTCAATGGTGCGCGTGGCCATGATGGCCGGTACCGCACAGGCGTAAGCCGAAAGCAGCGGAATGAATGCTTTCCCGTTCAGGCCAATGGAGCGCATGACGCGGTCGGCGATAAGCGCGGCGCGCGCCAGATAGCCAGAGTCTTCCAGGATGCCGATGAAAAGAAAGAGGAGCAGAATCTGCGGCAGGAAGACAAGTACCGAGCTGACGCCCTTCCAGGCACCGTCGAGCACGAGCGAACGCAGCCAGCCGTCGGGCAGAAAGCCTGTGACGTAAGCACCCGCGCGAGCCAGCACGTCGCCCAGTCCGTCGCTGAGCGGCTGGCCAATGCTGAAGACAACCTCGAAGACACTGAAGACGACGACCAAAAAAAACAGCGGTCCCCAGAAACGATGCAGCAGAACTGCATCCAGTCTGCGGCTGGCAGCCTGCGACAGCGGCGCGCGATACCCGGTGCGTGCGCTGACCTGCGCGGCCCACTTATGCGCACTGACGGCGTTGCCGACCACGGGCAGGACGGTGGTGACGGCCAGATTGGCATCTTCTCCGCGATGGCGGTTGAGAAAAAGCTGGATGGATTCCAGCCCTGTGCCTTTGGCTGCACTGATGCGCGCCACCGGCGCTCCCAGTTCCTGGGCCAGGCGCAGGGGGTCGATCTCGCCGCCGCGCATCTCCATCAGGTCGCTCATGTTGAGCAGAACCATCGTTGGCAGCCCGAGCGCGAGCACGGGCGCGGCCAGCATGAGCTGGCGTGTGAGGTGCAGCGAATCAAGAACCAGCAGAATTGCGTCTGGTTTCGGTGTGTTGGGCATCCGCCCTTCGAGCACTTCGACCGAAACACGCGCATCCTCAGAGAATGGATCAAGCGAGTAAATGCCGGGCAGGTCGATGAGTGTGAGGTCATTGCGTCCGATGCCAGCCATGGCCCCCATGCGTTGCTCAACGGTGACGCCGGGATAGTTGGCTACCTTCTGACGCAGGCCGGTCAGCCGGTTGAAAAGCGTGGATTTGCCGGAGTTCGGCGGGCCAATGAGCGCGATGGTGCGCAGTGCCTGGCTGTTGTCGACGGGCGCGGGCGGTTTATATGGAGCCGGTGTGCAGCATTCGCTCATTCGGCATCCTTTGAGAGAGAACGGCGCGTCCGTGGAAGCCGCGCGGCGGGCTGCGTCGAACGCGTGGAGCGCACCTGTATGGCCTGTGCCGTCTCCCGCCGCAGGGCGATCTCCAGACCATCAATGGCATAGACGGTTGGGTCGCCGGCTGGTGCGCGATGCAGCACCTGGACTCGTGCATTGGGAAGAAATCCCATATACATCAGGTGGTTATGAACTCCGGGCGGAAGATTGACGGATTCGATGATGCCGGTGCTGCCCACTTCCAGTTCGCTCAGCATACTCAAGCGCTTCACTCTCTGCCTTGCTTTCCGGAATCTGCGGGATGGGAAAGCAGAAATGCGACCAGTTTGGTCCGTCTTAAGTATACGACCGTTTCGGTCTGCATTGCAAAGAGTACGCAGGGAAAGTCTTTTCATCAGATCAAGCCGACCCCCGAAGCAGTTCTATCGTGTATCCGGTACAGAGTTCTGTGACTTGCGTCACCGATGCGGGGACATGAACGAAGGCCGGTAGCAGGATATCGGGCCTCTGTGCCACACTCGAGCATGGCTCGGTCTGTCTATTTCTGATTTCTGAGGTTCCAGCGACAATGCCCCTGATGCGCAGCCTGTTCATTGCGATGTCCACCAACCGTTTGATGCGCCGTTTTGGTGAAAGCTCACACATGGGCCGCAAAATGAGTTCCCGGTTTGTGGCTGGAGTAGAGATTGAAGACGCTTTGCTCGTGGCAGAGAGGTTGAATGCACTGGGGATGAGCGTCACGCTCGATTCACTGGGCGAAAGTGTGACCAATGAAGCCGAGGCACAGCGAGCAGCGAAGACCTATCACCGATTGCTGGAGCAGATTTCGCTGCGCAAGCTGAACGCCAATATCAGCGTGAAACTCTCGCAGATGGGTATGGAGTTTTCTCCCGAACTGGCCGAGAGGATCGTAGGTGGGCTGACGGAGCACTGCCAGGCGACCGGAAATTTTCTCCGTATCGACATGGAAGGCTCTGCGCTGACGCAGCAGACGATCGATCTGGTGCGTCGTATGCACGCGCGACCCGGTTATGCGGGGCATATCGGCGTGGTGATCCAGGCCTATTTATTCCGTTCCGAGCAGGATATTGCGCAACTGATCGAGGACGGAATCCGTGTCCGGCTGTGCAAGGGAGCCTATCAGGAACCTCCGACTGTCGCGTTCCCGCGGAAAGCCGACGTGGACACAAACTACATTCTGCTCGCCGGCCGATTGCTTTCCAGCCCGATCTATCACGGGATTGCTACGCACGACGAGGCGATGATCCGCGCAGTGAAGGACTACGCACAGAACAACGGGATCCAAACCGATCGATTCGAATTCCAGATGCTCTACGGGGTGCGACGTGATCTGCAACGGAAACTGGTGCAGGAGGGATATCGTATGCGCATCTATCTGCCTTTCGGCCAGGAATGGTATCCGTACTTCATGCGACGGTTAGCCGAGCGGCCTGCGAACGCACTGTTTGTGATGCGCAATTTATTTCGGAGATGAAGCGCTGCCTGCCGGAGGGTCTTTTTGCGCAGATGCAGGGGGAAGATATGGCTCGACGGACAAGAGATTGCCGAGGATGCCGCGTTCTTCCGGACGGAGTGAGTCGCTGTACGGCGGCCCATTCAGCAGTGCGCTTCGCTGGTCCGGCGGATACTGACGCAGGCTGCGGAAAGCGCGGCTGACAGCTTCGCGGCGATCTGCCGGGAGTGCATTCAACTGGCTCAGCGAACGGTTGAAGGCCGCGTGCTGCTGCGGAGTCAGACGCTCGATTGCCTCGTTGCGAGCTAGATAACGCTGGCGCCGCGCGGGCGGCATGGTGTCGATGCGGATGAGTTGATCCATGAGTCGCTGCTGCGAGGCGGCGGGCAGGCGATTGAATGCAGGATCGCGGCGCAGCAGCATCTCCTGCTGCTGGATGGGAAGATTCTGATGATGGGCAAGCCAGTCCGGAAGATGACCGCTTGGCGTGAGATGCCGGAAGGTTGAGGGCGAAGAGGTCGGCGGTTCGACAATCCTGCCGGAGGACGGTGGAGACGCCGGCCGCTGTTGCCGACCATGAAGCAGTGGAGCGGGCAACAGCATGCCCAGGCATGCAGCGAGTACTGCATACTGCGTGAAGGCCGCTCTGTTGATCCGGTTCATTGCGTTGATTCCATGTGGCCAGTTTCCAGGTTTTCCCTTCAGGATCATGCCAGGCCTTCGCAGCGTCCACGAAGCCAGGCGGATTTCAGATGCATAACAGCGGGTGCGCTTCAGTCGGAATTGGTCGAAAGGTTTTCCAGAGTGTCCAGCGCAGAAGCATTCGTCTCCATATTCTGCAAGTCCTGAAGAACTGCCGGACTTACTGTGATGACTGCCGGCGCTGGCTGCGGCTCCGGCAGCATGAAGCCCAGATATGCGCCGCCCCCCGCCAGCACCAGAACCGAAAGCGCCGTCGCAGCCACCGGTTGGAAACGCCAGCGCAGGCCATATACCACGCGGGCATGCAAATGGCGTTGGATGCGAGCGAACCATCCTTCCGGCCGAGCAGCCCGCTCTTCGGCCAGACTCGCTTCAAAGCGGGTCATAAAATATGGATTCGGCGTCGGCGCCTGCCAGGCGTCCATCGCCTGCATCAGGCTGCGCATCTCGGACATCTCCTTGCGGCAGCTCTGGCAGCCATCGATATGCACCTGTATCGAAGAGGACGAAGCCAGGCCTTCGGCCGGATTCGTCTGGCCCATACGTTCCATCCATTCCGTTTGTACTTGTTTACAATTCTTCATAATTCACCCCCTGTGATTCGCCGATGTCCCTCGGCTGTTTTCTTCGATTTGGCTCTCTCCAGAATTCATTTTCCGACTTGATCTACAGATACTCCCGTAAGCTTTCCCGTAAAGATCGATATGCGCGAAATAGCAGCGACTTTGTTGCGGATTCACTCAACTGCAGCACCTCTCCAATCTGGCGATAATCCATCTCCTGATACTTGTGCATGAGGACCGCCATGCGTTGACGCTCGGGCAGCCGGTCCACCTCCCGACGTATCGCCGCCATGCGCTCGTTGCGCATCAACTGGTGCTCGATATCCGGTGTACTGTCGGCGACCTCGGGCATCGTGCCGGTTATGGCGTCGACTGCATCCAGCTCCATGCGCGGGGTCTCTCGCTCGCCTTTGGTGTCGCGGGCGTGATTGGCGGCCAGATTGGTGGCGATTCGATAGAGCCACGTGCTGAACTTCGCTTCCGCGCGATAGCTTGTCCGTGAGCGGTAGACGCGCAGAAACGTCTCCTGCGCAAGCTCCTCGGCAATCGCCTCAGAATGCACCATCCGGTAAAGAAAATGTACGATCTGGCGGTGATATTTGCCGACCAGATACGTGAAACCGCTTTCGTCTCCGGCGGCGACCGCAAGCATGATCTCCGAGTCGTCGCGCGTTGCCGTTCCCGCAACGCTGCGGTATGCCGTTGCGTGTTGTGCTTCCGGTTCGATGGTATCTTTCATGCCCAGGCCCGGATTGCCCATCACCAGGGTCGCCATGTCACTGTGGACACGACTCTCGATGAAAAGTTGCGGCCGGTTTGCGACAATTCTACACTGCCGCCGAAGGAAGTCGCTCCGCATCGGAAGGGGTCTCCGAGAGCTTGTCCGGGGTGGGTGCTGAGTTTGTCTGTACGTTTTTTGTCCACTGGCTCAAAGAGGTGATATTCTAGCTCCGTTGATGCTTCCAGCGCACTGTGCTCCCGACGCGATCCAGAACCGCTCAAGACGCGATTCCGGCGCGTGACAGTTTTAGTTCAGCCGCTTTTTGGCCGTCTTACGGCTACGCGGAAGCAGATCGGGCGATTAACTCAGCGGTAGAGTGCCACCTTCACACGGTGGAGGTCGTAGGTTCGAATCCTGCATCGCCCACCATCAAGGATCATCCTCATGTTCAGTCTGGCAAGGCATCTCATTTGCCCTTGATGGCGAATGAAATGCAAAATTATGGTCCTCGCCAAGTGCTGTCGCTTGTCCGGGAAACTTCCACATCCGGATCAGAGCGCGGGATGGTGCAGGGATGGACGACTATCGGGTGAAGGCGCGCTACCGACCAGGCTGACTTCTGCGTAACCGGCCGGGCCGGGTGTGAGCTTAAGGCGCAGTTGGCCGGTGGAGGGATCGAAGTGCTTCCCGGTGAGATGGCCAGCGAGGATGCGGAGTTGCGGAGGGCGTTCCGCGTAAAGGAGTTGTGAAAGTTCCGGTTCGTCTGTGGCGAAGTGGACCCTGAGGACGAGCGCACCGGACTTGTCGAAGCGAGCGCTCATGCGTTGTTTCCCGGCAGTTGCGATCATCTGAGGATCGCCGACAAGGGCCAATCCGGTCTGTCCGACAGGCGCAACAACCGCATAGCCCCAGCCATCGGTGAGGCCGAGATCGAAGGCAGTGCCAGCATCGAGGACGGCGCTTTTCCCGGTACGCCAGTTATAGACGAAGGCTCTACCCCCATATCCAAGCTCGGCAGGAGTGAACTTTGCCGATTTCTCCGAAGTGCGCGGGTATGCGAAGAGATAAGAGACACGCGCTGCGGGCTGGTGTGTGGATGCAAGGGCGATCATGACGCCAGATGGCTTTGCGCGTTGAGCGGGAATGGGACCGGACGCACTGGTGTCGGCAGCCTCGCTGCTGCGAGCAGTGGCGAAGGAGTCCTCAAGATAAACGCGATCGAGCGGACGAATGCCGTGATCCGGCTTGACGATTATGCCATCGGCGCGGGCAGCGCGACGCAGATTGGCCGCGTCGATCGCGTCCATGGCATCGCCCACGCCCACCGGTCCGGATGACAGCGTGGACAGAACCAGATTTGGCAGCTCATTGCTCATGAAAACGTCGGTCCATGGCCAGATGCCGAGCGCGTAGGCAATCTGCGAATCGTAGAGGAAGGCATCCCATTTCTTAGGTTCAAAGCGGTCATCACTGGTGCGGATCGTGGTCAGGTTCTGGTAGCGAGTGCCCTGCAGGTAATCCGCAGGCGCGGGCATGCAGTACTGCATGGTGATGCCATGCGCCTGCATCGAGCGGGCCATCGCGTCGTGAAATTTCTGCGGGCTGGTCAGATCCTGCGCCGCCTGGGCGAAGGAACCGAGCCAGTCTTGTTCGTAGACGGCCACATGCGCCGCCTGCATCCAGGTGGCGGTTGCCTCCCAGTAGCGAGGATCGACGATGACGTTGCCGGAGATCGCGTACATCGAACGATAGGGACTGCTCTGGTCAATCCAGCGGCCATGCACGGCGAGCGGCAGATGCAACTGCTCGGCGAAAGATCCCATCCCCTTCGGGAACAGGCGCTTGTCCGGCTCGTAGAGATACGCGCCGCCAGCTCCATTCTTCCAGTTGAAGAGGCTCCAGCTCTGCTGCGGGCCTTTGGGGTAAAACCAGCTGTCGATCTGCATCAGGCCGATGGGTACATGCGCTTGTTGATACTTCTTTGCCGTGGCCAGCAACGTTCCGGTGTAGCCGAGCTGTGTATCGAATTTGTAGTAGTAGGTTGCGCCGTTATCGGTCCAGTAACTCAGGCTGCGAAGCAGAGTGTCCGAATCGTTGGCAAGAGGAGTTCGCGCAGCCCAGGACTGCATGGCGTGTCCCCAGGAAGTGAGTGTGGTGTGGATGCCGCTGCCGACGACGAGAACGGTGGTGTGTGTGAATCCGGCGGGGAGGTTATGAATTGCGTCTACGAGGGAAGAATGCAGGGTGTTCTGCTGCATCTCCATTTTGCTGACAAAGAAGTGATCGGCGGGGGAAAGCACGAACGCGTTGCGTTGGTCATCGAAGAGTACCCACGGGCCCTGGGTTCCGAGAAAGTTGAACTGAAATCCACCGAATGGCTGCACGCGAAAACCAAGACGATGCATCGTCGAAGCGAAACCGGAGAGCACGGGGAAGGTGAGTGGCGCGGTGGTGTTGCGCTGGTTTTGTGTGCGGAAGGTGACGACAGGCGAAGAGCGATAGACGCGGATGGAGTCGGTCTGTGCCGAAGCCGTGCCCGAGCGAAAACGCAGCTCGCAGTAATCGCCGAGCGCATCGTGTCCCTGGCTTCGCTCCACGGAGCCATGCTCTGGCGCGGCACCAGACTTGGTATCAGGCTCTTTGCCACGCAGAAGACTGTTCGTTGCTGCGAGATGGACCGAATACTGCCCGTCCGATGCGAACTCCGCCCGCACCAGCGCGCTGCTGCACGTATGGGCCTGCGCCGGATCCGCGTGGATTGGGGGAGCGATGAGGAAGCAGCCCAAAAGGCCGACAGCGGAGACATTCAGCAAGGAGAGCGGCAAATTTAGCGGGGTGAGCGGATTGGGGAACGCGGAAGTTCGCAGAAAATCCATAGTCGGCACGATAGCAGATTCGGGCCGTTTTGTGCGGGTAAAAAACCAGCCGGGACAGAGTTGAAATGGCGACGTAGATGGAGGTTGCAAACAGAGATCGTCAACGCGATAACGCTCGCGGAGCGAATCGCACTGACCACGATGCGTGGTGACTGATACGCGATGCGGAGAGATGACGCTTCGCGTGGTTGAATCCTCGCTCATGGAGAGTTTTTCGCGACTATCGGCATCTCGGAATGCTTTTGATCGCGGAGTGCTTGTGCTAATCTGCAAGCGTTCGGTTTCTGACTCTGGAACGAGTGTCCTGCGGAATGCAACGCGCTTCGGTTCGATGGGCCACAATAAACAGATGCCGGGGAGAAGGGAAGAATTGAGTCGGCGGCCCACGGGCGTATTTGTGCGAGCGGCTTCATCAGGGGCCAGGTGGAAATTCTTCAGAAACCGCAGATATTTTTCCGGTTGAACGATGAGTGCCCCGCGTCGTGGAAGACTCCGAAGCGGGTAGTGAATTCATCAGCGACCGGCATAAAAGCAGTCTGGTCATGCGACGGGTGTGTCGCGGGAGGCTCTGATTTTCATGCAGCGAGCTAGGATGATTTTCCAGTGGCTGGTTGCGACGGCTCTTGTCAGTTTCCATCGGTCGGCAACTGCGGAAACCACCGGCTCGCTCCCGAATATATTCGCGCCCGCCGCTACTCCGGCACGCCAGATTTTTGGTCTTTCAATCTTTGTATTCCTGATTACCGGAGCAATCTTCGTCGTGGTCGCAGGATTGCTTACTGTGGCCATCTTCCGTTTTCGGAGCACAAATTCAGGCACCACAATCGAGCCGCCGCAGATCTACGGCAGCACGCAGGTGGAACTGGCATGGACCGTGGTTCCGGTGTTGATCGTAGCGGTTCTGTTTCTGACCACAGCGCGCATCATTTTCGTAATTCAGGACGCGCCAAAGCCCAAGAAAACTCTAGATGTAACGGTCGTGGGCCATCAGTTCTGGTGGGAATTCCGTTATCCTGCGCTTGGCATTGTCACTGCAAACGAGCTACACGTTCCCGTCAGTCCTGTACGTGCTCCGCAGCCCACCTATCTCAAACTGCTTTCTGCGGACGTGATTCACAGCTTCTGGGTGCCGCAGCTGGCGGGGAAAACAGATCTGATTCCCAACCACGAAAACACTATGTGGATTGACCCGCACAAGCCGGGACTGTATCTTGGCCAGTGCGCACAGTTCTGCGGCTCGCAGCATGCGCTCATGCTGCTTCGCGTCTATGTAGATACTCCATCCGATTTCGCCGCCTGGGTGAAAAACCAGCAACGGATTGCAGTGCAGGATTCTCAAGTTGCCGTCGGTCGACGGATATTTGAGACCGAGGCATGTATGAACTGCCATCGGATTGCCGGAACCGCAGCGACAGGCACCTTCGGTCCGGATCTGACGCATCTGATGAGCAGGAGTACGATCGCCTCCGGAGCCGTGACCAACACACCGGAACACCTGCGTGCCTGGATCAAAGACCCCAGCCACTACAAGGACGGCGCACTGATGCCGGCCATGCAACTGGATGATCAGCAGCTTGACCAGCTAACTGCATATCTGGCCACACTCAAGTAGAAGAAGTGAGAATGGAGCAGGGTGAACTATGAGCGATCTTCCCATGCCGATCGGTGAAACGCCGGAAGCTGCCCAGGGCGGGATCCGTTCTGCTGACTGGTTGGAATGGCTTCACGGATGGATTGTTACGGTCGACCACAAGCGACTGGGCATTCTGTATATCCTCTACTCGATTTTTTTCCTGCTCGTTGCCGGCGCCGAGGCTCTGTTCATCCGCATTCAGCTTGCCATTCCCAACAATCACTTCCTCACTGCGCAGGTTTACAACCGATTCTTCACGATGCATGGCACCACGATGGTCTTTCTCGTTGGGATGCCGATCCTCTTTGGCTTCGCCAACTACATTGTTCCGTTGCAGATTGGCGCGCGCGACATGGCCTTTCCGCGCCTGAATGCACTCAGCTTCTGGCTCACGGCCTTTGGAGGATTGCTGCTTTACTACAGCTTTCTGGGCGGCAGCGGACTCTATGGTGTGGGCAATGCGCCGGATGTTGGCTGGTTCGCCTATGCGCCTTTGACCGCCCGTACCTTTTCGCCCGGCAACGCAACGGATTACTGGGCACTGGCGCTCATCGTCAGCGGATTCGGCACCCTGGGAACCGCAGTCAACATCATCGCCACCATCTTTTCCATGCGCTGCCGTGGCATGACACTGATGCGCATGCCGCTCTTCACCTGGCTTTATCTGGTCGTCAGCGGCCTCACTCTGGTCACCATCACCCCGCTCACAGCAGCGCAGTTCATGCTGCTCATCGATCGTTACCTTGGAGGACATTTCTTTGACACGCAGGCCGGTGGCTCGGCTCTCGTCTGGGTACATTTCTTCTGGATATTTGGTCATCCTGAGGTATATGTACTTGTTCTGCCCGCTTTCGCCATCGCCAACGAGATTATTCCGGTCTTTTCGCGCAAAGCCATCTTCGGTTATCCGGCGATGGTCGCCGCGTCGGTCGGCATCATGTTTGTCAGTCTGGGTGTCTGGGCACACCACATGTTCACCGTCGGCATGACCTCGGTCACCAACGCTTTTTTCGTCCTCTCCACAATGCTTGTTGGCATTCCCACGGGCATCAAAATCTTCAACTGGATCGCCACAATCTGGGGTGGGCGCATCCGTTTCAGTGTTGCCATGCTTTTCTGCCTCGGATTTCTCTATCAGTTCCTGATCGCTGGCCTGACTGGCATCATGCTTGCCGTCGCGCCTCTGGACTGGCAACTGCACAATTCCTACTTTGTCATCGCCCACTTCCACTACGTGCTGGTCGGCGGCATCGTCTTCTGCATCTTTGCCGGTCTCTATTACTGGTATCCCAAAGCGACCGGCAGAATGATGAGCGAACGACTCGGCCGGTGGCATTTCTGGCTCTTCGTCATCGGCTTCCACATTACCTTTGACACCATGCACTTTCTGGGAATACTCGGCATGCCGCGCTCGATCTACACCTATCAACCGGATCGCGGATGGAACACGCTGAACATGATCATCTCTGTCGGCGGATTTATTCAGGCCATTGCCATTCTCATCTTTGCCTGGAATTTCATCGTCTCCTACTTTCGCGGCGATGAAGCAGGCGACGACCCCTGGGACGCATGGACGCTGGAATGGACGACCTCGTCTCCGCCGCCCGTCTATAACTTCGCCGTGGAGCCTGAGGTACGCAGCCGCAGGCCGCTGTGGGATTTGAAACACCCTCACGATCCGGATTGGGAGTACGAAGGATGAGCACCTCAACCCAGGTTTTCCCATCGGCGTCGGAACGGGAATGGAAACTGCCTTCGCGCGGACGCGTCGGCATGCTCTCGCTCATCATTGGCGAGTCCGCGCTTTTCACGATCTTCGTAGTCGCCTACATCTTTTACATTGGCAAAAGCCTGACCGGCCCAACGCCTGCACAGGTACTGGAGGTGCCGATCCTGGGCACCATCTGCCTGTTGTCGAGCAGCTTCGCCATCTGGCGGTCGGAGCACGCCATCGAGCACGGAAAGATGCGCGCATTTGTCGCCTGGCTTGCCACCACAATCCTGCTCGGCCTGGTCTTTATGGTTGGAACGGCCATCGAGTGGCACAAGCTGATCTACCGCGATGGGTTGACGATCCGAACCAACCTCTTCGGCACCACGTTTTATTCTCTCGTCGGCCTTCACGCGACGCATGTTCTTTTGGGTCTGAGCATGTTGAGTGTCGTGCTCGTGCTTGCATTGCTTGATCGCTTCTCGGAATCTCAGAGCGAGCGCTTCGCCGTCATAGCGCTCTACTGGCATTTCGTCGATCTCGTCTGGGTCGTAGTCTTCACAGTGGTCTATCTCATTGGTCGGTGACGATATGAGCAGCGAACAGCACCATCCGCACACCTCCGACGGCTCCCACGTAGCACTGCCTGCCAGTACTGCATGGCCCATTGTTCTCGCCTTCGGTGTAACACTCTGCTTCGCCAGCCTTGTGATGAATGCAGGCGTTGGCATCGCGGGCCTCATCCTCATGCTTTGCGCTCTCGTGGGCTGGGTCCGTGAAATCTTTCCCCACGAGCGTCACGAAGAAGTTCCTGTTATCGCCCGCCCCACCGTCGTCGCCACTGTACGCACGCAGGTCTCTCGGATCCAGATCAGTGAGGTTCAGCGCTCGTACCTGCCGATCGAGAGCTACCCGATCAGCTCCGGCATCAAAGGCGGCATCGCCGGAGGCATCGCGATGATCCTGCCGGCTTTGCTCTTCGGTCTGCTTACGCAGCACAGCATCTGGTATGCGGTCAATCTGCTGGGCGGCGCTGGTGCAGCCTTCTGGACCAATCCCAGTACCGAGTACATTGCTGCATTTCACTGGAGTGGCTTGTTGATTGCTATCGTCATCCACTCGGCAGTCTGTCTGCTGGTCGGGCTGCTCTACGGCGCTGTTTTGCCCATGTGGCCGCGGCACCCGATCCTGCTTGGCGGAATTCTCGCTCCCGTACTCTGGACCGGCATGCTGCACTCTGCGATGTGGTTCATCAATCCCGCCTTCGCGGATCGCATTGCCTGGGGGTGGTTTGCAGTTTCGCAGCTGTTCTTTGGCATCGTTGCCGGAATGGTTGTCGTGCGCACCGGGCGTATCCAGACTCGGCAGCCGCTACCGTTTGCTCTGCGCATGGGCATCGAAGCCAAGGAACTGATGCGCCCCGACGCGGAGGACAGGAACTGATGCATCGCGCTCACTCAGTCTCTCTGCTTGCGGTCTGCTCGATCCTTATCGGCTGTGCGTCTCATCTGCCTACCATGAACTCCGTGCAGCCGGTTCCTCGTCCGGATCAGATTGTTTCCTTTGACCGGCTCTACGGCGAGAATTGCTCAGCCTGCCATGGCGCAAACGGTCAGGATGGTCCCGCAATCGACCTGAACAACGCTGTTTTGCAACAACTGTTGGACGATGCAACACTCCACCGCGTGATTCGAGATGGCGTACCGGGCACGCAGATGCCTGCATTCGGCGAATCCGCCGGAGGCATGCTCACAGATGCGCAGGTGGATGCGCTGGTTGCAGGAATGCGCAGGCGATGGGCTTCGGCCAGCCTGGTACACCCGGTGCAGATGCCTCCTTACACCAGCACCCTGACCGGCAACACAGCGCGTGGCCAGCAACTTTACCAGTCGGATTGCCGATCCTGCCACAGCGGTCGACGGCAGCAGGTTACCGACCCAACCTATCTCGCGCTCGTCAGTGAACAGGCGCTGCGCACCATCCTCATCGCCGGTCGCCCGGACCTCGGACATCCCGGCTGGCTGACGGTGGGTGGCGGTCGAGCCATCACCGATCAGGACGTAACCGATCTCGTCGCCTATCTGGTTTCGCTGCGCGTCGCCACGCCTGGCCAGCCTTATCCCGAACAGAGTGAAACGGGGAAGACTGCGCCACACACACAGGAGAAGTAAGCCGTGAACATTCCAAGCCATCCGGAAGAAAACCCGATGCCCCAGAGCCACGCCCCTGCAGAGGATCGTCTGACCGTCTCGCGCCGCTGGCTGCTGCTTAAGATCGGCATTGCCTTCAATGCAGTTGTCGGCCTCGCGATCACCGTTCCTGTGCTCAAGTATCTCTTTGCCGCGGTCAAGCCCGATGCGGCCTACAAATCGTGGGTCTCGCTCGGCCCGATCGCAGATTTTCCCGTTGGCGAGACGCGTCTGGCCAAATTTACGAATCCGGTTCGTCTCAGTTGGGACGGAGAGACCAGCGGCGTCGCCTGCTGGGTACGTCGCGTCGCAGAGCGCGAGTTTCAGGTCTTTGCCATCAACTGCGCCCACCTCGGCTGCCCGGTCCGATGGTTCCCGCAGTCGCAGCTTTTCATGTGTCCCTGCCACGGCGGCGCCTACTACGCCGATGGATCACGCGCCTCCGGACCACCCGAGCGTGGTCTCTTTACCTATGACGCGCGCATCGTTGGCAGCACGCTCCAGATTGACGCCGGACAGATGCCGACATTGTCCAACACCGCAAAGCTCGTGCAGCTCGACGGCGGCCATGACCGGACCAAGGGAGACTCCCCATGTCGAGGCTGAAGCAGATATACTCCTGGCTCGACCATCGCCTGCAACTCGGCAAGCCGCTCATCGAGATGGCCGAGCACCCTATTCCTAACCGTACCGCAAGCTGGTGGTACGTCTTCGGAAGCGCTGCCTTCACGCTGCTCCTGCTTCAGATTGTCACCGGCATCCTGCTGGCGCTTGTCTACGTGCCGTCCGCCGGGGAAGCATGGAACAGTCTGAACTTCCTCAATCATCAGCTCACTCTGGGATGGTTTCTGCGCGCCATGCACGGCTGGGGATCGAACTTCATGGTCGCCGTCGTGCTCATTCACATGGCTCAGGTCTTCCTCTTCGGAGCCTACAAATACCCCCGTGAATTCACATGGACGCTCGGCGTCTTCCTGCTGTTGATGACTCTCGGCATGGCCTTCACCGGGCAGGTCATGCGTTTTGACCAGGATGCCTACTGGGGTCTCGGCATCGGAGCCTCCATTGTCAGCCGAGTTCCGTGGGTCGGCGGTTCACTCGTCCACATGATGCTTGGCGGCCCCATCATCGCTGGCGCCACACTTTCGCGCTTTTTCACATTGCATGTCTTTGTCATCCCCGGTCTCATGCTGGTTTTCACCTTTCTGCATGTGTGGATGGTCCTCAAGCTCGGCATCAACGAGTGGCCCATGCCTGGCCGCGTCGTGCGCCGCTCCACGTACATGGCCGAGTACCATGAGTTAACCACTCGGGACGGTCTGCCCTTTGTCCCCGGCGGCGTCTGGAAGGACGCAGTTTTTTCCGCGGCGATCATCGCCGCCGTAGCCGTCTGCGCCGTCGTCTTCGGCCCCTTCGGCCCTAGTGGCCAACCCGACCCGACCATCATTCAGACTGTGCCCAAGCCGGATTTCTTCTTCCTCTGGCTCTATGCGGTTCTCTCCTATCTGCCGCCAAGCTTGGAGACTCCATTTCTGCTCATCGCGCCCGTGCTGGGTATTGCCGCACTGCTCGGCCTGCCTTTTTATGCAGCCGAAGGCGAAAAAAGCTGGCATCGGCGCCCGATCGCCATTCTCGTGCTGACCACTGTGGCGGTTTCCTTCGGTGTGCTTACGCATCTTGGCACCTACACGCCGTGGAGTCCGCACATGGATGCCTGGAGCGGCGGGCCATCCATTCCGGCTCGTTTTCTGCACACCGCCAGCCCGCTGGAGCGCGAAGGAGCAGTAGTCTTCCAGGCCAAACAGTGCCGCAACTGCCACTCCATCGCAGGCTACGGCGGCCAACGCGGGCCGGCACTGGACGACATTGCTACGCGCATGACCAAAGACCAGCTCATTCGTCAGGTTCTGCAGGGCGGCGGCAACATGCCCGCCTACGGCAAGAACCTTTCGCCCTCCGAAGTCACCGCGCTGGTCAGCTTCCTTGAAACCCTCCATCCCGCCAACGAGCCTGCCGCCGCAGATGCGGCTCAGGCAGCGGCTACAGGACCATCAGGACATTAGTCGAATGGAGCAGGTCACACTGGCCGATCTCTTCACGCGCTGGGATATCCCGCCCATCGTCACGGCGGAGCTGATTTTATCCCTGCTGATCTATCTCACTGGCTGGCTGCGGCTGCGGCGTACGCGCCGTGCCGCGATTTCCCCGTGGCGCATGGCCTGCTTCGTCGCCGGCATTGCAGCACTCTTCGTCGCCGTCTCATCTCCACTGGACACCTTCAGCGAATCGCTGCTCTTCATGCACATGGGCCAGCACTTCGTACTGATGTCGATCGCGCCGCCGCTCATCGTTCTCGGCTGCCCGGTAGTTCCTGTCCTTCGCGGATTGCCACGCTGGTTCATCCGCAATTTCCTGTCATTTTTCTTTCGCCGCCCCATCTTCCACAGGATCGCGCGCAAGCTCGTCGATCTTCGCTTCTCCTGGCTGGCGATGAACCTCGCTTACATCTGCTGGCATATTCCCGCGGCTTATGAGTTTGCCCTGAGTTCGGAGAACTGGCACAACTTCGAGCATCTCTGTTTCTTGTCCACCAGTCTGCTCTTCTGGTGGCCCATCCTGCGACCCTGGCCATTCCATTCCACCGGCTCTCGCTGGCCGGTGATTCCTTACCTGCTGCTGGCCGACCTGGTCAACACTGGTCTCTCTGCATTCCTCTGCTTCTCCGGGCGCTTGCTCTACCCCAGCTACGGCGAGGTCATGCCGCGTCCCTTTGGCCTCAGTGCGCTCTCCGACCAGATCGCTGCCGGAGCCTTCATGTGGGTCGCTGGGTCGACCATCTTCCTCATTCCGGCTCTCCTGCTCACCATGCAGCTTCTGCAAGGCCCGCGACTGGCTCCTGTGGAAGATATCTCTGCCATGCGCTCGCGGCCCTGAGAGAGCGGAACTCGACGCGGCCATAACGGAACAACGACTTACAGCCGCGCCGTTCCCGGCAACCTCTTTCGGCGCGCGTGATTCAGCGCATCGGTTGCTGAAACCGGTAGACCAGCTCCGCATAGCCAAACTGCAAGTTGCGATCCACAGGATAAATGTCGGCGATCACGCTCTTTCCCCAGGCGTGCCCATAGTAAAAGTTCAGGGCAAGATTGCGCGTAGTCTGCCAATCCGACGAGATATCCCAGAACGAAGTAAATGTGCTGTGGCCGTTGCTTGGACGTCCCACATAGCCGAAAACCTTGTTATCGAATGCGCCGCCGCCCTGATACCAAAGGTCGTTGTTGGCTGCGAGCTGAATCCAGTGCAGATCGCTGCGCAGCTCCAGCCGTTTCGCTGGCCGATCGATCGCCTGCACAAACGTATCCTGGTTATTCATCAGGTTATAGAATGGCGTTCGCGCATAGACCCGCGGCGCCGGCAGCAGTTGAAAGAACGTCGTATGTCGGTTGTCGGACGGGTTATTGTCGCCACTGCCAAGGTAATAGCCAGCGCGCAGCCAGGGCGTTGAAGCCACTTGCGTCATCTGATAGCCGCCTTCGACTGCCAGCGCGCTGCCGGAGTGTGACTGCGTACCCCAGGAGCCGTTCTGCAGTGCGCCCCAGAAGAGAAAATCCGCGTTTCCTCGGCCCAAGGGCGCGCTAGCCAGCAGGTCGCCGCCGTAGGTTCCAATGCGGACGTTTCCGTGATCCGCCGCGCGTACGGCAAGTGGACGATTGTCAGTCTTTGTGATGCCGGTGCGACCGTCATGGTAGCCGATAGCGAAGATACGCCACAACAGGTGCCCGCCCAATTCCATGCGCGAAAGCGCCAGATATTGAAGGTCGACGTTCAGCTCCGGATTTCCATTCATGTTGAAAACGCCTTGATCGGCGCGTCCGCCAAAAGCGTAAACGTCCGCTCGGCCTGCGCTCAGGTGCCCGTCGATGCCGTCAAAGCTTCGCTGCGCGTTGGTGAATGCAAAGTTGCCCACCAGCCGCTGCGCGATGCGATTGGTTTGCAGCCATTGCAGCGTGGCCAGACGCGGCGTCAGTTCCTGGCCCTCGAAGAACTCGAAGCGCCCCAGCCGCAGCGACGTGCCGGAACGCAAAAAGCGATAGCGAAGAAAGCCCTGCTTGAAGAATGCGGCCGCAGGATAGGAATTGTTGCCGCCAGCAGCGTAATAGGTGCCGCCAAGGCCAAGCTGCCCCTGTGCGGGATTCGCAGATACCGCATCTGTGGGCAGGCCAAGAAGAGCTGGTTGCGCAAGCTCGGCCATCCAGTCCCAGCGGCGTGTCCGCTGCGCCAGGCTCAGCCGCAGCAACGATTCTGTATACGGATAGGTTTCGGTGTAACCATGAGCGGCAAACCACTGCCAGGTGTCCAGCCTGGTCCTGTCGTAGAGCGAGAATGTCAGAGGCGATCGTTCCGTCTCTTTCGGTTGTGCCATGCCGGGAATAACAAGAGCGGCTGTGAGCATGAGAAGCACAATTGCGCAGTGCAGCAGGCAGAAACGTCGTATCAATGTCGACCTCGCGAAGGATTCAGGAGAAGCGCCCGATGTGCGATATTCGGCCAAAGTGTGTCTTCTGACCAGACGCCGGGAAGCGGGCCTTTCTTGGAGTCCTACTAACGATGCCTGACCGCATATGCGCGGCACAACCGACAATCGATGGGTTTGTGTCTCCATCGGAAGGCGGAACTCCCGTGATCGAAGCGGTCCAATTTCCTGCCAGAGAAAACTACAAAGAACAAGGCTGCCACCTGGGCAGCCCTATTCTGACTTTCCTTTGCTCTCTGTTGGATTACGCTTCAGACGCCGATCACCGCACACAGTTCCTTTACCGCAACCGCGCTCTTTTTCAGCGCCGCGTCTTCTTCGGCCGTCAGCTTGATCTCGACAATCTGCTCGAGTCCGGCAGCACCCAGCTTGCACGGCACGCCGATGTAGTAACCTTCAATCCCGTACTCACCCTGCAGATAAACCGCGCAAGGCAATATCTTCTTCTTGTCCTTCAGGATTGCTTCAACCATCTCGACCGCTGCAGCCGACGGCGCATAATACGCGCTGCCGGATTTCAGGTACTTCACGATCTCCGCACCGCCGTCGCGCGTGCGCTGGATCAGCGCCTCGAGGCGGTCCGGAGCAATCAGCTCAGTAATGGGAATGCCCGCGACGGTCGAGTAGCGGGCAAGGGGAACCATCGTGTCGCCGTGGCCGCCCAGCACAAAAGCCGTCACGTTTTCCACGCTGACGTTCAGTTCCTCGGCAATGAAAGTGCGGAAGCGCGCCGAATCGAGCACGCCAGCCATGCCGATCACGCGCTCGCGGTTGAACCCCGATTGCCGGAAGGCCGTCTGCGCCATCGCGTCGAGCGGGTTGGAAACGATGATCAGAATCGCTTCCGGCGACTGCGCAGTCACCTTCGCCACCACATCAGACATGATCTTGAAGTTGGTGTGCAGCAGATCATCGCGGCTCATGCCGGGCTTGCGCGGCAGTCCTGCGGTAATCACCACGATATCCGAGTGCGCCGTCTCGGCGTAGTCGTTGGAGCCGGTCACACGCACATCGCGCTTTTCGATTGGCATGGCTTCCAGCAGGTCCAGAGCCTTGCCCTGCGGAATCCCTTCGACGATATCCACCAGCACAACATCGGCCAGTTCCTTAGACGCAATCCAGTGTGCGGTGGTGGCTCCCACGTTGCCCGCGCCGACAATACTGACTTTTTTACGCATATTTCTCCTTCAGTTGGCCGCGTTCTTGCGGCCGGGTTACATGTTGGCGATGATACAGTTGGCAAACTCGCTGGTTCCGACCTTCGTTGCGCCTTGTAGTTGACGCGCAAAGTCATAGGTCACGGTCTTTGCCATCACCGTCTTTTCCAGCGCGGTTTCGATCAGTTTTGCCGCCTCTTTCCAGCCGATAAACTCCAGCAGCATCACGCCGGAGAGTATTACCGAGCCGGGATTGATCATATCCTTGTCGGCATACTTTGGAGCCGTGCCGTGTGTCGCCTCAAAAACGGCATAACCGTCGCCGATATTGGCTCCAGGCGCGATGCCGAGTCCTCCCACCTGCGCCGCCGCTGCATCGGAGATGTAATCTCCGTTCAGGTTTGTTGTCGCCAGCACGCTGTAATCCTCCGGCCGGATAATGATCTGCTGGAAGATTGAATCGGCGATGCGATCATTCACCAGAATCCTGCTCTTCCACTTGCCGTCGCCGTGCGTTGCCTGAATCGCGGTGATCACCGAACGAACCTCGGCATAGACGGAATTGCGGAACTCATCGTTGGCAAACTCCAGCCCTGGCTCAATCAGCGCGGCATTTTCCTCCACGGTCAGCTTTGGATTGGCTTCCAGATTGCCCAGTATCCAGCTTTCCCGCTCGGTCACCACTTGGTCACGGAACTCCTCTGTCGCCACTTGGTAGCCCCACTCGCGGAACGCGCCTTCGGTAAACTTCTGAATATTTCCCTTGTGCACAATCGTCACGGTCTTGCGTCCGCTCTCCAGCGCGAAGCGCAGCGCTGCGCGCACCAGACGTCGAGTTCCGGTGATCGAGATCGGCTTGATGCCGACGCCGGAGTCGGTGCGAATCTGTTTCTTGCTGCCTTTCAGCATCTCGTCGTTCAGAAACGTAATCAGCTTGTCGGCCTCCGGCGTACCCTGGCGAAACTCGATGCCGGAGTAAACATCCTCGGTGTTTTCGCGGTAGAGGACGATGTCGAGCTTTTCCGGATGCTTCACCGGCGAAGGTACGCCGGAGTAGTACTTCACCGGGCGAACGCAGGAGTAAAGGTCGAGAATCTGGCGCAGCGCCACATTCAGCGAGCGGATGCCTCCGCCCACAGGAGTCGTCAACGGCCCCTTGATCGACACGCGCAGATCGCGCGCCGCGGCCACCGTTTCATCGGGCAGCCATGTCTGGAACTTTCGGAATGCTTTCTCGCCGGCAAAGATCTCAAACCACTGGATCGAGCGCTTGCCGCTGTAGGCTTTTTCCACCGCAGCGTCAAAGACACGCTGCGACGCCTTCCAGATATCGCGTCCTGTGCCATCGCCTTCGATGTAGGGAATGATGGGATGATCGGGAATCGTAAACTTGCCGTTGGAATACTGTATGGGGGAGCCGTCTGCCGGGAGTGGAAGTCCGTTATAAGTGCTTTGCATCGCGCTGCTTTCTATCCTTTCCGTACGGTCAATCGGGTTATGTGGCGGAGATGCGGCAAACACTCACGCCGCAGATGCCACAACATGCGGGCCAAAGATAGAGGCTAACACCCGGAATTTACAGGTGGCAATCCGGATGTGGGACGGCGCGGTTTCGGATGGAAATTCGTTACACTTGGACAGGTGGCGCGAAGCGCAGTACACAGGCAAGGTGAAGACAGAATGACAAGGCAAGCGGCAGGAAAGACGCGCGGATACCGGATCGCGCTGGTGCAGATGCGCATGGTGCCGAACCCGGCACAGAATCTGGAGACCGCGATGGCGCGCCTCCGCGAGGCAGCGTCCCTGGGCGCGCAGGTTGTCTGCCTGCCGGAGCTTTTTGAGGCGCAGTACTTCTGCCAGCGCGAAGATACGCATCTTTTCGATCTTGCCGTGCCAATTCCCGGGCCAGTAACCGAGCGTATCGGCGCAGTCGCGCGCGAGTGCTCCGTCGTGCTGATTGCCTCGCTCTTCGAGCGCCGCGCGGCTGGCCTCTACCACAACACCGCTGTCACATTTGAGCGCGATGGATCCATCGCCTCGGTCTATCGCAAGATGCATATTCCCGACGATCCGCTTTATTACGAGAAGTATTACTTCACGCCGGGCGATCTCGGATTCAAGGCCGTGGACACCTCCGTAGGTCGCATCGGCACGCTTGTCTGCTGGGATCAGTGGTATCCGGAGGGGGCGCGTCTTACTGCGCTTCAGGGTGCTGAAACCCTCTTTTATCCGACGGCCATCGGCTGGCATCCAGCGGAGAAGGCCGAATTCGGCGCGGCCCAGTATGACGCCTGGCAGACCATCCAGCGCTCGCACGCCATCGCCAACGGCGTCTATGTCGCGGCGGTCAATCGCGTCGGCATGGAGCACGGCGATGTCCGCGGAAACCGCGCAGACGGATTGGGACTGGAATTCTGGGGTGGATCGTTCATCGCGGACCCTTTCGGACGGATAGTGGCCAGGGCTTCCCACGACGCGGAGGAGATTCTGATTGCCGAAATCGATCCTGTACTGATTGAAGAGACGCGCCGCAACTGGCCGTTCCTGAGGGATCGCCGCATCGACGCCTACGGGGGGCTGACGAAGCGTTTTCTGGACCGCGAAACGCCACAGAGCGGAGCAGGGAATTGACCGCCGGAGAACCTATAGCAAGGACGAGCAACATGGAGGCAGGGAAGACTCCACGCTCGCTGGGTTTCCGTATGCCCGCCGAGTGGGAGCCGCACGAAGCGACATGGATTGCCTGGCCGCACAACGCCAGCGACTGGCCGGGGAAGTTTGGCGCAATTCCCTGGGTGTATGTCGAGATCGTGCGCCTGTTGGCGGAGGGCGAGCGCGTCGAAATTCTGGTGCGCGACGAAGCGCTGCAACGACGGGCCTCTGCAATGCTCCTGCAGGCGGGCGTATGCCTGGAGCGCGTGCGGTTTCATCTGTGGCGCACCAATCGAGTCTGGTTGCGCGACTCCGGACCGATCTTTGTTCGCAACGCAGCGGGCGAGGTCGCCATTACGGACTGGAAGTTCAATGCCTGGGCGAAGTATCCGGACTGGCGCCTGGATGATCGAAACCCGGAGCGCGTGGCGGAACTGCTGGGAATGCATCGCTGGCAGCCGACGGCGCGTGGCGCGGACGGCAGACCGCGATGGCTCGTGCTGGAAGGCGGCAGCATCGACGCAAACGGGGTCGGGTCACTGATCACCACGGAGGAATGCCTTCTGAGCGAAGTCCAGCAGCGCAACCCCGGCGTTCTGCGCGAGCAACTGGAAGAGGCTTTTGCCGAGTATCTCGGCGTGGAGCAGGTGCTCTGGCTGGGGCGCGGAACGGCCGGTGACGATACACACGGGCATGTGGACGACATCACGCGCTTTGTAGGTGAGGACGTGATCCTGACTGCTGTGGAACCGGATGCACGGGATGAAAATCACCAACCACTGCGCGAAAATCTCCAGCGCCTGCGCGCTTCGCGCACACCCTCCGGGCGCCAATGGAATCTGATGGAACTGCCCATGCCGAGAGCAATTTTCTTTAACCGGCAGAGGCTTCCAGCGAGCTATGCAAACTTCTACATTGCGAATGATCGGGTGCTGGTGCCTACGTTTCATGACCCGCGGGACCGCGACGCACTTCGTATCCTCAGTGAGGTTTTCCCGCAGCGTGAGGTGGTGGGTATTCACTGCATGGACTTCATTTGGGGGCTGGGTGCGCTGCACTGCATGACACAGCAGCAGCCGGCGGTTCTTCCCCCTGGCACAGCGTTTTCGCAGAACGATTGAGTACACTCAGAACAGATGCCCATCGTTGCGAAAACTGATCTTGAATATCTGCAAATGGCGCTGGACGAAGCCATCGCGGCCGGGGAAGCGGGGGAAGTTCCTGTCGGAGCCGTGCTCGTGCATCAGGGCGAAGTGCTTGCACGCGCGCAGAACCGTGTGATGCGAGACAGTGACCCGACCGCGCACGCTGAAGTCGTGGCGCTGCGCGCTGCCGGACAGGCGCTGGGTAACTATCGGCTCAACGGCTGCTCTCTCTTCGTCACGCTGGAACCCTGCTCGATGTGCGCCGGAGCGCTGGTGCACGCGCGCGTGGATCGTGTCGTTTACGCGACGGCGGATCCCAAGGCTGGCGCGGCAGGCTCCGTGCTTACTGTCATCAATCATCCTCGGCTGAACCATCAGATGCAGCTGGACTCCGGCCTTCTGGCCGAAGAGTCCAGCGAGTTGCTGAAGGCTTTTTTTCGCGAACGTCGCTGATTGGCTCGGCGGTCACGGGCTTCGGAGCGCTGTTTCAACGATCGGGTAGTGTGCGCAGCAGCGCAATGCCTGCGCGATAGTCCATTGCCGGCGGAACAGGCGCGAACTCCGTCATCTCCAGAGTGGTGTCTAGTTGAATTTCGCGGAAGAGAACGCGCGCGTTCATCTGCAACACCATACGCGTGATGCGCCACTGCTGCTGGCCTGTCGGATGCTGCTCAATGAGGAGTGTGCCGCCCTGATCGAGCTTCGCAAAAAGGCCCAGGCCATAATCCACATCGCGGATACGCGTGCACTGGAGCCGCACCACCCGCTGCGCGGCGGCATTGATCCAGAGTTCGCCTGCCATGCCCTTGAGCACCTGTGTCTCCAAATCAAAGGGATCGAAGGATGGATTGGGCTGAAAAGTGAGTCTGTATGCTGGCCCGTCCGTGGTGTCAATGACTCCGGCATAGCGATAGACAAAGGCATCCGGAAGTGCATGGATGATCTTGCGCAGCCTCTCCGTATCCACCGCCTCGCGCTGTTCGCGATGCCGCTGCAGGCCAGGGTCAGCGACGAGCGAGCGCAGCCGCTCTTCCTCCAGTTCGTTGCGTTGCGGAGAGAGTGGCTGGTCATTCCAGGCGACAAGATGCGCAACATCGCCATCTCGCGTCTCCACGATCCACTTGGTCGTGGTCATTCTGGGACTGGCTTTGCGCAGCCGATACCGCATCCAGCAGGAGGTCGGATGCAGAGCAGCATCCTCACGCTGGAGTACTGTCCGCACCATCTTGCGAGCGGCCGCGTCGCTCAGCGTTGGAGGATTTTGCTCTGCGCTTACGGCTTTTGGACAACCGATCAGAGAGTATAACGCAAGGAGGGTGGTGAGCGCTCCAGCACTCCTTCTGCGATGCAATCGAGATCGAAAAGTTTTGGGCACGTCTCTGCGAATAGAATCCCAATCGAATCCGAATCGAATATCGATCGTTAGTTGATCAAATTTGGCCGAGCGCTTAAGGTGTCAGTTTCTAGAAAACTCAATCGATGACCGCACTCCATTGGACGCTGAAGAAGATGCGACGTTGCAAAGTTTTCACGTGGAAACCGACGACTCCAAAGATGAAATCCCGATCATCAAACGTAATGCAAATCCACACGCGATCTTTGTCATCGGCATGTTGGGTTGTTATAGTGCGGGCAGGGCCTCAAACTGGACCTTGCAAAGGATGAACCCATGGCGGCAGAAAATACAGCGACACGTATCGGCAAATCGGTGTTGATTCGCGGAGAAGTGAAGGGAAGTGAAGACTTGTATGTGGATGGGCAGGTCGAAGGCACGATCAGCCTGAGTGAAAGCCGTCTGACGGTTGGACCCAACGCTGTTCTTTCGGCCGATCTGTCGGCGCGCGACGTACTGGTGATGGGTACGGTGCAAGGCAATATCGTTGCCAGCGGACGCGTGGAGCTGCGCGCCGGTTCTCAGGTCAACGGAGACATCCGCGCCGCGCGACTGGCCATCGAAGACAATGCCGTCTTTCGTGGCAAGGTCGATTTAACCCAGGGCGTGCAAAAGCCGGTGGACACCCACAAAGCGGCGGAAACGGTGAAGACTCCCTCCTCCGGCGCGGAGTGAAGGCATGGCTTCCTGGCACAGTTCTTCAAAGATACACCGGTGCCACAAGTGCGAGGATAGATGCTGAGCCGGTTCTTTGATCGCAATACGGAAAGCACGCGGCCCGAAGCCGCTGCTCAAAGGATTCTGCGTCACTCCGGTGGATGGGATGCAATCCGCAAACATCTGTGCGCATCCAGCGGACTGCGTATCCTCGATGCAGGCCTGACTTCGGCATCCAATATCAATCAGTTGACTGAGATGGGACACAGCGTCTACATGGTCGATATTCTGGCCGACGTATGGTCCGACGAATGGCGCACTGAGCCGGACGACGAAGGTAATCGCGCCTGGCGCATCGAAGAGTTCATCGCCGCGAACCTGACTTTTTCGGGCCGCCCATTCGATGTCGTTCTGCTCTGGCTCACGCTCGATTATCTGCCCGAAGAACTGCTGGTTCCTGTAGTGAACGCATTGCGCGATGTGATGGTGCCCGGCGGCCAGTTACTCGCGTTTTTTAACATCAAGCTAATACCCGATCAGATGCACTATTATCGATTGCACATTACTCCTACGGATAACATCGAATTGCAACTGGCCCAGCCGTTCCGTCAGCAACGTGCCCTCACCAACCGAAATATTGAGCGATTGTTTGCCGACTGGGGTGGTCTGAAGCAGTTTCTGGCCAAGGACGGTGTCTCGGAGTCGATCATTCAGCGTTAACCGGCGTCAGAACAAAAAAATGCTGCGGAGTTTCATCGCGTCATGCCGGAAAGCATCTTCCGGCAGGGCCGCCTCATCCAATCCTCATAACAGCAAATAACCCAGGAGAATCAGGACGATGAGTATATTGAAGGGGACAAAAGTTACCTGGCTCGGTCATGCAACTGTACTGGTGGAGACCGCCTGCGGCACAAACCTGCTGATCGACCCGTTCATCGAACATAACCCGAGTTTTCCAAAAGAATTTGTACTCCCCAAAAAGCTGGATTACATCCTTCTGACGCATGGGCACATGGATCATATCGCCGATGCAGCGCCACTTGCACAGAAACACGCCTCAACGGTGGTAGGCATCTACGAGCTGACGAGTTATCTGACAGGAAAAGGTGTGGAGAAAACAATCGGAATGAATCTCGGTGGAACCGTATCCTTGCCCGGCCTGGACGTTACGATGGTCGAAGCAAAGCATTCCTCGAGCATGCAGGAAGGCGGAACAATCGTTTATCTGGGTGAAGCGGCCGGGATGGTGCTCACGGTCAAAGACGGTCCCGTGCTCTACCACGCTGGCGACACCTGCGTCTTCAGTGATATGAAACTGATCCGTGAACTCTACGCTCCGGAGGTGGCTATGCTTCCCATGGGCGGACACTTCACGATGGGTCCAAAGGAAGCTGCACTGGCTGCAAAGTTTCTTGAGCCGAAACTCATTCTCCCGATCCACTGGGGAACGTTCCCGCCACTCAAGGGAACTCCGGAACAGCTGGCAGCGTTGTTACCGGATGGCAGTATTGTTGCGCGCGTCAAGCCAGGCCAGGCACTTTGAGGAAAAAGTTACTGGACGTGCGCTTCTATGCTCCGTCCAGTAATTTCCCGCCGTGCAATTACGACTTGGCGTTACCTTTGCGCTGGCGCTCCCACCGCTTCTTCACAGCTTCGGCAATCCGTTTCCGCCCTTCCGGCGAAATGTTGCGCTTGCGTTTTCCCGCTGGGGCAGGAGCACTGGCGGCCGCGGATGCTGCTGGACGACCACCCCGTTTCTTAGGGGCTGCATTGCCGGAAAGCAACGCCTTAGCCTGCTCTAACCGGGCGATTTCCTGGTCAATTTCCGCGAGTATCTTCGATAAATTCATTACTCCTCCGAATCCACTATTTTCTCTTTTCGCCTTCGCTTACCTTATAGCATGTACAGATGAGTCGTGAGGCGATAACTCCGATTCTATCTCAGAACTTCGAAGATCGCCGCAAAAGATCGATTTTCTGGCTACTCCAAAATTACAGGGTATTGCATCCCAACAACCGGGAATAAACAGGTTGTTGGGCCAGACCTGCTCAATCTGCACTGCTGTCTGATCAGGAATTCTCCGATACACCGGTTGCCGGTGCGGGTGAAATCGCAAGTTCAGGTGTTTTGCCGTGCGTTAAATGCGATATGTCTCGCGATTTGAAGTTGCGAATATCGCGGATCACTTCCTGACTATCTCGTGCATATTGACTGGCCAGACGCGTCAAAGCGTAGGTGATGATTTCGCTGTGATGCAGGTCGTGCATCGTAGGATCCCGGCGCAGATTCAGCCATAGGCGATGCACAAGTTGCACGTCATCAGGCAACAGATTGGGTGCATGCGGCCCGAGATGGAAGACGCGCGCATCACCGTTGGCACTGATGACATAGAAGGTCATCGGATTTTTAGGTTCCGGCAAGGATTCCCATGCCTGTCCGATGTGGAATGCCTGCTCCTCGGGAGTCATTTTGGTGGAGAGTCCTGAGACGACGGAATCGACTTCTAGGGAGTGAGCGGTCTGAACGAGAGCTGCAAAGATATCCCCTGCCGGAACGACGACGAGGGAGACAGTTTTTCCGAAGCTCTCTGCGACGGAGATGGCTTTTGTGAAGACCATCTGCTCGTGTTCGGAGAATATCTGATCCTCAGGGCCAAGATATTCAGGACCGCCCGCGCCCATGATGCGCGCCGTCAGCACGACGATATCCTGTTCCTCGGTGCTGGTGTGCGAGAGTGCCCACTTCAACGCAAAAGGATTGGCTGCGTCGCGCATCGTCACCATCACACCGCCCGGGCGAATGCCAAGCGATTCGCGGCTGATACGCTCTTCGCGCTCAAGTTGGAAGTGTTCCTTCATCTGCTCGTTGGAAGCAGCGTGTACCTTATGGTTTCGTTTTTCCGAAAAATAGAAGATGACAAAAAAGATGATGGAGAATATGACACCGCTTATCGTGGCGACTCGTTTGGTGACCAAGTTTACCAGCGCAATGGCAATGAGCACCATGGTGACGGAAGCGAGACCAATGGGAACTTCGACTCCAGCAATTCTGAAGTTGAAGGGAACCTTCCACTCGCGATGCCCTTTGAACTTCCATCGCAGCACGAGCATGGCTACGCCTTTGAAGGCGAAGGACCAGATGACGCCGAAGGCATAGGCTTCGCCGAGCATGTCCACATCGCCACGGGTGATGATGATGGTGAACATCTGCAGGAAGAAAACCATGTTGATGATGCGGTAGCTGGTACCAAATTTGGCGTGGGGCTTGCGGAACCAATCCGTGAGCACGCCGTCCTCAGCCATGCGCATGAGCACGCCAGTGGAACCGACGATAGATGTGTTGATGGCCCCGGAAAGAATAAGAAATCCGACGATGACGACGAAGATGCGCAGGCCGATTTTGAGCATCATCGGGCCAGTCATATACATAGCCAGACCGGCGATAAGATTGTTCTGGTAAATCTGAATGCGCGGCCCGTCCGGGATGAGCATGGAGGCGAGAATGGTCGCGCCGCCGGTGAAGATGAGGCTGTAGAGTGCGATGACGAGGGCTGTTTTCTTAAGATTGCGGAGCTTGGGATATTCGATTTCGCGATTGACCTGGGCGAGCGTCTCTTCGCCGCTCATGGCAAGAACGGAGTGTCCGAAGGCCATGAGGATACCAAAGAGGCCGAGCATGTGTGCCCATTTTGTGTCTTTCAGGAAGCCGAGAGCATAATTACTGAATTGCAGGTTGTGGGTGTTGGGGAATGGAGGCAAAGAGGCGTGCTGGACGATTGCGGAATAGATGCCCCAGCCAAGGATTATGACCACCATGACGGTGGTAATCTGCATGACTTTGAGTGCTTTGTCGCTCGATTCCTCAATGCCCTTGATGTTTTCCCACCAATAATAAATGGTGACGATGGCGGCAAAGAAAGCGGAGGTTTCGTTGATAGGAAACTGAAAATTCGCCTGACCATGGGCATTGAGCATGGCCGCCGGAAGCCAGCCGTGAACCGCAAAGACTCCTAGCAACTCGTTCATCAGGCCGACGATGTATTGGCCTGCGGAGACGCCTGAGATCGGCCCGGTGAGGATGTAATCGAACATCAGCGCGGAGACACTGATCTTTGCAACAGTTCCGCCCATGGCCTCTTTGACAACGCGATAGACGCCGCCGCGAGTGAACATGGTGCAGCTTTCGACGTATACGGCGCGTACGGCGAAGGAAAAGAGCATGATGCCCAAGATGAACCAGGGGGCGGAGCGTCCAACGGCACCTTCGGCGATGCCACCCGCATAGAAAGCGGAAGATCCCAGATCGCAGAGAACGATTGCGGATGCTCGCCAGAAGGAGATGAAAGTAAGCATGACCGAGGAGGCTACGACGAGCCGTACACGGTCAGACATGGGAGCGTGAGTGGTCTTTGAAGTGCCCATAAAAGAGGCTGTTGCCAGCCAGATCACCAAACTTGCTGCGAGCATTTCAGCCTGAAAAACCGAAAGCCCAGCGTAGAGTGTAGAGTCAATGGATTCCAGCGTCAATCAAAAAAATACCGGAGACCTCGGAGATATCCTGTGATATCTCGCCTGCGCACGCGGTTAATCAGGCTCTGCTGGATCCACCGCCGACATCCGATGCGGCTGCCGACTGGGTCGACTGCGGCTCCTCCCGGGAGAAAAGCTCGAACGTATCTTCAATGAAGCTGTAGACGACAACGACCGACGATCCAGCCAGGCCGAGGAAGAAGATGACATCCAGCAGGTGCATAACAAAAAGGCCGATTTGCATGCTTTTCATTCTAGCGCTGATTCTTCCCAAAGCGATCAGGAATCGATCAGGATTCCATCTGCGATTCCTACATCGTTCCACACTCTGCGGCGATATTGGAGCGCGTGGATATGTGCTCTGCTAAACTCAGGCGCATGCGAGCGATCAAGATGCGGATGCTGGCTGGCGCGCTGGGCACTGCGCTGCTGTTGAATCTGCCATTTCCGTTATTAGGTCCAGCACCGATCTGGAGAACGACCTTTGCATGGTTTGCTCTGGCACCGCTCTTCGTCTCTCTCTACTGGCTCATTCGCCCGCTGCAACCGGTTCGCCGCTGGCCGCTATGGGCCTTCGGTACTGGTTGGCTGACTGGAGCGCTGTGGTTCGGGGTGAACTGCTCCTGGGTCTATCAGACGATGCACCTTTATGGTGGCATGGGCATGACGATGGCTGCCGTTTCATTGGTGCTGTTCAGCCTTTTTCTGGGCTTCTGGTTTGGCGTCTTCGCGTTTTCGTTTGTGCTGATCGGGCGAGCGCTCCAGCGCCGCGCCTGCAGCGTGGGCCTGGTTTTTGCGATGGCCCCATTTCTCTGGGTAGCGATGGAGTTCGCCCTGGCGCGCATCCCCAGTTTTCCTTGGGATGAACTGGGATATACGCAGATCGACAATGGCCTGCTGACGCGTCTCGCCCCGTGGACCGGCGTGATGGGCATCAGCCTGCTGCTGGCCGCCGCAAGCGCACTGCTGGCTGCCGCCTGGACCGCATCGCGCGTGCGGGATCGCAGAATTTTTCTCGCGATCTGGGCCTGTCTGACCGTGGTAGGAATGAGCGGATTTTTCGTGCATCGTGCAGCGCCGTTGCCCACTGCCACGGCCATGCTGGTGCAACCCAACCTGAACGTCGCGACCGACGATGTTTGGGGCGGTCCCGAGTGGGATCGACACCTGAAGCAGTTTGCGCAACTGGCGAATGCCGTCTGCGATCAGCCGTATTTTGCCGGATTGCCGCAGCGCGCGGAGATCGAAGAGACGCCTTGCAGCAGCGCCATCCCCCAACCGGACCTGATCGCGTGGCCGGAGTCGCCTGCACCGTTCCGTGAGGTCGATCCGCGCTTTCGCCAGGCGATGGCTTCAATTGCGCTCCGGACGCACGCGCCAATGATCGTTGGCGATGTCGGGCTCGATTCCTCGCCCGGCGCCAATGGCCAGTTCATCTATCACATCTACAACTCGGCCTCGGTCATCGCGGCAGATGGCTCCTTCGCAGGCCGTTACGACAAGGTTCATCTGGTGCCTTTCGGCGAGTATGTTCCCGCGCGTCAACTGCTCTTCTTCGCGCATCAGATTACGCAGCAACTGACCGATCTGGACCGCGGCTCAGAGCGACGCGTCTTTCGTCTCTCCGGCGCCAATAGCGCGTCGCATCATTACGGAATCTTCATCTGCTATGAGTCTGTCTTTGGAGATGAGGTGCGGCAGTTTACGGAGCTTGGCGCCGAGGTGTTGGTGAACCTGAGCGATGACGGCTGGTATGGCGACACCGGCGCTCCGTGGCAGCATCTGATGATGACCCGGATGCGAGCAATTGAGAACGACCGTTGGCTGCTGCTGGATACGAACAACGGCATCACGTCGGTGATCGATCCGGAGGGAGTGGTGCGGCAGAGCATCGCGCGTAATCGCGTGGGTGTGCTTCCAGCGCGCTTTGGCTTTGAGCAGCGGATGACATGGTACACCGTGCACGGAGACGTGGTGGGTATGGCATGTGCCATACTGAGTATGCTGCTGTTCCTGTGGTCCACGCGCGTTCTGGTGGGTGGATCGCAAGGCTGGCAGCGACCACGCTGAGCGCAGCGCGACCTTTAGCGCCCGCATCGGCGAATCCATTCAAAGTCAGGTCCGAAAACAAGAGATGTCGTCCTTGAACGATCTTGAGTTTGCTTACGCGCCGATCCGCGATGCGGTGCGCGACCTGCGGGAGTATCTTTGACCCCGCACGGCTGGAACGTGAACTAAAAGCGATCGAAAAACAACTGGAAGACCCTGCGCTGTGGTCCAATCCTGCCGCCAGCCAGCCGCTCATGCGTGATCGCAAGCGACTGGAGACGCTGCTTGCCGACGATGCGGAACTTGCACGCCGCGTGGGCGATATTGAAGCCTATTTTGAGCTGGCGGGCGAAGGCGCCGACGAGATTCTGCCAGATCTTGAGCGCGAGATTGCCGCTCTCCGCGAGTCGAGCGAAGCGCTGGAAGCCCGCACGATGCTGGGTGGCGAAACCGATCCGCTCAATGCCATTGTCACCGTGCATCCTGGCGCCGGCGGAACCGAAAGCCAGGACTGGGCCGAGATGCTCATGCGCATGTATCTGCGCTGGGCCGAGCAACAGGGCTTCAAAACTGAGATCAACGATCTTCAGGATGGTGACGAAGCCGGCATCAAGTCGGCAACCTTTACGATCCAGGGCGAGTTTGCCTTCGGACAGCTTGCCGGGGAATCCGGCGTGCATCGCCTGGTGCGCATCTCACCGTTTGACTCCGCCAAGCGCAGGCACACTTCATTTGCCAGTGTCTTCGTCTCGCCGGAGATCGACGACTCCATTGAGGTCAACATTCGCAGCGAAGACCTGCGCGTGGATACCTACCGCTCTGGTGGAAAGGGCGGCCAGCATGTGAATACGACCGACTCTGCGGTGCGCATGACCCATCTGCCGACCGGCATCGTGGTCAGTTGCCAGAACGAGCGCTCCCAGCACAAGAATCGCGAAAAGGCAATGAAAATGCTGCGTTCGCGGCTTTACGAATACGAGTTGGAGAAAAAGCGCGCGGTCACCAAACAGGTGGAGGACGCGAAACTCGAGATCAACTTCGGTTCGCAGATTCGCTCCTACGTGCTGCAACCCTACCGCATCGCCAAGGATCATCGGACAAAGGTGGAGGTGGGCGATGTGGACAAGGTGCTGGATGGCTATCTTGAGCCGTTCATTCGCGGATTCCTGCTGATGAAGCGGCGCGGAGCAAGCGGTGTTGGTGGTGATTCAGAAGATGAAATGGAGCTATGACGATGACCGGGACGAAAGAGCGGATAGACGACATGCTGCGGCGCGCAAAGACCATCGCTGTGGTGGGAATGAGCAACAAGCCTGAGCGCGCCAGCTATAACATTGCCGCGTATCTGGCTCGCAACGGCTATCGTGTGCTGCCCGTCAATCCCGCGCTGACGCGTGTGATGGTGGGCGACAGCGAGGTGGATTGCTACCCAACGATCGAGGCTGCGCACCAGGTGGCCCACATCGATCTTGTCGATGTCTTTCGCGCCTCCGATGCTGTGCCGGAGATCGTGGACGAGGTTGTTCGTCTCGGGATACCATACCTGTGGTTGCAGGACGGAGTGACGCACTCGGAAGCTGTTTCCCGCGCCGAAGCGGCAGGCGTTGTGTGCGTCGAGAATGACTGCATATATCGCCAGCACGCTGCCCGCATCGCGTAACAGCGGTGTGCAGACTAACTCAAACTGGCTGACGGCGGGGAGAATCCATGCGCAATCGAGGCTTTTATTGGCTGGTCCTGGCGGTTGCCACGCTTTTCTGCGGTCTATCCGGAGGCGCTGCTTCCGTTGGTGCTGACTCTTCCCATCTGCGCGTCGAACTGATCGCACCATCCACGCTGGTGCGCGGCGCACAGGCTCAGGCCGGTCTGCATTTCCGGATGGAGTCCGGCTGGCACGTTTATTGGCAGAATGCAGGCGACGCTGGCGAACCGCCGCGCGTGAGCTGGAAGATGCCTGCGGGAATCACCGCCGATGCACTGGAATTTCCTCCGCCGACGCGCCTTCCGCTGGGACCGCTGATGGACTTTGGCTACGAGCGCGAGGTCGTCTTTCCTTTTGCGCTGCACGTGGCTGCGAACGCTGAAACCGGCAACGCGGTGCTGGCCGCGCGCGTCAATTGGCTTGTCTGCCGAGAGGTCTGCCTGCCTGGCCATGCCGACCTGACCCTGAATGAGAGCATAACCGCTTCTGGTTCTGCCACCGGTCTCACGCCCGACGAGAACGCGCGGCTGGGAAGCGCCGTCGCAAGCCTTCCCTCTGCCGCGCCTGCCAGCCTGCATACGGCATTTCAAGCCACGCCAACCGGATATCGCCTGGCCATCCTGACCGGCCATCGCGAAGCCTCGGCGATCTTTTTCCCCACGCAGACAGGCGTCATCGAAAATGCCGCGCCGCAGGCTGTCTCACCGGTGACCGATGGCGTGGTGCTCACGCTCAAAAAAGACTCCACCCTGACCACCATTCCCACCGCGCTGTCCGGCCTTGTGGAACTCTCCGATGGGCGTAGTTACCTCTTCACAGCGCATCCCGGCCCGGTGCCAGCGGTAGTCGAACACCAGCCCGCGGAATGGGGCAAACTGGCGCAACAGGCGGGTCTCGCGTTCCTCGGTGGAATGATCCTGAACCTGATGCCGTGCGTCTTTCCGGTCCTGTTTCTGAAGGGACTCTCTCTGGTCAACAGCGCAGGCGAAGAACGCGTGCATATCCGCAGGCACGGCCTCGTCTACACGCTTGGAATTGTGGCATCCTTCTGGCTTCTGGTGGCGCTGCTGCTGGCTCTGCGCGCAGCCGGGGCAACCCTTGGCTGGGGATTCCAGTTCCAGTCTCCAATCTTTGTCGCGCTCATGGCCGCACTCTTGTTTTTCCTCGGCCTTTCGCTGGCCGGGCAGTTTGAGATCGGCCTTTCGCTGACCAGCGCTGGTGGATCGCTCGCGCAGAAGCAGGGTTATGCCGGAAGCTTCTTCACCGGCGTGCTGGCTGTGGTGGTGGCCACTCCGTGCACCGCTCCGCTGATGGGCGCGGCCATTGGCTACGCACTGGCGCAGAGCGCTGCGGCGAGCTTTGTCGTCTTCACTGCTCTTGGGTTGGGATTGGCTGCGCCTTATCTGCTGTTGACTTTACAGCCTTCATGGACACGTTTGCTGCCGCGGCCGGGTGCGTGGATGGAGGTACTCAAGCAAGCGACCTCCGTGCCCATCTTCGCCACGGTGATCTGGCTGGTGTGGGTGATGGCCCAGACGCGCGGCGCAACAGGTGTGGCCGTGCTGCTGGCCACACTGCTGCTGCTTGCCATCTCCGGCTGGGTACTTGGACGTTGGCCGGCGCGTCGCGGCCCGGAGCTTGTTGCCACGGCCATCCTGCTTGTAGCCGTCGGCTTCTGCGTATATGGCGTGAATACGCTGGCTATGCCCGTCTCCGCTGCCGAGGAGTCCAACTCCGGCTGGAAGCCTTGGTCGCAGGCTGCGGTCGAGCAGGCACGCGCGGCTGAGGAGCCTGTCTTTGTGGACTTTACGGCGAGCTGGTGCCTGAGTTGCCAGGTGAACGAGCGCGTTGTGCTACGCGCCGCCGAAGTCAGGGCCGCCTTTGCGCAAAAACACGTTGCGCTCTTCAAAGCTGACTGGACGACGCACGACGATGCCATCACGCAGGCGCTGGCCGCGCTGGGCCGCAGCGGCGTGCCGACGTATGTGCTGTATGCACCGGGAACTGGCAGCGCTGGAACCGTATTGCCCGAGGTGCTGACGCCGGGGATTGTTTTGGATGCGCTCAAGAAGCTACCGTAGGCGGCGGTTTTAGAGTGATGGGATGATCTGGATTTTCGAAGGCGCTGATCTACAACTGGTGGAGTTGGTACTGTCGTGCCGCCAAACCGGAAGCACGCATGGAAGCCATTACCAGCCGGGCGTTGCTGCTGGCCGCAGTCGGACGAGCTACCAGGCACGCAGGCAAAACGACGCTCTATCTGACACCGATGCACGCCGCAAAGAGCACACTCATGCTACGAATCGCCAATATCCAAGCAGCGTTGAGACATGTTCGCCGCGTTACGGAGCAATCGCCTACGGTGGACAGATGGAAGGCTCTGATCGACTACATCGTCGCCAGAATCATCCCACGACAGCCCAGAAGATTCCTCAAAACATGCCCTCTGTTGGCGGGGTGACTGCCGTTTTTAGGCTGAATCGTCCGTTATGCGGTCAGCGTCCCAGACCGGCAACGCTTTGAGGTCTGTTTAACTCTTCCGCCAGGCATGTGTACAGTCAATCTTTACAGATGAACTTTACAGTTTAACTGTATATATGAGATATTGGTTTGGTGAGCAGTAAAAGGTCTCCTATTCAAACCGGGCTCGCTTGGACTCTGGCTGCCGAGATGCGTGCGGTATTGCGTAAGCTCAAGCTGCGTTACCGCGAGCATGGCGGCAGCAACGACCTGACGTCGTCACAGGTCTCTGTCGTTCTTCGATTGGAGAAAGACGGTTCAGCCACGGTATCAGGCCTGGCGCGAGTGGAAGGGATGCGTCCGCAGTCCATGAGCGCTGTTGTTGCACCTTTGCAGGAGTCCGGCTTGGTGACTGGCGCACCTGATCCGAGCGACGGGCGCCAAACTCTGATGTCGCTTACGCCGAAGTGCCTGAAGTGGCTTCAGGAGGGTAGGGCCGCGAGGCAGGACTGGCTCGCCACCACCATTTCCCAGAAACTTTCAGTTCACGAACAGGAGAAACTTCAGGCGGCGCTCGAACTGCTTAAGCGGCTGGCTGAGGACTGAATCCGCTGCGTCCCACTCTTATCCATGCCCGCTTTATTGCCGGGAAAAAGGAGCTTTGCATCATGAATTGGCTTTGGCTTATGTCGTACTTCTTTGGGGGCGCCTTTGCGGCAAACGCTATCCCTCACTTTGTCGCCGGCACGATGGGACAGCCCTTCCAAAGCCCCTTTGCAAAACCGCCAGGCCAAGGACTTTCCTCTTCAACGGTCAACGTTGTCTGGGGATTCTTCAACGCGGCGATTGGGTATCTGCTGATCGCGCACGTCGGCGCTTTCGATCCGCGAACGACAAGCCACATCCTCGCGTTCGGCCTGGGCGCCCTGCTCATCGGCGTCCATTCAGCACGTCACTTTGGCCAGTTCCATGGGGGCAACACGCCATCGCGCTCATGAAGAATCGAGTGACCGGCACGTTTCGCTCCTTGAGAAGCTTTAACTTTCGCCTATGGACGGCGGGCGCCCTGGTGTCGAACATCGGTACCGGGATGCAGCGCGTCGCGCAGGACTGGCTTGTGTTGACGCAACTTACCGATCGCAATGCCTCGGCGCTGGGTATCGTGATGGGCCTGCAGTTCGCGCCCCAACTTCTGCTCCTGCCCTGGACGGGATCGGCTGCCGACCGGCTCAATCAGCGCAAGCTCCTCATGCTCACTCAAGCGACGATGGGCGCGCTTGCCCTCATCCTGGGAGTTCTCACGATCACAGGATTCGTCCGGCTTTGGCACGTATACGTGCTCGCCTTCCTCTCTGGTTCCGCCGCTGCGCTGGATGCACCGGTGAGACAGACCTTCGTTGCAGAGATGGTCGGCGATGAGGATCTCCCCAATGCCGTGGCATTGAACGCAACCTCGTTCAATGCTGCCCAGATGATTGGTCCCGCAGTTGCTGGTCTGCTGATTGCCAAGATCGGCATCGGGTGGGCCTTTCTTCTGAATGGGCTCTCGTTCGCGGCGGTGCTGATCTCGATGTCGTTTTTTCGTCTTTTAGAGCATTTTCCTAAATAGTGTAGACTGGTTTTGGCGACTCTTTGCGGCGAACAAAGACATGGGAAAACCCCTTGGGGATGATCTGCGTCGTAAACTTCTTTTCGCCTATGATCAAGGCGAGGG
>JAKAXU010000095.1 GCA_021816455.1 Acidobacteriota bacterium
CCGATCTCCTCCATCTTCGCAACCGGATAGTATGGCATTTTGAGCATGGCCTTCACTGCTCGAAGCGGCTTTCAGGAAGATACGAAACCATTCTCTGGTTCACTAAATCTGACGACTATGTCTTTCATCTCGATCCCATCCGCGTGCCCGCAAAATATCCCGGCAAGAAATACTTCAAAGGGCCGAAGATGGGACAGCTTTCGGGCAATCCGCTTGGGAAAAATCCCGGCGATGTCTGGATATTTCCCAACGTCAAGAACAACCACGTGGAAAAGACCATCCATCCGTGTCAATTTCCTGTCGAGCTTGTTGAGCGTCTGGTACTTGCGCTTACCAATCCCGGTGACGCGGTTTTTGATCCTTACATGGGGGTTGGTTCGAGCGTCCTCGCTGCGCTCATGCACGACCGCATTGGCTACGGCTGCGATGTGATTCAGGAGTACGTCGATCTCGCACGGGAGCGGGTTGAAGCCCTCCGCGATGGCTCGCTGAAGACGCGCCCCATGCACAAACCTGTCTATGATCCCTCGCTGCCCGGAGGCGGACACGCGTGAGGATCGTCGAACAGTATTCTCACCTCAATGGCTTGGAATATCTGCTCGTTCACAAGCCCGAACTCTGGACGCAGATACAGGAAATCGTCGCAGAGATTGATGCACAGTCCTGTCGTACCAAGACTTCAAAGGAAATCCGAACCAAGGGCAAATTGCTTTATTCGCCCATCGAAATGAATCGTGGCTTCAGTGCTAGATTCAATGCGCGTGCGTGGAGCGAGCAGCGCACGGCCTATTGGGTCACTTCAAACGCACAACTGATTCGCAGGACGATGCAACTTTCCGCCGAACAGCAGAAATCCGAGATCGAAGCCGCGGGCCAAAGACCGATCTACTCCTACAATCAAACCGATTTTGTGAAAGAGCGCGTCGCCGTCGAAGTCCAGTTCGGGAAATACTCCTTTGTAGCCTATGACCTCTTTGTGAAACACATGGCATTCTATGTCGGCGATGTCATCGACGTTGGTGTCGAAATTCTGCCCATGAAAGAACTTCAGGAGCAGATGTCTTCTGGCGTCGCCTACTACGAAGGTGAACTCTACAACCTCATCCGCGAGGGACGAGGTGTGCCAGCCGTCCCGCTGATTCTGCTCGGCATCGCCCCCTGAGTGCTTTTCGGCAGAATTGAAACATGAGTCATGAAGGCGCAAAGTTTTCCGCGGAAAATGGCAGGCAATTATTGGCATCTATGGCATACTGCATTGGCTGGGGGCACGGATATCTTGTCCGCAGCTGCGGAATGTTGGCTAATTTCCATTCAAGAACCGGAATGAACCAGAACGAGAACGGAATCTCCTGTTTTGAAATTCATTCAACTATTAAAAATAAAATACTTACCATTCTGTATCCGCTCACGGAAAGCAGCCGTTCCTCGATCGGAAACTTCGCGGAAGAAATAACCGAAATCGAACGCCTTGCGGACTCGTGCTTCTCGGCACAGTTTGTGCAACGATTGTGCGCCTGCAACCGAACCACTGCACAGACATCCAATCACCAACATCCTCAACGGAGCAGACCACCATGCAGATGAGCGGCAACACCATTCTGATCACTGGCGGGGGCAGCGGCATCGGGCGCGGTCTCGCCGATGCCGAAGCCATCCTCTCCACCAATCTGCTCGGCCCCATGCGGCTCACCGCCGCGCTGCTGCCGCATCTGGTCGCGCAGCCTGCGGCCACGCTGATGACCGTCTCCTCCCGGACTGGCCTTTGTGCCGCTTGCCCTCACGCCCACCTACTGCGCCACCAAAGCCGCCATTCACTCCTGGACCCAATCGCTTCTTCACAGCGCGCGCCGAAGAGGCGCAGGGCATCTGAAACAGCAGACTCCGCAGGGTGATTGTTGTTCCCCGGACGAGGTGGAGGGAGTATTGTATTGCCATGGAAACTTCCCAATACGCTACCGTCTCTCCGCGCCGCAGATTTGCGGCGTTTTCTGTGGGCCTTTGCACCCTGGTTGCCGTCGCGTCGCTGCTTGTTGCTGTCTCGGCCTGTGCGCAGTCTGCGGCAGATAAGCCAGCGGATCCATCTGCGAATTCATCTGCCAATCCATCCGCTGGAAAATCCGCAGGTGCGGAAAAGCCCGCTGACAAGAACGCCCTGCCGCCCTTGCCGCCGGCCGCGCATGTCGATCAGTCCATTGAGCTGAACGGCAGGGCGCTGCACTATACCGTTACCGTCGAGCCGTTTCCGGTCTATGGCAAGGACGGCAAGGAAGTCGGTCAGGTCGTTGTCACCTCGTACACCGTGCCCGGCAAAGACCGTCCGGTCACCTTCGCTTTCAACGGCGGCCCGGGCGCTTCGAGCGTCTATCTGAACTTCGGCGCCATCGGGCCAAAGCATCTCAACATCGGCAACCAGGGCGACAGCCCGTCGGACCCAGCCACGCTCACCGATAATCCGGGCACATGGCTCGACTTTAGCGATCTGGTCTTCATCGACCCCATCGGAACCGGATTCAGCCGCTCACTGGTCTCCGAAGCCGAGACCAAGAAGTTGTTCTACTCCACCGAGCCGGACATTGAGTATCTTTCGCGCATCGTCTACGACTGGCTCGTCAAGTATGATCGTCTGCCCTCGCGCAAATACCTGATCGGCGAAAGCTATGGTGGTTTCCGCGGCCCGCGCATTACCTATTACCTGCAGTCGCAGTTGGGCGTGGCCATGAACGGCGTCGTACTTGTCTCGCCTTATCTCAACCCGACCATCGAGCAGAACGGCGACCTTTCGCCGATTCCCTGGATGGTTACTTTGCCGGCGATTACCGCCGCCAACCTCGAACGCCAAAAGAAGCTGACGCCGGAGGCGATGGCCGACGTGATCGCTTATACCGAAGGCGAATACGCTACCACGCTGATCCACGGCTACTCCGACAAACCGGCGATGGAGAAGATGATCGCCAAGGTTACTCAGATGACCGGTCTCGATCCCGAGTTTGTGCGTTACTCCGGTGGACGGCTGGAAACCAAAGCCTATCTGCGCGAGGTTCACCGCGAGCAGGGGCAGCTTGGCTCTGTCTATGACTCGAACGTGACCATGTTTGATCCGTTCCCGTTCGAGCCCGAGCAGCGCGCCAACGATCCGCTGCTGGCCAGCATCATCGCGCCGACCACCACGGCAATGGTCGACTTCGTCACGCGCGTCGTCGGATGGAAAGTGGATGCGCGCTACAACGCACTCTCCTATGAGGTGAATCGCCTGTGGGATCGCGACAACGACCTGCGTCGCGGCTCGGTGACTCAGCTTCGCCAGGCTGTCGCGGCCGATCCCAAATTGCGCGTCATGATCGTCCACGGATGGAACGACCTCAGTTGTCCGTTCATGGGTTCCGTGCTCAGCGTGAACCAGATTCCGGTCATGGGCGACCCGACGAGGCTCTCCGTGCATGAATACCCAGGCGGCCACATGTTCTACACCCGTGAGTCCAGCCGCATCGCGTTGCGCAAGGACGTGATGCAGATGTTCGCCACGCACTGACGCGGCGGGCAATGAACCCGTAAGCGCAGGAAACGGACTATTCGGCAGTCGCCAGACGCTTGCGCAGCGCAAGAATGTCGCGTCGCGGCGGCTGACCGAAGAGTCGGCTGTACTCTCGATTGAACTGGCTCAGGCTCTCGTATCCGACCGCGTAGGCCGTGCTGGCCATGTCTTCCTGGGTTTGCAGCATTCTTTCGCGCGCCATATGCAGCCGCAGCCGCTCCTGGTACTGCACCGGACTCATCGCCGTCAGGGCGCGGAAGTGATGATGCAGTGTGGAGACGCCCATTCCGGTCTCGCGCGCCAGTTCTTCCACGCGCAGCGGCCGCGCATAGTTGGTGCGCAGCCAGGCTACTGCCTTTGCGGTTCGATGGCCTTGCCCACCCGCCGTGGCTATTGTTTGCAGAAGCGCTCCGTGCCTGCTGCGGAGGAGCCGATAAAGAATCTCGCGCTGGATCGACTGGCTATTGATCTGGCAACAAAACACTGTCATGCGGCATAGGCGACGATGGGGTCTTTGAAGAAGGCTTTGATTCTTTCTGGATTGTTTTCGATTGCCGACATGTGTTCCGTTGCAGCCTTCTTTAACTTG
>JAKAXU010000059.1 GCA_021816455.1 Acidobacteriota bacterium
CAGAGCACACGCAGGTCTCACTACGATTGGCTCAATAGTTATGTTGCCTTCCATTCATCTCCCGGCCCCGTACTGACGCACTAAATGCTCTCTACACAACATAATTTTGGCCACAACATAAGTGTGCCAGTTCATGCACCAGCGTCGAAAACTCCTCGGCCTTCGACTGTCCCGGCAGGATAGCGATGCGTCCGGCGTAGCTCACGCCCAGCGCGGGCGCTATGTTCTCGGTGAAGACAAGCTCGATGCCCTGACGCTCGATGAAGGAAAGCAGACGGTCGCGGTTCTCGCCCACGTCGCCGCTGATCTCCCGCAGTTCGGGAAGCTCCGCGCCTTCGGTCTGCGATACGTCGAAGACGTACGCGGAACGGAATCCAACTAATACAGCCGTGTTCTGCTTGGTAATGTCCCTTTCGGCTTCTTCGTCCTTCTTGCGGCGAAGGCCGATGATGGGAGCAAGGATGCGGATGCCTTTCTGGCCCTTCTTGACGGAGCGGCCAAGCTCTTTCCACTTCCAGAACCCGGCTACACGGGTTGCATCCGGTTTCTGCCGTGCGATTTCGAGGATGTTTCCAAAGCTGTAGTTATGGAAGCGACTCATCGCGTTCAGATAAGCTGTGAGTGCTTCGGAGTGGCCAGCCTCCAACTGCTCGATGAGGCTCTTGACGTTGGCGGCGATTACTTCTTTCGCCGTCCGTGGCTGCTGTGGCTCGGTGCTGCTGCTTTTGAGGTATGCCATGATCGTGTGCTCTCCTGTGCTGCCCGCGTGGGGCGAGATTCTGAAGGAGGGCGTTCAGCCTTTGGCTCTCAACCAAATTTCTTTTGTTGAGCGCCCCCGCTTCATGTCTTGTGCGGCGGGCAGGGACGAGGCGGGTTCGGTCAAGGGCGGGCGTTTCGTGCCCGTTCATCGAGCGTCAGCGAAGACCCTTGACGGGTTCCGACCGGCTCTGCCATAAAGCCGCATGAAGCGGGGGCACTTGATAAAAGAAGAAATTCGGACTACTTCCGCATTGCTTTTAGGGGCGGGCGTTGCGGGCAGGACACAGGCCCGCAGAGGAGGGTGGCGGAAGACGCGAGGCGGCTGGAGACAGGGAGGAGGCGTACTCCCCTTAAGCATTACCCCATCTGCCGAGAAAATCCTTGTAGTCTGTAAGGTGCGTGGTGTAAACAAAATCTTTCTTTTCTTTTTGGTGTAAGGACGACATGAGCAACTATTCTGCCTGGGATGAACAGATCGTTAGCGTAACCTCGCTGTTGCTTGACCCAAACAACCCGCGTATCCCTGAACTCGGTCACAAAGCCAACCAGAGAGAGATTGTTGCTGAACTGGTAAATAACGATACGGTCTACGACCTCGCCAAAGACATAGCGGCCCAAGGTTTCTTCCCGACAGAAGTTCTTATCTGCGTCGAAGAAAATAGTGAGCTGATCGTGGTCGAGGGCAATCGGCGCTTGGCCGCATTGAAGCTGCTTTTGAGTCCGGAATCAGCGCCGCAGGAATGGCTGGCACGTTTTCGGGCACTCGCCCGTAAAAACTCTTCACCTGCTGTTCAGCAGGTGAAAGCAGTGGTCGCTCCATCCCGTTCCGATGCGGCCCCGCTTATTATGAATCGGCACACGCAAACAGGGATTAAGCGCTGGGAGCCGATTCAGCAGGCGCGATATGTGCATTCGCTGCGTACTGCTGGAATGACGCTGGATAATCTTGCGGCTACAACGGGATTTACAAAGGGCGATCTGCTTGCGAGACACGGACGGAGAAGCGGCCACAAGCGAGGGGATGGCTAACATATTTTTTATGTATCAGATAGAATCTGTTTGTCTCTTGTCCAGGTCAGATGTCCCCCAGAGGGGCATGCGGAAACTTTGTCCGGCTAAATAGCGATATTGCGGTATTTCCAGCCCCAGGGGGGAACCTCTTGCATTCCAGCCATTGTCGGAACAGATTGGTTACCCCCTGGGGGTGATCGACGGGATGATCGCTGATGCCCCCCAGGGGGTCAACAGTCCGTGCTACGATTGGCAGCGCAGTATCTATGTTTGGCGGCACGGATACTTCGGTCGCCAACCAAGATGAAGCCACTCCTTGCTCATTCCGCACTCCGTATGTCAGTTCTCTTGATCCGACGTCGCCTCGAAAGCGATATATCCCAGTACCAGAAGATATCGGAAGCCAGCCAGACCTGGGCTTTCGACATTCGAAGTTTGCAGGAAGTGGAATCGCGGTTCAATGGCCAGCCAACTTGCCGTTGCCGCGGCATCTCGATTCGGCGGCGTGCAGAACTCGAAGGTCGCATATTTCGTCAGTCCCAGAGATGCACGCCACTGACGGGACCAGTCCTCGCGGGAACGCGGCTGGAATCGAAGAAAGCGAATGTCACGAAGAGGCAGGTTAAGCGCGCGCAGGAAACGGAGGAAGCGAGCGGCGCATGGCCCATCGGTATCGGGATGATGAAACACGGCATAATCACGCGTGAGCCACACGGCATGGACGTAGGCATCGAGGCCCTCGATCAGGTCGACGCGGCGCACGGGATCGGCGGCCAGTTGTTCGAGCAGTGGAGCATAGCGCTCGATGATTTCCACATCCTTCCGATGTGTAGGCCGTCTTGGGCAATGTCCAATATCTCCCTGCTGCGCATCCGACAACCGCTCAAAGCGATGTCTAATCGTGCCTGTCGAAGAGCGCATTTGGTGTAATGAATTGGATCTGCGCAGCCATACTTCGGCGAGCGTTGGATCGACGCCGTGGAGACTGGCTGCTTCCGCCACCGATTCGTGGGGATAATCCATCTCACACAGAAACCGTTCAATCGGCTCCAACCATCCCGTTACAGTTGGCGGCACTTCTTTCAGGCCCTTGGCTACCACGGGATCAATCAGCGGGGAATAGTTGCGGACTCGCCACTCCCAGAGAGGCTTCCAGACAGGCTCGCCGTTGCATCGCTCCACCCACCGACTTAGGGTTCTGGAAGAGACGCCGGTAGCCATGGCGAGCGTCTCTGGAGCAGGTTGCGTCAGCGCTGACTGTGACAGAAAGACCGGGAGTAGCCAGCTGAGGCAATGCGTATAGATCATTGAAGTCGAAGGCGATCCGTGGCCCATGAATCCGGCGATGAGATAGGCGTGTTTCCGAGTCGTAAAACGATGGCGGTACAGGCGCTCGGCAATGGGCTGCTGAACCAGTTTGGCGAGCCATGGAAAGGCAGACAGAGCTTGGGAGGAATCTGCAAGATCGTCGAGCATTAGCCGCAGAAAGCTGAAGGTGCAGAATCCGTGCCGAAGATGATGAAAGTGCATGGGGTGGGTTGAGTTGCCGGTACGGGTGACTTCGCGCAGAATTGCGTGGATGGTATGGAAGATGGTCTGTGGCAGCACAGCCGCGACCTCACCATGTTCGCGCAAGCCGAAGAGGTAATTTGATGGCTGGACCAGATGCTGACAGGTACGTTCGCTGTGCCAGGCTTTTAGCTCGGCGAGTTCTTCGGGGTCGAGCAGTATGTGCAGTGGCAGACGACGTCTGGCGTGATTGCTCTTCAGGCGGTGCGATTCCGACGGGCGGATCAGCAGTTCGACATCGCCTGCCGGATCGTCCATGTTCGCAAACAGAAGGTCACGCATCTTCATGTGTAAGGCTTCCAGTCTACGCAGACCACATCGATAGCCGAGGATTACCAGCAATCGAACAATCTTCAGCCGTTGTGGGCTTTTTCTCAGCTCAAAATCCTGGTCGATCCGGTCGAGAACCTGCGCATACTCGTCTGGCGCAAGCAGGTTCACATCCACGGCCCCGAGGATTTCCATCGGGCCACCACGCAGCACGGACTGCCTGTGGGCCGATTGGTCACAGCGGGATCGAAGGTAGTAATCGAATGCCCGCAGAGCGCGAGTTATTCTGGCCTTTCTTGATGTGGCGTCTTCGCTGCCTCCCCGACTCAGCAGGGCAAGCGTGTAGAGTTGCTCCAATTGCTCACTCGAAAGTTCCGCTGGGTCGTTTCCATCCGGGAGAAAGGGACTGATGCTGATGGCCACCTCAAGAACCGTGGCACGGATTGAACGGACGGAGCGCAGCTTGTCTGCTTGACTGCGCTGCGTGAGCAGAGCCAGGGTGAAATCCGCGATGCGGCGAGAGAGCGGCGAGTGGCTGGAATCGTTGGCAAGGGTGGAGCATGCCGTGCGCAGATGCTCCCGATCTTTGCTGCGCAGTTTTGCCCGAAGATCCGTAAGCCAGTCGGGGATGATCTCTGCTTCGATGTGCGGATTCTCCGGTCGGCGCGGAAGCCGCGAGGAAGCGCGTGGTGGATCGTCGGCTGCATAATACGGGTTGTCGTACCAGTCGAGAGCGGTAACACGCCGAATTGTCTCCATCGGAACGGAGTACGCGACGATCTTTCGACTCGCGTAGCTGGCCAGGATTGGTGGAAGGTGGACAGAGATGACGGCTTGCGCTGCTCGAAGCAGAGCGCTCATGCCACCGAGCTGACATTTGGCATTGTTGATCGGATTCTGCATGATCGCGTCGTGAATCAGTGCGCTTAGCCTGTGCGCTATCTCCCGGTCGTTCGGGCCGCAGTCCGGTAGCGCAGGATCGGTTGGCGCCAGCAGAGCATCGACCGCGGAGGGGGCGGTACGCAGCAACAGGCAGGTGGTCACAGGGTCGGGCTGCCAGGCCCGATACTCGGTGATGTGCGTTCTGGGAAGGGTCAGGCGCAGATCGACAAAGCATCCCTGATTTGCTGCGGAAGTATGGGTGAGAAGATCGCGCATGGCCCGCACCAGGGCGATGACGGATTCACGGCTGCACAGCCCGCCGTAGAGAATGGCCGATACTACCGCCGGGACCGGTGTTTCAATCGGACGATATCGAACAGAGTCGTTCGCGCTGCCGCCCTCCAGCCAGTGATCGAGCCAATGCCTCCACTCCCTGTAGCGGCAGAGTCGGCGGGCCAGATCGTCGGGGATAGGATTTTTGGCATATTGCGGCAGAACTGGAATACGCGGAAATGCAACAGCCTGAAGATGGCGCATGGCCCAGGATGAAACGACCGTGCGCAGCACAAGGAGCATATTGCGAATCGTTGCCGGATCGTCGAACTCACGCTCGATCAGCCACTCCATTCGGCGCATATCCCGAGCCGACCAGCGTCCCTGCCTGCTGCCTAGCAGAATGTGTCCGACGCGAGTCTCGTGTTGCATGAAAAATTCCCGGAGTTTGCCAAGCGTCTCCCTCTGTGTTCGCGTCAGATCGAGGTGAGCGGCTTGCTCTAGTGCGTCTTCGATGGCGGGCAGCGGAGATGCGGTGCCTTCTGTCATGCGAGTGGCTCCAGCGAAATCGGCTCGAAACCGAGACGCGCGAGCATCGGCTCCAGGCGGGAGTTCAGTTCGCGCAGGTAACGCACAAACGAAAAGGAGGAGTATGGACCCCACGGCTCTTCACCGCGGAAGTGGTGGCCCATCCAGCAGTCCACAAACTCCGGCGGACATACACCCTCGGCAGCGTCTGATGGCTCGACAGCGGTTTCGAGGAATTCCGTCCGCATAAAACGACGTGGAAAATTGGCGGGAAACGGGAATCTGCTCCCAATAATTCGCCGGATCGTTACCGGGCGTATCCTTACCATCTGGAGCTTCTTGCCGCGCAGTCGCAAAAAGTAGCAAGGCAACCTCCGCGACGGCTTCGGAAGGTCATGACACGCATGGATGCGATGCAGATACCGCTCATAGTGCTGCATCTGCCTCCAGACAGAGTCCGGAACCCAGATCAGCCTGCGCTTGTAGCCGTCGCCGCGATCCTTGTCAGCGATGGTCGCCAGGTGCGTCGCCTCGTCGAATGCGCTGAGATGGACATAGGGAGTCAGGATTCCGCGCGTGCCCACGCTGAACATCTGCATCCAGACACAGTACAGGGAATACTCGTTGTGCTTGGCAACAAACTCATCGAGTTTATGGTCGTGATCGAACAGCTGGACCTGTCGCAGAATCCTGCGCTTCATCGTCTCCATCGCCTGACGGATAGCGTCGATCGTCGGGCTCATGCGACTACCGACCGAGAAACCGACGCGCGGCAACGTTAGCGGAGAAGTGACAGTGCGTCTAAATCCAGCCCGGGCCAGATCTTCAACCAGGCTCATCATAGCAACCTTGTGCAGGGCCACGAGGCGCTTGGCAGAAGGCGTCGAGTAGAAGAGCCGAACAGATGCCAGGGAGTGATCGGTGCGGGTAATAATGGCGGCGGCTACTATATCGCCACCGGAACTCTCGACAATGCGCTGGAACACCACTCTGCTCAGCCGTGCGGCAGTGACTCGACCGGTCTCGTCGATTCTGCTGAGCAGTGCCTTCAGTTCCTTCACATACCATTGTGGGTTGCGCTTGAAGAGCCGCACTGGCTCTTCAGGCAACGGATCACCCGATACAGAGGCTGTCCTCTTCAACACATTTCGAATCACCCAATGAGCGCCGTACAAATCTGTGAATTCGAGAAACTCCTCGCGTTCGCGATCACCTGGCGGAGAGTCTATCTGCGAGTGATATGGTGGCCGCAATGCCCGCACACGCCAGATAGCACTGGTTGTGTTGCGAGTCGGATCGTCGAGTATGCGTAGGGACAGATCCGAATCCGGTGGCGTTGTGCCATCGGTATACACAGACAGGGCAAGGCACTGCTGAAGCGATTGCCCCGTCCACAGCATGCATTCGACCAGTGCTCGAAGTTCTATCAATTCGTTTTCCGTGATCTCCGGGTCGATGGCCCAGGCGAGCCTGTCCATAGCTCGCGCAAGCTCGATTGTCGAAAGCGATTCCCAGGACCAGGGTAGAAGCTGATTTGCCTTTTCAGGCGCGCCGGCGCGTGTGATCCCGGCAAGTGCTTCGTTTTCCGCCAGCTCCACAGTGTTGTTCGGCTCTGGCTCATCCGGATATTCACCGGCTTCAAGAAGAGCGTGCTTTTGCCGACTGGATCGGTTGCCTGTCGGATGCACATGCAGCTTCCCGGCTGGAGTGTCCTCATCATCCGCATCGCCGAACGTAAAAGTAAAATTATTCTCGTTGCTATACTCACCGCCCTGCTGTTCGCCGCTCTCGTCGTCGGAAGGACCAGAACTACATTCCGGTCCCTGATCTTCAATATCACGGTCGAATGTGACGAGGTGAAACGACTCGGAGTTCTGTCCCCAGCGAAGGAACCAGCGGATGCGCGTAACCGTCCCGACGACGTCATTGGCTGATCGCGATTCTTGCACCCTCGACTCAGGGGATTCCTCAAGCATGTCGTCCGTATCCATTCGAAAGGCATCTCTCAGTGCTTCCATATAGGCATGGGTTTTAACCATATAGGGCAAGTTGGCAACTGCCGACCGCCATGGCTCGCGCTTCTGTTCGAATCTCCAGCAGTACACCGCAGGCGCATACAATCTCTCATCCAGCCACGCGCGAGGTTCTTCCCCCTGCTCGATTCTCCGACGCTCGTGGCGCAGAATCGCTGCATGCGCGACGAGCATCTGTGCCTGCAATATCAGAAATCTTCGCGACACATTCTCCGGCCACTCTGCTCGACCGCGATCCCACAGCAGGCAGTATAGGCGGTGGCTCTGCGCACTGTTCCCGATCACAGGGTTACGACCGGAAAAGGCGAGAAAACTGGATTTCGCGCTCGCGATACCGTCTTTGAAAAGCCTGTCTGCGAGGGTGACAGGATCGCACAACAGCCAGTCGAGCAGCGGTCTCCAGGCTTCCAGCGTCGGATGCTGATCCACGAAGCGACCGTCGTCGGCCTCGAAATCCAGGATTTCGCGGATGCGCCTGGCAATATGAATCAAACCGCAGAGCTTCGGCGCTGCCTGAATCTCCCAGAGCATATCTGCGAGCACGCGATGATTCCGATCCTCTCGCTGCGCTAGATCGAGAAGCCGGGGCACAACCGAGTAGGTTGAGTCCTGACGTTGATCTCCAGATTTCTGCTGTTTCATCCTTACTTCCATCTCTTTCCATCTCTCTTTGCATTGCGCCTTTCATTTCCAAAGATGAACAAATGAATCACCCTGGCCTCATGCACGAATCTGATACGCATCCTTGTCCGAAGTCGTGAGCAGTTCTACTGCAACGCTTTCTGCGGTAATAACTAACTCTCGGGTACGTGGCCCGCGCTGACGCCATCCGGTATAGCCGCACGCGATTTGTCGGCGCAGCGCCTCGTCGGGGCTATAGACGACATATGTCGTCGCTTCTGATCGTGCGGCGACGCTAGGGAGTAGCACCTCAATGAAATGCTTATTTTGCAGATCCTTAATATGTGCTCGTGTGTCTTTTCTCACGGTATGCAAACGGCTTCGCGTGAGTTTCTGACCATCTGTAATGCGCACCACAATCTCAGCAAGACCAATGCGAACCTCGCAACTTTTCTGGCCGCAAAGCAACGGCGCGAAAACCTCGCGATATATCCGGCCGTCGTGATAGCCGAGAGCCTCTTCTCCATCGTGGAGTGAATGGATCCCTTCTTGGAGTGTTCCTGCAGCTTTCGTCCTCTGCGAGGACGCGCTGTGCGGTGGTTTTTTTGCTATTTCTGCGATCGGCATACACTGCTGCGACGCCACGATTGCGTCGGTGTCGAGCGCGTGCGATATCGTGTCAGTGTCTGATGACGTGAGTCCCGCGTCAACGAAGAGACTGCATTCGATCGATCCTCCCTCTCCGGCTGCCGCGCGCTGCCGTTTGGGCGTGGTGCATGTTGATTGGCGAGACCGCTTCTGATTCTCTGCTTCGTCGCGGTCGGCTTTGTCCGGCACATCGATTGCTGGGAAGAGAGGCAAGTAATCACTGTATTGTTTCTTCATTTTTTACCTCGTTGTACAGCTGGATTTCGGTGCAAGAAACTCCCAAACACGCCGAGCATCGAGACAGCAGCTCACGCCGTGCTATCCACTGGCTCCTACGCATCCGTCTCCGGATGCTCGGTCGCGCTGTACTCTCCACCCGCGAGGATGATGCTGACGTAGCGCATCACCGCGAGGCGCGACCAGCAGGCACCTCGCCGCCCGTGGCGCGCCTGCTTCGGGAAGCGCCCCTGGCTCATTAGCGCGTAGATCTGTGAGCGCGAGTGACGAGTGATGTCCATGACATCGCGCAGTCGCAGGATGCTGTCCTCTTGTCGGTTCAATAGCATCTACTAGCTCTCCCTCCAGGTGAGTGATGGCTTGTCCGGCTCGGCGCGCCGATTTGAACGCGAGTCGGAGAGTGCCTGAGCATAGCTTGCATGAGGGGTACCGCGACAACGAATAGCATAATCGAGATTCGTTATGCAGTTGACGCCACGCAAAGTTGTAGAGTCTGAAGCATGGCGGAGAATCATCTCAATACGTCGTTTGAGTTCAGGAGTCACTTTCCCAGAAACGAGAGCTACATCGACTACCTTGCTAAGCTGCGTTGGCCAAACGGATGGGTATGTCCGCGATGCCAGGCTGTCAAGGCAAGACGCGTCCGCCGTCACCGTTGGTTGTGCGCACATTGCCGATATGAGACATCGGTTACGGCAGGAACCATCTTTCAGGACAGCCATCTCGCCTTAGAGACTTGGTTCCGCGCCATTTGGGAAATCACAGTTGGGAAGGAGGGAATGAGCGCCTTAACTCTTCAGCGACGACTGAAATTGAATAGCAATAGAACAGCGTGGATCCTACTTCACAAGCTCCGCCAGGCGATGGTTCCCACAGAGCTGGACCGATTGTCGGGTGTTGTGGAAGTCGACGTCATACACCGCAAAAGGGAACAGACACCTGTGAAGGGGCAGTGGATCGCTGAAAACGTGGTTATTGCCATTGCTGCCGAAGCGGATAGGGCTGAAGCAGGCCGTGTCTGGGTGCAGACGGTCCCGGATCTGACACGTACCTCCTTGCATGTCTTTATCGCAGCGGCCGTTGCACCCGGGAGCACGGTGCGAACCGACGGCAGTCATTTGTATCAGAAGCTGCGTGGCTACACGCACCAGTGTCAGACATATGACGAACGAAATCCTCGCCAGGAAAAACTGCAACACGTGCAGGCGATCATCAAAGAGCTGAACAGCTGGATGTTACGACTATATCCGGGCGGGGTGTCCACGAAGTATTTGAATGATTACCTGAATGAATTCACCTTCCACTTCAACCCCCGTGGAGATCTGTCAAAATGGGAGCGATTCGATCGGCTTGCACGACAAGCTGCTCAGATTAAGCCGACCCCGTACGCCAGACTCGAAAAACCACAACCAGTCAGAACGAGAGGAGTCAATTGATTTGAGAGAAGAGCGGCTTTTCAGATTCCTTCTGGTACGAATGGGTGCATTCTTGTGATCAACTGCGAATACTTCCGACGGTTCGTCCATCGAAAATGCGGCTCTTACAGCGATGAGAGGCCATCAAACTTTAGCGACTATCCGCTCAGACTCACAGCGGAGTACGACGCAGGTGCCTCCGATCAAGTGCTCGCTGGCTTGCTGCGGTCATCTTGCGCTGTCTGTGGCCCTTGTGTTGCACAGCCGAGCGACTGCCACTGGTCGGGTCGGTTTTGATGCACCACCTTTTGTGGTTTCGCCACAGGCACTCTGAAGAGAACTTTTAAAATTTTCCCCTCATCAATCTGTGCCGGACCTGAACGAGATCGGCTTTCGGCCACGCTGAGCCTGCTCCAGAAAATCCGCCCAGTGCTGCATCATCCTCGCGCGCGGTTCCAGGTACAGCGCGTGATTATAGGCCGCGCTCACCGCATTGCGTGGTGCGTGAGCAAGCTGCAGTTCGATATGCTCGTGCGGCCAGCCCTGCTCATGCAAGATGGTGGATGCCATACCGCGGAAGCCGTGGCCGGTCATGCGGCCTTTGTATCCCATCCGCTCCAGCGCCTTCAGAATCGTGTTATTGCTCATCGGCTTCTTCGCGTCGCGGTCGCCGGGAAACAGCCATTCCCTGTTGCCAGTCAGCATATGCAGATCGCTCAGCACATCCAGAGTCTGTCGCGCGAGAGGGACGATGTGTGGCATCCGCATCTTCATGCGCTCGGTAGGAATATCCCAGCGCGTGGTCTCTACGTCAAACTCCGTCCAACGCGCGCCAATCAACTCGCTGGTGCGCACAAACGTCAGTGCCATCAGCTTCAACGCCAACCGCGTGACATGCGTTCCCTGATAAACCTCGATCGCTCGCAGCAGGTCCGGCAATTCGCGTGCATGGATGCGCGCGTAATTCACCTTGCGCGCCGACTTCAGAATGTCGCTGGGATGAATCTCGCTGGCTGGATTGTGCGTCGCGTATCCGTGGGCAATCGCGAAACGGAAGACTTGTCCAGTAGTCTCAAGAGCGCGCTTGGCAATGTCGCGCGCGCCGCGTTGCTCAATCACTTTGGTCATGACGACCAGTTCCGGCGCTGCAATCTGATGAATAGGTCGCGCGCCCAGGCAGGGCAGAATGTCGGCCTGCATCCGGCGCCTCACGGAGTCCACATGGCGCGAGGTCTTTCCGTCCTGCCAGTGCTCCAGCCAACGGCGGGCAACGCTCTGAAAGGAGTTCTCTGCGCTGGCCTGCTCCACCGCCTTATCGGCCAGTCGCATGGCCATCGGATCCACGCCAGAGTTCAACAGCTTGCGGGCTTCGGAGTGCTTCGCTCGCGCATCTGCAAGGGAGACATCCGGGTACTTACCGAGCGCCATCGTCTTGCGTTTGCCTTCGAAGCGGTAGTCCCAGCGCCAAAGCTTTCCGCCACCTGTTGTGATCAACATATATAATCCGCGACCGTCGGCGATTTTGTAGTTCTGGTCACCGGGTTTGGATCGCTTGATTTGAATATCCGTCAGCGCCATCGTGCCCCCAATCAACGCTACTGCCGGATTATACCGTCAATTCCATCCCCTCATACCGTCAAAAATACCGCCAACGGCACGTGGATTCCAGTGGACGTCAAGGGACAAATGTGGACAAAAAAATTCAGCAATCCAAATGTAAATATATGATCCCATAGACGTTGGTAGACGTTCTTGGACATTCCAGGAAGGTGTGCTGGCGGAGAGAGAGGGATTCGAACCCTCGATAGAGCTTTTGACCCTATAACGGTTTAGCAAACCGCCGCCTTCAGCCTCTCGGCCATCTCTCCGCGGGGTTATCAACAGATTAGCATGAATGCCGAAGGGAGCTTGGCGGCCTGAGCGGGCGACTGGAACGCGCCTGCCTGTCTTGCCCGACGTGCATCTTTAGCGCCACCAACTGGAGCGGAGTTCGCGACCAGGGAAAAGATCGGAGGGAAGGCCAGGGGTGGGCGACCAGAGCTTCAAACCTTCTACGGACCAGATGGATTCAATGGGTTGGAGCCAAGGATGAAGAGCAAGATCGAAGAGGCCCCAGTGAATGGGCATGAGCAGGCCGTGCGCGCCTAGGGCTGTCCAATTAGACTAGAACTGGATGCGTCCACTCAACTGGATTTCCCGGCCCGGCGTCATCGCCATCGTGATAGAGCCAAATTGCGGTGTATTGACATAGCGGTCGGGTGAGCCAAGGTTAGTGTGGTTGAATGAGTTGAAGAAATCACCCCGCACCAGTAATGCCATCTGCTGATGGAGTGGAATCGTTCTCTGGGCGGAGATATCCATCGTCTGCATGCCCGGCCCGTAGACAGAGTTGCGTCCTACATCCCCAAATGTGTACGGGGCTGGCGATGCAAAGGCCGCGGAGTTGATCCAGTGAGCCGCGTTTCGTGTTCCGGCTCCAAAAATTGGCTTTCCAGTCGCATTGGCGCGGATTGGATTCTGACCAAGAATCGTGCCAGCGTTGGCCGTATCGCCAAAAACAGAGACCGTGAATGGATTCCCTGACATCATCTTCCAGATGGTAGAAAACATCCAGTCCTCTGTCACGACGCGCATCCAATTAGACCGCATATACGCAGGGCTAGTATAGACAGCGCTTAAAGCGAAATGCTGCCGCATGTCCTCGCCTGCTGGCCCCTTTTCGGCAGCTAGATTGTTATCGTTTTGGGGTATGACAGCCTCGTGGTTGGGGGAACGGAAGTCCGGAGCTGTATCCAGGCTTTTTGAGAACGTATAGTTGGCCAGTATGCTGAAGCCATCGTTGTAGCTGCGGCGAAGGTTGATGTAACCTGCGTTATACCAACTCTTGGCCGTGTTTTCCAGCCTGTAGATGGCACTCACCGGGAAGGTCAGACTGGTAATGTTGATGGGAGTGCCTTCAATATTGGAGGGAATGGTCGTTCCATTGGTGAAGCTGATGTGCTGGAAAGGGCGGCGCGGCTCCACAAGCCCAGGCCCAGGCAAAGCATTGTTGATCAGGATCGCGCGCATCAGATGTAAGCCGTTGGCCCCGAGGTATCCGATTTCCATACTCGCCGCGCCGCCTAGCGACTTCTCGATGGCTACGTTCCATTGCTCGACATATTGCGGCGATGGATGGAGGCTGAAAGAGGCATAGCTGACAACTGTCTTTCCCAGCACGGCTGGAGCGAAGTTGAAGCCAGCGATGGCAGGATTTGGGGTATAGTTGTCGCCCTGGTTCGTTTCTGGAAATACCAACGGCACGTTATGACGCACGTCGCACCATGTGGTGTAATCGACCGGCGTATCGAAAATACCGTACGCGCCTCGCACAATCATCCCCAAACGGGGAATGCTCTGCGCGATGCCAAAACGGGGAGCGAAGTCCAACTTGTTTGAAAACGTCAGGCTGTTTGGATATTTCCCCTGTCCACCAATAAAGGCAACAGGAGTACCTGAAGAGATGTCGAGATTGCTGTTAGTATAGTGCGCATCCCACAGCGGACTGGTGTATTCATAGCGCAAGCCGTAGTTGATGGTGGTATTCGTCGCGATGCGCCACTGGTCCTGTACATAGCTGTCGGCAAACCAACCCCGAAGATCCATGGCGGGGATGCCAGCCTGCCGCTGCCTGACGACAGGCAAGCCCAGTAGAAAGCTGGCCATCGCGGAGCCAGTCCCGTCGTTCGATGCGGTGCGCGATGTGTATCCATTGGTGAACTGATAGAAGCCACGGTTCTGAAAAAAACCCCACATTGGCCACAAGTAGCGGCGGTAACTGGCGCCAAACTGGAAATCGTGGCGGCCGCGCTGCCAAAACAGAGTATCCCGACCCTCGTAGGTAGTGTCCCACTCGTGTCCTGGAGTATTGGCAAACGAGTCGCCAAAGCCGGAGTAGCCCTGTACGGTAAACCACGGAGCTCCCCACGCGCCCGGACCGCCAAAACCCACCCCCTGTATGCCAAGTTGACCGATGATATTGTTGACATTGTTGTTCTGCGATTGGGCGAACATGGACAGACGCGAGGCCGCGATGGTGGCGGTATCGAGTATGGCGGGCGTAATGTTGTGGGTCCAGGAACCGACGGCCTGCTGTGACAGATTGTTATTGTAGACCCCGAAGCCCGGCAGATTGATCGGAGAAAAGCCAGTCTCGCTCGACCCGGAATACCGCGCAAAAATAAGGTCCCCCCTGGGAAAATTGTGGTCCACTCGGAGGGTTCCCTGGTTCCATAACTGCGTCTCGTTCCGAACGTCCATATAGTTGTTCGAGTCCACTCCAAGCATGCCCATGTTGGGCCTTGGAAGGTATTGTGTCATGAATTGCACAGCCACCGAGTTCAGCCTGTCAGCCGGGATTTTATTGCCCGGAAACTGGCTGCGCACCACTGAACCACCACTGGAGGTGGCGGTGGACGGGTCATAGATATTCACCCCGCTCTGGCTGAAATCTCCATTAATTTCCGCCAGTGTCGGCACCGTTTCGATCTGTGTATCTGCCTGGACGTGATCGTACCCTTCGTAGTTGATGAAGAAAAAAGTCTGCTTGCCCCGGACTATCGGACCGCCGAGCGAGCCGCCAAACTGGTTCTGCACAAGAAAATTGTTGTTGCCCATTTGCTCAAATGTATTGGCGTCGAGAACCCCATTTCGCACATAGTCGTAAAGCGTGCCATGAAACTGCTTGGTCCCGGAGCGGGTTACGATGTTAATCTGACCACCGCCCCCTCCGGACTCGCTCGCTGTGTAGCTGGAGACGTCAACTCGAAACTCCTGGATCGCGTCCAAGGAAAGACTGATGTTCTGTGTCCAGAAGGTCGGGTCCGTATTAACAGCCCCATCCAGAAGATAGTAATTGGCGTTTGGACGATTCCCACCGATGCTGAAAGCGGAATCCTGTTCGGGACGCCAGTAGCGTGCGTTGCTAACACCAGTTTGAGCGCCCGCGCCCATGTGAGCGCCCGGCACGGTAGTTACCAGGTTTAGAATCATGCGGCCATCCATCGGCAAGTCCTGGATGCTCTTCGGCTCGACAACCTCGCCAACACCGGTCGTCGTCGAATCCATAGCTACCGCCCCCCCCTGGACGGAGACGGATTGTGCGACCGAGGCGACCTGAAGATGAAAATCGAGATCCAGGTTCTGGCCTACTTCCAGCGTCAGCGTCTGACTGAGTGGGGCAAAGCCGGGAACGGCGACTGAGATCGTGTACGTGCCGGACGCAACCGTCGGTGCTTCATACAGCCCGTCCGAATTCGTAACGATATATCGGGTCGCTCCGGTTTCCGTTGCGGTAAGGACGACGGTTGCGTTGGAGATGGGCTTATGCTGCGGATCGAGCACGACTCCGTGCAGGTTGGCAAAATTCACTTGAGCATATGCCGTCACAGCAAGCAACAGGCACAAAAACACTACATAGCATCGCGTCATAAGTTCTGACCTCAAAAAGTGCAACAGGATTCGAAAGCTCAACCCTACAGTTTTGCAACACCGCCCGTCATGCCCCCAGGGATGGTTATTTTTCTCAGCCTATCGGCGGATTTATTGTGCAAATAAACTGGGCCGTGAATTAGGTGTTTCGTCCCGGCATACGTGGTGAAGATTGTTACAGTAACTGTTATGCGCGTTTTCCGGCAACCGGCTCAGCGGAAGCTGCGGATGATTCCGCTGATCGCAGCGACGTACTTCATGGTGTCGGGCGGGCCATATGGAATTGAAGACATTCTGGGCGGGGCAGGGTTTGCGAAAGCGATCGTTATCCTGCTGTTGCTACCGTTTGTCTGGAGTCTGCCAACAACGCTGATGATTGGGGAACTGGCAAGCGCGATTCCGGCCGAGGGCGGATTTTATGTCTGGGTGCGGCGTGCTCTGGGGCCGTTCTGGGGTTACCAGGAGGGATGGCTGTCGCTGGCGGCGAGCATCTTCGACATGGCGATCTATCCGACGATCTTTGTGGAGTATCTGGGACGCTTCGATCCGGCCCTGACGGCGGGCGGGCGAGGGTATCTGTGGTCGCTGCTGGTTGTGGTGGTTTGCGGCGCGTGGAATCTGCGCGGCGCGCCAGCCGTGGGCGAAGGGACGGTGGGGTTGTTTGTGCTGCTGCTGGCGCCATTTGTGGTGCTGATCGGGATCGGGTTCTGGCACGGATGGACGACGCACGTGGCTGTGCAGTGGAGCACGGCCGGCAGCGAGGCTTCGCTGAGCACGGCGGTGTTGGTGGCGATGTGGAATTACATGGGCTGGGACAACGCCTCGACGGTGGCGCAGGAGGTGGAAAATCCGCAGAGGAATTATCCGCTGGCGATGACGACAGCAGCCATGCTGGTCGCGGTGACGTACATTCTGCCGCTGGCGGCCGTGGCACTGATGGGTATCTCGGTGGCACATTTTACGACGGGTTCCTGGGCGACCGCGGCTGCGGCGATGGGCGGACGCTGGCTGGGAATCGCGGTAGTAGCAGGCGGTGCGATCAACGGATTTGGGATGTTCAACGCGCTGATGATGAGCTATACACGACTGCCACTGGCGATGGCCGAGGACGGAATGCTGCCGCAAGTGCTGACGAAGAAGAATAACCGCGGTGTCCCCGTAGTTTCCGTGGCGCTATGCGGACTGGCGTGGGCGCTGGCGCTGAATCTGAAGTTTGAACGGCTGATCTCGATCGACCTGATCTTGTATGGAGCGAGCCTGGTGCTGGAGTTTGTAGCACTGGTGGGGCTGCGGGTGCGTGAGCCCGAGCTGACGCGACCGTTTCGTGCGGGCAACCTGGCCATGGCCGTGGCGCTGGGCGTGGGACCGTCGGCGCTGATCGGCTATGCGCTGTACGCGGTACGCGGAGAGCAACTGGGCGGATTTTCCGCGCTGGGATTTGCGCTGACGGTGGCGCTGGCAGGACCGCTGCTCTATTGGCTGACGGCGCGATGGCGCGAACGGCGTCTGGCCGTGGCCACTGGGGATTAATCCTCACTCGACAAAAGAGCATCCGTTGACCGAATCTCCGGATCCGGCATAGTTATCCCTACGTTATCCACCCCCGGCAATCCCGCCCGCACAGCAAGCCCGGCCAGCAACACACCCGCCAAACAGGCTGCAAAAACCCACCGACCAATCCCCACCTATTTTTCGCGCGAAATGTCAGTCGTCCCAGCATCGCCGTGGCGCTCGTCCACAAGCCGCAACTGACCTTGCCCCTGGAAAACGTTCCTCATATAGCGCTCTGAGAAGATAGCGAAGGAGCGAAGATGGAGCGACTACCGAGGAAGGCATACACATACGAGTTCAAGCAGGAGGCGGTACGGCTGGTCGA
>JAKAXU010000096.1 GCA_021816455.1 Acidobacteriota bacterium
TCAACTGGTCACGTAGACTCAGCAAAGACTACGAACTCCGTCATACTTCAGCCGAAACCATGATCCACATCGCCTTCGCTCATCTGCTCCTGAGACGATCCACTTAGTTTCTGGACAGATTCTAAGATATAATATGCGTACTTTATTACGCGAAATATATATCGTATATTGGTAGAGGTAGTCCTGAGTTAACCGCGCATCCAGCGCCAAAGGGAGTCCTCTACATGTCCTCAGTTCTTGAACCAATTTATGAAGGCGTTTCGGGCGGAGCTAAGCCGGTGGCGACGCCGATTACAGTAGCTCCGGGAGATGGGATTGGTCCGGAGATTACGGAAGCTGTTCTGAAGATTCTGCAGGCTGCGGGCGCTTCGATTGCGCCGGAGTTTGTGGAAGTGGGAGAGCGGGTGTATCGCTCTGGGAATACGTCGGGAATTCCGCAGGAGGCTTGGCAGTCGATTGAGCGGACGCGGGTTCTGTTGAAGGGACCGATTACAACGCCGCAGGGCGGTGGTTATAAGTCCCTGAATGTGACGATGCGCAAGACACTTGGGCTGTATGCCAATGTGCGTCCCTGCCGATCGTGGAAGCCGGTTGTTTTCTCGCGCCATCCGGATATGGACGTGGTGATCATTCGGGAAAACGAGGAAGATTTGTATGCGGGCATCGAACATCGCCAGACGGAGGACGTGGCGCAGTGTCTGAAGCTGATTACGCGCAAAGGCTCGGAGCGGATCATCCGCTATGCGTTTGAGTACGCGCGGACGCAGAACCGGCATCGCGTGACCTGCATGGTGAAGGACAACATCATGAAGATCACGGACGGGCTTTTCCATCGTGTATTCGAGGAGTTGGCGGCGGAATATCCTCAGATCGAGACGAATGTGCAGATCATCGACTTCGGGATGGCGAATTTTGTGCAGCGGCCGGAGAGCTATGACGTGATCGTGCTGCCGAATCTCTACGGAGATATTCTTTCAGACGTTGCGGCGCAGATGACCGGATCGGTGGGCATGGGCGGATCGATCAATATCGGCAATGGAGGCGCGCTCTTTGAGGCAATTCATGGCTCGGCCCCGGATCTGCCGCGGAATGTAGCCAATCCCTCGGGTCTGCTGCTGGCGGCAGTGGAGATGCTGCGGCATATTGGGCAGCACGAAGTGGCCGCACGGGTGATGAACGCCTGGTTAGTGACGCTGGAAGACGGCATCCACACGGGCGACATTGTCGGCGAGCAGACGGTGCAACGCGCGGGAACTCGGGAGTTTGCCGAAGCGGTGATCGAGCGTCTTGGCCGACGCCCCGAGTCGTTCGCTGCGGCTGAGGCTACGGCGCCTGCCGAACCAATGCGGCTTCCTCACCTGAACGAAAAGGCCCCGGAACCGACAGCGAAGGCGCTGGTCGGCGTGGATGTCTTTGTGGACTGGAAACAGGGCGCAGCAGGGGAACTGGCATCCGCACTGAAGGCTGCGACTCCAACCGACGGGCCGCAGTTGGTGATGATCACCAATCGCGGGGTGAAGGTGTGGCCACACGGCAACCTGAACACGCTGTGCACGGATCACTGGCGGTGCCGCTTCCAGGGAGAATCCGTGACCCACGGGCAGATCGTCGCGCTGCTGAGTGCGATCAGCGATGCGGGTCTGGACTTTATTAAGACGGAGCATCTCTATACCTTCGATGGACAGGCGGGCTTCTCGCTGGGGCAGGGGCAATAGCCAGGAGCAAAGGGGATGCCTGAGTAGACACAACTGCAGGGGGACTCCGGCATGGAGCTGCCCTGCGGTTGTTTTTTGATATTTGGGTATATTTACTTTAGAACAAGTGATTTATGGGGGAAATCAAAGGAATGGATTCAATTTTCTATACTAAAGAATCCTTGACAATAAGTCGCTCATCTATAAGACTGGAAATTGTAAAGAAGTATCGCAGATAGGCGGAGTCAAGGAAACCATGGCAAAAATCATCGGAATCGATCTCGGAACTACCAATTCATGCGTCGCCGTCCTCGAAGGCGGCGAACCGAAGGTCATCGCCAACGAAGAAGGCGCGCGAACGACGCCGTCCATTGTGGCCTTTTCCAAGAGCGGCGAACGTCTGGTGGGCCAGGTGGCCAAGCGACAGGCGATCACCAATCCGGAAAACACGATCTTCTCGATCAAGCGCTTCATGGGTCGTCGTTTCAACGAAGTGAACGACGAGATGAAGATGGTGCCCTACAAGGTACAGCAGCAGGGCGATCACGTGGCCGTCGTTGCGCAGGGCAAGGAGTACACCGCGCCGGAGATTTCGGCGATGATTCTGCAGAAGCTGAAGAAGGCAGCAGAGGCCTATCTGGGAGAGACGGTGACCGAGGCAGTGATCACCGTTCCTGCGTACTTCAACGACGCGCAGCGGCAGGCCACGAAGGACGCGGGCAAGATTGCCGGTCTCGACGTGAAGCGCATTGTGAACGAGCCGACGGCGGCTGCGCTGGCATACGGGCTGGATAAGAAAAAGGACGAGACGATTGCCGTCTATGACTTTGGCGGCGGCACCTTTGACATCTCGATTCTCGAGGTGGGTGAAGGAGTGATCGAGGTGAAGTCGACCAATGGTGACACGCACCTTGGTGGCGACAATCTCGACCAGCGGATTGTGGAGTGGCTGATTGCCGAGTTCAAGGCCGAGGAGGGTCTGGACCTTTCTTCGAAGGGCAACGAAATGGCGTTGCAACGGCTGAAGGACGCGGCGGAAAAGGCCAAGATTGAGCTTTCTACGACGATGGAGACCGAGATCAACCTGCCGTTCATCACGGCGGATGCAACGGGACCAAAGCATCTGGTGCGGAAGCTGACGCGTGCCAAGCTGGAGCAACTTGTCGAAGATCTGTTGCAGCGCTCGCTGGAGCCGACGCGGAAGGCGTTGTCGGATGCCGGAGTCAGCGCGGGTCAGATCGACGAGGTCGTTCTGGTCGGCGGACAGACGCGTATGCCGCGCATTCAGCAGCTTGTCAAGGATCTCTTCGGCAAGGAGCCGCATCGCGGAGTGAATCCGGACGAGGTGGTGGCCGTGGGTGCCGCGGTGCAGGCTGGTGTGCTTGCAGGCGACGTGAAAGACCTGCTGCTGCTGGATGTTACGCCGCTGACGCTGTCCATCGAAACACTGGGCGGCGTGGCCACGCCGATGATTCCTCGCAACACGACGATCCCGACCAAGAAGACCGAGACGTTCTCGACGGCAGCCGACAGCCAGACCGAGGTTGAGGTTCACGTTTTGCAGGGCGAGCGTCCGATGGCGGCGCAGAACCGCACGCTGGGCAAGTTCAAGCTGGCCGGGATTCCTCCGGCTCCGCGCGGCGTGCCACAGATTGAGGTTACCTTTGACATCGACGCCAACGGCATCCTGAACGTGACGGCCAAAGATCAGGCGACCGGCAAGGATACTCGTATCACCATCACTTCCAGCTCCGGACTGAGCAAGGAAGAAGTGGAGCGGATGGCGAAGGAAGCCGAAGCGCACGCAGCGGAAGACAAGGAACAGCGGGAGCAGATCGAGGCGCGCAATGGACTGGATTCGCTGGCCTACAACATCGAGAAGATGCTGAAGGAAGCAGGCGAAAAGGTGCAGGGCACCGAGCGCACCGACGTGGAGGCTGCGCTGGCCGAGGCGCGCAAGTCGTTGGAAGGCAATGCGAGTGTGGCGGAGCTGAAAGCGGCGCAGGAGAAGCTGACGACGGCCAGCCATAAGATGGCCGAGCTGCTCTACAAGGCCAATGCCGAAGCTGCGACGGCCGCTGCATCGACCGAGGCGACTGGCGCTGCAGCCGAAGCGAAGAAAGAAGACAACGTCATCGACGCCGAGTATGTAGACGTGGATGAGAAGAAGTAATCTTCCGGATCACGCAGACAAGCAAACGGGGACCGCCAAAGCGGTCCCCGTTTCTTTGGTACGCCGTGCATGAATGACATCTTGGAGGTGTAAGTTCTCTTCACATCCTGATGGAGGAGAAGTGATAGCGAAGCGCAGGGGCGTCGTCGCGAGGCGGGGTCTGAAGGAAGCGTGGAG
>JAKAXU010000060.1 GCA_021816455.1 Acidobacteriota bacterium
CGCCAGATACGGGGCTACAAACGACCACTCCTCATCGGAAACATCGCTCGGATAGCCCGACCGAACACGTTTTTCCATGCCTCCATTGTCAGCCAACCCAATCCAAACCCTTTATACAAAAGAAAACAAAGGGATAAAGTTAATAACAGGCTCTAGGCTTGCGAGCTACTTAGCCAGACTAACCATAATCTTTTCGTGGGTCTGGTCAAAAAAGCTCAGGAGATATTCTCCTGGAATGCCTTGGAAATTCTGCACCAAGGGGAGTGAGACAAACTCGCGGAATAGCGCAGAGCACTCCTTCGATTGCAGGATGACACAAAAGACAATAATTGCCTGCCATTCTGCGAAAGTTTTTTCTGGGGCAATTCTGAGAGGACGTCCCGGGGCGAAGGACCGGTTTCGAGATCGCTCCCAAGCCGATATGCCAGGGTGGTGCAGAGGGCAAGCGGTGAAGCAGGTCATCACGGCTACTCCCGGCAGGTGTGGAAAACAGGGGCAGAAATACCCGTGTGCGGGTGAGTGCGGAGCGTGAGCGAAGTTAAGGACGGGTTATCCACAAAAACCAACATCCGGACGGTTGAAAGTGGGCAGGTGGGTCCGTAGTTTGGAGGGTAGTCCTGTTGCGCGAGCGACGGGAGAAGTCGAATGGGTCGAGTGGAGTGTTCATGCTGAAGCTGAAGAAGATTCACATTCTGGGGTTCAAGAGCTTTTGTGACAAGACGGAGCTGCTGCTGCCGGGGACGGGGATCGCCGTGGTGGTGGGACCAAATGGGTGTGGAAAATCGAACATTCTGGATGGCGTGACGTGGGTGCTGGGCGAGCAGAGCGCAAAGACGCTGCGTGGGACACACATGATGGACGTGATCTTCAGCGGAACGCGGGAGCGCAAGCCGCTGGGGATGGCGGAGGTCTCGCTGACGCTGGTGGACCCGGAGGCGTATGAAGGACCGATTGCGGCTGTGCCTGAACTTGAGGTGATCTCCGAGTTGCCGGAAGACTGGGACGAGGAATCGTTGCAGAAAGAGCGCGCTGCTGAGGCGGAAAGCCTGGTGGCGGAGAACCAGCCCGGACAGGTGATCGACGAAGACGGAGAGCCGGAGAGTGGCGATGGGGCGAGTTACGCAACAAATGCAGAAGTGACGGAACACGAAGCGGCGGCACAGGGAAGCAGCGAACAGGCCGTGGTGCTGAAGATCCGGCGGCGAAAGTTCCAGACGCGCGTTCAGAAGGGCGAGATGGTGATTACGCGGCGGCTTTTCCGGACCGGCGAGAGTGAGTATCTGTTGAATGGGAAGCTGTGCCGCCTGCGGGATATTCAGGATATCTTCATGGGTACGGGACTGGGACCGGAGAGCTACGCAATTATCGGGCAGGAACGAATTGGACAACTGTTGAGCGCGAAGCCGCATGACCGGAGATCGATTATCGAGGAAGCGGCAGGCATTACGCGGTTCAAGACGAAGAAGCGGCTGTCGGAGCTGCGGCTGGAGTCTGCGCGGCAGAACCTGGCGCGCGTGGATGACATCTTCGAGGAAGTGACGCGGCAGATGAACAGCCTGAAGCGGCAAGCGGCAAAGGCAGAGCGGTATGCGGCGGTGAGAGATGAGCTGCGAGGCCGCCTGCGAGTGACGATGGTGAGCCGGATGGTGGCGCTGGACGCCGAACAGGAGCGGATAACGGCGGAGATGGCCGGGCTGACGGCTGAGATCGACGCGGCGGCGGTGCAGGTGACGGAGCGCGAAGGCGAGCAGCATACGCTGACCGAGCGGGGATATGAGCTGGAACGCGTGAGCCGAGCGGCGCAGGGGGAAGCGAATGCGGCGGCGGTGGAACTGGAGCGAGCGACGACGCGGGAGCAGGCGAATCGGGAGCGGATGGCGGAACTGGAGACGCGGCTGGCGACGATTGCGGCCGAGATGGAGCAGACTCGGGAGCAGATTGCGACGATTGGCGAAGAACGCGCGCAGCAACTGCTCCAGCAGCAAACGATTGGCGAGGAGGCGAAGAAGATTCGCACCGAAGCAGAGGCGCGTCAGCGCGAGGCGAGGCAGACGTCGGAGTCGGCAGCAGAGATGGAACGGCGGCTGGAGGCGAGTCGGCGCGGACTGATGCAGATGGAGTCTCGCGCAGGGCTGACGCGGACGCAGATGGCGCAGGCGGAGGAGTCTCTGGCGGCGCTGGTGCGCGAGGCGGAACGGCTGGACGAGGAAGCGCGGCGCGGCGCGGGCGAAAACGAGCAGATGACGGCACAACTGGAGCAGGCGCGAGCGCGGGCTACGGAAGCGGCAACGACGCTCACCCGTGTGCAGCAGGAGCTGGCCGGGCTGCGGGAGAAGTTGAGCGCAGAACGACGCACTGAGAGCGAGCTTCGGGCAAAGATCAACCAGTTGCGGCGGGAACAGGCGGTGGTAAGCGGGCAGCTTGCGGCGTTGGATGCGCAGATTCGCAACCATAGCTATTCGACGGAGACGGTGAGGAAGCTGCTGAAGGGGAATTCGCTGGGCGAGGGACGAACCCCGGTGGGCACGCTGGCGGACTTTGTGGAAGTGGATGGCGAGCATGAGGTGCTGGTGGATGAGTTCCTGCGCGAGGAGCTGAGCTACCTTATGGTGCGGGCCTGGAAAGATGCTGAAAGCGGCGTGCAACTGCTGAAGACAGGCGTGGATGGGCGAGCGACGTTTGTGGTGCAGGGCGAGGGCACGACTGCAGCGCGGGCGGGGCTGGATATCCGCGCGGAGGGCGTGAAGCCGCTACGGGAGATTCTGCGCGCACAGAACGGGCTGGAGCAGCCCGTAGAGACGATTCTGCCCAAAGTACGCGATGGGTATCTATGTGCAGACGGGGCGACGGCGCAGCGACTGGCGGAAGAGTACCCGGAGGGGTATTTTCTGTTGGTCGGAGGCGAGTGCTATCACGGGCGCACGGTGAGCGGGGGCAAGCCGTCGGCGGAGGGTCCGCTGCTGCAGAAACGCGAGTTGCGCGTGCGACAAAGACAACTGGAGACGATAGAAGAGCAGTTGCGCGCGGCTGAAGATGGCGTGCAGGCGGCGGTGCGCAGCGTGGAAGAGATGAACGCAGCGCTGGAGCATCTGGATGAAAGCAGGCGTACGGCCGAGCGCGAGGTGGCGAACGACAGCGCAATACTGCGGCAGAGCGAGCAGGAACGCCAGCGATTGGAACGGAGGCTGGCGGAGCTGGATGGACAGAAGAATCGCAATCGCGAGGCGCAGGCACAGAAGCAGGCGCAGATTGTGCAGAAACAGCAGGAGGCCGAGGGAATCCGGCGCGAAATGAAAGCCGCGGAAGAGGGGATGGAAGAACTGGCGCGGCAGATGGCGGAGTCGAGAGCAAAACGCGACGCGGCGCAGCAGGAAGCGGCGCGCGTGACGGCGGAGCTGGCGGGATTTGAAGAGCGACGACGGAATGCAGAAAGCACGTTTCAACGGATCGATCGTGTGTATGCGGACCTGGAGCGGCGACGCCTGCAACTGGAGCAGCAGAAAGCGGCGACGACGGCCGAGCGCGAGCAGCGCAGTCGCGAAAACGAACAACTGGGCGTGAGCGGGACGGAGCTGCGCGCGCGCAGAGAAAAGGCTCTGGAAGAGGCGAAAAACGCGGCGACAGAGATGGCCGGGCTACGCGCGCGGCTGGCGGAGATCGAACAGGCGCTGAAGACGGAACGGGCGCAGATGGAAGTTCTGCGCGAACGGCGGAGCACGCTGGGAACGCAGCAGGCAAAACTGAAGAGCGACCTGGAGCACTTGGAGACAAGCTGCCTGCATGAGCTGAGCGTGGAAGCCGCAATGCTGCGCGCCGAGGAGGGCTTGGCGCGGCTGGAAGGCGAGGCGCTGGCTGCCGAGGAAGAGGTGTGCCGCGAGCTGCGGCAGCGGCTGGAGGCGATGGGACCGGTGAATATGATGGCGCTCGAAGAGTACAGAGAGACCTCCGAGCGGCATGGATTTCTGGAGACGCAGCGCAGAGACCTGATGGAATCGATTGAGAATACGATGCAGACGATTCGCGAGATCGACCAGATTTCGCGGATCAGGTTCGATGAGGCGTTCGCACGGATCAATGAGAACTTCGGAATGGTGTTCAGCCGATTGTTTGGCGGCGGACAGGCGTTTCTGCGACTGGTGGACGGAGAGAATCAGGCGGAGAGCGGTCTGGAGATTGTGGCTTCACCGCCGGGCAAGAAGCTGCAGAATGTACTGCTGCTTTCTGGCGGGGAAAAGGCGCTGACGGCGCTGAGCCTGCTGGTAGGAATCTTCCAGTATCAACCGGCTCCGTTCTGCGTGCTGGACGAGGTGGATGCCGCGCTGGACGAGACGAACGTAGGCAGGCTGGCGGATCTGCTGCACGGGCTTGCGGGCGATACGCAGTTCCTGCTGGTGACACACTCCAAGCGCATGATGCAGACGGCAGACCTGATCTATGGCGTGACGATGCAGGAGCCAGGCGTCTCGCGTGTGGTGAGTGTGCACATGGGTGGACGGGAGCAGGAACGGGCACTGGCGTAAGATCCGGGATCGGCAGGCAAAGGTGGAGGTCAGTGAACCAATGCCCGCCAATCGACCGGAGGAGCGGCGCAGACAACAGCTTCCCCACTGCGCTACGCCGCGTGAAGCGCGCCCTGGAGGGAAGGTTTGGCAGAGGAGGCGCAAACCGATTCCAGAACCACGCGACACGTCGAGTATGGATCATGCGGGAGTTGGCCGGTTGTGACGCGGGTCACAGAGTCCTGTGGCTGGGTGGGTGGAGTGACGTGGCCCGGACATGATATTTTGCAAAACGAGATACTGTCTTGGAATTCAAGCGAAGACGGGCCGAATGGCCGAAGTTCGCAGGCAGAAACGGAGTGTGGATTTGACGGCGCTGCGGGAGAGTAAGGTGACCAGTGTTCCCCTGATCGGGCGGGGCAAAGTGCGGGATCTGTATGCGGTGGGCAATGACCTGCTGCTGGTAGCGACGGATCGGATTTCGGCCTTCGATCATGTACTGGGAACAGGGATTCCAGGCAAAGGAAGGATTCTGACGCAGATTTCGCTGTTCTGGTTTGATTTTCTGGCCGAAGTGGTACCGAACCACCTGCTGAGCGCCGAGGTTACTTCGTATCCGGCGGTGCTGCAGCCATTTGCCGAGCAGCTTGAAGGCCGGTCGATGCTGGTAAAGCGCGCGAGGATGTTCCCTGTGGAGTGCGTAGCGCGCGGATACCTGGCGGGTTCTGGATGGAAGGAGTATCGCGAGCACGGAACAGTGTGCGGGATTCGCCTGCCGGAAGGGTTGCAGGATGGTTCGCGACTGCCGGAGCCGATCTTCACTCCCGCAACGAAGAGTCAGGATGGCAAGCATGACGAGAATATCTCGTTTGAGCAGATGGAGAGGATTGTAGGCGCGGAGGACGCAGCGGAGCTGCGACGTTTGACGCTTGCGCTTTACACGAAAGCAGCGGCGCACGCCGAGTCGCGCGGGCTGATCCTGGCAGATACGAAGTTTGAGTTCGGCCGTGCGACAGCGCAGCCGGATGGGCCGATTCTGCTTGCCGATGAAGCTCTGACGCCGGACTCTTCCCGCTTCTGGAGCAAGGCCGGATGGAAGCCGGGCGGGGCGCAACCAAGCTTCGACAAGCAGTTTGTACGCGATTATCTGGAGTCGATCCGGTGGAACAAGCAGGCTCCGGCGCCGGAGTTGCCCGAGGACGTGGTGGAACGGACGAAGGCAAAGTATCTGGAGGCGTTTCGCGCGCTGACCGGGCGGGAGTTGCAGGAGGTGTAGCATCCGTCCGGCAGGCGTCCGCAGGGCAAGCTTTAAGACTGGTTCAACAGCAAACAACACTGAGGTCAATAAGATGGACTGGATTGATTTTGTGATTGTTGCAGTAGTTGGGATGAGCATCTGGTCGGGGTATCGCAGTGGTGCTATCCGTTCGACGGTTTCGACAGCAGGGCTGATTATAGGGATCGAGTTTGCCAGCCGAAATTATCAACGCTTTGCCAGGGAGCTTGCACCGATGGTGCACAGCGCCGAAGCTGCGAATGCAATCTGGTTTGTGTTGCAGATATTCATCGTGATGCTGACGTTTGGCTTCGTGGGCAATGCAATCCAGAACGAGTTGGCCTGGATGGAAAGTTCCTTTGTTGATAGCCTGTTAGGCGGTGTAGTGAGTCTGGCGCGCGGGATTGGACTGGCATGTGTTTGCATCATGACAGTTGCGGTATTTTATCCGGGTTCGGAAACGTTGCCCAACGCCTACCTACCCCGCTATCTCGACGGAGTGACGGCAGTGATTGCCGAACTGACCACCAACGGGTTGCACTCGAAGATCGTCCTCGGATTGACGCCGACGGAACCAAATGGAAGGGATGGAGAAAATCCGTCGAGCTAATGAAAATCTCCGACTGGAAATTTGCGGCAGTGGAGTTAAGATAGGAAGACACCTTGAGCCAGCCCCAGCCGGCTGAGAGACAGAGGACAGAACGTGAAGCACGAGATTGACGGACTGGTGAACCGGATGCATGCGGCAGGGATTCCCTTTGAGGAAGCCGTGCAGCAATTTGAGCGGCAGTACATCTATCAAGTGCTGGTGAAGCATCGCGGAAATCAGTGCAAGTCAGCAGTGGAGTTGGGGATGCACCGCAATACGCTCGGCCGCAGGATGGCCGAGCTGAAGCTTGAGATGGCCGAGGTGCGGGCTGGTTTCAAGCGTCCGGTTCGCAACGAACGTCCTGTCTTCAGCGAGCTGCGCAGGCAGGCCCGCTGAAGAGGTGTTGCGCTGGAGATGATGGCGACCGATTCCCCGCCCCGATTTCAAGTGGAAGAGATGGAAGCGGCAGAGCCGCATCGCGTGACGATGCGCGGTGAGGGTGCGTGGGACGCCTGCGGCGCGTATCTGTTCGACGTGGACGGGACTCTGCTGCGTAGCGTGGATCGCGTGCATGTCCACTCGTTCGCCAAAGCAGCGGAAGATGTGACGGGCGAACGGATTACGCTGGACGGCGTGACGCTGCACGGCGGCACAGACACGGCGATACTGGCCGAGGCGTTTGCCCACAGCGGGGTGAGTGCAAAGACACTGGAAGCACATCGGAGAGCGATTCTGGATCGGATGGCGGAGATCGTGGAGGCGCAGCGCGCCGAGCTGCGTTTTCGCAGAATGCCCGGAGTGATGGCAATGCTGCAGTGGCTGAAGGAGCGAGGCGCGGCGCTGGGTATAGCGACGGGAAATCTGGAACGGATTGGATGGGCGAAGATCGAGGCGTGCGGACTTCGGGAGTGGTTTGAATTTGGCGGCTTCAGCGATCGATTCCCGGCGCGAGCGGAGTTGGTGGGCAATGCAGCGTGGCAGGCACGGAGGCAACTACGCGATGCGGATGCCAAAGTGTGCGTGGTAGGCGACACACCGCGCGATATCGAAGCGGCCAAGGCGAACGGATTATCGGTAATCGCGGTGGCAACGGGAAATTTTCCGTTCGATGAACTGGACCGACTGGAGCCGGAGGTTTGCTGCACATCGTTTGTCGCGCTGATGAAGACGGAGGACCGGCGATGAGCGGCCTGCGAGTGGCCATCGCTGCTGCGCTGATGATTCCGCTGCTGTGCGCGGCCCAGCAGCCCGTGACGCAGCAGGGGACAGGAACACAAACAACGTCGCCGGGAACAACGGAGACTACGACGGCAAAGTCGGGCGCGCAGACGACGACTGGAAGCGCTGCGAAACAACCGGCCGGCACTGGGGAAGCTCAGACTAAGAGCGGGAAAACGAACGGGCGCAATGCCACTGGACTGGGTTCGAGTGGACTTGACCGGAACGGAATGGAGCTCGGGAAGCCGCTGACTGAAAATGCGCTGCGCGACGGACGCAAGGCGGCGAAGCTATATCTGCGTGGGGTGAAACTGCTGGCGGCGCACAACTCTGACGCGGCGCTGCCCTTGCTGGACGAAGCGGCACACCTGGAGCCGGGAAGCTTGACGTATGTACGTGCTGCGGGACTGGCGCGGGAAAGCCTGGTGGCACAACTGGACGACGCGGCGAATCAGGCGCAGGCGCGCGGAGACCATGCGGAGGCGATGGGGCTGCTGACGCGGGCGATGAAGCTCGATCCGCAGAACGACCTGACGCTGCGCGCAATCCGGCTGATAGCAGGCCAGGCGGCACCGGGGGAAGCGCCGCTGCCGCAGGATGCAAGTACGAAGATTGCAGCGAATACGGTGGCGCTGCATCCGTCGGTGGCGCGGCACAGCTTTCACATGCGCATGACGGCGACAGATATGATCCGACAGGTCTTTTCCGCGTATGGACTGACTGCGGAGGTGCATGCCAGTGTGGCTCCGCAGATGGCGCAGTTGGAGATCGACGACGCCAATTTCGAGCAGGCGACGGAGGCGCTGGGACTGGTGACGGACACATTCTATGTGCCACTGGATGAGTATCGGGTGCTGGTGGCAAAGAATACGAAGGAGAATCATACGGGGCTGGACCGGCAGCAGATGGAGACGGTGTATATGCCAGGGCTGACGGCGAAGGAACTGACCGACGTGAGCAACCTGGCGCATAACGTCTTTGGTATGAAGGAATCGATTGCGCAGCCGAGTGCGGAGACGGTGACAGTGCGCGCGCCGATGCGAACGTTGAGCGCATTCAACCAGACGGTGCAGAAACTGGTGGATGGTCATAACCTGATTGACCTGAATGTGAAGATCTTCGAGCTGGCGCACATCAGCACGAGGGAAACTGGAACGACTTTTCTGCAGCAAACCGGGGTGTACAACGCGTATTCGGAGATCCAGTCGATCATGACGCAAAACCAGGCAGCGATCCAGCAGATTCTCTCTTCGGGGCTGGTAGCGAATGCCAATACTCTGGCGAATCAGGTTGCAATTGTGGCGATTCTCGCTGCCTCCGGGGCGCTGAGCGGGACGCCATTCAATCAGGGATTCATTCCGTTTGGCAAAGGATTGACGCAGAGCCTGGTGACGCCAGGAGCGGCGACGCTGACGCTGAGCCTGAACTCCAGCGATACTCGGACGCTGAACGATGTGCACATGAAGCTGGGCGACGATGAGGAGGGGACGATCAAGGACGGGGAAAAATATCCGATCGAAACGGCGTCTTACTCCTCGGCGCAGCTTTCGCCGGCGATCTCTGCAGCAGCGACAGCGGCTGGATATGGCGCGCTGGCGCAGTCGCAAAATATTCCGCAGATACAGTACGAAGACCTGGGACTAACGCTGCAAACGCGTCCAAAGGTGATGCGATCTGGTGACGTGGCGCTGACGCTGAGCCTGAAGATCGAGGCGCTTGCAGGGCCGAGCCTGAATGGGATTCCGGTGCTGGATAACCGGCAGTACGATGGCGTGCTGACGCTGCGCGCCGGTGAGACGGCGGTGATGTTCAGCGATCTTTCGCGGCAGGAGAGTCGGGTGTTAAACGGACTGCCGGGAATCGGCGACATTCCGGGAATGGAAAATATCAGCGACATCCTGCTGAATCAGAATGTGGCGCGGCTGATCGTGCTGGTGACGCCGACGATAGCTCGTTCGACACAGCCGAAGGGGCATAGCCCGATGCTGATGGTAGAGAAAAACTCGATCCAGTGATGGCAGACGAGGTTTTCGCGGAGCAAAATTAGTTTCTTTACAGAAGCGAAAGTTCTATGCAGAGGCAGGATGGGTTGAGTAGACTGCCTCTGCACGCGGACCCGGGAGCGGAGTCGGCGCGAATTAGGACTGAGCGTGAACAAGAGCTGTTCGATTCCGGAATGGAAGAGCGGTTCGAGGAGTGAAGCCGCGGGGCTGCGCGCCTGGAAGCAGAGAATGCTGCTGGCGGAGCGGCTGGATACGCTGGAGATTCTGGACAGGACCGCGCCGGATGCAGAGACGCTGCGACGAACGTATTGGGAGCTGAATGAGCTGCATCGGTGGCTGGGCAATCAGGCGGCTGTGCTGAGGCGGTTGCGCGAAGCAGGAGTTGGGCGGGAGAGCCGAGTGCTGGACCTCGGCTGCGGACAGGGCGCGCTGCTGCGCGAGGTGAATGCGCAACTCGGATGCTCGGTGGTGGGAGTAGACCTGCGCGGCGGTTGCGCCGAGGCGCAGGTAGAGATTGTGCGAGCAGATGCGGTGACCGATCCGCTGCCCGAGGCCGACGTAGCGGTTTGTGTGGTGATGGCGCATCATCTCGATCCGGCGCGACTGCAGGCGATGATCGCGAACGTTGCACGGAGCTGCGAGACGCTGGTGCTGCTAGACCTGATAAGACATCCGCTGCCGCTGGCGCTGTTCCGTACGTTCGTGGCTCCGTTGCTGTCACACATCAATGCCGCGGATGGAGAGACTTCTATCCGGCGAGCGTATACCGCGCGGGAGATGCGCGCGATCGTGGAAAAAGCGGTGAACGATTGCGGGCGGCCTGTGAGAGAGGTCCGCCATAACGTAGCCTGGCTGTGGCTACGTCAGGTGGTGACGGTACGCTGGGGCTGAATCTTCAACAGCAAGTTCGGTTTCATGGACGGACAGAAAGAAACGGCGGCTCATTCTAAAGAGCCGCCGCTGGATGTTGGATCGATCTCCTGGAGCTACGGTTTGGGAGCGGGACCGTCCATCTGTGTCTGGTAGGAGATGATCTGCTTGAGCGTGTCGTAAGGAACGCCGCCGAGCGGGATGAGCCGACCGTTGATGGCAAGCTCGGGCGTCTGGTTGACACCGAGATCCTCGGCAAGCTTGATCTGGCTCTGCACAGTGGCCTCAGTGGCGGGAGTGGTGGAGCATGCCTGGACTTTGTCCGGGCTGAGACCGGCGGTAGTGACGGCGCTGTTGAGAGTGAGTGTGGTGCTGTCCTCCGTAGTCAGGCCGGCTTGTGCGTCAAAGACGGCTTTGACGAACTTGAAAAAGGCCGCATTGCCGCCCTGCTTGGCGACACAGACGCCATAAGCGGCGGCGCGGAAGGCCTGGGCATGGACGCGCGTGAGCGGATAGTTCTGGAAGACGATATGCGCGTTGGGAAAATCGGCTGCAAGCTTTTCCATGGTCGGCTCGGCTGCCTTGCAGTGCGGGCACTGAAAATCAGCAAATTCGACGAGAATCAGATCGTGCGTCGCGGCGCCTTCCCACGGGCCGGTAGCGCGGCTGAGGAGTGTGGCGCGATTTTCGTCATACGGACGCGCGCCGAAGGGCAGAATCTCTCCGCCCGCGATCAGGTGTTTGCCGTCGGGCAAGGTGAAGAACTGAAGCGCACTGAGCTGTGCGTTGCCACGCGTGCCGACGACGACAAGAACGCTGGAGACGCCGTCTACAGGAGTTTTCGCAATGCGCTGCACCTGAAAGAGACGGTTCTGATCGTAGCCCCAGGTGGCTTTCAGAAAGGCGTTGACCTGATCGACGGTCGGCGAGGCAGCGGTGAAGTCCTTCGGGTCGGGTTTAGGGAAGACCGGGCCGGTTGCGGCACCGGCGCCCTGCGTGGGCGCGGGCGGAACATCCTGCTGCGCGTAAAGCGCGGGTGCGAGAACGGCTGCGCAAAGAGCGATGAGCAGCCAGCTACGAAATGCAAATGAAGACTTCAATGGCGATTCTCCTTGATTGTCAGAGGCGCACGAGGTGCAATGCGGCATCTTACTGGTTTATACCTGACAGCGCGCGGCAATGGGAAATCGGCGCCCTTTGCCGAAGGATTTGGGTGTGACTTTGAGGACCGGCGCGGCCTGCTGGCGTTTGTATTCACTGCGCTCGACGAGGGCAATGACGGATTCGACGACGGCGCGGGGAAACGAGTAGCGAGAAATAATCTCTTCGGTCGATTCATACCGCTCGACATAAGCGGCGAGGATGGGATCGAGAACCTCGTAGGGCGGCAACGAGTCGCTGTCTTTCTGGCCGGGGCGCAGTTCGGCAGAGGGTGCTTTGGAGAGGATGGCGGCGGGAATGACTTCGCGGTCGCGGTTGATCCAGCGGCAGAGATCGTAGACGCGCGTCTTGAGCAGATCGCCGATGACGGCCAGAGCGCCGACCATGTCTCCATAGAGTGTGCAGTATCCAACGGAGATTTCGGATTTGTTGCCGGTGGTGAGCACCAGCGAAGAGAACTTGTTCGACAGCGCCATGAGCAGTGTGCCGCGAATGCGGGATTGAAGATTTTCTTCGGTGAGATCGGGGCTTGCGTGGGCGAAGAGCGGGTGCAATGTATCAGCAAACTGGTGATAGATCGGCTCGATCGGCAGAATTTCAAATCGGATGCCGAGGTTGCGGGCCAACAGGCGGCTGTCTTCGACCGAGCCGACGGAGGAGTATTGGCTGGGCATTCCTACGGCGAGGACGTTCTCCGCGCCAAGCGCGTGCGCGGCGATGACGGCGACGAGAGCAGAGTCGATGCCGCCGCTGAGGCCGATCAGAGCTTTGCGGAAGCCGGTCTTGCGAACGTAGTCGCGCGTGCCAAGCATGAGGGCCTGGAAAAGTTCCTCCTCGGGATCGACAGACGGTTTGAGGACGCTTTCCGATTCTGCCGTTTGTTCGTCATGCAGAGCGGATGTCTCGACGAAGACCATATCTTCACAAAACGACGCAGCCTGCGCAACGGGTTGGCCTAGAACGTTCAGCGCAAAGGATGAGCCGTCGAAGACGAGGCTGTCGTTGCCTCCAACCTGATTGACGAAGACGACAGGCAGGCGATGGCGCGTGGAGATGGCCTGAAGCATGCGGGTGCGGATGGCGGGTTTTCCTATCCCGTAGGGCGAGGCCGAGATGTTGATGAGCAACGTAGGATGCTCGGCGGCGAGCTGCTCAATAGGATCAACGGGATAGAGGCGTTGAGGCCAGAAGTCCTTGTCGTTCCAGGCGTCTTCGCAGATAGTGATGGCGAGCCGTTCACCTTCAAATTCAAAGACGTGCTGGCTTTCGGCAGGAGCGAAATAGCGCTGCTCATCGAAGACGTCGTAAAAGGGCAGCAGCATCTTCTGCTGCCGAAAGATGATGCGTCCAGCGTCGATCAGAACGGCGAGGTTGACGGCTGGTTTTCCGGAGCCGTCGGGCGCCCGCAGCGCGACCCCGGTGAGGATAGCAACCGGAAGCTCTGCAGTGAGTTGCTCGAGATCTGCGATGGCAGTCTTACAGCGGGCGAGAAAGGAAGCTTTGTCCAGGAGGTCAGCGGGGGGATAACCGGTGACGGCAAGCTCCGGAAAGACGACGAGCCGTGTCTGCCTGGCAACAGCGTGTCGAACGGCATCTTCGAATTGATGGTGATTTGCCGCAAAATCCCCGATGGTGGGGTTGGTCTGGGCGAGCGCAATCTTCACAGAATTAGTGTAAACGAGCACAAATACGCGCGTTGCAAGGCATCCGAGCAGAACAGCTATTTGAATTGCCTCTACGCGACGATAGTCCTTTCCTTATAAGCAAAACTTGTGTAAGACTCCGGGATTTCCTGAAGTATCCATTGAAAGACAGCTGGGAAGAGCATGTTCCGCAATCCTGGCAGGTTAGCAAAGAGGCGGTCAATATTTTCGTCAAAGCTGGTTGATAACCACTCTTCAGGGATGGATGCAACGGCATTTGCGACGATTGCTTGTCCACCGTCCTGAATTCGCTGTATCCAATAGTTCAGACCGTCTACAAGCTCGAGGGAGGCATATATGCGCATATCGAGATGGAAGCAGGCACGAAGGCGCATCACCTGCGCGCCATCCGGTCCTCCAAACATATGGCCATGATCGATGTAGACAACAGATAAGGCATGTTGTCCATCTTCCTGGAGAAACAGGGCTTGCCTGGAATCTACGTGTTCCGACCATACGTCGGCCACAAGAGCCCCCAGAAAAGTGTCGCGATTCTGTATCCTTGTAAACCAAGTGCCAGGAAGGACTTCAAAAACTGTCTGGGTTTCCGTTCCCATGCGCAAGGATGCAAAATGTATCCCAGCGGTAGGCCGAACGAAACCATGGCAAGTATCAAACCAGAGACCACGATTGGCATCGATGAAAGCGTCTGAGATTTCGATTGCTGCCCATTCTGGTGTTGGAAGCCCTATTTCCTTGTACAAGGCAGAACCCAATGCCTCGTTGAGGACGATTCGGGCTCCTTGCGGATTGTGTTGCCACTTAACAACATATTGCAGGCCATCCGAAGCTTCTATGAGGGCACTCTGTGAGCCACCACGCATCTTTGCTACAAATCGAACAGGTGTAATCCTCTTACATACAGGTAGAGACATTCTGCACCCCGAGCAAAATTATGTCTCAACTCGATCCGGGAACGGTCAAAAAGCACAGCAGAGCAACTCTTGCAAAATTTCCCACTTCTTGTGGATTACTGGAAGTCTGTGTGCAAAAAATATCACAACTGTCCTAATTGTGAACAACTCTTCATGTTTTTTTTGCAAAATTTGTGGCGTCCGACCCCAAAAACAAACTTCAAAAGGTGGAGTTTTTGATTTTGGGCCAATTTGAACGCGGAGCAACTGTTTTTTCGCTCTCAGGGCCAAGTCCGCCGCACAACACCATCCAGCGCATTGCCGCTATTCTTGCGGGACGCTGGTAGCATCACGACCTAGATTCTTTAACAAAAGATCATTGAAAGCAGCGCGAGAAGCAGAACCTACTTCCAGCGTTCGGACGGGGCCGACAGAAAGCTCTTTCAGCATCTGAATCAACGCATTCGGATCGTCGATTCTTAGCTTCGACCAGTCTTCGATTAGCTCAGAAGCATAGGCAGAGTAGCGGTCTACAATCATTTTCTGCCAGTTTTTGGACACGCGCATGTCAAGCCCGCGGGAGGAAACGGTGTTTCCCAACCAGCTCAGAACACAAAAAGGTTGCCCCGGCCCGTTTTCATCCGTTGCAAATCCGAGGATAATATAGGAAACATTCGTCATTGTTTACCGTCCGTACTCGGTTGCGATTCTGAAATTCATACCCCTGCTTATTAGATGTACCCGAGCTACATAGCGGTTGGGGGCAATGATCTCGTTCGATGTTGAGGTTGTTCGAGTTTTGGCAATCGGTGCCAGATTTCGACAATTCGACAATCTTTTTTTCTTGATGTTTCGCGTTGCAAATGCAGCCTTTCTCGTTCGAACTTAAATACATAGACAGTACGTTTTCAAATGTTTCCGTTTCGCGCTGTTAAAAAAATATACGGTTCGTCCCATTCATTTTGTCTTTCGACACAATTGAGTCCCCTGATACATCCGTCAGGAACCAGTTCCGGAGAGGACGACGCCGACGGTGCGCAGAATGATCTTAACGTCGAGCCAGAGGCTCCAGTTTTCGATGTAGCTGACATCAAGCGAGATGTAGCTGGCGAAAGATGGGTCTTGACCGCGCGTGCACCTGCCAGAGGCCGGTGATGCCAGGGGTGACGTCGAGACGACGCAGATGAGAAAGCTGGTACTGACGGACTTCGCTGGCGATGGGCGGGCGAGGACCGACAATACTCATGGAGCCGGAGAGGACATTGAAGAGCTGAGGTAGCTCATCGAGGGAGTATTTGCGCAGGAATGCTCCGACGCGGGTGACGCGCGGATCGCTGGAAAGTTTGAAGAGTATGCCCTTGCGCTCGTTCATGTGCATGAGTTCGGCGCGTCGACGTTCAGCGTCCGGAACCATAGTTCGGAACTTGATGCAGCGAAAGACGTTGCTTTTGCGGCCGATACGTTCGGAGAAGTAGAAGATCGGGCCGTGAGAATCAAGCCGGATAGCAATCGCAATGATCAGAAAGAGTGGTGAGAGCAGCAACATGGCGAGGATGGAGGCGCCGATGTCGAAGACGCGTTTGAGGATGAGCGCGACCTCGGGAATTTCGCTTCGATGGAGCGGAATGGTAGGAAACTGGCCGATGTATTCGATGTTTTTGCTCCAAGCCAGACCATCGTATAGATCCGGAACGGCGCGCAGGTCTATGCCGTGTTCACGAGCCTTTTCGAGGGTGCGGACGATAACCCCACGCTCACACGGAGCAGTGAAGAAGATTTCATCCACGAAGTGCTGCCGCGCATACTCGAAGAGGCGGTCGAGCGGGCCGATGACGTCAGCGGCAGCGTGCTGTTGCGATGGGTCGTCGGTGCCGGGGACGGAAACGAAACCTTTGAAGACGAAGCCGAGTTGACGGATGGATTGGATGTGGTGACGCAGGGCGTGCGCTTTTGCTCCGGCGCCTACGATGAGGACGTTGCGAGTGCTCTTGCCGCTTTCAAAGCGGCGGTACATGACGATACGGAAGATGAGGCGGCGCAGGGAGAGTCCAAGCGTAACAAGCCCGACGGTGAGCAGGACGATGCGGCGCGGAACCATTTCGGCGTGAATGAGGTAGAGCGTGCCCATGAGCAAAAGCGTGGTGACAAGGCAGGCCTGAATGCTCAGCCTTTGCTCATGGAGATGGTTGACGATGCGAATCGGTGTGTATAACTGGAAGCTGCGGTTGATAGAGATGAGAACGAGGATGAAACCAACCAGCAGGGCGAAAAGTGTCCAAGCGGTTTCTCCGCGAAAGAGTTGGTTATGAACGAATCCGCGGGCACCGACCACCGGTGAGATGTGAAAGTCGATGACGGTAGCTGCGATGACGGCAAGAAGAACTGTGATGGCGTCGAGGAACATCCAGACATAAATGCTGCCGCGGGCTGTCTGAAAGCTGCCGAGATTTTGGGCGATCGGCAACTCGTTGCGCTCGGGCTGTAGCTTGCCGGAGGAGATCTTTTGCCAAAATTCGGGTGAAGCCATCTCTGGGTGTGCCTCCGTTACAGGTCAGATCATTCTGGAACAAAGCAGGCAGAAAGAATTAGGCAAAAAGTCTGACTGAAAATGAGGCGGGACCGATATTGTGCGGATGGATGCAGATGGCACATCCTTTTCCAATCTGAAACGACCAGGCGGAGGGAACGTGCGGCAAAATACAAGATGCCTACACTGAATAGGGTGAAGCGGATAGCACCTAGACGACCATTAGTTTCAGTATAGCACCTGAATTTCGGGCTTCACAAAAAATACAATTGCAAAAACGTAACACGCCAACCCACTTTCGTAACCTGCGTGGTTACTGTTAAGAGAGAGGAAACAAAATAAGCATAATAACAAGGATGAATTCTGTGCGGATGCAAAGCATCGCTGGATGAAAGTGAAGCGATGGCTTTGGGGTGATTTCGAGGTGGCTTCCGGGTAGTTATCGTTTCTAAGAACCTGTCCAGAAACTAGCGAAGGAACCTTGGAAGGAATATGCGGAGAGAGTTTGGGTGGATAGGGTAGGTGCATGTACCCGAGCGATTTGACCGACAAGCAGTGGATGAGGCTGGAGCC
>JAKAXU010000013.1 GCA_021816455.1 Acidobacteriota bacterium
CTCTGCTCAAGACGTGGCTCATGACCACAGAGGCTAACTTCCCCCTGCGGCAGCTCTGCCTTAAGCCTCCTCTCGTTGGCCGCTTTTCACTTGATCATCTATGGCCGCTTTTGGGTGATCACCGAGGTACCATCTGGCCAGTGTGTCAGCCACAGACACGCAACGCTTTGGAAGGAATTCTCAGCCGCCACTTTTCCGGCCTTGCGCTCGGTTGTGGGGTCTATGCCGGTTACCGGTTTGTGAACACGATCCCTACGGGGCGACGGGAGTCACTCCGTTCAAGAAACGAGGAATATCTGGTACTTTTCTGTGACTTTATCAAGAGCGGTCGTGCTTTCGCTCGACATCTTCCTTGATTGTGCACAGGGCATGGTTCCACACGACGTCGTGCATGAACTCGGGAAACAAAAATCTGGCACCCCTCCACATCATCCGACTGGCGAAGCCCTTGCCTTTCTTGTAGTCGAACGACGCATAAATGGAGAGCCTGCGGTTTCCGTCCGTGGTCGGCGCGATATTGAAGATGAGTTTCCCGTGGTCCACCAGCCCCTCGTCGGCCTTATAGTGCAGAGTCTGGAAACGAACTCTGTGGGTCAGCAGCAGTTCCGCGTGCAACCGCACGTACGGCACCCTGTATCGGATCACCGATCCCACCTGGTTGGGCGTCCCCTGAATTTGTTGCATGTCGACGATTCTCAGCTTGAGGAACCTTGCATTGGGTTGGCCGAACTTGGCGAGTTCCTCCATGATCTCTTCCTCAGAACCCCGTATCTTGATCCAGTACATCCGTTCGAAGTCCGGCGATTTGTCAAGTTCCATTCCGAGATCCGAGGCAAGCTGCTCCTTCAGCGCTTCGCGTTTCTCTTTCAGTACAACTGTCGGATAGCGTCCGTACTCCCCCCATTGCACACCTAAAAACATCTCGAACGCCACGTTCCTGAACGTGATCGCCGCACCGGCCAGAACGGATCGCAGTACGTCGTAGCCGCACATCTCCCGGAAGACTTCGCGATAGTCGGCCGTGCCGCTGGCGATCTTCCACAGCACAACGCTCAGTGGCCGACTCGGCTCATCGCGCATTTTGTACTCGGTGGCAAACGCCTGATACACGATGCGGCTTAAGGTTGGAAGGCTGAACGCTACCCGGCTTACGGTATATACGATGCGTCCGAAGCGATTGTCGACCACAAGCCATCGGATGGTCTTTCCGTATCCGCGGGCGAGGGACTGCTTATCGATTCCCTCATGAAGCACGGCCTGCGCCAGTCGGCTCGCCGTCACATGGGCTGAGTAGAGACCGTCTTTATTCAATCGCGACCCTACGGCGTCTCCGATGATGGCAAACCGGTCGCCGAAGGGAAATGTCGCAGGGGCCACAGTCATTCTGGGAGCGCAAGTGCAGGCGAGGGGAGCTGCTGCAACCCCTGGCAAGATGCTGTCAATCTGCGGAAGCGTCAGAAAATCGTGGATGATTTTCCGAGTGTCTTGCGGCAGGACCGCCTCGTCGATGAACTTACCGATCAGGGCGACGGTTAAGAATCTGCCCTTGGGAATGAGCGCAGTATGCTCCAGGGCCAGGTGTTTTGAGCCGTACTCGATGAAGTGTATCTCCCGATTCATGTTGCGATCGAGAAACTCCTCGCCCACGTCAAGCTCGAAGATGAGGGCCTTTCGGGTCTTGCCCGGAACGAACGACGGATTCAACCGCTTGACGGAGGCGATAAGCCCATTGGTGTCATAATCGAGGCCACAGTGTGCATTGATTCCGGTTGCGATACCCACGAAGCTGGCATCGAGTCGGATCATCTCTCCGGATAGTGCCTTCAGCGTGAGTTCAGGCATCCCCGAGGTAGAGTAGGCAATCGACTGAACTTTGCCATACTGGATGCGCGCACCTTCCTTGACCGCTTCGCCGAGCAGAAACCCATCGAAGCCCGCAGATAAGTCGGTTCTTCTGCCAGGTAAAGTGCCTCGGAATACTGAATACATTTGCTTGTCATTGGGAACTCGAAGGCGAAGGTTCTTCCACTGTCCGTGTATCCAGACATACTCGATGCGCGCCTGGATAACTTCTTCCGGGAGGACGAGACCGCACTCGTCGAGTATCTCATTCAACCTCGGCGAGAGAAGGCCCGCGCAAAAGTTGCATCCATTACACTGAAAGTCATCGAAACCAAGATTCGCCGGGCTACGCTTCTCGATGATAAGGACGTCCAAGTGTCGATTGAGACGTCGGGCTTCCCGGAGCAGATGGATGGCGAAGAACGAACCAGCAGGCCCGCCCCCAATAATAGCAACGCGATCATTGTTCTGGAGGTATCTTAGTCGCGATGACATTTCCGTGTTAGAGCGCATACATTCGCCTTCTCAGCAGCCTGTGTACGATTCAGGTTCCGGGAGTCGTCCGACCATAGGATGGAGGCTGTTTCCATGGCTTTGTTCGTTGAGGAGAACCCAGAAGGACACAGTAGTGTAGTCGAAATTGTAGCTGTCAAAGTGTCCCGCAGACGGGTTCCCCTGACCCAAAACTCAAAAACTAAGAACTATCCGTGAAGAGTAGTTGTTTGTCTCTTGCTGCAAGCACGGCGGATTTTGTTTCATAGTCTGCTGGAGCGTTGCGTTTAGTAGCCATATATTCCCCCTCGCGATTAAGCTTGGCTGGCAGTGAAACAAGGGGGGTGAACCCATGCTCAATCGCCGCAACTTCCTGAAAACCGGCCTCGGGACCGGTGTCGCAGCAATTCCAATGGCTGCCGTTCTCGGCGCTCTTGATCCGGCCTCCATGCTTGCTGCGGAGCAACCTTCCCCGCAACAGAGTGTCGGAGGCGCATCCACACCAAAGCTTACACCGCTTCCGCCCCGGATGGCTGCATTGAATCGAGCAACCGAGCCTTGGCAGCAAAGCATTCGACGTGTCGGCCAGAGCAACATGACCGAGCACGATCCCGCAGTCATGAATATTGAAGAGTGGGCCGACTACTGGCATTCCGCCGAGGCCGACATCGTCTTTATCAGCGTCACTGGAATCCTGGCATTCTACCCCTCCAGAGTGCCGTTTCATCGCCATGGAAAATATCTCCACGGCCGCGACTTCTTTGGAGAGTGCGTGGCTGCTGCAAGGAAGCGAAGTATGCACGTCGTAGCGCGCATGAGTCCCGACCTCAACTGGGGCGATGCGCTAGAAGCTCATCCAGAGTGGGCCATGCGCAACAAGGACGGCTCCGTCCAGTTCTGCAGCCAGGAACCACGTCTCTTCAAAACCTGCATGTTCTCCACCTATATGGACGACTACGTTCCGGCCATCATGCGAGAGGTCAACTCCCTCTACGATGTGGACTGCTTCTACACCAACGGCTGGCCACCTATAGGCAGTCTTCCGGAATGCCACTGCGCCATCTGCAGCAATCTGCCCGCAGCGGGAACCCCGGCCTACTGGCAGGCTTTCAACGACCGCGTCTTCGAACTGTGGAGGAAGTACGACGCCATCGCCAAAGAGAAGAAGCCGGACAGTTTCTTTTTCGCCAACCTGGGCGGCAACGTACGCTGCGGCCCCAATCTCGATCGTCTGGGCAAGCTCGCTGTCTGGTTCCAGGCCGACAATCAGGGGCGCACCTACAACGACCCCGCCGTCTGGGGATGTACGCTCCAGGGCCGCGTCTGCAATGCTGTGCTCGACGGGAAATTTGCTGCCAACGTTACCGGCGCATACTCCACCGGCGAGGTCGGCTGGCGCAACGGCTCGAAGACCCCTGAGGAAGCCATTATGTGGTTGAACGAAACCCTGGCCAGTGGCATGGTGCCCTATTACCATTTCGTCGGCTCCGAAGATGGACTTGGCGAAGATCGCCGCTGGCAGAAGGTAGGTTCCGATTACTTTCGCTGGACCGCGAAACACGATGCCCACTTCACAACCCGCCGCTCCCTCGCCAACATCGGCGTCATTATCGGCCAAAGCACACAGCTTCTTTATCCAGGTCCAGCCACAGCCCGTTCACGCGCATATATGCACGAGACTACACAAGGCATCTATGATGCTCTCCTCAAAGGCCGTTTCGCCTTTGACTTCGTTCATGAAGACCGTCTGGAACCAGAACGCCTAACGAAATATCGCGCACTCCTGCTGCCCAATATAGCCATGCTCAGCGACCTTCAATGTAAGCAGATTCGCGACTACGTGCGTTCTGGCGGATCCATCATGGCCAGCTTCGAGACTGGCCTCTATGACGAAAACCTTCATCGACGCCCCCAGTCCGGACTCGCCGATCTTCTCGGCATTCAAAACGCGGGAGACGCCATCGGAACCAACGGAAACGCCTACTATGCGCGCATCGAATCTCCTGACTCCGCCAGCCCGCACCCGATCCTCGAAGGTTTCACTCACACCAACTGGCTGCCCGGCGCTCAGAATCGCATTCCGCTCAAGCCCGTACAAAATCCCATCCTCACCGTTGTCCCAGGTTTTGTAAGCTACCCTCCGGAACTGGCCTATCCGCCCTTCCCACACACCGATCAGCCTGCAGTTGTCCTCGCCGAAACAGCCTCCAGTCGTATCGCCTATTTCCCTGGAGACATCGAGCGAACCTACTGGCTTACCGGCCACGGCGACCTGCTCCATCTGCTCCACAACACCATCCGCTGGATCACTCGCGACGAGAGCATTGTTCACGTCGAAGGCGAAGGATTCATCGAGACCCTCAGTTGGGAGACTACGCCCGGCTATGCCATTCATCTGCTCAATTACACCAACCCCAACGCCCACCATTGCTGGCTCCAGTCCATCTACCCTCTCGGCCCGCAGACCGTCCACATGAAACTGCCTCAGGGCGTCAGGGTCAAATCCGTCGAGATTCTCAAGGCTGGAAAGACTGTGCCGTTTCAACTCGATAACCAGACTCTGCGCTTCACCATACCCCGCGTCGAAGACTACGAGGTAGCAGCCATCACCGTCACTTAGCCAAAGACGGCCATGGTTTTATTGATTCGACCCGAGAATACTGAAATGCAGACATAAGCAACGATTGGATCTTCGAAGAAGGCTTGGATTCTTTCGGATTCATTTCGATTGCATCTTGTGGTTGGTCGCAGCCTGATTCAGTTTGTTGTCGGTTCGGCAGGGCACGCGTGTTTCGATGGCCTGTTTCAAGCCGCAGTTGAGCCGTTCCTCGGAGCTCAACGCCCTATCTTTTCCCGCGTTGCCTGATCTCTCGGGATAGAACTCGTCCGGCCACTTCTCCACGGACACGGCGACCGCAGGCAGTTTGCTGTCTGAATTTCCGGAGTCGACTCACTTTGCTCCTGCGTCTCTTCCTCACTGAATCAAAGGTCTCCGGGAAGATGCAGTTGATTTTGCCTCTCATCCCGAAGACCGATTTGGTTGCATCTGCTGGGGCAAACTAAGATCGACTTGCGTTTCGCTGAAAGCATACAAGGCGATGTACAGGTAGCAGAAGGCGGGCAACAAGAACGCGTAATGGACGCCAATGTGGTCAGCCAGAATACCCTGCAGCAATGGGATGACCGCTCCGCCGGAGATCGCCGTAATCAGGATGCCGGAGGCCCTTGGCGTAAATGGGCCAAGCCCGCGGATTGCCAGTGTGAAGATTCCCGGAAACATCACAGAATTGAACAGGCCGACAAGGACAATGCTCCACATGGCAAAGGCGTAGGAACTCGCCATGGAAATGCAAATCAGCGAGCATGCGGCGATGGCGGCGATGCCCAATACATTTCCCGGTTGCAGTTTTCTGAATAGACCGGTGCCGAGGAACCTGCCAATCATGGCACCGCCCCAATATAGCGAGACATATACCGACGCAATTCGCTCGGTGATGCCTCCGATCTCCGGACGCGTAAGATAATTCACCAGAAAACTTCCGATCGCTACTTCCGATCCGACATACAGAAAAATTCCTATCGTGCCTCCAATAAAGTTTCGTTTGCACCACCATTTGCGGTTTCTGGATTCGTTTGTCAGAGCCACCCCGTATTTTTGTGGTGCAGGAAGACTTGGAAATCTCCATTGAGTCATAAAAATTGCAAAGAGAAATATGCAAATTGCCAGCGCCATATAGGGCGACTTAACGGCTGCTGCGCTGTGCAGGCGATAAGCATGAAGCCCTGCTGCGGACATGCGAATAACTTCATCCTTGTCTCCCACGACAGTACGCAGAATGAACAACCCACCCAGATAGGGAGAAATCGTAGTTCCCAGTGAGTTGAAGCCCTGGGCCAAACTTAGCCGACTGGACGCCGTAGCCTCTGGTCCCAATGTAGCGATATAGGGATTTGCGCTGACTTGCAGCATCGTGATTCCAGCTGCCAATGCGCTGAAAGCCCCAAGGAAAACGACGAATGACGCCATGCTCGCAGCAATGACCAACACCAAAGACCCTGTGCCCATCATCGTGAGTCCAGCTACCATCATGCGTTTGTAGCCGCAACGTTCCAGGCAGTGCCCGGCTGGAATAGCGAAGAAAAAATATGCGCAGAAGAAGCTGGCCTGCACAAGCATCGCGCGAGAATAACTCAGATTGAAGATTGACTTGAGGTAGGGGATCAGGATGTCATTCATAGATCCCTGCAGGCCCCATAGAAAGAAGAGCGCAGTCACCAACATCAATGTGAGTCGATTCCTGTGTCGGTCATCGAAAATTGCCATGGCTCTGCTCACTATAGGATATTACTCACCATGTCTGTTGTTTCGCAGATGCTATGAAACTATCTTTGGTATCCATCATGGCCGAATATCTCAGTCTGCATAAAAGAAATTTTCTATTTAGGAAAATCCTTCTTCGCTTTCAATCACGCAAACCTATGGAATCAGGATTTGGGCATTGCAAGACCCATCGTTGGCGGATCGAAGATCTTCCGCAATCCGAGATGAATGGCTCCTTGCAGAAAAAGTTGATCCATATTGTCTTTTGCCGGTCGGATAGCAGTTCTGGTATTCAATCTGGACAAATGCTTGGTGATCTCCGGCTGAAGGATATCCCACACACCCGTGATCTCACCGCCGAATATAATAACCTCTGGGTTCAGTGCCTGGGAGATGTTGGATATTCCCAAGGCTAGATACTTGGCGGTTTCGCGTAAGGCTGCAATAGCTCGAGGTTCGCGGTCCTTTACTCCTTGCAAAAATTTCTGAAAAACGGCAGAGGTGAATCGCTCGGCTGGTTGATAGCGCTCCCATGTGGCACGGTCACATACATAAAGCTGCCAGCAGCCTTTCTTGCCGCAGGCGCATTTGGGGCCTGCCGGATCGATCACCATGTGGCCAAATTCCCCGGCGAATGTGAGATCGTGTCCAAGATACAAATGGTGATGAAAAATTAGACCTGAACCGGTGCCAACATCGCCGATCACAAGAAAGATAAAATCCTTCAGATCGACATGCTGCATCTCTTCCAGCCACATCTCGGCGAGTGCGCCTAAGCTCGCATTATTCATTACGTCGGTCGAAATCCCGGTTTTATCCTCAATGGCTGCTCGCAGGGAGAACCCTGAATAAGCGGGAAGCGCCGGTATCCAAACATCGCCTTGCGTTTTAGAGTGAATATGTCCCGGCACGCTCACAATCAGGTTGCGTACGGACTTCCTGAGACTTGGCCGGACAGTCATCAGCAGACGGCGGATCTCCCGATCGAGCATTTGTACAAAAAGCTTTGGGTCTTTCGGCGTGTCAAACGACGCGAGTTTCTCGATCTTTCCGCTCAATTGCCCCAACGCAATCTTTGTCTCAGAAACCCGCAAATTTACGCCCAGAACATAAACAGAATCTTCGCTGACATAGAGAAAAAATGGCACACGCCCTCTGCCGACAGGTTTAGAGCGCTCCTCGCGGAGGAGGCCCTCGGAAACCAGTTCCTCGACAATTACTGAGATATTGCTACGGTGCATACCCGTGATGCGAGAGAGTTCGGCGCGAGAAACCGGCTGGCGTAGCCGGATCAGGTTCAGCAGGATCGAACGGTTGACGTGACGAATGGTCTGTGGTGTCGCGGTCGTGGTTTGGTTGGTATTCGAGCGTAAATGAGGGCGATGCCCTGTGGATCGGGAGGATTTTTTTGTCATAAGTGTGCGTCAACTTAAATTTCGTGATCTGTGGAGATCAATTGTACCGGAATATCTACTCTTTGACACCCGAATCAAAGAAGACCCTCCACACTGCTCCTCTCCAAAAACTTTCGTTCTTTCTTTCAAAAACTTTACTGCTTAAGACCACGGCTTATTTTTTCGCGCGCTTGTAGAACGGCGTAGCCACTTGACGGGCGCGGACGCGGTTGGCGCGCACCTGGATGAAGACATCTTCTTTGCTTTCGGCGACGGCCTTGGGCACGTAGGCGTAAGCGATGTTGGTTTTGAGGAAGGGCGCGGGCGAGCCGCTGGTGACTGTACCAATCTGGTCGCCAGCTTCGTTGAGCACCGGGTAGTTGTCGCGCGCGATTCCTCGCTCGACCATCTCCAGACCGACGAGTTTGTTGGCAGGTCCTCCCGCGTCCTTGAGAGCTTGCAATGTCGCGCGACCGATAAAGTCGCTGGGTTTGTCGAGCTTAAGCCAGCGTTCCAGACCCGCTTCGAGCGGAGTGGTCACGTCGGAGATTTCGTGGCCGTAGAGCGGCATGCCCGCTTCAAGGCGCAGCGTGTTGCGCGCGCCCAGGCCGCAGGGCAAAATGCCGAACTCGGCCCCGGCTTCCAGCAGCTCCTTCCAGACCTTTTCCGTCGTCGCCACGTCAGAAGGGATATATATTTCAAAGCCATCTTCGCCGGAGTAGCCGGTGCGCGCGATGAGCGTGTTGTGGACTCCAGCGACCTGGCCGTGAGTGAAGCGGTAATTTTTGATGGCTGTCAGATCGGTCTGGGTGAGCTTTTGCAGGGTTTCAAGCGCGCGCGGCCCCTGAATCGCAAGCTGCGAATAGTAGCTGGAGTAGTCACTGATGTGGATGCCGTGCATGGCGCCAACCTGGGAGCGGATCCATGCGTAGTCCTTGTCCTTGGTTCCGGCGTTGACCACCAGCAGATAGTCGTTCTCGCTCAGTTTGTGGACCAGAATATCATCCACAAACGTACCCTCCGGTGTCAGCAGAGCTGAGTACTGAGCCTGGCCGATCTCGAGGCGCGAGGCGTCATTCATCGTGATCCGCTGCACCGCATCGAGCGAAGCCGGGCCGCGAAACTGAATCTCGCCCATGTGTGAAACATCGAACAATCCTACCCCGGTGCGTACGGCCAGGTGCTCGGCGATCAGGCCCGAATACTCTACCGGCATCTCCCAGCCGCCAAAATCCACCATCTTCGCTTTGAGCGCCCGGTGCATCGCGTTCAACGCGGTCTTTTTTAACGTCCCCGTCTCTTCAGCCATTGCGCGTCCTCATCTTCCAATTGCAGCATCCTGTTTGACGATAGGTTGATCCCTCCGTCGCGGTCAATTCTCAGTCAATCTTCGGTCACTCGTCGACAAGTTTGCAGTTGATGTGTGGGCCAAACAGCATCCGACTGCGATAGCATGAAAATCGACCTCTTGGATGGAGTTGGCTATGAACGATAAATTGCGCGGCATTCTCGCGATCCTTGTCGGCGTTTTCGCGCTCTACGAAGGCTGGAAACTATACCAGATTCGCCCCGGACACTGGCAAACATGGATGGAACTGATCCTCGGGCCCGTTCTTATCGTCCTTGGCATCTGGCGCCTCCAGCGCAACCCCAAATCCAAACTCGACGAACTGCTGAAGTAGGTCTCGTCCTGGAAGCGCTCCGCTCTACAGGCAGATTCCGGGATGCAGCATCGAGCGGCTGTGCGCACTCAGCGATGGCATTGTTTATTCTCGACATCCATCTTTCCGCGCCGTTTATTCGCAGCGCGATCAGTACATGACGGAGTATTACGGCCATCGCTCGGGTGCAGTTGAATGACGTACTTGTTCCGCGATTGGTCCGCGCACAGCTTGGGTCGTCCTGGCACGCAGGTCACACCGTCACGATCTCTCTGTACTCGCCGAAAACAGCGCGCAATATGTCGGCAATCTCGCCCACGGTTGCCTCTGCATCCACCGCTTCGACAATCGCCTCCATCAGATTGCCATCTGAGCGTGCTGCATCGCGCAGTCGATCGAGCGCAGTGCGCCAGGAGGTTGAATTGCGGCGCAGCCGATAGGCGCGCAGCCGCTCCACCTGCCTCCGCTCAATCTCCGGATCGATTCTTTGCAGCGGAATTTTCGTCTTATCCGCATCTTCAAAGCGATTTACTCCCACAACGATGGCTTCGCGCGCATCCACTCGTCTCTGCCAGAGAGAGGCCGCCTGTTGAATCTGCTGCTGTACCCATCCGGTGGCCACCGCGCGCAGCATTCCGCCGCGTGCTTCGATCTGTGCAAACAAGGCCCTGGCTTCGGCTTCCAGCCAATCCGTGATCGCCTCGACGGCATAAGAACCACCGAGAGGATCGGCAATTTCAGCCACGCCACTCTCATAGGCGATGATCTGCTGCGTGCGCAGCGCAATGCGCGCTGAAGTCTCCGTCGGCAAGGCAAGCGCCTCATCGTAACCGTTGGTGTGCAGGCTTTGCGCGCCGCCCATCACGGCAGCCAGTGCTTCCAGCGCCGTGCGCACGATGTTGTTCTCCGGCTGCTGTGCCGTCAGCGTAGAGCCAGCCGTCTGCACATGGAACCGCAGCATCCAGGAACGCGGCTCCTGCGCGTGAAACTCCTCCCGCATCCACTGTGCCCAGATGCGTCTTGCAGCGCGGAACTTCGCTACCTCCTCCAGCAGATTCGAATGCGCATTGAAGAAAAAGCTGAGCCTCGGCGCGAATGCATCGATCTCCATCCCGGCCGCCAGCGCAGCCTGCACATACGCGCGCCCATCTGCCAGCGTGAAGGCGATCTCCTGCGCCGCCGTGGAACCAGCCTCGCGCATGTGATAACCGCTGATCGAGATTGTGTTCCAGCGCGGCACCTGCGCGCCAGCCCAGCGCATCAGGTCTGTCGTCAACCGCAACGATGGTTCCACAGGATAGATGTACGTCCCGCGCGCGATGTACTCCTTCAGAATGTCGTTCTGCACCGTCCCGGCCAGTGCGCTCATTGGTATGCCGCGCCGACGCGCAGCCACCGCGTACATCGCCAGCAGCGTTGTGGCCGTTGCATTGATCGTCATCGAGGTGGAAACTTCACCGACCGGAATGCCATCGAAGAGCCGCTCCATATCCTCAAGCGAGCTAATCGCTACGCCTACGCGGCCCACTTCGCCCATCGCCAGTTCTGCGTCCGAATCGTACCCCGTTTGCGTCGGCAGATCGAAGGCCACACTCAGCCCGCGTGCTCCCTGTTCAAGAAGATAGTGGTACCGGCGATTTGACTCCTCCGCATCGCCCATTCCCGCATATTGACGCATCGTCCAAAGCCGACTGCGATATCCCTCCGCGTACAGGCCGCGCGTGAATGGATACTCTCCGGGGCGCGGGGAGTCCGGCGATCGATCGCCGTCCTGCCTTCGATCCTCCTCGGTGTAAAACGCCTTCACCGTCTCAAGCAAAGCGCATCCTCCGCGCAGATGAGTTTAGCTGCTCACACGCGCATCTGGCTAACGCGAGCTGCTATGCTATCGCGCGAAAATACGCGGCCACTTCGCGCCAGTTGTTCACGCGATCGAAGCCGGTCACTGTCATGTTGTGCGGAGCGGAGTAGAGAATCCCTTTGCCTTCGAAGCGCATCAGGTTTCGCGGAAGATCGTCAATCAGATAATCCGCACGCAGAATTCCCTTGTCGCCGCAGTAAACGTATCGAGAAGGCGGAAGAAACGGGAAATGTTTTTGCAGCCACTGATATTTGGCGCGAAACGAACTGGGCACTGACATGGCCTGCGTCGCGATGAACAGATCGAAGCGGCTAGACAGATCTTCCAGCACCTCTCGCGCATCGGGAAAGATGGGAAGATCTGCAAAGAACGCTTCATCGTCCAGATAGGCGCGCAAGTGCTGTTGCCGCTCGGTCGAAACAACATCCCACAGACCTTTGCCGAAGAGTTCCTCGCGCGTCACCGCTTCGCCGAACTCATTGTTGTAACGGCGCAGATGCTCGCCTAGAGTATCTGCCATCACCTCGTCCATGTCTACACAGATGCGCTTCATCGCCGCCACTGTCAGTGTTACACAGCGACCAACCGCTCTTCCACTTTGCGCCGCGCTTCGGCAGCCGCGGCTCCACAATACCGCTGATCGACTGCATCGGCCGCAATCCATCCGGACATCATCACCATTGGCATGCCCGGTCCCGGGTGGGCCGCGCCGCCAGCCAGAAACAGGCCATCCACATCGCGTCGTCGCTTCGACGGCTTGAACGCGCCGTTCCACTTTCCGTGGCTCGCCAACCCGTAAATTGCGCTGTTCAGCACCTTGTAGCGATGGTGAATATCAACCGGCGTAAGATGTCGCTCAAAGACGATTCGCTCCTCGATGTCCGGCATTCCCGCTGTGCGGTTGAGCTTGTCCAGGATCACCTTTCGATATCGTGGAAAGATCTCATCCCAGTTGTGTTCCGGTCTGAGATACGGCGTGTGCACCAGTACATACAGCGCGTCACCGCCTTCGGGCGCGGTCGCTGCCTCCGTCCGTGTCGTCGATGCGAGATAACAGGTAGGCTCCGGTGCCGGCTGACCCAGGTCATAGATGTGATGAAACTCCTCATGGGCATCGCGCGAGAAAACAAAACAGTGATGCGCCAGATGCTCATAGCGTTTCTTCAGTCCCAGATAAAGCACCACTCCGGAACACGCCGGCTCATAGCCGCGTTCCTGCTCAAAGCGCTTTGCAATCTCGCCGCCGATCGGTTCGCGATAGGTGCGCACCGCGTCTTCGTTGGACACCACAGCATAGAAGCGCTGCTCGACGTCATCGACCGTCACCACCCCCACCGTCCGGCTGTTCTCGATCATTACCCGCGTTACGTCCGCCGAAGTGCGATACCGAATGCCGAGTTCGCTACCGAGCTTCACCAGCGCCTCCGGCACGGCGCGCGTCCCACCCATCGGATACCAGATTCCCTCCTCGGACTACATGTGACCGATGGCGCACAGAATCGCAGGTGAAGCATCCGGGGACGAACCCACATACTGCGTGTAGTGATCGAGCATCTGGGCTACGCGCGCATCCGGGATGTACTCGCGAATGGCAATGTCGATATCGTTGAGAATCGCCATTTGATCGCAGAGAAATCCAATCTGCTGCAACACCACCGTCTTCACGCCTCTCAAACGGATCAGGAATCGATGGATGCTTACCTCCGTCCGTGCACTTGTGCTTCCATTCAGATGTGCATCCGATCGCCGTGATGGAAATGAGAAAGAACTCCAGGCGAGGTGTGAGTCAACCATGCGCGTGGTCGAGCCCGGATCGAAGTACACCCCTGATCGAAGGACTTTAGCGATGTCGATGGCAATCAAGCCACAAAACATAAAAAACATAAGCCTTTTGGATTGTGACTTTTGTCATAGCGAACTACAGCCTGAAAAGTATGCTGAGGTAGGGGTGAATGATCATGCAGAATCTCTCTGAAAGCTTGGAACCAAACTCATGTGTTGGCCGACCTCAACTGGTTGGGGAAGGGCAACATCCCGAGAAGTTGCAGGGACATTGGGTTCTGGCGCGTGTTGGTAAGCGTGTGTTGCGACCAGGCGGACTTGAACTCACACGCCAGATGTTGAGCGCATTGGCAATAGGTCAGCGGGACCGGGTGGTGGAGTTCGCTCCGGGACTCGGGGTAACGGCCCGAATGGTTTTGCAGAGTAGCCCTTCGGCATATTGGGGAGTGGAACGCGAGCCGGTCGCCGCTCAAAACCTCCGGCAACAGTTGATCGCGAGTGGGGTCCAGATCGTGCAGGGCCAGGCGCAAGCTTCCGGGTTGCCAAGTGCTTGTGCAAGCGTAGTGTTTGGTGAAGCAATGTTAAGCATGCAGAGCCTTGCTGATAAGAGCCGTGTCTTCGCCGAAGCCCGACGCCTGTTGCTTCCGGGAGGGCGCTACGCCATCCACGAATTGTGTTTCTTCGCCGATGATGCTTCCGACGACGTGCGTCGTGAGATCCAAGCAGCCATGTCGATGGATATTCATGTCGGAGTACAGTTGCTGTCTCGGAAAGAATGGATAAAGCTGTTCGAAGAGAACGGACTGAAAGTGATATGGAGTGGCCAGGCTCCAATGTCCCTACTCGAACCTGGGCGTGTGCTCCGGGATGAAGGATTCTGGGGCAGCCTGCGAATCGCGTTCAACTTACTCAGAAATCCGATGCTGCGTCGACGCATGCTTGCGATGCGCCGACTTTTCCGCAAGTACAAGAAACACATTGGCGCAATTTCGTTGGTTGGAATACGAATCTCCGAAAGCACCTGAAGTTACGATATGAAATTATGAGGTTGATACCTCGTTTCTCAGGATGTCCTCCGGAGATGCCCGGTCAGAGGCTCACGGACGGCCTCGCTTGTCCTTGCGCCGCTTCGGTTCATGCAGCAGTAGCTCGATTCGCTCCCACTGCACGTCGTTTAACAACTCGAATCGCTTCTTGCTCATGCAGCAAATTCATCAAAATCCCCGCCGCACGCAGAAGTATCCACTTCGAGTCTGTTTATGAAACAGGCTGAAGACAGGATGGGTGCTACGAGCGAAACTTGCGGAAATAGTCTGCGTCTAGTTCGAGCGCTTTCTGCCACGCCATGTCGAAGGCTTCCTGCTCCACGAAGGCATGCTCGATATGCTGCGAGCGGGCCGCCTCCGCGAAGATGGGGCGATAGTGAATGCTGCCCAAGCCGAGTTCGGTCACCTTGGCGGCGTGTGGATCTGTCAACGGAGTGCTGGGAAGGTGGAAATCCTTCACATGGAGCATGGAAATACGGTCGGGGTGGTTCTTCATGAGATCGACAGGATTTACACCGGCCACGATAGCCCATCCGCAGTCGAGTTCGAAGGTTACCTTCTTCGGGTCGGTCAAGCGGAGCAGCTCCAGGTAGGGGATCTTGCCCTCCGTCTCGGCGAACTCCGGGATGTGATTGTGATAGCCAAAGCGAATGCCGTGTGCGGCTGTGCGTTCCCCCATCGCGTTGAACTGATCGGCATTGAAGTGCCAGTCGTCGATCGTGAATTGCTTCGGACCGCCGGTTCCGGGGGGAGCAGGATTGCGATGGCCCGGACTGGAGCAGATGACAAACTGCACGCCGAGCAGTTTGTCATAAGCGAGAATCTCGTCGAATCGCGCCTGCAGATCTGCAAACGGATGATGAGCACTGACGCAGCGCAGCCCTACCTGGTCCAGCACGCCTCGAATCTCCGATGCGCTCGTCCTGGGCAGCGCTGCGGCTTCCACTTCGGTATAGCCTGCTTTGCTGACCGTGGCCAAGGTGCCTTCTAGGTTCTCCGCCATCTGTTGACGGACTGAATAGAGTTGCAGACCGAGTGGAAGGCCCAGGGGATTGGCGAGGGCAAGACGGTCGGCGAAGCTGAGTGTTCCAATCGCCACCATGGCACCTGCGAAGTTTCTGCGAGAGATCCTCATCAATGTTCTCCTACTGTGGGTTCTGTTCTTCTGCGTCGCATTTTCTCCGCTATGGTATCGGGTCATAAGTGACGTACGCGAAGCGCATGGAGTCCGGCGCCCAGGAGTTGACGTTCATTGTTCCTTGTCCTCCGGTGGCCTCGACGAGCGTCCTCTGCGTGCTGGCGACTTTGTCGTGGTCGATGGCGACAAGCTTAATCTCAATATGTACGTTGCGGGGGTTGTGTGTGGGCGTGCCGGAGGGGTAGCCGATGTAGATGAGATCCTTGCCATTCGGGGAGATGTGCGGAAACCAGTCTTCGAGGCGATCGCTGACGACCATCTGCGCCCTTACGTCATCGGGGCCGGCGCCGTCAGCAGGCAGGCGCCATACGGCTTCTTTACCCGAGCGGTCCGAGTTGATGTAGACCCACTTGTCGTCGGGCGAGTAGTCCGGGCCGTCGTCCTGGTGAGGGTTGAAGGTAAGCCGCTGCTCCACACCGCCAGTTGCAGACTCGCGATATATGTCGTACTGACCGCTGCCGTTGCGCTGTGCGACGAAGGATAGCATCTTGTTATCAGGCGACCAGCCGTGGAAGTAACTCGGCGAGTCCGGGGTCATCAACTTTATGCCCGTGCCGTCGGCGTTTGCGAGGAAGACCTGTGACCCTTTGTGAGGGTCCACGCTCGCCGAGAATGCGATCATCCTGCCGTTGGGCGAGATAGCCTTGTCATTGTTGCAGTGATAGTTCGCCGGGATGGCGAGCTTCTGAGGCGTCTCGGCGGTGCCGTCCTTCTTAAGGACGAGCTTGTAGATTGCGCCGCCCGAATTCACAATCAGGTATTTGCCATCCGGCGACCAGTTCGGCGCTTCCCAAATCTGGTCCGCTGAGTAGACCAGATGCGACGAACCGTCGCGCAAATTGTATATATAGATTTTGCTGCGAAGATGCTGCTCCGCATGGAGTGCGACAGGTGTAAGGCTAAGCGCCGCGAGTGCAAAGGTGCCGCAGAACAACGAGAGCATCGACAAAATCTTCATCTGGATGAAGCTCCTTCGGGTTGAGTATTCCAGGTCTGTTGCGCAAGGAGAGAAGGGACGACTCTCCGTTTCCGCTTTGCGTCAGGCTGGCGCTAGTGGACCTCGCCGGCCTTGTTCACGAGCACCACGTTGGAGAACGAGCCGCTGTCAACCGTCGTCGGCAAGTGAGGGCAGAAGCCTATTCCCACATAGAACGGCGCATCGACGTGGATTTTCACCGGCGGTCCGAACTGGTGCATCGGCTCGCCCTGCACGCTGATGAAAAGGGCAAACTCATCACCCTGCTTCTGGATGCCGATCCGCTTCGGCAGTACGTCGTGCGGCAAAAGGCTACCTCCGATGCGGAACTGCATATCCTTGATGAATGCGTCCTTCTCGGTGCGCTCAGCCAGGTGTACCATGCCGGTGCCATGCTCGCCCACCATGACCTCCTTGGCATCGTCCTCGAGATCCTGGCGAATGATCAGTACCACCTTTCGATCCTGAGGTGGTTTGGCTATGGGAAAGCTGACATCTGCGGCGAACGAAAGATCGCCTGACATCTTCTTCCACAGAAAGCGAAACTCATCGCGGTTGTACCAGATGTTGTAACCCGCAGAGTGGAGGGTGTAAGTTCTGGTTGCTCTGTCGTAACTCGCGCTACCCGGAATCAGCGCGGCGCCGATATCCGACTGCCCCTGAAAGATTCCGATCGGCGTATCGAAATTCTTACTGGCGCGATGAAAGCCCGGCGGCGGAGGAACCTGCTCGTGCGTTGGCGAGGCTGGCAGCGACCAGGCCGGAGCCACCGGCGTCGTCTGTATCTGTGCGTACAACTGAATCGGCGCTGCACCAAGCGCCAGCACCAGCAGAGAGTTGGGTAGCAGTCCAGTTTCAGCAAAAGACTTACAGGCGTTCCCGAAGAGCATGCGGCAGTTCAATGTGAAAGTTCTCCATAGCGTATCGAGAGAAAACTCGGTGAGGGATGCAGAGCCGGGCGCCCCAGGGACCAATGCTAGCATGATCCCGGTCGGTCGCATTCAAGCGTGTTTGGCTCCTTTGGAGATCCTCGATACATCTGCACCGTACTCTCTGTCGCCAGCAACTCCAGACAAATATAAATTCGGCAGATAAATGCGATTTTTTTAATGGGAGATCCCTTCCAACTCACCGACCTCTGCAAACGGTTCAATCCGCCCCAGCAGCAGCGCATACCCGGCAATCCCTGCCGCCAGATACGCCGAAGCCACCACAAACGCCCATGCGAAAGAGTGTGTCGCATCCACCACATACCCGGTAACAATCGGTGCGGCAATCGCTGACACCTGGCTGGCAAAGTTGGCGATACCGCCCACCGCGCCCACGTTCGCTCGCGGTGCAATCAGCGACGGCACGGACCACCCCACTGGAGCGGCTGCCGAAAGCCCGCCAATCGCTAGGCTCACCCATGCGACAGCGGCAACAGCAGTATGCGCCCCAGCCGCGCCCAGCAGCCCCAATCCGCAACCTGTGCCCACCACCAGAACCGTCAGCCTCACCCGGCTCGCGTCCAGCCCGCGTGCGATCAGTGCATCTACCAGCCATCCTCCAACCGCTAGGTCCGTCGCTGTCGCCACCAGCCACGGCACCCCGGTAAACAGGAACGAGTGCAGTGCGTCCACCCCCAGCGCACGCGCAAAATATCCCGGCAGCCACCACAGCAGCAGGTAAAACGTGTAGTTGTACGCGCCAAACCCCAGCGCCAGACCAAGTACCTTCCGCTCGCGCAGTAGCCGCGAAAACCCAAGCTTCAGATGCTCCGGTTCCTGTTTTTCCAAAGCTCCGTAACTCAGGTAACTCCGCTCCACCTCACTCAACCCGCCATCCTGATCCGGATTGCGATACACGGTCAGAAACACCGCCAGATACACCAGGCTCGCAAACCCCGTCGCCGCAAAGCTCCACCGCCAGCCCACCTCCAACAGCAGCGCCCCCAGCACGGGCACCCCCAGCGCCGAGGCAAACTTCGCCGCAGCATCGTTCAGCGCCGTAGCCAGGCTGCGCTCCTCCTGCGGAAACCACAGCCCGATCGCCTTTGCATTGGCTGGAAACGTTGGCGCTTCGCCCACCCCCAGCAGCAGCCGCGCCGCAAACAAACTTCCGTAGCCCATGCTTAACGCCGAAGCAAACGACGCCACACTCCACAACAGAATGCTCACCCACCCCACGAGCCGAATCCCGAGCCGATCCAGAATCACCCCGATCGGCAACTGCAACAGCGCGTAGGTCAGCGCGTAAGCGCTCGCCAGATACCCGAACGCTACCACTGAAATGTGAAACCCGGATTCTATCGACGCCTGCGACACCGACAGGTTCACCCGGTCGAAAAAATTGACCAGTACGCCCAGCCCCAGCAGCCAGGCAATCCGCCACCTCCGCCGCGGAACAAGCGATTTGGCAGTCGGCGACTTGTCTGTGGTCGACAAACGTAATGGCAATGATTTTCTCTCTGCACTGAAACTCAACGCCAAATCCTTTGGATTGGCTTCAGGCTCGTCTCAGCCTATCAGAGGCCCACATGGATGCCTGTCTCCGACAAGCGCTACAGCGCGCAACGTAGGGATGGATATCCACAATGCTCCGCACCAATAGCATCGGCAACAGAAAGTTCCAAATTCGTGCACGTGGAAAACTTTCCATAGGGCACCGCCATGGATGAAGACGCAATCGAACAGAAAACTATTGATTCGCCAATTTTGCCATGAACGATGGATGGCCCAGCATTGGCTCGTCTGGCAGGTCTCTGAGTGTCGTGTGGACAAGAAGATCCTGGATTGCAGATGGGACCGCCAAGAAAGGCTCGCAGCAGAAGGACGGTCGTAGATTTCATAAAGAAGGACCGTTCGTCGGTCGATTTATGGCTTTGTTTTAAATATGTTGCAAAAAGCGCGTAATTAATACTTGACAGATCCATTGCTGTTTCAGTAGTGTTTCTCGCTGAAAGAAAATCCATAAAAATTATTTGAATGCAAAATATTCAGAGAAAATTCGCCTTTTCAGCCCTTGAGGATAGGGCTGCTTCATAACAGTCTGGCCTGTCACTGTATATCGACTTTATTTTGTACTGTGGCGCGCTATAGTCGTAGCCTTGAATAAGGCTGGGAGGTTAAGCTGCAAATGCATATCGGTATCACCTATCCATGGAAGAGAATGTCTGCTCGGTCTGCCTGGGGATTATTTATCCGCGGTGTCGTACTGTTCGTTGTTGCGTGCTCACTATCGGCAGTTGGTCATGCGCAATACAATGCCAGCCTGCAAGGGACAGTGTTGGATCCGCAGGGAGCAGTTGTCCCGGGAGCTATAGTTACTCTGGTCAACAAAGAAACCAACTGGGTCAAGACGGCTACAACCGACAGTAGAGGGATTTACACCTTCAATGCTCTTCCTCCCAGCCGTTTTTCACTGACGGTGGTTGCGTCTGGGTTTCAGAAAAAAATACTCAGTGATGTGCTACTGACCCCGGAACAGGCCAATTCTGTGAATATCCATCTCGAAGTTGGAGCTATGTCACAGACCGTGACTGTGTCGGGCAGCGATGCGACCCTTCTGGATACGGAAACCGCGTCGGTCGGCGGGACCGTCACAGCCAATGAAGTTCAGCACTTGCCCTCCTTCGGGCGTGACGTCTTCCAACTCTCGCAGCTGGCTCCCGGCGTTTTTGGTGATGGCGCACAGGCGTCTGGTGGAGGCACACAAACAATGCCCGGCTCGAACAGAGGCGGATCGGGCGCAGCCTCTGGGATATTTACGACAGAAAATGCACCCCAGATCAGCGCAAATGGCGGGCAGAACGAGACCAACGGTATTAGCATCGATGGCATCAGTACGGTCAGCGCAGTGTGGGGAGGAGCTTCGGTCATCTCGCCGACGGAAGAGTCGGTGAAAGACGTTCATGTTGTTGCCAATAGCTACGACGCGGAAAACGGGCGATTCAGCGGTGCGCAAATCGAGGTGGTTACCAAGAGTGGAACCAATACATTGCATGGAAGTGCATTCTTCAAGGCCGATCGGCCTGGTTTGAACGCCTACCAGCGATGGAACGGCCCCGGATCTGAAGTGGTTTTCTGCGGCGGAAAGCCTTGCACCCCGCTACAAAGAGGACTGAACAAGGACGACCAACGCTTCAATCAGTTCGGTGGAAGCCTTGGTGGTCCTATCTGGAAGAACAAAGTTTTCGGATTCTTCGCTTATGAGACGTTACGCAATTCTTCCACCAATACTGGCACCGGCTGGTATGAGTCGTCGCAGTTCCTTCAGCAGGCACCATCCAGCAGCATTGCTTCGAACCTGCTTAGCTTTCCCGGTGAAGGAGTTGCATCCAGTGCAGTCTTGTCGTTGGGTTGCTCGAATATCGGCCTGATTGAGGGCAAGCAATGCCGTACTATTCCCGGCCAGGGCGTGAATCTTGGTTCGCCTCTCACGTCCCCGCTGGGAACGCTCGATCCGACCTACACTGGCAGTGGAAATCCCGGTGTTGGCAATGGGCTGACAAATGTACCTACGATTGCATTCGTTAGCACGCTCGATCCTGCCGTCAATGTAGATAATCAATACAATGGACGCGTGGACGCCAACGTCACCAGTAAGGATCTGGTGTACGGCACAATATATTGGGTGCCAGTGTCTTCGACGTTCTATCGTGGCCCCGTCCGTCCGGCGAACCTTTGGCACCATACTCAGGTGAACAATGCGTTTACCGGGGAGTGGAACCATATCTTCTCTCCCACACTGCTGAATGAAGCCCGTGCGAACGCTGCAGGATGGCGTTGGAATGAACTCATCACGAACCCGCAGGAGCCATGGGGTTTACCACAAGCCAGCATCGATTCGCTTGGCTCCGCAAAACTGGCCGACGGTGCTGCCCCCACCTTCGGTGCGCCCGGGCCCAGTGAGTACGATCAATGGACCTACACGTATAAGGATGTATTGAATAAGGTACAGGGCAGCCACAATCTGAAGTTCGGCGGAGATGTGACCCGGCTCTACTATCTGAATGATGTTCTGTATAAGGCAAGGCCAACTTGGAATTTCCGCAACATGTGGGATTTGCTCAATGATGCCCCTTATAACGAGGGTGGGGCATTCAACCCTGCGAACGGAGAGGCGACCTCGAATCGTCAGGATGACCGCGTGACCATGTACGCTCTGTTTGCGCAGGATGACTACAAGGTGTTGCCTAACCTTGTTCTCAACCTGGGCTTGCGTTGGCAGTATTTTGGGCCAATGTCCTCGAAGGAGGGAAATCTGGCAGTCGTACAACTTGGCACTGGCTCGAATCTGTTGACCGATTTGTCGGTACGGGAGGGTGGAAATCTATATACGGCGCAGAAAGGTAACTTTGGTCCTCAGTTTGGTTTCGCGTGGAGTCCCAATCAGAACCATGGGAAGGCTGTGATTCGGGGCGGAGTCGGTCTCACTTACAACCAGAATGAAATTGCGATTCAGGCGGATTCAGCTTTCAATCCGCCAAATATAATCACTCCCAGCTTGTGCTGCGCCTCGTCTAAGATAACTCCAACTTCGGTTGGGATTTTGTACAAGGTACCGTCCAGTCCGAATAGCTTTTATGGCTATCCTCCCAACTCCTATGTCATTGCACACTATGGCTCAAACAACCTCCCTTTGGCCGGCTCTCCGATCAACGTGGCGGCGTTTCCCGCACATGTTCCTACAACGTATACCTACCATTACTCGCTCGGTACGGAGTATAACCTTGGGCAGCAGTGGGTTGCTTCATTGGGATATTCCGGCAGCGTGTCGCGTCATCTCATTCGGACGTTTAACTACAACGTCGTTGCGGCAGCCGAAGGGATACCTTTTAATCCGCGGGTGGCTGGCGTGAACTTTCACGCAAATGATGCCAACTCTGCCTACAATTCGATGCTGGCTGGATTACAGCACCAGTTTTCCCAGTCGTTCAAGGCGGATGTGGAGTATGAGTGGAGCAAGAGCATGGATGACGGTTCCCAGCCCTACTACAAAGATCCCTATCCGTTTGATCGCAAGGCATCCTGGGGACGATCCGACTTTAACGTGCAGAACGCTTTCAAAATCTCTGGGTTGTGGCAGCCGGTCTTCTTCCACGGCAACCGCTGGCTGGAAAAAGTGGCTGACGGCTGGTCTTTGGGGGGAATTCTGAATGCCCACACCGGTTTCCCGTGGACGCCCGTGTACAACAACACGCAAGGCATCCTCTACTATGAGGGAAGTCTCTACGGTACTTTGCGGCCAGGAAAATACCTGGGTGGCGCTGGCAAGAGTCAGAGCAATGCTGCTTTCCAATCAGGTCCTAATCCCACCAACACAGAAGCATTTAACAAAAATTATCCCAAGGGTGCTCTGAGTTACTTTACTGTTCCATCCTTTACCTTGCCTACCGCTAAATTTCCAGCGATAGCTCCCGCCCCGCCACTTCCCGAAGTTGCGCGCAACACACTTACAGGTCCTGGATACAAAGACGTGGACATCACCCTGATCAAGGACTTTGGACTTCCGAAAGTGCGTGGACTGGGGGATGGCTCGTCGATCCTTGACGTCCGCGTGGATGCATACAACCTGTTCAACACGCTGAACCTGGATGGAGCCAGTATTGATAGCGTCATCAGCAACGATGGCGTACACAGTAATCCGGCCTTTGGTCAAGCCCAGACTGCTCTGGGTTCTAGAACCATCGAAATGCAGGCGCGGTTCCAATTTTAATCACTGAGCCGCTTCCTGGGGTGGACAGTTTTTGTGGTTCTCAACTTGAAGGCCTGTTCGTCCCAGTGTTCGTCGTGGCGGCGGGAATGAGGAAATCGTCCTTTTTGATTTTCAAAGCAGGTGGAGAGGGCGGAAAACAGTTGTATAGCTTTCCGTCCTTTCCACAACTCGTCATTTCAACGGCCTGCTTCATGCCGGTTCGTGCCGCCCGAGTTGCTGGCGGACGTGGACTGATCCCCGCAATCCGCAGAGAACGATCCTCTGGCCGAATTGCTCTATGCGTCGGATGAAATAACTGCTTATCGCAGCTACGGCCGCGCGGTTGCATCGAACGCTACGGTGGCAGGATCTCGCCACCTTCCAAAGACATGCATCGAAGATTTCGTTCATCACCTTTTCCGGAAAAGCGATTTACTAAGAGCCTGATCAAGGGGACTGGATAGTCCAACAGAACAGTATCCAAAAATTTCATATCAAAAACAAATTCTCTCTTGACAAGAATGCGAAATCTTCGTAATGTTTCGCACGTTACCAGTCTTCAAAAATTTGTGCAGCCTCTTGGTTCTGTCCTTGCGACGGCATCTGCTTCCGGAGGCACACGGGTACGAAGGATTGGCAACGCAAGAAATGGTTATGGAGGCAGGTTATGCAAAGATGGAGTTGGCTCGTTCTGTCGCTTGTGGTGTTGACGGGGATGAGACTGTATGGACAGGCCGGTGCGACCGGTTCTGTTTTGGGAACAGTGACCGATAGTTCCGGTGCTGTGGTTCCAGGCGTCGTCGTCACGGTGACCAATGTGGATACAAATGTTCCATTTCGAACTGTAACAAGTTCCGCTGGAGATTACATTGCTCCTGTTCTGAATCCGGGCCACTACCGGGTTTCTGCGGAGATGCAGGGATTTCAGAAATCGGTCACTTCTTCCTTCACACTGACGGTGGATCAGAAAATTCGAGTCAATCTGAGCCTCAAGCCTGGCGAAGTGAGTCAGACGGTCGCTGTGACCGCGCAGGCTGTTTCCCTAGATACGGACAGCGAAGCGCTCTCGCAGTTGGTAAGCCAGAAGCAGGTCGAGCAGCTTCCGCTGAATGGCCGAAACTTCATGCAGTTGCTCCTGCTGGGCGCCGGCGCAGTGACTGTGGGCGGCGAGCAGGGAACGATGCGTCAGGGAGAAGGCAACGCTGTCAGCATCAACGGCGGACGCCCGGAAGGGAACAACTACACGCTGGACGGATTGATCAATACCGATCAGTCGCTGGTGACGCCGGCTGTAATTCTTTCGCAGGATGCGATTCAGGAGTTCAAGGTGGAAAGTGGGACCTACTCGGCAGAGTACGGTTTCAGCGCCAGCCAGATCAATCTGGTCAGCAAGGCGGGTACGAACAAGCTTCACGGCTCATTCTTTGAGTTCAACCGCAACAATGCCTACGATGCGAAGCCGTTCCCGACGGCTTCGGATGTGGCGACCGGCGTGGCGACCTCCAATCCTGTGCTGCGTCAGAACCAGTTTGGCTTTGTGCTCGACGGCCCGGTCGTGATTCCGAAGATTTACAACGGCCACGACCGCACTTTCTTTATGGCGAACTACGAAGGATGGCGCATCAACAATGGGCAGCGAGAATATGAGAGTGTGCCGAACCCTGCGGTACTGACGGGAAATTTCTCCGCAGAAGAGGACGTGAGCGGGCAGCCACTGCCAGCCTACGGCACATCCGCCTGCACTGCGCTGCTAGCGCTCAACCAGAACTGTATGCCTGTGGATCCAACGACCGGACAGCCATTTCCCGGCAACCAGATTCCTACTTCGGCGATAACCAATCGACTAGCAAAGGTGGCGATACAGTATGGATATTGGGTGACGCCGACTACGCCCAATCAGCCGGAAGGCACAACCAACTTCGTGCAGAATATCGGCCTGCCGCTCAGCACGAATCAGCAGACTTACCGCATCGATCAGGCGCTGGGCCGCCTAGGTACGATCTTCGGCCGCGGCACTTATTCGACATACCAGAACAGCTCGTTGCCGAATACCGGCTCGCTGAATTACGGCATTCTGACGCAGTATGAGAAGCAGACGAACTGGGAGATCTCGCACACCATCAGCATCGGCCAGTCGATGGTGAACAACTTCCGCTTTGGCTATCTGGATGCGCAGGCTCCGCAGGGGGCGCCTGCTCCGCCTTCAGCGGCCGTGACCGCGCTGGGGGAGAGTGGAGTCTTTACCACCTTTGGCCCGCTGCAGGAAAGCTGGCCGAGCTTGGGGCTGTCGCAGTACACGACGGAGGGCGGGCCGATCAATGCTTACACGGGTTCAGATGCGCCAGCCTGGGAGTTTGCCGATTCATTCTCATGGGTCAAAGGGCGACACACGATGAACTTCGGCGTGGATTACCGCTCATGGCAGCTTATCCGCAACCTGGACGACGACTTTTACGGCGACTGGTCCTTTGCGGCCTCAACAGTTCTGACCAACAGCGCCAACGGCTCCTGCAATACGCCTTCGGGGCTGTGCGGAACCGGCAATGCGGTGGCGGATATGATGCTGGGATACTACGGTTCTGTGGCAGGATTTGTGCCTGGTCCACTCAGCCCGACGACGCAGGCAGGCAATCCTCAGACGCATGTCTTCAGCTACTTTGCACCCTATGCCGAGGATGCGTGGAAGATCAACGAAAAGCTGACAATGAACATTGGGCTGCGGTGGGATTATCGCGCTGCAGCCTACGAGCTGCACAATCATTTCTTCTGGCTGGACACAACCAATCCTCAGGGTGGATTGTGCTACGCCGACCCGCAGCTGACGACCGACGGGGTTGCTCCGGGAGTGGGCTACAACGGCGGCCCGATTCTTCGCTACTGCGGCTCAGTTCCACATCCGGGCCTCAAGTCGCCGTTTGCGCCGCGCTTCGGTCTCGATTACAGGCTGAATGACAAAACCGTGCTCCGTGGCGGCTATGGCATCTTCTTCGACTCGTATGAAGGGCGTGAGATCGATGATTCTGCGGATATCTATCCTTACAGCATTCGCGTTTCAGATACTCCGACGCAGAACACATCGCTTCCCAAGCTGGGCAATCAACTCTTTCCAAGCTTCAACAAGCTAACGGCCTTCCCGGTATCCACACTGTCGTTCATCGCGGTGATCGAGTCGCAAAATCCTCTCGATCCCTACGTGCAGTCGTGGACGGCTTCTGTGGAGCGTCAACTGAATGCGAACACTACGGTTGAATTGAACTATATCGGAACGCACTCGATTCACCTGCTGGACCGTCGCAACATCGCGCAGCCGAATTCGATTCCGGCTGCCGATCTTCCGTTCTGCCAGGCGGACCCGAACGACATCACGCACAACTGCCCGACCTCTACCCGATTGCCCTATCCCAACTTCACGGGCTTCTACATCAACAGCGACTTCAACGGATATGCCCACTACAACGCAATGAATATCCATCTGGATCATCGCACCAATGATCTCGATGTCTCGGCGATCTACACTTGGGCAAGCAGCAAGGATGACAAGTCGGCAGCGGCTGGGGTGGGCGCGACGGGCAGCGGTTATCAGGGCTTTATGAACAACCACGATCCGGCCCTCGATTATGGTCCGTCGGACTTTGACGTGAACCAGCGTTTCGTGGCCAGCTATATCTATGAGTTGCCCTTCGGACGCGGCCAGAAGTTCCTTCCCACGGTCGGTCGTGCGAAGAATCTGCTGATTGGAGGCTGGCAGGTGACGGGCATCACGACGATGCAGGCGGGCTTCCCGTTCAGCATCACTGCAACCGATGCCGCGGGTCTGCTCGATACGCAGTTCCAGCGTGCCAACTATACGCCGGGCTGCAATATTCGCGGTAATCTGACGCAGAGGTTCCAGCGCATCAACATGAGCTGCTTCACGCAGCCGGCGATCGGTGTTTACGGAAATACCTCTCGCAACTTCCTGCGCCAGCCGGGCATCAATGATTGGGATATCGGTTTCGGCAAAGCATTTGAGATGGGCAAAGGGTCACTGTTCGCTCTTCACGTCGATACCTTCAACACCTTCAACCACCATCAGTACGACATCAACGTGGGTGGTCTCGCGACAGGTGGTTCCGGAGGTGGTTCGGCAATCGACAACGGCGTCGGCGATCCGCTACAAGGCTTGATTACGTCGTCTTCTCCTGGACGCATCATCCAGTTGAGCGGCAAGATCACCTTCTGACATGTGCGTATGGATGTCCTTTCCTGCTCCGCCATGCATCGCATGGCGGAGATTTCTTTTCGGAGCTACACTTTCGACATGAAACGATTTATGCTTCGATTGGCAGCTTTTGCTCTCATCTTTAGCCTGTGTCCACAACTTGCGATGGCGCAAATCGAAGGCGACGATCAGGTGGCAGCCATTGCCGCGCGCGCACAGCAGGAGATGGCCCAGGGCAATGACTCGGCTGCCCGCAAGGACTTCGAGCAACTGTCAGCCCTGCGGCCCGATGTTGCGGAGGTTCACGCGACACTGGCCGCTCTTGATTTTCAAGGCAAGAATTACGCCGAGGCTGTACGTCAGATTCATCTGGCTCAGAAGCTCAAACCAGGCCTGCCGCGCCTCAACGCCCTGCTCGGCTTATCTCAGGCAGCACTCGGCCAATATCGTGCGGCAAAACCAGCGCTGGAGAACTGCTTTCAGAGACAATCTGAGAGGAGTCTTCGGCGTCTCTGCGGATTGCAACTGATGCGTGTCGATCAGGGGCTGGAGATGGACACAGATGCTGTGAGGATTGCCCTCGCCCTCGATCAGGCATTTCCGGATGATCCCGAGATTCTGTACCACACCGGGCGAGTCTACGGCAGTTACGCCTATGAAGTGATGGAGCGGCTGCACGACAAGGCCCCGAACTCCGTGTGGATGCTGCTGGCGCAGGGCGAGGCCAATGAGAGCGCAAAAAACTACGCTGCGGCAATCATTGCCTATCGACACGTTCTGGAGATGGATCCGAATCGTGTTGGAGTGCATTATCGCTTGGGCAGAATGTATCTCGCCCAGTTTGACGATACGGCGAAGGCGGAGGATAGACAACTAGCGATGCAGGAATTTGAAAAGGAAGTTACGCTGGATCCGGCGGACGGCAACGCAGCCTATGAGATTGCAAATATGCAAGCGCAGTTTGGCCAACTAAACGAGGCGCGCGTGGATTTTCAGGCGCTCGTCAACCGAATCCCCGATTTTGAGCAGGCATTAGTCGGATTGGGCGGGGTCGAAATCCAGGCGGGTCAGTTTGCGCAGGCAATTGGGCCGCTTGAGCGCGCCACACACCTCCAGCCCGAAGATGAGGTAGCGTGGTACAGGCTCTTTGTGGCGCGCCGAGGAAGCGGAGATGAATCCGGCGCGCGGGTAGCGATGGACACCTATCGTCGCCTGCACTCGGCGGCTGCTCCTGGCTCCGGTCTTCGTGCGTCGGACAGTGAAGTGACACCGCAGAAGCTGGATACAAAAGCCCCGGAGTAAGGCATTCTGCATACAGGGAACTTTCCGGAAGCAGCAAGATCGGAATACGCGGGCTGTCAGCAGACTCGGCTGTAGCTCATCCCCATCAACGACGCCACTTTCTCCAGCACCTCTGCGAGATGACCCACACCGATGGCGCAATGGTGCGCGGTTGCCTGCATGTTCCATCGTGCGACGAATTCGCTGGCGCCGACAGGAAATCGATAGCGACTGTTCGTGTTGCCGATCTCCAGAATTGGTCCCGAGACGCTCTCCCCCTGGGCCACGACAAGTTTATAGCCATGCGCGCCGTCTTCGGCGACCGAGAGCAGCGTGACTGGCCCGTGCTTGACAGACATCTCCACCGAAAGCCCTCGACCGACTTTTCCGTGATAGACCTCAAGTGGACGCACACGCACTTTGCCTTCTGCGATCGTCGCGTGACCCGGGCCGTCATGGCCCATCAGGACAATGTCGTTGCGAAGGTCCATCGCGTAGTACTCCGTGAAGGAACCGCCCGCGCCGAGGATGTCCAGGATCTTCATTGCGAGAGTGTTCTTCACCTCATACTCACCGGCTACGGGAACGTGGCGCGCCGTGAGCAAGCTAGTGCCCAGGATGATTGACCGCATCGTCTCCGCGTTGGCTAGATTGCCGGTTCCCTTGTAGTAGTATGCGAGCGCATCGAGGCGGTGCGCGGCCACGAAACGATCGAGTGCCAGCGATGTACGCGCGGCCAGCGCAAGTTCCTCGCCGCTGCAATCCTGGCGTATATCGAAGATGGATTGGAACTCGCGTACGCGCTCCTTCACAGCCGAAGCTTCGACCGCTGCTGCGAGCGCGCTCAGTTCGTCGACTTCTACGATCTCCGGATGCACTCCAAAAACAATGGCAAGCTGTGTGAGATCGGTGACGATATCTAGCATGCCGCTGTAGTAGTGGCCCATCAGTCCGATGCGTGCGCGAGCCAACGTAGCCTGCACTCGCGCCGCCTGCGCCCATTGGGCGACGGCAGTGCGCGTGGAGGGATCATTCAACGTCCCGTTTTCCTGACGAAAGCTCCAGCCTGCGCGTGCAAAGAGATTGGCGATCTCCGGCATCGGGCACGCCGCGCACCATGCCAGCCATTCGCCGGTCATCGCTGTGCGATCGGCCAACGCGTTCACTGCGTCGTACTCAATCGCTTCGCCCGGCTGGAGATTCAGCACCACGACGGGAACTCCTGCGCGCCGCACCAGCGTGAGCACCGTTGCGGAGAGCGCATAGGTTGTCACGTGGAGGAAGAGCAGATCCACCTCTTCGCGCCGGATTCGCGATACGGCAGCAGAGGCTGTTTCAAAGCTGTCCACTATGCCCAGGTGAGTGACTGTCGCGCCCTCGGCGGCGATCCACTCAACCACCTGATCCACATATTCGCACAGACGCTCGCGCAGCCCGGCAAACTGAGCCCAGTAGGTCTCCAGGCCCAGTCCGCAGATGGCGACGCGCAGAACGGGGGCATTGTTCGTCGTTGCAGTCGACGGACTCGATTGCTCAGGCAAGGTAAAAGACCTCTTCCATCATAGGGAATCGTTCGCCGGACTTCAGTCCATCCATCTCTGCAAAGAGCGGCGCCATGGCTGCCTGCCAGCGAAGATTGACGGGATCATTCTCGATGCTGCCCCAGGTGGTTTCAAAATCCTGGCAGCGCAGCGCAAGCACCAGCAGCAAGCCGCGGCGATAGATCGAGTACTCGCAAATTCCGGCTCCTTTGAGCAGGTCCAGCATCTCTGGCCAGACGGCTTGATGGGCGGCATCGTATGCAGTCTCGGCTCCCGGGCGCAGGCGCAAAAGGAATGCGTAGCGCCGCAGAGAGGACGTATTCGGCTTCGCAGGCATGACTACCATGAGACCACCGTCACGGAAAAAGGAGCAAGCGTCAGGATTTGTCCATTGGGTGCGATGGTGCGCGCCGGTCCATCTCCCGTCTGCGCGTCCACGGTGAGCACAGAACGGACAGCAGTACCAGAGAGCGCAATCGCGACGGGGCGATCTCGCTTGTTCACGAGCAGCAGTTTGTGCCCGCTGGCGGTGTCAAAGCCCTGGGCTTCCACGGCGCCGGAATCCGCAGCGCCGGATTGCAGATTGGTTTTGACGAGCTTGTCACCTGCGTGAAAGTTGTCATGGACCAGTCGCAGCACCCAGTAACGCGCGTTGGGGCGATCGTTTTGCCAGTTCATCATGCTCACGCTTGGAAACTGTGTTGGATAGCCCACAAGCTGTGACTCACCAATTACATCGATTTGCAACCGGGTAAGCTCGATATACAGATAGGCATAGAGCGCGCCTGCGAGATTCCAGTAAGCGGCCGGAGGCGGAGTTATATCCGCCGCCGTGTTATCGGTCGGGAGAATGACGCCCAACTCATCGCAGTCGGTCTTGGTGGCGGGCGAGAGCCGCTTGCGAATCGACTCGATGTAGCGCACCGTCGAGAGAAAGCCATCCGCCTGGTCGAAGAAGGTGTACTGCCAGTTGGTGAGGGTTTCCTTGGGACTGGGCGAAGCATAGAAGTGATAGGAGATCATGTCCAGCGGGATGCCCGGCTTGTGATTGCGATGGTCGAGAAAATATTCAAAGTACTCGGGTGACCTGCTGGGCATCGCAAGCGCCAGGCCGACGAACTTGGTCTGTGGCGAGACGCGATGGATGGCGCTCACAATGGCATCGTAGCGCTCGGTATATTGCCGCGGTGTCATCGTGTGCTCGAAGTCAACCTCGTTCAGCACCTCCCACCACGGCAGCGCGTCGTGATGGCCGGAGGTGTGCCGAAGGCCGTTTTCGTCGGTGAATCCGCCGTTGACGTACCAACTGACCAGCCGTGCGTAATAGTCGCCAAGCTCCTTGCCTGTTGGATCGCGCAACTCTGTGCCCTGGGTGTAGTGCCAGTCCACCTGATTCGGATCCGCCGGATAAGAAACGGGCTTTCCGGTCTGGAAGAGCCACGCCGGGATTGTGCTGAAGTTCACAATGGTGGAGTGTCCCTCAGTGGCCTGCATGAGGTCGGCCATCATCGGGTCGATCCGCGAAAAATTCCACGAGGTCTTTTGCCTGGTTGGTGGTTCCAGCTCCGCGACACCGAGCTTGGGGTAGGGAAGCCACGGAACGTAACGAACATAGTCTGCGCCAAGCTCATGAACTGCTTTGTAGGCGGCGACGCTGAGCGGCTGGCCGGGACGCAGCGGTGGATTGACGACGATCTGGAAAGTTGCTGTAGAACGTGAAGTTACGATCAGATGACTCCAGTCCACGGAGAGCTTCACAGGCATGCTCTCAGTAGCGGGCAGCGGTTGCGCCCAGATGCCGAGCGCCAGAAACAGAAAAGCGGAGATACGATCCAACTTCATCGGGATTCACCTCGTGCAGGAGTGTCGGATGCTCGTCTTCGGCCCCCTTGCCGACACTGGATTTGCGACAGGCATCAAAGCATTTTCGGGAGCGCCTACCTTTGTAGCACTAGCCTCCATATTTTCGCAAGAAATTGCAATAGTTTTTGTATTGGAAGTGTAATCGTCGCCTGCGAAGCAGAGGTTCTGCTATTCCTCTCTGGCTGAGAAACGGATTCTGGCGTAGTCGGGTCTCGATGCCCGATCCCGTGACACAGCAGTGGAAGTTCTGCCATGCTGCCATGGAGGACGCTCCCATCCTGCATGCGCTCATCGCCGAATCGGTCCGCGTACTGAGCCGCACCGACTACTCCGATGCGCAGATTGTCGGTTGCGGAGGATGGTCGCCCCGGAGAACGCTGTGCTGCGGAGACAACAGGCCAGGGCGCGACGCATGTTTGCTGAATCCGGCGCAGGATGCAGCGAAGATTCGTGCCATCTTCATGCATCCATCCTTTGCGCGGCGAGGCCTCGGCAGAACGATTCTTCAGTTTGTGGAACGGCTGGCAGCGCAGGCTGGGTTTCGCTCGCTGGAGATGGGTGCAACGGTCACCGGAGCGCCGCTTTATGCGCAGGAGGGTTACCGGAAAGTGAAGCGTATGACAATTGCACTCCACGTGTTGACCGGCCTTTCACTGAGCGGGCAGGTCCAGGGTCTGGCTCCCGGCGTGTAACGGCAGGCTCCGGTCGCCCCAAAGCAGCGTTCCCGTGACCCCCTCAGGCAGAGTGACCGCAGCCGTCCATCCGGTGCCGATGCTGCGATAGCGAACGCGGATCATCCCTTTCGGGTGCGGCATCGAGGCATCCAGATTATGAAGGCCCTTGAGGTGGGGCTGAATGGAGACCGTCGCAAAGCCCGGAGCAGATGGGTGAATGCCGGCCACGACAGTGAGCAGGTCGTAGTTGGGACTGGCGCTCCAGGCATGACAGTCGGAGCGTGTCGGCTCGGGCGTCTCGGCCCAGGTGCTCAGGCCAAGATCAAGCATGCCGTACCAGGGAGCGAGCTGCGAGAGATAAAGATCGCCGAGGCCAGCTTCCTCCATCGCACGGCTGAGGTAGAAACGGAAGTAGTAGCTCATCGTGGAAAGTGCGGGAACGGAAACCCCATTCACGGTGGCCGGCGCATCTGGCCGTGAGGCAAGAATCCGGCGCAGAATCGGCGCGCGTTGCTCCTTTGGCGCCACGTCCAGCATGACGGCCAGCACGTTGGCCTCCGCACTCCAGGAGGTCTTCGCAGGCGTATCCGCGTAGAGGCCATGCGTGGTATCCCAGTTTTCGCGATTCAGCGCTTCGGTTGCTTTGCTGAGGATATCTCGATATGTCGTGGCGCGCTCGGTGCTGCCATAGGCATGCTCCATCTCTGCGGCGTCGCGCAGGGCGGCCACAAACTGAAGCGTCAACAGAGTGGAGCCGCCGTCGGCGTCCTGCGGTGGCTCCCCGTTCGGATAGTTTGCTGTCCAGTCGGCAAACTCCCACCACCCAAGCCTGCCTAGCAGTCCGTCGGGCCGCAGACGATCGGCAAACCAGTCAAGAACGGTGCGCGTGTGGGGAAGTGTTGCGCGCACCAATGCAGGGTCATCGACGTACATCCAGTAGTCGTGCAGCATGTTGACCCAGTAGAGCGAAAACGGCGGAATGAACTGCGGCAACGAAGACGGATAACGGCTCTGGGTGATGCCCTCGGGCACGCGCGAGTCGTCGATGTTGGTGATCGCCTGCCGCGCAAGCCGCGCATCTGCGGCGACGACGTAGGAGAGCAGCGCCTGAATGCGCGTATCCCCCACGTACTGCAACTGCTCCCAGTAAGGAGCGTCCATGTATGTTTCATGCGCATCCAGACGGGCCGTGCGCCATCCTGTGTCCCAGATATCCTGCAATCTCGGAATGTCGCCCGCAATAGAGGCTCGCGCCTGGAAGGGATACGCAGTGAACCAGGCGCGCATCGAATCCAGGGTCAGTGGCTCATCCTGAGTGGTGATGTCGAGTTGAGCATAGCGCCATGTGCGCCACCAGAGCGGCGTCATCTGCTCGAGGGCGTTTCCACCGGCAACGATCTCGTCGGTGATGCCTTCGATATGACGGCCCGAGATCTCGTTTCGATTGCCTTTTCTGCCGCTGGCGTCATAGAGCGCTTCGGCGTAGGTGATCCTGATCTCCGCATTGCGCCCGGCGCTGACGGTTAACTCCGGATAGGCGGTTTCCAGCGTGCGATGGTCGAGCAGAATCGTCACATGGGTGTGGGGAGGAATACGCACTGCGCCAGTCGGGAAAGCGGATGCGTCGGCGATGCCGCTGACCCGAACCACCCGGCCCACATTGGTCAACCGGTGTTCCATTGGAGGCAGCAGGTCGGCAACCATCTCCCACCGGTTCGAGGCGTCACGCGCTTCGCGTGAGGCGGCATGGCCCAGCAGTTGGGGCGACTCCCAGTCTGTCGCGTGCGTATGCTCCTGATCCCAGCTTGCATCGAAGATTCGTCCGTCAATTTTTTCTGCAGGTCCGGCGGCATAATACCCATGCGCTCCGGTGGAGCCGAGCGCAGCACGACCCGGTTCCCGCCGCACGCGCCACGCAGCACCGGTATTCAGGATCGATTCTGCCGGACCATCTCCCTGCAACAAAAATCCAGTCCGGTTGCTCATCTGCGCCACGGGCGAGAGTTCGGCGAAGTTCCACACAACGGCCGCAATCACGTTCTTTCCGGGATGCAGAAACGGGGCCAGATCGACCGTCTCGAATCGCCAGTGGAAGAGGTCTCCGCGCGCCGGTCCCTCGGCTGCGTACTGCCCATTCACGTGAAGCAGATAGCGGTTGTCGGCCGAGACGTGGACCATGAAGTGGCCGGGGACGCTTGCAAGGTCGATCTCGCGGCGAAAGACGAAGACACCCTGCGTCGTTCCGGGGGAAGTGGCGCTGGCAATCCAGAAGGCGGGCCACTGCGAGGCTTCCAGAGCCGGATTCAGCGGCGGAGTCTGTTGCGCCGCTGCGCGGTCGGTTTGTGTCTGGGCGACGCTCTGAGGCGGACTCATCCAGAGCATCATCCAGCAGATCAGGACGTAGACCAGACTGCATCTCGCGCAGCACATCGTAAAGCTCGCCATCGCCCGGAATGGCATTCTCTTCCGCTGGTTCTGCATTTGGATACCCTCCTTGCATTCACTGCAATTACGAACTAATTCTTCCATCGAAATGAATTGGCTTCGCCAGCCATGCTACCGGCGCGGGCCTTTGCTGTCAAAACAACCGCTTTCGGGCACTTGCGCGGTCGTCTGCTGCCGGATGTTGTTGTGCATCTCAATTGCGATGGCGCAGGAGAAAGGGTTATTGTCCTTACATATGACGGCTCCGATTGAAGTTGGCTCTCCAACGTCTCGCGCTCCATCGCCTTTACCGGAGGCGGAGGAGATTTATCGTCGGTGGCTTGCACATCTCAACGACGAATTTACTCGCCACCAGGCCGCCGAGCGCCGCGCTGAGATTGTCCGCGACCAGCTCTACCAGATATACCTTGGTCGGCCTCACGGCGGTAAGGCCAACGTCAACCTGACCAGCGAACTGCCTCTCAACGTCCAGCAGTTCTCCCTCGATCCCAACAACATCACCCTTGAGGCCGAGCACTATCCGGATGTCGATCCTGAGCGCTTTGCGCGCAGCAAGCCTCTGCTGTGGTTCTGGATGATGTTCGACCGCTCGCCAATCGGCCTGAACCATTGGCTCGGCATCCGATTCCGCTGCATGTTGGGTCGTCATCTCTTCGCGCATATGGGGCGCGGAGTGCGCATCGATCATGGGGTGGAGCTGACCTTCGGCTACAACCTCCACCTGGACGATGGGGTCATCGTCCGCCACCGCACGCTGCTGGATGATCGCGCGGAGATTCGTCTGGGCGAAGGTTCTGTGATCGGTACCTATGCGCGCATCTACACGCACACCCATGACATCGACAACTACGATCGTGTCATTCTCACGCCCACTACTATTGGCTCGCGCGCTCGTGTGGGCGCGCACACCATTGTGCTGGCCGGTACGCATCTCGCAGAGGGGCATATCGTCGGTCCGCACGGCACAGCGCAGGGACAGGTGTGACCCGCTGTCCAGCGTTTGCTGACATGCTAACCTGAGGTTCTGACAGCCGTTTCTGTCGACTTCTGTCCGCTCTCCAGGAGATTCTGTGCACGCATCCGGTCTGGATCTCGTTATCGCGATCTTTGAATTCGTCATCCTGCTCTTTTCCCTTTCGGTGCATGAGTGTGCACACGCCTGGACGGCACTGCGACTTGGCGACCAGACAGCCTTTCAGCAGGGCCGTGTCACCCTCAATCCAATTCGTCACATCGATCTTCTCGGCACGCTTGTCTTCCCGGCGCTGATGATCTTCGGTCCGCTGATCGGCCTCGGCGTCGGTGGATTTCTGGTCGGATGGGCCAAGCCTACACCGGTGCTTACTCGCAACTTCCGCAACATCCGACGTGATGATATGCTCACCACTCTGGCTGGTCCGCTCAGTAATCTTCTGCTGGTGGTGCTGGCCGTTTTGCTTCTCGCCGCGATCGCGCTCTTTGGCAGCGAAGGCCGCATCGCAGTCGTTGCAGCGATGAACATGCAGGTGCTGCTGGAGGGTGCGTCCAATCTGCAGGCGTTGGCCATGATTGCTTATCTGGCCATTGAGGTGAATCTCGCACTTCTGTTTTTCAATCTCATGCCGATCCCTCCGCTCGATGGAGGTCACCTGCTGCGCAACGTCCTTCCTTACAAGGCTGTGGCAGCCTACGATCAGTTGGCTCGCTTTGGGTTCTTTCTGGTTCTGTTTCTGGGCGGTTTCTGGATTCGTATCTTTCTGGACCCGTCGAACCGAATCATTGAAAGCGCAATGGCCCTGTTCCTTCATCTGGCGTAAGCCACGCTCCCATACGATGGCGCGGTGCAATTTCTTGAGATAGTCTGCTAGAGACGCGATGCGAAGCATCCTTACAGTTCTGCGCGAAACCACGCTTCGGGTGGTCCGGCACGACGTGCTCAACACCGCCAAGGCCGCCGCTTACTCCGGCATCCTCCTGCTCTTTCCAGCGCTGCTGCTCTTCACGACGGCCCTGGCCGTCATTCCGGAAGGCAACACGCTGCTGGATCAATTTCGTTTCGGGGCCGAACAGTTTCTTCCCGCCGACACGATGTCCCTGCTCCAGTCCTATTTCCAGAGTCGGCGCCTGCATTCCTTTTCGCTCATCGCCTCGGCGATCGCTCTCAGCGGCTATGCTGCGCTCGGCGTCATGCTCTCGCTCATGGAAGGCTTTCGGCGTGCCTATCGTTTGCCGCAGGATGACTGGGGTTTCTGGGAGCGGCGCATCCGCGCGCTCATGCTTGGGCCGATCGCGCTTATCCCGCTTTCCGCAGCCACATTGCTGCTCATCTTCGGCCACCCCATTGAGAAGTGGATGATCGCAAACTCTGATCACGATCTTCGCGCGATGGTCCTTCTGCTCTGGCGTCTGGCGCGGTGGATACTTGCCATGCTCACCTCGGTCGTCGTTCTCGGCACCGTCTACCACTTTGGTACGCGGCGGCGCGAACACTGGGGCTGGGTCGCTCCGGGAGCAGTAGCCAGCACTCTGATCTGGTTTCCGGAGACGCTTGCCTTCGGTTGGTATCTGACGCGACGCGCCGACTACTCGATCATCTACGGACCGCTCAGCGCAGGTATCGCCACTCTTGTCTGGCTCTACATGACCTCGCTCAGCATCCTGCTGGGAGCCGAGCTGAACGGCGTCCTCTTTCACTCGCGCATCGCAGACGATGCGGCTGTGCCTGTAGCTGCTTCCGCGGCTTCCGCCTGCCATGGATCGTCGCCCGACCCTGGTCATAGGACCAGCGACAAGGATCGCGATTTAGGCTTGTAAGACGCTTTTCCGAAGGGTCCGACGCCGTACCGCCGCGGTCAGTCCTGTACAATGAAGCGGACGCCAATGCGTCATTTGTGGCCGTTGGCGGGCTTCTCCGGCCATGAAAGTAGTTGCAGGCTCCTTCAGTTCGGACGCTCGAACGGCCTGTGTCAAGTTCGACCTCGCGGTTTTCTTACCGTCCAACCTCTGGGAGTGTCTTCACTGATGTCTGATCTGAAATCTGCGGAGTGTTCTTTCAAGCGTCGTGCCAAGATTGTCGCCACCCTTGGGCCATCCTCCAACTCGGAGCCAGTCTTTCGGCAACTCGTGCGCGCCGGCATCAATGTCGTCCGGCTGAACTTTTCCCATGGCACCCAGGAGGAGAAACTTGCGCTCATTCAGATGATCCGCAAGGTCAGCGCCGAGGAGCGGCGTCCGCTCTGCCTGCTGGCCGATCTTCAGGGACCGAAGATTCGCACCTCCAAGCTCAAAGACCATCAGCCGGTCATGCTCGTCGCCGGAAAGCGCATCACGATTACGCCGCGCGAGGTGGAAGGAACCGTCGAACTGGTAGGCACAACCTTCAAGACACTGGCGGAAAACGTTGAGCAGGGTTCGCGGATCCTGCTCTCCGACGGCCTGATCGAGTTGCGTGTGGCCGAAGTGAAAGACGACGATGTCGTCTGTGAGATTGTCAACGGCGGCAAGCTGGGCGAAAACAAAGGCATCAATCTGCCGGGCATCCCGGTTCGCGTTCCTTCGCTCACGGAAAAAGATGCCATCGATCTGGAGTTCGCCCTCCGGAGTGGCGTCGATGCCGTTGCCGTCTCGTTTGTTCGTACTGCCGAAGACGTCAATCTGGTCCGCAATCGTGTCGCCGCTTACGGCAGCAGCACCTGGATCATCGCCAAGCTGGAAAAACCGCAGGCTATCGAACACCTCGACGCGATTCTCGAAGTGTCTGACGGCATCATGGTTGCCCGAGGCGATCTAGGCGTCGAAGTCCCCCCGGAAAAAGTTCCAGCCATTCAGAAACACATCATCCGCCGCGCTGCCTATCACCGCAAGCCCGTGATCACCGCGACGCAGATGCTGGAGTCGATGATTGAAAATCCTCGTCCCACGCGCGCCGAAGTCTCCGATGTTGCCAACGCGATCTATGACGGCACCGATGCGGTGATGCTCTCCGGCGAGTCGGCGATGGGTGCATATCCCGTCGCTGCTGTGGAGATGATGGCCCGCATTGTCGCGGAGACCGAGGCAAACATCCTCCGCATGCACGCCGACGGATACTCGCAGCACGTCCCGCGCCATAAATCGCTTTCCGTGGCCGAGACGATCTGCGAAGCCACCGCACACGCCGCACTGGATCTGGAACTGAAAGGCATCGCCATCTTTACAGAATCCGCCGCAACGGCGATCAAGCTTTCCAAATATAAGCCCGTCGCGCCCATATATGCCTTCAGCTCGGTGGATGTCACCATTAATCGCCTGAATCTGCTCTGGGGTGTGGAGCCGGTTGGCTGCGACAAAGTGCAGACCGCCGAGGCAATGATCGAGCTGGCCGAAACCGAACTGGAAAAATACGGCTACGCGCACAAGGGCGACATCGTCGCGATCATCGCCGGAACAGGAACCAAATCCGGCTCGACCAACTTCCTGCGCCTGCACAAGCTGGGTGACCACATCAGTCGTAGCGCGTAGTGGCGGGTTCTGGGCGAGGGATTGTTCGCCTGAACCAGGGACAGAGCAAGTGCGGCTTCGGAGAACTCCCGAAGCCGCTCCTGTCTGCGCAGATTTTCGTTGTGATCAATGGCCGCTTACTGGACGTTGTATTGGAAGCGGAAGCGCAATTGAAGATAAGGGCCGTGGAACTCCCGTGGCAGCGGAGGATAATCCGCTCCCTGAATTGCGCCCCACGCCGCGCGGTCCAGCGCCACATCGCCGGAGCGTCCGGTTAGCATCATCGCGTGCGGAGCCAGGCGGCCGTTCGGCAGGATGGTGAAGACAATTTCGACAACGCCACGCTTCAGGATCGGTGGATTCACCTCTTCGGGAATCAGGGGATCCCAGGTGCGATAGGTCTCCCGGATCACGCGCTGCATATATGGCCCAAAATCGACGCCCTGTGTGTCGGAGAGAATCTCGGCTCCGCCAGCGGCTCCCGGATGTTGATTCAGTCCGCCGCCCGTGGCCTGATCGCCACCGGATTCGGTCATATCCCGCGCGGAGTTGCGGAGCGCCTGCTGGATGAGCGCCTGCGGATTCTGAAAGGCCTGTGCGAAGTTTGGCTTGGCGGGAACCTGCGCGGGGCGAGGAGATTCCATCGCGGGAGCCGCCGCCTGCGGCGTGGGGATCGGTGGCGGAGCAGGCACCGTCGCCTGTTCCTGCTGCGCGGGCGAAGCGGGCTTGGGCGCAGGTTGTGCAGCCTGCCGTTTCTTTTCCAGCTCGCGCAGCGCATCCAGAGTCTTGCGGTCCACATGGGTCTCGCTCGGCTTCACCGGAGCCGGTTTTTGCCGGGTCTTCTGCACCTCGCGCAGTGCATCCGGAAGCTGATCGAGATAGGTCAGATCCTTGCGCTGTTTGATCGCGTCAAAGGGGTCAATGACTTGTGGCTGGTGAAAGACATAGCGGGGAATCCAGGTGAAAGCGGAAAACAGCAGAATGTGCAGCAGGATGGAGATCCAGATGCCTTCGCGGATACGCTGCCAGCGCCGCTCATCTTCATACTCGGCAATTCGCTCCAGCAACTCGTGCGTGTCATAGTCCAGATAACGCGACGAGGAAAATCCGGAGCTTTGCTTCTCGGCGGTTTCCCCACCTTCCGTTTCGACAGCGGGAGAAGCAGCGGCTTCGTCGGATAGCAGTACCGTCCCTGTTTCGCGCAGGGAATCGCTGGCGGATTCCTTCGGGTTGCTGTTGACTTCGTTTTGGGACATATCTTCGCAGATGGAGAATGGATTCGGTTCCGGCGCCAAGCGCGCTGGGAGGAATCCATCGTTTTTTTATTGTCTCATTAGTCGGATGCCCGAGGCCACGATTGCCGGAATTGATGAGAAGTGATCTGTGAGATATGACGCGCCGTCATACAATAAAGTTTGTCTGCATTCGAACGGATGATGGCTTGAAAGCTCCCATAACTCAGTGGATTACGCGCGGCAAGGTAGTTCTGCTGCCTGCGCTGATGAAGTTTGGTGTCGGCGGCCTCGCGCTGCTTTCGCTGATGGACGCCTCCAGCATTCCGGTTCCCATGGATCTGGCGCTGGCGGGATTCGTCTGGGCCAACCACAGTCGGTTCTGGCTCTATATTTTTGCAGCATCGGGAGGCTCGGCGTTGGGTGGCTTGGTGCCGTATGCGCTCGGGCGCGCCGGAGGTGAGCTGTTTCTGCTGCGTCGCATGGATCGCGCGCGCTTTGAAGCGATTCGTCTGCGCTTCGAGAAGCAGGAGTTCCTCGCCGTGTTCGTCCCCAGCATGTTGCCGCCGCCCACGCCGTGGAAGGCATTTGTCTTTGCAGCGGGTGTCTTTGAGATGCGCCCTCTGCCGTTCGTGCTGGCAGTCTTCTGCGGCAGGGTCATTCGCTGGACGCTGCTTTCGGTGCTGGTTCTGCGCTTCGGACCGGGAGCTGTGAACCTGATCGGCGATGCCGTCCGAAGTCACGGCTGGCTGCTGTTTGCGCTGCTTGCCCTGTTGGTGGCAGCGCTGCTTTTCTGGGTCTGGAGCAGCAGACGAAAGAACGGACCCCAAGAGTCGGCGCGCGCCGCGCAGCAGTGAAGCGAATCGATCAGGCAAGCAAAATGGGCACGATACTTCCGTCGGCAACCGATTCAGCGTTCTCGTCAATGGCCACAAAACAGTTGGAGCGAGCCAGCGCGGCCAGGTCGCCAGAGCTTTGCCATGGCACCAGACGCACCTGCGGGCAGGCGGAGAAATCGCAGGACGCTGGCAGAAAGCGCGTCAAACCAGCTCGCCCGCGCCATTCGCCGGTCAACTGTGCCAGTGCAAATCGCGGCCCAGGTTCGGAATCTTCGGCGAGACCGGCGATCAGCGGCCCGCCGAAGAGATGAAAGGTCACGGTGCTCGAGATGGGGTTGCCCGGCAAAGCAAGGAACGGCAGTGGCTGGGCGTGACCGGCTGAGTCTGCTCGGGGAAGCTGGCCGAAGGCGACGGGCTTGCCGGGCTGGATGGCGACACCGCCGAAGAAAAATCGCGCCCCGGCGCGAGTGAGTGACTCCTCGACCAGATCGAATCGCCCAACAGAGATGCCTCCGCTGATCAGCAGCAGATCGGCAGTCATCGCCTGACGCAGACTTTCATCGAGCACCGCAGCGTGGTCAGCCGCTGCAGGAAGAATCAGCGGCTCGCCGTCCAGAGCGGTGACCAAAGCGGCCAGCATGGACGCGTTAGAGTTGCGAATCTGGGATGGGCCGGGACGCTGGTCCACCGGCACCAGCTCGTCGCCGGTGGTCAGGATGGCGACACGCGGACGCGGCGCGACACTCAGTTCGCGATAGCCATTCTGTGCAGCTATCGACACCTGACTGGCGCCAAGCCGAACGCCGACGGGCACCAGAAGGTCGCCTGCGTGCGCCTCGGCTGCCTGCGGAACGATGTTTTCACCCACGGTGACGGTTCGTGCGTCGACCAATCGGACGCAGTTCGACGATTGCTCGCAGTGCTCGACCATGAGCACCGCATCGGCGCCTGGTGGGAGCGGCGCGCCGGTCATGATCTCCCAGGCCTCTCCCGGTTCCAGATTGCCGACAATGGGCTGTCCGGCGCGAATGCGGCCCGTCAGCAGCAGAAACCGATGTGTGTTCGCCTCTGCCGCGCGGCAGGCGAATCCGTCCCTTGTCGCGCGTGGAAACGGAGGCTGATCGCGGTCGGCACGAATCTCCTGTGCAAGTACGCGTCCTGCTACCTGATCGAGCGGCAGAGGAACCGGCGTCCGGCGACCGGCTCGGAACCGCAGTGGACCGCGCCCTGTTCCGAGGAAATCAGGCAGAAAATCCGGACGCGTGAGCGGAGGCCGAAAACCTCCGCCGGAGGGAAATCCATACCAGTTGCGCACAGCGGCGAATGAGGCGGCCGGAGGCGGTTCGCGCAACGGCTGGCGCAACTGGAGACTGCCACCGCGTGCCAACGGATGCTCCTCCGGAGCGGGGATCTCCTGCTCCGCCGCGCGAAAGGCGAGGTAACGGCGGATCTGATCCATTGCGTCCTGAAATCGGATCCGCGTTGCCGCAGCACTGGCCGCGTCAAAGCTGCGCGGAGGGGTTGGTTGAGTGGATTTCACGTGGTCTGCCTCGCGTCCATTCGATTGTAGAGGAGTGCGCCCGCGTCCAAAAGCCAACAGGCCGCTGCGAGCAGCGACCTGTTGGCCTTGAGCCTTTCAGCGGGACTATTTCTTTGCGCGATAGTGCGACTGCACCTTTTCGCCCGCAGAGGTCAGCACGTCCGTTGCGTCCTTGGCAAACAAGCCATTCGGATCAATGGACAGGTACTTCTGGTAGGCATCAACAGTGCCTGGAGGCAGAACGATCTTCTGTGTTTTGGCGTCGAAGGTTGCCTTCTGCGTAAGCGCCTGCGCCTTCAGGTAAAAGAGAATTGCGTAGGCGGGCGTGTTCGACGCAGGTGTCGCGGCGATTGCCTTGTCGGCGGCAGCGGCCTGAGCATCTGGATCGCTCATTGCGCCTGTGCTGTTCATGGCGTACAAGAGCTTCGTCTCATTGGCGTAGTACATCGAAGCCTGAGCAGGTGCGGCTTTGGCCGCAGCATCGAACGCAGTCGCGGCATCCGCGGATTTTTTCTCATGGATGTACGCCGTTCCAATGCCGCTCTGCGCCGCGCCTTGCAGTTCGGGATTGGGTTTTTTGCTCGCGGCATCCGCATCGAGAGCTTTCTTGAATGCGGTAATGGCGTCGTCATATTTGCCGAGGCCATTGTCCGCATTGCCCAGCTCCACCCACAAAATGCCCGCGTCCGGCTTCAGCGCCGTGTCCTTCTGCATCAGCGCAGCGGCAGCGCCGTATTTTTCCGTCTTGATGGCAGCCACTTTGGCTGCAAGGTCGGCCTTGGATGCGCTGGCACCGAGCGCCTGAGCTGCGGTCGTCTGTGCCTGATCGCCGTCGTGAATGTTCGCACGCGCCGTCGCGAGGTCTGAATTGAGCACCTTGATCATTGCGTTGGACTTCATCGCCTCAGCGTTCTTCTTCTTGAACTCCTCGACCTGCTTCTGCAACTCGGGGCTGAGCTTGTCAATGTACTCCTTGCGGGACATATCGAAGTCTGCAGCCACGTCCTGGCCTGCCACAATTTTTACGTTGGGCACTTCGTCGACGTATTTGCCGGCGGGTGTATCCGGGAAGGAAAGAAGAATCTGATACGTGCCGGGAGCAATGCCTGTGCCAGTGTAGTCACCGGCTGCATTCACGGGAAAAGTGTATTTGATCGTTTTGCCACCGTCCGTGGAGAGCGTTGCGGTGCCATTCCCGCGCGGGACACCGGTCGGGTCAGTGACATGGCCATGGATTTTGCCGGTGGCGTCGGGAGTGGCCTGAGCCTGCATCGCTGTGCCGAAGGCAAAGATGGCGCAGAGGAATAGCAGAAGTCTAAGTTTCATTTTCGTCTCCTGACATTCTGCGGCGTTTGCGGCTGCTGCAGAATGCGATCTTCGGAACGTTTCCGTTCAAGCCTGAAAGTTGTGAGCAGGGCTGTGGGCAGCCGAGCCTGGCTTCTGATAGGGTATCGGATCGGGCACCTGAGCCGCTGAAAAAGCACGCAACCGAAGGGCGCAGCTTTCGCATACGCCGCAGGCCAGATGCTCATCCCTGTAGCAGGACCACGTTAACTCCAGAGGCGCATCGGATTCAAGCCCAAGTCGGATGATTTCCGTTTTGGAAAGCCGAATGAGCGGCGTGACAACCTGGATGCCGCCCTCTTTAGTGCCAGTCTGAATCAGCCGCTGGAATGCTTCGTAATATGCCGGACGGCAGTCCGGGTAACCGGAGCTGTCCTGTTCGACGGCTCCGATGTAGACGCGAGTAGCTCCGAGCACCTCTGCCCAGCTCACCGCGGCGGAGAGAAAATGGGCGTTGCGAAACGGGACATAGGTGACCGGGATTTTGCTGCCGATCGCCTCCGTCGTCCCGGCATTTGGCACTTCGATCGAGCTGTCTGTGAGCGCTGAGCCGCCAATGATGCGGAAAAGATCGATGCGCAACGGCAGAAACTGCCGCAGTCCAAGATGCTCGGCAATCGCGCGAGCAGCGGACAGTTCGCGCGCTTCGGTGCGCTGGCCGTAGCTGAAGTGAATGCCGTAGGCCTCGGTCTCGCGGGCGGCGAGCGCGGCAGTGACGCAGCTGTCCATCCCACCGGAAAGGCAGACGACGGAGCGTGGGCGCGGAGTGGACAGGTTTGGTTTCGCCTGCATGGTTTTATGGTATCGCGGTATTTCAGCCGGGCGACTGAGGGGCACGGCTTCGCAGTCGGCCTACAATAAAAAGCGATGCTCACACTGAGAAAAGCAAGTGCAGAGGATGTACCACTGATCCTTGATTTCATTCGCGCTTTGGCTGCATTTGAACGCGCGCCCGACGCGGTGACCGCTACCGAGGAAGGATTACTGCGTGACGGTTTTGGCCCGCGACCCTACTATCATTGCCTGATTGCCGAGTGGAACGGAAGGCCTGTCGGTTTTGCGCTCTGGTTCTTCAACTACTCGACTTGGACGGGCCGTCCAGGGATTCACCTGGAGGATATCTTCGTCCATCCGGAGCAGCGCGGTAAGGGAATCGGCAAGGCGCTGCTGGCGCAGGTGGCGGCTGCTGCGCATGCGCTGGGTTGCCCGCGTTTGCAGTGGCAGGTGCTGGACTGGAATGCGCCTGCGATCGACTTCTATCGCTCGCTCGGCGGGCAGTTTCTGGACGAGTGGCGGAACGTGCGTATGGAGCCGGATGCAATTGCCCGGCTGGCAGAGCTTGCACCGGGGATTCGTGAGGAGGAGCCTCCTACCGGCGCGGAGCGAATCGATGAGTGAGCCGAAGAATGGACCGAGGATTCGCGTGATCGGCGGAGGACTGGCCGGCCCCGAGGCTGCTCTGACGGCTGCCCGGCTGGGTTGCGCGGTGGATCTCTTTGAGATGCGGCGCGAAGCGAACGGGCAGGCTGTGTTGACGCCGGCACACCAGACGACGGAGTTTGGAGAGCTGGTGTGCTCAAATTCGCTCAAAAGCGAGTCTCCGAACACGGCTCCGTGGCTGCTGAAGCAGGAGATGCGCAGCGCCGGTTCGCGGCTGCTGGCGCTGGCCGATGCGACGGCGGTTCCGGCAGGTCACGCGTTGGCCGTGGATCGAGTCGAGTTTTCGCGTCGCATCGCAGAGGCCATTGCCGCTGAGCCGCGCATCTGCGTCCGCCGCGAGGAGGTGACCTCGCTGGATGCAGGCGGATACGCCCTTACGGTTGTAGCCTCCGGTCCGCTGACCTCCGATGCTCTGAGCACAGAGATTGCCCGGCTGACGGGCAGCGAGCATCTATCGTTTTATGACTCGATTTCGCCCATTGTGGATGCGGATTCGATCGACATGGACCGCGTGTATTTTGCCGCACGCTGGGACAAAGGGACGGCGGATTACATTAACTGTCCCATGACGCGTGAAGAGTACGAGGCGTTTCTGAATGCGCTGACGACGGCTGAGGCCGCGCAGGCGCGGGAGTGGGAAAAAGCAGAGTATTTTGAGGGGTGCTTGCCGATTGAAGTACTGGCGCGCCGAGGGCCGGATACGCTGCGCTTTGGACCGATGAAGCCGGTGGGGCTGCGCGATCCGCGCACGGGCCGGACACCATGGGCGGTGGTGCAGTTGCGAAAGGAAAATCTACGTGCAGACAGCTATAACCTGGTAGGTTTTCAGAATCATTTGAAGTTCGGAGAGCAGGCGCGCGTGCTGCGGATGATTCCAGGCCTGGAGAGCGCGAAGTTTCTGCGCTACGGGCAGATTCACCGTAATACATACATCTGTTCGCCGCGGCTGCTGGATGAGTGTCTGCGCCTGCGCAGCCATCCTTCGCTGCTGTTTGCAGGGCAGCTTTCGGGGGTTGAGGGATATACGGAGTCGATCGCTTCGGGGCTGCTTGCGGGTATCTACGCGGCGGCTCTGCTGCGTGGCGCAATGCCGGTTGCGGCTCCACGCTCCACGGCACTTGGCTCGCTGACGCACTACATCACGCACGCGGACACAGAGCACTTCCAACCCGCCAATATTACCTTCGACCTGCTGCCGCAGTTGGAAGAGGAGATGCGCCGACGCGTGCGCGACAAAAAAGAGCGACACCGGATCGTCTGTGAACGCGCGCTCGAAGCCGCCGCCGTCTGGCGCGCGGAGTGTGGATTGCACGAAGCACTGACGGCGGTCTGATCGCTCTGCCGCAGACGCATGGATGTATCTGTGATGAGTGCATCCGGAGGAAGACTGAATGATCGGTCGCGGATCAGGTTGGGCGATTGCAATAGTGGCGGGGATGTGGATGCTGTCTGTGGGAGTGAGCCGTGCGCTGCAGCCAAGGCAACCCGCTATGGGAATCACCGATCCAACCATGGCGGCGACGCCAGACCTGAACGCAATTCTCACCATGGCGCGCGACCGGCTTGCCCGTTACACCGCTTTGTTGCCGAACATCATCGGAATGGAGCGGGGAAATTCACGAGTTTATCACGGCGACAAACTCAGGCGTGAAGTGAGCTTCACCGCGCACGTGCGGATGATCCACGCGCCTTTGCCGACGGCGCCGTATCGCGTGACCGAAGAGTTGGATTTTATGACGGAAAACGGTAAGCCGGTGCGCCAGAGGCCGAAAAACATCCCATTCTATGTTGTGGATATTTTTACTAACCAGGATCCGCAGATTCTGCCTCTTCCGCAGCATTGCTTCGCATACTCGCTTCTGCCGTCCGCGCCGGGAACGATTGTTATCGAGCGATGGATTCATCCGTTGCAGCCATCTGATGCGCCCTTCTGTCGCAAGTACAATCTGGGCGAGAAAATGCGGATCACACTTGACGCAAAGACGTTGCAGATGATCGCGATCGAGCGTCCGGTGCAACCGCGCAAGGACATGAAGGAGGGTTGGGAGATTGGCTTCACCTACACTTACACGCCGCAGAAGCTGGGCGAGGAAACGGAGCTTTTGCCGAAGCGCATCCGCGCGGAGTTGGTGTTGCCGGGCAAAAGGATTCGCCAGGTTTTTGAGGCCACCTACAGCGACTATCAGCGGTACGGCTCGACAGCGACGCTGAGATTGCCCAACGCGCAGTAGCCCTGATTCAGCCGTAAATCCGGCTCAATTGCACGGTTGGAAGACGGGAAGCGACCCTCACCCGCGCAGAGACTCAGAGAAAAGCAGCAGCGCGACGGCGATGAGGCCGAAGTAGAGTACACGTTGAAAGCGATCTCCGTGGAGCCTGCTGTTGATGAATCGACCGAGCAGAAGCGCGGGGAGCAGCACCATCAGGCTCAGGAGATAAGAGTGCGTCACGGAAGCTGTCCACAGCCCGGAGGCGCGATAACCAAGCGCGACCATGAGACTGGCGGGCAGGAAGTATGCCTGAAGCGTGGCACGAAAATGCTGCGCGCTCCAGCGCCGCAACGATCCGTAGATAACCAGCGGCGGACCGTTCATGCCGCAGGCTCCGCCGAGAACGCCGGCAAAGAAACCGCAGGTGGCCATCCAGCGCCAGCTATCGTGGGGCAACTGCCAGCTCGAACGGCCTAGCAGCGAAAACAGGCAGTAGAAAAGCAGGAAAACGGCAAGCGCAATGCGAATGGCATTCGGTGGAGTGAAGCGTAAAAGCAGCAATCCGACCGGAGTGCCGAAGGCAGTAGCCAGCAGCAGCCCGGCCGCACTGCGAAAGTGAATTTTTCGCCAGTCCTGCGCGACGACGAAGGCGGCGATGGTGGTGGAGAGCAGGACGGCGAGCGGAGCAGCTTGCTGGACGGGTATCATCAGCGCCAGCAGCGGGACCGCTACGAGGGCTTCGCCAAAGCCGAAGGTGGATCGGATGAGAGTGGCGACAAAGACAACGCCAAGGATTTTTGCCGTGGTCGGGTCGATGGTAAGCGGTCCTTTACTCTCTGGGCTTCGTTATCGCCCGAACTTCTGCTTGCCGCCCATCAGGCCAGCCATGCCGCCGCGCATCATCTGTTTCGCCAGTCCACCTTTGCCCATCTGCTTAAACATCTTGCTCATCTGCGCGTGCTGGCGAAGGAGTTGATTGACGTCCTGCACGGTTGTGCCCGAGCCAGCGGCGATGCGCTTGCGGCGGGAGCCGTTGATCAGATCGGCGTTCTGACGCTCCTTTTGGGTCATGGAGTTGATGATCGCTTCCAGGCGCGTAAACTGGCGCTCATCCACATTCTTACTGGCCTGCTGAAGTCCAGCGAAAGGACCGACCGAGGGCAGCATCTTCAGGATCGACTCCATCGAGCCGAGCTTGCGAATCTGACGGAGCTGTTCGCGGAAATCCTCCAACGTGAAACCGTCGCCGAGAAGAGCCTTTTTGGCCAGGTCTTCGCTTTTCCTGCGGTCGAGCGAGCTTTCGGCCTTTTCGAGCAAGGTCATCATGTCGCCCATGCCGAGAATGCGTCCGGTCATGCGATCGGGATGAAACGGTTCGAAGGCATCGGGCTTTTCGCCGACGCCGACAAACTTGATGGGCTGGCCGGTGACGTGGCGGATGGACAGGGCCGCGCCGCCGCGGGAGTCGCCATCCATCTTGGTCAGCACGACGCCGGTGATGCTGAGGCGGCGATGAAATTCATTGGCGGAGTTGACTGCGTCCTGGCCGGTCATGGCGTCGGCGACGAAGAGAATCTCCTGCGGATCAAGGAGCTTCTTGAGCCGCTCCATCTCGCGCATGAGGTCGTCGTCGAGCGCGAGCCGTCCGGCGGTATCGACAATGAGGGTATCGCAGCCCATGATCAAGGCTTCGCGGCGGGCCTCTTTTGCGAGCCGCTCGACCAGCGCGGAGCTTGGGGATTCGCCGCGCGTATCGCCCTCATAAAGACGAGCATCGATGGATTTGGCGACGACTTTGAGTTGCTCGCGGGCTGCCGGGCGATAGACGTCCACGGAGACCAGCATGGGGCGATGGCCGCCCTTTTTGAGCCACATGGCCAGCTTGCCGCTGGTGGTGGTCTTGCCCGAGCCTTGCAGCCCGGCCATCAGGATCACGGTCGGAGGCTTGGAGGCAAACTTGAAGCGGGCCGTATCCTTGCCGAGCAGCGCAACCAGCTCGTCATGCACGATCTTGATGACCTGTTCGCTGGGCGAAAGCGCGGTGAGCACGGACTGGCCGATGGCCTTCATGCGAATCTGCTCAATGAGATCGTTGACGACGTTGAGGTTGACGTCGGCGTCGAGCAAGGCGGTGCGAATCTCGGCGAGGGCCTCGATGATGTTTTCTTCGGTGAGCACGCCCTGGCCCCGAAGGTGCTTGAAGGCGCGCTGCAATTTTTCTGTCAGATTCTCAAACATGGCTGGACTTTAGTGTAGCTTTCTTATCCCGGATGTGAGAAATGACCTCAGACCACTCGATTTTTGAAAATATGGGCTGGCGATGCGTCAGCATAGAGCGCAGGATGACAGTTCGGGACCAGGGGGTCGGAGGTTCGAATCCGCTCTCCCCGACCAATTCTCAAAGCAAAATTTCCGCAAAACTATTGCATTTTCAAAGACTTCTGGTCTTCGCTGACCCGAGCTTCGGCCTGCACGCGCAGAGTTGGCAGCGCCCACGGATAGTTGTCGCGGATGTAGGCGATCATCTTCTCTCGCACCAGGCAGCGAAGGTCGAAGTTTTCCCCCGAGCCGGGTGAGCTGACCAGGCAGCGCAACTCCATCGTCCGCTCGCTCAGGTTGGTCACCTGCAGGCCGCAGACCCGTCCATCCCACAGCGGTGATTCAGCCACAACCCGCTTCAGCTCTTCGCGCAGCGGCTCCACAGGAATTGCGTAGTCCACATAGAGGAACGCCGTGCCCATCAGGTCGCTGGTATTGCGCGTCCAGTTCTGGAAAGGATTTTCGATGAAGTAGCTGAGCGGCACAACCAGGCGGCGCATATCCCATATCTTCACCACGACATAGGTGCTCGTGATCTCTTCGATCCGTCCCCATTCGCCTTCAACAATCACCACATCGTCCATGCGGATCGGCTCGCTCAGCGCGATCTGCAGGCCGGCGATCAGGTTAGAGGCGGTGGATTTCGCCGCCGCGGCCAGCATAAGGGAAGCCAGTCCCGCTGAAGCCAGCAGGCCCGTGCCATATTTCCATAGATCGTGATTATGGAGACTCCACAGCAGCATGCCGCCATCCAGCAGAACGACAATACCGATCATCAGGCGCCGGAAAAACTCCATCTGCGTATGCACTCGCCGAGCACGCAGATTGTTGACCGCTGTTATGTCAAACCGGCTCAGAAGGATCGCCTGAAAGACATACACACTGCCTATGCCCATCCATCCCACGGACAGGATGAGCACAATCCGTACAATCTGGTCCAGTTGCGTCTGCAGCGCCGTGGAAAGGCCGGGAATCAACGGCAACACCACCTCTGCGCTCACCGTCAGCAGTACCAGACGCGCCGGGCGCGCAAGATGTCGCCGCACTCCAAGCTGCTTCCGCTGCTTCTCCGTTTGTCTGCTGCGTAGCAGGCGGAAGAGCAGAAAGTGCGCGCCATTGCCCACCACCAGTCCCGCGCTGATGAGAGTGATGGCCAACAAGATATTTTTTTCCGATAAGGAAAGCATCGATCTGATCCAATCTTCGATTTTCAAACTGCGTGTCTACTCGTTAGGACGCCGGAAAGCGCGACTGCGATGCCTGAAGCAGAAACGGATACAGCTGCCGGGCAAATTTTTGCATCCATACCAAGACAGGATTCTGCGGTTGGATGGACCGGATTCGGAGTTTGCCTGCGTAGATGCGGAGGCAGGTATGATGCCTGTGGGACGGAATGGTTCTGTAATCGTTTCGTGATTCTGTCAAATGGGATTTTCCTGCTCCCGGTGGGCGCGGGTTTTGGATGGAGAGGCGAGGATGACAGTTTTTGGTGCGAATGCGTCGGAGCGTCTGGCGACGGTGGTCTTTGCAACGGACTTTTCGGAGGCGTCGGAGAACGCAGGCCTCTACGCCAGTGCCTTGGCGCGCCGGATGCAGGCCGGACTGGTCGTCATGCATGCTTTTTTTCTGGAACAGGCCGCGATGGAGGCAGAGACCTTTCGTCATCTGATGAGCCAGCAGCGCATTCATCTGCAGCAGGAGTTGAATAAAGTGGCCGAGCGGTTATCCTCGGGTCGCGGCGCGACGGAAGCGATTCTCCTGGAGCGTGATCCGCGCATCGCGGTGCCTGAACTCGCGATGCAGCGTCAGCCCTCCATTATCGTGATGGGCACGCACGGCGGAGGCGCGGTGGAGCGCTTTGTCATCGGCTCGACGGCTGAAGGTATTCTGCGTCACACGCGGCTGCCGGCCTTGTCCGTCGGACCAAAGACGCCGCCGATGCAGGCCGAAACGATGAATCTGAAGCGCGTTCTCTTCGTGACCAACAATGCCGCAGGAGCGACCGAAACCGCGCAGTTGGCCATCGATGTCGCCAGCAGCTTTGGGGCGACGCTGGACGTGCTCAACGTCATCCATCCGAAGTCGGTGGAGAACACGTTGAACGAGCCGCATGAGCTGTATGCCCGTCATGACGAGACAGAGGCAGCGCTTCCTTCGCACTCCCACGATCACGTCGAGATTCGCACCTTTGTCAGCGTGGGTCAGCCACGGACAGAGATTCTCAAGCATATTCGCGAGCGCGAGATTGATCTGCTGGTGATGTGCCTGAACTCGGATACGCAGTTGGAGATGCACGGAAATCTTTCGGGAGCATTCCCGATCATCGCCGAAGCAACCTGCCCGGTTCTTACGCAGGTGACCATCGCTCCGTCTCTCCCATCGAACGGAATTTGAAGCAAATTCGGCATGCGCATAAACTGAGTGCATGAAGACATTCACCCTCGACGAGGCCCAATCGCTGCTGCCGCTGCTGGAGTCGCTGCTCAATCGCGCGATGGAAAGCAAACAGGCGGCACAGGCCATCGAAGACGAGTTGACGGATCTTTCGCACCGCATCTTCCTGATGGGAGGAATGCATGTGGACCTTGCCCACGTGACCGCCCTCAAGGCTGAGGTGGAAGCGCATGAGAAACGCATGCGCGAAACGCTTGCGGAGATCGACGCGATCGGGGTCCAGGTGAAGGATATCGAAGTGGGCCTGCTCGATTTCCCCTTCCGTCTGGAGGGAGAGGTTGTACTGCTCTGCTGGAAGCGCGGCGAAGCGCAGATTGCATTCTGGCACAGTCTCGAGTCCGGATTTCGCGGGCGCCAGGTGGTCGATGACCGCTTCCGTCGCCGCCCGGCGATTGGCGGGCGGCCAAACTGACCCGCAGGGCGACGCAGCAAGCAGGCCTCCGATGCAGGCGGCGGGGATGCGCGCACCGGAGTTTCCTGTCACAGCCTGTGTTACTCTGCGCTCAGCCTTTGCCTCTTTGACCCTGCACAGTCGATTTCATCCATCTCAGCGGAGCGCAGCCATTGTCCGAGCTTTCGGTCACGATCTTCACATCGCGGGCGGATGAACCAAGCATCATCCAACCGTCCACACTGCGTAAAGTCGCCTGGCGGCTGATTCCGCTGCTTGCCATCGGCTACGCGATTGCCTACATCGACCGGATCAACATCAGCTTTGCCGCGCTGCAGATGAACCGCGACCTGCACTTCAGCGCAACCGTCTACGGACTGGGAGCGGGGCTGTTTTTTCTCAGCTACTCGGCCTGCGAGATTCCCTCGAACCTGATGCTGCACCGCATCGGAGCGCGGCGCTGGATGAGTCGCATCCTGCTCACCTGGGGTGTGCTTGCCATGACTATGGCGCTTGTGCGCACGCCTTGGCAGTTTTATCTGGTTCGTCTGCTGTTGGGCGCAGCGGAAGCGGGATTTTTCCCCGGCGTGCTCTACTACCTTACGCTCTGGTTTCCCGCCTCGATGCGTGCCCGGGCGATCAGCCGTTTCTATATCGCTCTGCCGTTCAGCACCGCCGTCATGGGCGCGGCGGCAGGAGCTTTGCTGGGGTTGCAGGGAAGACTTTCCATCGCCGGGTGGCAGTGGCTGTTTCTCGTCGAAGGGCTTCCGGCCATCTTGATGGGCTTTGTCTTTCTGCGCCTGTTGCCGGATCGGCCAGCTGTTGCGCCGTGGCTGCACCCGGAGGAACAGCAGGCCATCGAGGCGGTTCTGGCACGCGAAGCAGCAGAGGTCGATGCGGCGGCATCGCAGTCCGCGCCCACGCCGTTGCGCGATCCGCGCGTCTGGCTCTTCGGCCTGGCAAATACGGTGATGCTTGCCGTCCTCTATGCCTTCACCTTCTCCGCGCCGATTCTCTTCACCGGTCTGACGCATTGGAGCGTGACCGCAGTGGGCAATTTTATCTCTGCGATGGGACTGGTGGGCGTCGTCGCCATGGTGGCCAATGGCTGGCATTCCGACCGTGCGGGCGAGCGCTTCGGGCACGCTGCGATTCCGGGATTTCTGCAGGCGATCGCATTTCTGCTCGCCGCCTTGTCGCACCGACCTTCAATCTCCGTTCCGCTGCTGGCTCTCACCTTTGTCCTGTTCGCCTCGATGCAGGGTCCGCTGCTCATGTTGCCAACCACCTTCCTCAGCGGGCGCAACGCGGCCGTTGGTCTGGCAACCATTAACATGATCGGCATGGTCGGCGGATTTTTCGGTCCCTATCTGATGGGCATTTTGCGTGACTGGACTGGCAGCTATCAGGTGGGTACGGCGCTGTTGTCCGTACCTATGTTTGCCTTCTGCCTCATCCTGCTTCTGCTGCGGCGCGCTTCCTTGCGATCGCTTCATCCAACCGACGTATGACCCACGTGGCTCTCGGATGTTTCAGAAGCCTGCTTTGCGCGGTTCTGGTTGTCCGCCAGGGTTCCACGTTGGACGCCAGTTTGTCGTGGCCAGCCAGCGGATGGGCGCAATCATCGAGTTGATGCTGCGCGTCAGAAAATCGAAATCGATCCGGGAGGTTTCATCCGAAGGCTGGTGGTAGTCCTTGTGCAGCCCGAAGCTTGAGACGGTCTGCGCCACGATGCCGCGCGCGGCCAGATTGTAGTTGTCTGAGCGGCGGAAGAAATGCTGCTCCGGATGCGGGTCGGCACTGATCGAAGCGCCATGACGGGCCAGCATCGGACCAAGATTAGAGCGGGTGTAACCGGTCAGCCAGAGCGTTCGCTGCGGCAACTTGGGATCGGGCCGTCCGATCATCTCAAATTCGAGATTAGTCACAATGCTGGTCAAAGGAACGGGCGAGTGGTCGAGGAAGTACCGGTCGCCGTAGCCACCCAGTTCCTCCGAGCCGAAGAGCACAAACAGGATCGACCGGCGGGGTCGCGCTCTTTTGCTGAGGGCGCGCGCCAGTTCCAGCACAGCCGTCGTGCCGGAGGCGTCGTCGTCGGCACCGTTGTAGATCGCGTCGCCGTTCACCGGAGTGCCCCTGCCGAGGTGATCGAGGTGTGCCGTCAGCAGAATAACCTCGTTGTTCCCGCCGTCTTTCCAGGAGCTTCCGCGTAGCAGCCCCATCGCATTCCAGGTGGCTTTCCGCGGAATGCTGTCCGTGCCGAGATGCTTCAGGTAACCGACGACACGTGTTGGCAGTGGGGATGGCACCTCGCCGCGCTGCACGTAGCCGCCGTCCTCCTGGGCGACGCTGGGCAGAGGCTCCAGTCCAAAGGACTGGAAGAGCGATGCGGCATAGAGCGCGGCCAGATGTTCATCGCGTGTGGCAGAGCCTCGGCCATGCATGGCGTCGGAGGCCAGAAAACTCATCTCGCCGCGAACGCAATCGGCGCAGACCGCTTCGGATGCGTGTGATCTGGCTGTGGCCACATGAGTTGACAGTGCAAGAACAAAGGAAAGCACGACAAGAGCCGGTGCAGAGCGCGGAATGGGGTGCGTCATGTCGGGATTGTATCGCCGCGGATGAGGTGCGGGCGAGCGTTTCTGCTGTCGCGTGCGTCGATAGAACGGGTGTGGCGGATAGGGCCTGTGACCTTCCGGAAGGGTGGAACGCGAGAATGCATTCAGGCGTCGGCGCATTCCCGTTCCGCGGGATACTGTAGCTGGATACTGTAGTCTGACGCTGTACGCTTCCACTCGAAGCGGACCTTGCCCTCCGATGCAAATGCGAAGCAATCTGTCTGAACTGAGCACGACCCGAAGTATGAGCGAGAGAAAACCCTGATGCTGTTCGCAAGCCGTCTTTCATTGATCCGTCGACCTGCAGGTTCTGCGCTGTGCAAGCGCGCAGCCTTCGCATTTCTCATGATGACTTCACTCATTCTGACCGGTTGCGGCAACGAGTTCTTCTTGCCGGTGAACAACACGACGACGGCCGCGGGATCGACAACCTACGCCTACGTGGTGAACGTAAGTAACACTGGAAGCGGCGGCACGCTATCCGAGTACTCGCTGACCAGCGGTGTTGTCGCCGCGCTTTCCGGTTCGCCCATCACTCTTCCTGCCACGCCGACGTCCATCGTGGTCTCGCCAAATAATCTCTTCGTTTATGTGGGCACATCGGTCGGAGTGCTGATGTACACGATCAATACGGACGGAACGCTGACCCAGGGCAATAACGGAACGGTGATTTATCAGGGTCCGTCGCAGCCGCAGAGCCTTGCGGTGGACGCAACCTCGTCCTGGCTGATCGTTGCCAACAAGAACTCGACGGAGCTGGACGCGCTGGCAATTTCACCGCTCTCCGGCCTGGCGCAGACAGGTACGCCGGTTTCTGCCACGCTGGATGCGGCTTCGCCCGTTCAGGTGGCCATGGCTCCGGCGAATGACAATGTCTTCATCGCGCTGGGCAGCGGCGGAACAGACGCTATCAGTTTCAGCGCGTTGGCTGCATCGCCCTGGGGAATCGCGCCCTTTCACATCAATCTGGCCGCCAACAGCACTGCCGCCAACGCGGTCGCCGTAGATCCCAGCTCCACCTATCTGTTCATCGGCGAGGCCCCCTCGAATCTTCTGCGGAAATTTGCGATCTCGAACCTGAGCGCGGCCCAGAATACATACAGTGCCGGTCAGTCGCCGACGGCGATTCTCTCGGATCCAACCGGCCAATATGTGTATGTGACCGATTTTTCCTCGAACACGCTCACCGGATTTTCCCTGAACGCCGGAACGCTGACGACACTGACCGACTCCCCGTTCGCGACGGCGAAATCGCCGATCGCCATCGCTGAAGACAGCACGAAGAGCTATGTCGTGGTGGCGGGCTTTGGCAACAATCCGGATCTGTGGGTCTACAGCTATGACCCCACGAGTGCGGGTACGCTCGATGTGGCGACGACGCTTTCGACGGCCGCTACTGATCCGTCGTATGCTATTGCGCTTGCCCTCACGCATTGATTTGCTGAGTGTGTCAAACGGATATGCCCGGAGTCTGCCGCACAGTGGAATCTCTGCTTGACGGACACCGGGCTGATCCAGGGAAGGTGCATTTCCGGCTGGTTCGATGAGAGGCTTCAGGCGCTCGGTGCGCTGCCGGTGCACGCCAACTCCAGCGAAGCCGAACCCATCAGTGCAGTCTGCAGACTGTAAGCGGTGGTGCCGCTGCCCTGTGTGATGAACGGCCCAAGCGCGGCAGCTGCCGACGAGCTTCCGGTGTAGACCGAGGTCAGGCTGTCGGTCGATTCATAGCACTCGTTATCCGCGGGCAGAATCGAAGTTCCGGCAAAGGTGCTGCCGCTGGGAATGGCGCGAGCCAGCGAGCGGTGCTCCGCTTCCACACCCAGAATGGCAGCGCAGATTTTCGCAAACTCCGAGAGCTGGGCAGAGGTGTACGCCGATCCCCCGGCGGACATCTGAGTCGAACTGTACGGCGAAACACCGCCGATCATCAGGCTGAACTCTTCGACCGCCGTCATGTAGGCTGCGATGAAAGCGGTCTCCAACGCGACCAGGACGGGGAAGAAGTTGGTCAGTGTATCGAAGGTGCCGGTAGGGAAGTAGAAGGTTTGCACCGGATCGCTGCTGGCTGCACTGATGTTCAACTGTGTACGCATCAGGTCCGCATGCTGGATTTCTTCAGAGAGAGCGCCGCGGAGATAGCCAACATTGGCAACGCTGCCGGATGCGGAGACATTCGTTGCGGTACCACCGGTGCCGGCCAGGTTGGGATCCTGAATGACTCCGCCGACCAGCGCGTTGTAATACATCGTGGTGGCTAGATCTTCGGCGATCAAAGCAGCCGTGAAGACCTGCTGTGCGGTATCGGCCGAGGTTGTGTTTGACTGCGCCATGGCCGTAGTCCCGCTGGAGCCGCAGCCGGTGATCGCGGCAGCACCCGCAACTGCGCCTGCGACGCCCAATCCGGAAAGGAAGCGTCGGCGGTTCATGGCCTGGATGGCCGCGTCCATGCGTCGAATCGACTGAATGCCGAACGAAGCGGTGATCTCCTGCTCCGGGGTCCGAAGCGCGGAAAGGTTACGAAAGCGTTGCAAGAGCATGGTGTCCTCCTGCAATGGGAACGAAGCACCTCGCAAACCGGATTGAGTGCAAAATTATATTTTTTAACTGGTATTCTTGAGGGGAAGTTGCGACTCTCCCGTACACAATACGACGGTTTCAGCAATCGCCGGAATTGGCGCTTTGCCGTGCCGCTTTGCTTCACTGCGCTGGTCTGGCTGGCGGGGATGCTTTCCGGTTGTGCCCGCTTCCGCTCGCATCCGCACGAATACGTCTACGTTGCCGCGCGGGAGGTGTACCTGCGCGACCGCGTAGCGGCCGTTTCGAATCGCGTCGCCCTGGTCAAAAACGGGCAACGACTGGAGGTCGTCGAGCACGGACACCGCTTTGACCAGGTACGCACCCCGGATGGCAAGCTCGGCTGGCTCCAGGACCACACGGTCATCGACCAGCAGGAATTCGATCAATATCAGCAACTGGGCCGCGACCATGCGCAGGACCCGGTTGTCGCTACAGCGCAGCTTCGCGACGATCTCTACCTGCATCTCACGCCGGGTCGGCAAACCGACCATTTCTATCTGGTGCCCGGCAACAGCCACGTCCAATTGCTCGAACGCGCTTCGATTCCGCACGTGGTTCCGGGCGCTGTTCCCGCGTCAGCAGGTCAGAAGGCCGGTCAACCTGCCGATCAGCCACCGGTGGTTCCCATGGAGGACTGGTGGCTGGTGCGGGACAGCAGCGGCAATACAGGCTGGTTGCTGGGCAGCCGTGTCGATGTGGACATTCCCGACGCGATTGGCGAGTACGCAGAAGGGCAGCGAATGGTGGCTGCTTATCCGCTGGCCACGGTCACCGACAACGGAGACGCGGCGCGGGACCGGGCGCGCGGTCATCGGGGTCTGGACCGTCGGGGCTACGCTCACGCTCCAGGCGGCGAGTCGCAGGGCGGCGGCCAGGCCCCATCCGTCGCAGGAGACTCCGCAGATGCAGCCGAGCAGCAGCTCTCCGGGCCGAAACAGAGGATTGAGTACCTGGTGTTGCTCGCGGCGCCCAGGAGCGGATTGCCGTATGATTTTGACCAGATTCGCGTCTTCACCTGGAGCCTGAATCATCACCGCTATGAGACGGCCTATCGTCTGCGCGATTTTGAAGGATTCTTTCCGGTCACGATGAGCCACGAATCCGTCAATGGCGTCTCGTATCCGGCCTTCAGTTTTCACATCGCCGGAGCATCCGGCTCGGCCATCGATCCGGCAACCGGAATCGCTCATTCGCTGGCGCAGCGTACAGTCAGTTTTCGGTTGGAAGGCAACATCATCCGGCGGACCGGAGCCGACCAGGCTCCAATCGAAGCGCACACGAGAAGCGCCGAAGCGAAGAAATCCAGGCTCGGACACACGCGTCGTTAGAGCATTTTCGCTCATCGTCTATACAGACTGGAAGGGGTGAGTGTGGCTTTTCCTTGGGGAAAAGCCACAGCGTCTTCACTGGAAGCAGTGTGAGCGAAAACACTCTGACTAGCGTGGAGAGCTTAAAAACGCCGCAATTGCGTCGACGACTGTTTGCTGCTCGACCTCGGTGATCTCCGGGAAGATGGGCAGCGCAAGCACTTCTCGCGCTGCGCGCTCCGCTTCCGGAAAACAGCCGTCGCGGTAACCGAGCAAGTCCAGCGCCTTCTGCCGGTGCAACGGCACGGGATAATAAATCTCAGATCCGATCTTTTGTGCGGTCAGGTGTTCCCGCAGCGCATCTCGCCGCGCGCAGCGAATCACATACTGGTGCCAGACGTGATGCTGGTTCGGTCCCTCCGTTGGCAAAATCACTCCGTGCTGCGGGTACACGGAGGACTCTGCGACTCCGGCGGCGCGAAACAAGCGATCATATCGCGCCGCCGCCGCTCGGCGCTCTTCGTTCCACCGCCGGATATACCGTAGCTTCACGCCGAGAATTGCGCCCTGGAAGCCGTCCATGCGGGTGTTCCATCCCACCTCGTCGTGGTGGTAGCGCACGCGCATTCCGTGCTGGCGCAGCATGCGCGCCCGCTCGGCAAACTCCGGGTTGTTGGTCGTGACCAGGCCGGCGTCGCCCGCTGCGCTCAGGTTTTTTGTCGGATAGAAGCTGAAAGCGGCAATGTCGCCGAGTCCACCCGCATGCGAATGTCGCCAGCGTGCCCCCCATGCCTGCGCGGCGTCTTCGACCAGCAGCAGATTGCGCTCTTTCGCCAGACGGGCAAAATCCTCCCAGTCCACGCACTGTCCGTAGAGGTGCACCGGGAGCAGCGCGCGGACGCGCTCGGCACCCGGCTGGTCCAGCGCGCTTTCCACCGATTGAGGGGAAAGATTGAAGGTGATCGGATCGATGTCCGCAAGTACCGGTCGTGCGCCGACGCGAAGAATGGAGCTGACCGACGCAAAAAAACTGAAGGGAGTGGTGACGACCGCGTCGTCCGATCCAATACCCGCAGTCGCCAGCGCCAGCCAAAGCGCATCCGTTCCCGACGAGCATCCAATCGCCGCCCGCACGCCGAGTTGCTCTGCCGCCGCACCCTCAAACCGCTCGACTGGTTCGCCGAGGATGAACTGCCTGCGGTCGATCACCGTGCCGAGCGCCTCCAGCAGCTCCTCGCGCAAAGGAGCATACTGGCGCTCCAGGTCGATCATCGGAACAGCGGGAGTGGCGATACTTTTCCGAGCATCGGACATGATTGAGCGGTCCCTTTGGCGCCGCAGATAAGCGTCCCCGGAGCCGGACACGCTGCAATGCGCAAACTTCATCTTAGCAACCGTCACTCGCCGTTTTTTGAGGATAAGAATACCGGAGCCTCTCCCGGCAACGGGCCGACGGAAGCAGATCTTATCCGCTGAAGGTGGAGATTGGCCTTGTTCCAATGCGGGCTGAGCGCCTATAGTGATGGTGTTGACGAAGGCAGGCACTCTGCTGCGCTTGGAATTCTTCGTTTGGCCGCGCCTTGCTCGCGCACTGGCGACGGTTTCACATCAATCGCGTCAACCTGCTGTTCCACAAAGAAGTCTAAATTTTTTACAGGAGATCGGCACATGGACAACAAGCCGGCACAGAACATTCAGGATACCTTCCTGAATACCGTCCGCAAGGACAAGACCCCCATCACGATTTACCTTGTCAGCGGCGTCAAGCTGACGGGTAGAATCCGTTCCTTCGACAAGTATTCAGTACTGCTGGAGAATAACAGCCAGGAGCAGCTGATCTTCAAGCACGCTATCTCGACGGTGGTCAGCAATCGCGCTGTCGTACATAGCGGCGACCATCGCCCGGCGGCATCTGCGCCAATAACTCCGTCCTCCGCGGCGCCAGTAAATCCGGCCAGTCATTCCTAAGTTGCAGGTCGACGCAGGCTCCCGTATGCGCCAGGAAAATAACCCACTCGACGAGCGTCCTGCGCCGCTTCGGGGGTGCGTATGGCTGTGACGGAGCGAGCAGTTCTGGTCGGCGTGGATCTCCCGGGTCGAGGCTTCGCATCTCAGGCATCCTCACAACGGCTCAGCGCAAGGCAGGCGCGCGCGGGCGCAGATGCCGCCGCGCAGCCTCCCGCAGCAGATGCAGCGGAGTTGTCACCCGCATTGGCCAGAATCGCGGAGAGTGTGGCAAGCCACGACGAGCTTCTGGCGGAATTTCGAGAGCTGGTGCGAAGCGCCGGTGCGGAGATCGTGGCCGAAGTGGTGCAGCGGCGCCAGCGGCCGGACCCGGCGACGCTGTTTGGCGCGGGCAAACTGGAGGAAATTCGCGGGATTGTCTCCTCTTGTCAGGCCGACCTTGTGCTCGTCGATCATGAACTGACGCCGACGCAGTTTCGCAATCTGGAGGATCGGCTGGAGTGCCGCGTCCTGGATCGTACACAGCTCATTCTGGACATCTTTGCCGGTCATGCTCGTACGCGCGAAGGCCAGCTTCAGGTGGAGTGCGCTCAGTTGGAATATCAGTTGCCGCGCCTTGCCGGGCGTGGCCGCTCCATGTCACAGCTGGGCGGCGGCATTGGAACTCGTGGCCCAGGCGAGACGCAGCTTGAGACGGATCGCCGTAAGATCCAGCGCCGTCTCGTGCATCTGCGCACCCAACTGGAAGCGGTGCGCCGCGTGCGGCGCCAGCAGCGGCAGAGGCGCGAAGCTGTGCCGGTTCCGACGGTGGCTCTTGTCGGTTACACCAATGCGGGAAAAAGCTCGCTTTTCAATCGCTTGACGGGTGCCCAGGTGCTCTCTTCGTCGCGGATGTTCGCGACACTCGATCCCAAGCTGCGCGCCATAGAGTTGCCCAGCCGCCGCCGCATCCTGCTCTCCGACACCGTCGGGTTTATTCGCAATCTGCCGCACATGCTGGTTTCCAGCTTCCGCGCGACGCTCGAAGAAGTGGAACGCGCGGAGATTTTGTTGCATATTCGGGATGCGGCTTCGGAATCGTTCCGGGAGCAGAAGGAACAGGTGGAACGCGTACTCGGTGAACTCAACGCCTTACAAATTCCGCGCATCGAGGTATTGAACAAGGCCGATCTGCTCGATCCTGAGCAGGTCGAAGCAGGCGCATCTGCCGGCGCCGTATATGTTTCCGCGCATACAGGCTTTGGCCTCGAGCGCCTGCTGCTGGCCATCGACGAAGCTCTGACGGCCGATCCGATGATCGAGTCGGAGATGTGTCTGAGCCAGTCCGACGGTGCCACACTGGCCGCTTTGGAGGCTGGCGCAGTCATTCTCCACAGGGAGTATTTCATGGATCAGGTCCGGATTCGGATGCGTGCTCCAGCCTCGCTGCTGGGACGATTTGCAAAGACGCACCCCGACGCGCGCAGCGCAGAAATCCACACCTCCTGCTCTGCGAAAACCAGTCGAAAAAGTTCGAAAAAATAAGGTGGGCCGCGAAAAGTGGGAGTGGAGATACGTTCCCAAAATTGCGCGGCCCGCTGGACCCTGAAGCGGGTCTAGGTGATACTCTAAGCATAAGCCGATTTCAGGGAAACGCAACAAGAAATTCACAGGACGGATACCCGGCCTTGGAATGCCTCATGATTGCGCTCCGCAGGTTCCTGCGCGTTGACAGGCCAATTTTGCCCCTGTTACAACAGTAGGTTCCTGACCAAACTCGTGTTTGCCGCGGAAGGATTCTCAAAAACCTCGTCATGCAGGAAATCATTCTCCAGGTTGGTGCGCTTCTTCTCGGTTCCGTGCCGACGTTGATTCTCTTCATCGTGCTCGTTCTGGCCTATCAGTTTCTGGTGCAGGGGCCGCTTTCGCGCACTCTGCGCGAGCGCCACGCGCGCACCACAGGAGCCGTCGAGGAAGCGCACAAAGCGATTGCTGCCGCCGAAGCTCGTGCCGCCGAGTACGCGGAAAAGCTGCGCCAAGCGCGGGCCGAGGTCTTTCGCATGCGTGAACAGAGATTGCATCAGTGGTCCGAGGAGCGCGACGCCGCGCTTGCCGAGGCTCGCCGCCAGGCTGGCGTGCGCGTCCAGCAGGCTCGGGAGGGTTTAGCCTCCGAGGTTGCTGCGGCTCGCCAGATGCTGCTGGCCAGCTCCGATCAGCTTGCCCTTCAGGTCGTCGGAGCCGTGCTTCCACAGGTCGCGGGAGGCGTGCGTTGATGGCATCCTTCCCTCGCTTCCAAAAGAGCCGCAGTGCAATGGCTCGTAATGCTTCTGTTCCCAAGCGGTTACTGCTTGCCGGACTGTTTCTGGGATGCATTTCTTCTGTATTTTCTCCGGTGGCTTTGCATGCCCAACAGGCTGCTCAGGCACAGAAAGCAGAGACACCCGCTTCGGTCGGAGTTGCTCCCGACAAGGCTGGCGAAGACACGCCGGATGGCAACGATGTCTATCGCCACTCGGCAACCGTGCGTTGGATTGCCCACTCGTTCCACACCAGTACCGAATCCGCCGCCCGTACCTTTGAGTGGATCAACTTCGCCATTCTCGCGCTGGCCATCGTGATTCCCCTCGCCCGCATTCTGCCGAAGGTCATGCGCCGTCGCGCTGAGGCATTGCGCGAGCAGTTGGAGTCGGCTCGCGCGGCCACCGCCGACGCCAACACGCGCCTTACTGCCGTCGAAAAGAAGCTCTCGGGTCTCGACTCCGAGATTGCAGCCATCCGCCTTCAGGTTGAGTCGGAGATGCGGCAGGACGAGGCCCGCTACAAGACCAATCTTCAGGAAGAGACCGCGCGCATTGTCGCCTCCGCCGAGCAGGAGATTGCGGTTGCGGCGGTCCAGGCGCAGCGTGAACTAAAGCAATATGCCGCGGGCCTGGCCATCGACAAGGCGCTGACCGAAATCACCCTTTCCGCCGAACAGGAGAGCGCATTGATTGCCGATTTCGCCCGCAACAGCGGTACCAATGGCACCGGTAGCGCGAACGGCGCGGGAGGGCGGAACTGATGTCTCTTTTCGCCGCTCGTTATGCCCATGCTTTTGCGGATGTTGTCGCATCGGCCAGTCTCGATAGTGCAATTGTGGACCGCCAACTGAGCGATTTCCTCGCCGCCTGGGACGAAAGCCCGGCGTTGCGCGAGGTCTTCGCAGACCCGTCCGTGCCCGCCGTACAGAAAGTTGCCGTGCTCGACAGCATGAACCGAACCCTGAATCTCCTGCCCCAGGTGCGCAATCTCTACGCCGTGCTCATTGACCACTCGCGCATTACCGCGGTGCATGAGGTGGTCGCGGAGTATCGCTCCGAGTCGCGTCGCAGGATGGGCATCTCGCAGGCCGAGATCGTCACCGCGCGCGAACTGAATTCCTCGGACAAGTCTGCATTGCTGGCTCACGTTGCGGAACTGGCTCACGGCCAGGTCGAGGCCGCCTTCAGGCTCGATCCGGCCATTCTGGGTGGGGTTGTCGTGCGCATAGGATCGACGGTCTATGACGGCTCTGTGCTGGGACGTGTCGAGCGATTGAAAGATGTGTTGATGAACAGCTAGTCGAGCAGTGCGCTCCGGCATGCTGAAAACAAAAGATTGAATCTCAAGATCGGAAATACCGAAAAGAACAGGAAGAGCAGCATGGCTCCAATCAAAGCAGACGAGATTTCACAAATCCTTCGCGAACAGATCGCCAACTACGACTCGAAAGTTCGTGTCGATGAGGTCGGTTCGATCATCTCTCTCGGCGACGGCATCGCGCGCATTCACGGCCTGGATAAGGTGATGGCGGGCGAGTTGCTGGCCTTCCCGCACGATATCGCGGGTCTGGCGATGAGCCTCGAAGAGGATCAGGTAGGTGCTGTACTTCTCGGCGACTACACAGAACTCTCCGAAGGCAACGAGGTCAAGCGTACCGGAAAGATTCTCAGCGTCCCGGTCGGCGAAGCCATGATCGGGCGCGTGGTCAACGCGCTAGGCGCGCCGATTGACGGCAAAGGCCCCATCGCCACCACGGCCACGCTGCCAGTCGAGCGACTGGCCCCCGGCATCGTTGATCGCCAGCCTGTCCGCGAGCCAATGGCCACCGGTATCAAGGCTATCGATTCGATGATTCCCATCGGTCGCGGCCAGCGCGAGCTGATTATCGGCGATCGCCAGACCGGCAAGACTGCCGTGGTCATCGACACTATCATCAACAACGCGAAGAACAACCTGATCTGCATCTACTGCGCCATTGGCCAGAAGCGCTCCTCGATCGCTCAGGTGGTCCAGACGCTGACCGAAGCCGGAGCCATGGGCCACACGATCGTTGTTGCCGCCTCAGCATCGGAGCCTGCACCGCTGCTCTATCTGGCACCCTACGCGGCCACCGCCATGGGTGAGTTCTTCCGCGACTCGGGTCGCCACGCGCTGGTCATCTATGACGATCTCTCGAAGCACGCCATGGCCTATCGCGAAATCTCGCTGCTGCTGCGCCGTCCGCCGGGCCGCGAAGCCTATCCCGGCGATGTCTTCTATCTTCACTCTCGGCTGCTTGAGCGTTCGTCCAAGATGAGCGACAAAAACGGCGGCGGCTCGCTGACTGCGCTGCCCATCGTCGAAACCCAGGCGGGCGATGTCTCGGCCTACATTCCGACCAACGTCATCTCTATCACCGATGGTCAGATTTTCCTTGAAACGGACCTCTTCAACTCGGGCATCCGTCCAGCGGTCAACGTCGGTCTTTCCGTGAGCCGCGTCGGCTTTTCGGCGGCGATCAAGGCGACGAAACAGGTCGGCTCAACGCTCAAGCTCGATCTGGCGCAGTACCGCGAACTGGCCGCCTTTGCCCAGTTTGGTTCCGACCTTGACCCGCTCACGCAGAAACAGTTGAGCCGTGGCCAGCGCCTGACCGAGCTACTCAAACAGCCGCAGTTCCAGCCGCTCACCTGGCAGCAGCAGGTAGTCGTGCTCTTCTCCGGCACCAAGGGCTATCTCGATCCGCTGGAGATTTCAGAGATTCGCGCCTTCGAGGATGGGCTGCTCAGCTATCTGGATTCGGCGCAGAGCGCGCTGATCGACGACCTGACGGCGAAGAAGCAAATCGACAAAGACATCGAAGCGCGTCTCCATGAAGCGCTCAAGGAATACTCGGCAAACTTTCAGGCCAACAAGGCCGCGGTAACAAAATAGAACATGGCAAACGTACTCGATTTACGGCGACGCATCCGAAGCGTGAAAAGCACGCGCCAGATCACCAAGGCCATGAAGATGGTCTCGGCGGCCAAGCTGCGCCGTGCTCAGGACCGCGCCCTGGCTGCGCGCCCCTATGCCCAGCGCATCACCAGCGTGCTTGCTTCGTTGGAACGGCGCATTGAGGTGCTTGATCCCAAGACCGGCAACCTGCGCCATCCGCTCTTCGCCACGCGCCCGGAAAAGCGCGTTCTGCTCCTCGTCGTCAGCGGCGAAAAGGGCTTTGCCGGAGCGTTCAATACCAACATCCTCAAAGCTGCTTTTCACTTCCTTGCCGCCAATGAAGACAAGGAGATCGACATCGAGGCCATCGGACGCAAGGCTCGGGAACAGATGCGCCGCCGCTACCCGGCAGCCGTCTTCGTCGAAAGCACCGAAGAAAATCCTGCCGACGGCTCACCGCTCATCCGCCGCGTTCGCAGCCGTAAAGCCCGCGTCGAGGTCACCGGAGACCATCCAGGGCTGCTGGAAAAGCTCACCCACGATCAGATTCAGTCGCTTACCCAGGACATGATTGCTCGCTACGTCCACGAAGAGATCGACGCCTGCTACCTGGTCTATAACGAGTTCAAGTCGGTCATTCAGCAGCGCATTGTGGTCGAGCGCCTGCTGCCTCTGATTGAGCCAGGAAAACATCAGGTCACCGAGGCGATTGAACCGTCAGCCGAAGAGCGCGAGCGCGCTGCTGAGGCCGCTGTTTCTTCCGGCGTTTCGCTCACACCCGAGGATTACGCCGAGGCCGATGCCGAGGCTACTAAATTCGGCACCGCCGAGGTGGACTACATCTACGAGCAGCCCGCGCGCGAGCTGTATAACGGATTGCTCCCGCGCTATGTCGCTTCCATGCTCTTCCACGCTCTTGCCGAGTCTGTCGCAGCCGAACACGCCGCGCGCATGACGGCCATGGACGCGGCAACCAACAACGCTTCCGACATGATCGACTCGCTCACGCTCTACATGAACCGCGTGCGGCAGGCGGCCATCACCAAGGAAATCATCGAAATCGTGAGCGGCGCTGCGGCGCTTTAATCTCGCGGAAGGCAACTATGGCAAAGAATATCGGCAAAGTAATTCAGATCTCCGGCCCGGCAGTGGATGTGCAGTTTGAAGAAGCCGCCATGCCGCCCATCTATCAGGCGCTGCGTGTTACCAGCGAAGGCTTCACTGTCCCCGCGCCCATCGACGTGATCCTCGAGGTGCAGCAGCATCTGGGCGAAGGACGCGTCCGCACCGTCGCCATGACCGCAACCGACGGCATGGTGCGCGGCATGAACGCGGAAGACCTTGGCGCGATGATTACCGTCCCGGTCGGTCGCGAGACGCTGGGCCGCGTGCTCAACGTGGTCGGTGAGCCGGTCGATGAACTCGGTCCGGTTGGCGAAAAGCTGCGCAAGCCCATCCATCGCCCCGCGCCGTCCTTCGAGGAGCAGTCCACCAGCGAAGAGATGTTCGAGACCGGCATCAAGGTTATCGACCTGATTCAGCCCTTTTTGAAGGGTGGCAAGATCGGCCTCTTTGGTGGCGCTGGCGTCGGCAAGACCGTCGTCATCATGGAGCTGATCAACAACGTCGCTAAAAACCATGGCGGCTATTCGGTCTTCGCAGGCGTCGGCGAGCGTACCCGCGAGGGCAACGATCTGTGGCTCGAGATGTCCGAGTCCGGCGTCATCAAGCCCGGCGACTCGGCGAACTCGAAGGCCGCCCTGATCTACGGACAGATGACCGAGCCACCCGGAGCGCGTCTCCGCGTCGCGCTCACCGCGCTCACCGTCGCCGAACACTTTCGCGACGAAGAGGGCGCAGACACACTACTCTTCATCGACAACATCTTCCGCTTCACTCAGGCTGGCTCCGAGGTTTCCACGCTGCTCGGGCGCATGCCTTCCGCCGTCGGTTACCAGCCCAACCTGGCCACCGAAATGGGCGAGTTGCAGGAGCGTATTACCTCGACGCGCAAAGGCTCCGTCACCTCCGTTCAAGCGGTCTATGTTCCCGCGGACGACTTGACCGACCCGGCGCCAGCGACTACCTTCGCTCACCTCGACGCGACCACCGTGCTCAGCCGTCCACTTTCCGAGCTTGGCATCTATCCCGCCGTCGATCCCCTTGCTTCCAACTCGCGCATCCTCACCCCGCGCGTCGTCGGCCAGGAGCACTACGACGTTGCCCAAGGCGTCAAGCGCATCCTCCAGCGCTACAAGGATCTGCAGGACATCATCGCCATTCTCGGCATCGATGAGCTTTCCGACGAAGACAAGATCACCGTCGCGCGCGCCCGTAAAGTCCAGAAATTTCTCTCGCAGCCCTTCCACGTCGCCGAGCAGTTCACCGGTATTGCCGGTCGCTACTGCAAGATCGCCGATACCGTCCGCTCCTTCAAGGAGATCATCGAAGGCAAGCACGACGACGTTCCCGAGCAGGCCTTCTACATGAAGGGAACCATCGAGGAAGTGCTCGAAACCGCCGAGAAGATGAAGGCCTAGGAGCGCAGCTATGGCAACGGAAACCAATCAGCTTCGTGTCCGCTTTGTCACTCCCGATCACGTCCTCGTCGACGAGATGGCCACGGCCGTCGAGCTGCCCTCGAAGACTGGCTACATCGAGGTGCTCTACGGCCACGCGCCGCTGCTGGCCGAGTTGGGCGCGGGCGACGTCACTCTGCACGGTGCCGCTGGCGGCCATGCTCGCTATAACGTCAGTTGGGGATTTGTCGAGGTGCTCCCGGAGCGCGTCACCATCCTCGCCAACGATGCTCTTCTGCCCGAGGCAATCGACGTTCCCCGCGCACAGGAGCAGCTTGCACGTGGACAAGCCCTCTGGAACGCCGCTGGCGACAGCGAAGAAGCCTATTGCGAGGCCAACCGGGTGATCGACGAGGCACACGCCAAGCTGGCCAGTGCTGCTCACCCCAACTGACCGTCTGCTGACCTTCCACTTCCCCCGATCCCGCCTAATCAGGCGGGATTTTTCTGTTGTTCGTGGCATTCCAGTTGAGGAAAAGCCCATCGAAGCGCGTGAGTCAACGCTTTCCTCATGCAAAAGTAACCGGAAGGATAGTGACTAAATGTATAACTAAAATCCTCTTAAAGTGACCAAAGAAGGATGCGTCGATGGTGCAATCCTCCTACAATTCAAACAGGGATGACAGCCAGACGCTCTAATCCGGTGGTCGAGTCGGTTTGCCCCGACTGTGGTGCGGCGCTCCGCATCGATGCAGAGACAGGCACGGTACTCAGCCACACGCCCGCTCCTCGCAAACGCACCTTCGAAGACCTCGAAACTGCAGCAAAGGCCATGCGTGAGCAGGACGACCGCAAGGAGTCCATCTTCCGCCAGTCGATGGAGGCAGAGAAAAACAAAGGCGACCTGCTCGAAAAACGCTTCGCCGAGGCGCTTCGCAAAGCCAAGGACGCTCCGGCAGGCAAGCCCTTGCGGGAGTTCGATCTTGACTGAAGCACCTCAGCAACTGCTGATGGCTGCTCATTTTTGCCTGAAGGGAGAATCACGATGGTTGCCGTTCCCATCCCGGATACCTACACTGTTCCGCTGAGCTATCAGCCGCGTCGCCCCGAACCCGTGCTTCCCACGCCGGGACCATCTGCGCCGGGCGCGCAGCCGTGGCCCATTCCTGTCAGGCCGCGCGTGGATTCGTGGCAGCAAACTTCTGAAGCTCCTGCCGATCCCTGGAACCAGTACATTGCCGCCGGAGCACTTCTGGCTGCAGGAGCTTTGCTCGCCACTGGCCACCGCCGTCTCGGCGTCGCCGCGGCTGCCGCCGGACTGGCCACAGTACTTCTGGAAGGCCCGGATGCCATGATGGCCATCTGTAAACAGGCCCCAGGTTTGCTCGCCGAAGCTCAGACTCTGGTTCATCAGGTTGAGCAGATGGTTCGCAGCGCTTTGAGTCCTTCCAATTCGCCCCGTTCCTGACAGTACGTCAACTTCCCCCACCATCCAAAAGCCGGTCTTAACTTCCGCCGTCTCTATCTTTTTAGAAAATTCACGCGAAATTCTCCAATTTTTCATAGATAAATCGAACGTAGTTCGCTTGTAAGAATCCATATCTTTATGATTCTTAGGCGGATTATGCGGTTTTCCTCTAATTATTCAAATGGCAATAAAATTGCTGCTCTACGCTTGATTGCGATCCGTCGATCAACGGTATCTGCTTTTTTGAAGATACCTTCGATTGCACCCCAATCTGGATGGAAGTATGGCTTTCCACATTTCTCAAGGAGAAAACATGAATCAGAGCAAAAGCTCGTTTCATTCCTCGTCGGTTCGGACGATCATGGCCCTGGTAAGGCGCGGAGTACTGGCTTTGGCGATTCCGGCCTCGATTTCCTTTGTCGCTTTGGTTGCTCCCAATCCGATTCTCGCCCAGATCACTGTTGCGTCAATCCACGGGACGGTCACTGACTCCAGTGGCGCTGTTGTTCCCCACGCAAAAGTTACGGTCCTGAACACATCAACAGGGATCTCTTCGCAGGCCGTGACCAATGCCAGCGGTAACTATCAAGTGTTTTCCCTCCAGCCGGGTGGTCCATACACGGTTACGGTGGAAGCCAATGGCTTTAAAGCTTACTCGGCGAAAGGAATCACGCTGACCGCTGCAGCAAGCTGGGAGACGGATGCCAAGCTGCAGGTGGGCAGCGCCAGTCAGACAGTTGCCGTCTCGGCCACTGCCCTGCAGGTGGAAACCCAGAACACGCAGCTGGAGCAGGTGGAAACAGCAACCGACATCGAGAACATTCCCCTCGAAGGCCGTGATGCTTCCGGTCTGCAGAAACTGGAGCCGGGCGTCGTAGAGTCTTCGGATCGTTTCGGAACCTTTTCCACCAACGGCAGCCAGACGCCGCAGAATAGCTATGTCGCCGACGGCGTCGATATCAATGACGGACCGCTGCAAACGGAAGGTCTGGCGATCAACCCCGACGCACTCCAGGAAGAAAACGTCGAAGCCAGCACGATGAACCCTGAATATGCGCGAAACTCCGGCGCTGTCATCAATGAAGTCATCAAGGCCGGCACGAACGAGTTCCACGGCAGTGGCTTTGAGTTCTATCGCGATACCTTCCTGAACAACGGAAACTACTTTTCGCAGATTCGCCCGGTCTTTCACCAGAATATTTACGGCGGCACACTCGGCGGTCCGGTGATCCACAACAAGTTCTTCTTCTTTGCCGGCTACCAGGGCTACCGTAACCGTACTGCGGGGACGATCGTAAACCCGACGTTGAGCACAAATCAGTTAAACGGCGTCTTTACCGGCGATCCTAACTACGCAAACGGCAATGCTCCGGACAGCGCTGGCCTTACGAACAATCCGATTCCATTTAACATCGGCTCCTGCACCAAGGGTATGACCTGGAATCAGTGCTTCAGCAGCGGGAACGTGACGGTTCCAACGACGATGTGGAACCCCCTCGCCTCCAAGCTGATCCAGAACTACGTGCCGCAGGCCAACACCCCCGGTTCCCTCTATACCTTTAACGCGCTGAACACCGGCGCGGCGGATCAGGGTGTTATTCGTCTGGACTACAATCCGACCGCGAATGATTCCATCTGGGGATCAACGATCTTCCAGTCCAGCCCCGCGTTCAATACGCTGCCTTTCATCGGCAGCAGCTTTCCGGGTTTTGGCCAGACTTCCACGGATCACTACAAGATTTTCTCTGGATCCTACACCCACACGTTCAGCGCCAATCTGCTGAACGAATTGCATGGCGGCTACTATCGCAATAACTTTGTGGCTGTCAATCCGCAGACGGTGGTCGCGCCAAACAGCTTCGGTTTCTCCATTACTCCGCAACTGGCACAATCCAGCCTCCCATTTATCGGCATTGGAAGCGACTTCAACCTTGGTTTCAGCGCGGATGGTCCGCAGCCTCGCATCGACACCAACCTTACCTATGCCGATAACCTGACCTGGGTGCATGGAAATCACTCCCTGAAGTTTGGCGGCCTCTATGAGCAGTTCCGCGTACATAACCCTTTCGGATATCTGAACAATGGATATTATGCGTACAACGGACAGGGACAGTACAGCTCAGGTGACCCGGTTCTTGACTTTGTGCTGGGAATCCCTGACCAGTATCAGCAGACCAGTGACGGCTTCATCGACGCCATTGCAATGGAGTCGTATGCTTATGCGCAGGATAGCTGGCGCGTAACCCCCGATGTTACTTTGAACTACGGCCTTGCCTGGGACGTGGAAGGCCCGAACCAGAACAAGCAGTTTGGCGGACTGGGCATCGTCTGCTGGTCCAATAGTTCGACGCAGTCCAAGGTCTACCCTGGAGGCCCTCCGGGACTGACCTACAATGGTGATCCGGGATGTAACGAAGCAGGCAGTGTGCCCACGCGCTATGACCACTTTGCGCCTCGTCTTGGCATTGCCTGGTCGCCTTCGAATGGTCCCTCCTGGTTGATTGGAACCGAAGGCGAGCACCAGATGTCTATCCGCACAGGCTTCGGCGTCTACTTCAACCGCGACCAGGAAGAGCAGTCACTGCAGAACCTGATCGATCCTCCGTCGCTGTTCACCTCGCACGGTGCTGGAGATTTTGGAGGCAGTCCGTCCTTCGCCAATCCTTTCGCCGATGTAGCGGGTAACGGCTCAGAGACTAACCCGTTTCCGTACACCATTCCTCCGGTGGGTGGAAACGTCAATTGGAGCATCTACAATACGCTCGATCTGGCGACCTTCACGCCAAATTACAACGTACCCTATACCTACAACTACAACCTCAACATCGAGCGCTCTCTTTCGAGCACAATGGTGCTGATGATTGGCTATGTGGGATCCGTTTCGCATCGGCTTGCCACATGGCACGAAGGGGACTACATCACTCCTGCCGGGCATGCCGCCTGTCTTGCAAACCCAAACTGCGTTGCCCTGCAGTCGGAACAGCATCTTTACTTTCCGCAGGACACTGCTCAACCTGCTATTGTGCCCGGAACCGGCAATGGGGCAATTCCTTCTTTGCCCAACGGACTTCCGTGGTATCTCTCGGTTGCCCGTCAGGATACGGAAGGCTCGGCGAACTACAACGCCCTTCAGGCTCGCCTACAGAAGGCAATGTCCCATGGCTTGCAGTTCACAGCTTCCTACACTTACTCCCATGCACTGGACAACGCTTCAGGATATGAGAGCAGCACGGGCGCTGCAGGTCGCGTCTACAACTTCGTGCCAGGCTTCCAGTACCTGAACTACGGCTCATCCGACTTCGATGCGCGCCATCGCCTCGCCCTCGGCTACGTCTATGTCGTGCCGGAAGTTCACTGGTTCAACGACAATCCAATTGTGAAGCAGATCGTCTCTGGATGGCAGGTCAGCGGTACAAGCGCCTTCCAGTCCGGTAACCCGGTCGGTATCAACTATGGTGCGACACGGTCCTTGTGGTGCGATGTATTCAGCTTCTTCGGTTGCCCCGATGTGCCGAACACATCCAGCTTCCACATCGGAATCCATAACCCGCGCGACTCTTCAGCGCACCAGTATTTCGATACGACTTCGTTCTCCGCGGAGCCGCTTGGCACCTTTGGTAACACCAGCCGTAACTTCTTCCATGGCCCCGGATGGGATTACACCAACCTGGCCGTCGTGAAGAACATTCACTTCAACTCGCACAGCACGGAGTTTGTCCAGCTTCGCCTGGAAGGCTTCAACGTCTTCAACCATGCGAACTTTGCCGGACCAAGCGGCACGTTCCTCAGCCCGACCTTTGGTCAGGTTACGAGCGTGAAGCAGTCGGCAGATCCCAACGGCGATCCTTCCCCTGGCCGCGCGGTTCAGCTCGCTGGCAAGTTCTACTTCTAACCGCTGCCAGTCTCAACCAAAGAAACGGGGTGACCATTCGGTCACCCCGTTTCTTTGGTACGCCGTGCATGAATGACATCTTGGAGGTGTAAGTTCTCTTCACATCCTGATGGAGGAGAAGTGATAGCGAAGCGCAGGGGCGTCGTCGCGAGGCGGGGTC
>JAKAXU010000061.1 GCA_021816455.1 Acidobacteriota bacterium
AGACCTCCACCCAAGCGCCAAACCCAGACTGAAGACTACTCCGAGACCGAATGACCACCCTTCTGCCCTATCAGACCACCGAGCTGTCGGATGAAATCGATCCGTGTGAGAAATCGCGGCTAGTCGCGCCATTCCAATCGCAACATTCCACCCGCGTACCTGCGTTCCCTGGAGCGTAAACCCACGCGTTTGACCGCTCCCGGACGGTCATCGTATTATCGGATTCCCGATGCCTCGGCCGTCTCCCATCCCTGGCGTCTTCCCCACTTGTATCGGCGGAGTAGCTCAGACGGTTAGAGTGACGGACTCATAACCCGTAGGTCGGTGGTTCGATTCCACCCTCCGCCTCCATCCTACTTTTGCCTGAACCCCCTCAGCCTCTGCAACCCCCCCCGCGCCCATCCCGCGTTTGACCGCGCCCTGACCACCACGTATCATCTAAACTGCGACGCCGCGCCCGTTTTTCCCGCCCAGGCATCGTTTCCACTCACTCCGGCGGAGTAGCTCAGATGGTTAGAGCGACGGATTCATAACCCGTAGGTCGGCGGTTCGATCCCGCCCTCCGCCACCAGAACTCCAGCTCGCCGCGGGCCATTCAATCTTCCACCCCTCTGCGCTACACTCAGTAGCTGCAATGCTTTTCTCCGCCCGCCAGCGTCGCCCGCTCCCGGTTCGGCTTCCCGCCCCAGGCTCACGTGTCCTCGCCGCACGCGTTTTTACTGCGCGCGGCGTCGCCCGCCTCGTTCTCGCCCCGCTTGCGGCCGCCGTCTTCCTCTCGCCGATCTTTCTCTTTGCTCAATCCAGCTCCCTGCGGCAGGCCGACGCCGACTATCGCGCCGGTCTCAGCGACCTCAGTCACGGCGACCTCCGTGCCGCCGAGCAGATGTTCTACGAGGTCGTCCGTCTCGATCCCGCCGCCGAGCAGGGCCACAGCGCGCTCGGAGCCGTCCTCGTCCGCCTCGGCCAGCTTCCTGCCGCCATCGATGAGCTGAATCGCGCCCTGCGCTCCAACCCCAACGATCACTCCGCGCAGGAAAATCTGGCCCTGGCCTGCGAGCAGATCGGAGCCTTCGCCCGGGCCGTTCCGCTCTTTCAGGCCGATCTCGCTGCTGCCCGCGCCGCTCATCGCACTCTACCCTCCGGCGTTCTTGAGGCTTACGCTCGCTCGCTTGCCGGCCTGGGAAACCTCGCTCAGGCACAGCCCGTCATGGCCCAGGCTGCCCGCGCCCATCCCTCGGACCCGCATCTCCAGGACGAACTCGGCACCCTCTATGCCCTCAGCCGCAACTGGCCCGCCGCTGAATCCGCCTTCCGCGCCGCCATCGCCGCCCAGCCCGCCTACGCCCTCGCTCACCTCCACCTCGGCTCCGTGCTCGCCGCCGAGCAGCGCCCTGGCGCAGCCGCAGAGTGGCTGCGGGCCGCGCAGCTTGCTCCCGCCAACGGCCCCATTCTCCTTCAGGCCGGCTCTGCGCTTGCCGCCTCCGGCTCCGACGCTGCCGCCTTGCCCATCCTTCAGCGCGCCCACGCTCTGCTGCCGCAATCCTGGCAGGCTGCCTCGCAGCTTGCCCTCGCGCTCCAGCGCCAGAACCAGATCGCCGACGCCATCCCCCTCTTTCAGCAGGTGCTGCGACAGCGCCCCGAAGACACCGACGCGCTCGTCAACCTCGGCATGGCCTTCACCCAGCAGCAGCAAGCCAAATCCGGCCTTCCCTATCTGCGTCGCGCCATCGCTCTCGATCCCCGCAACGCCATGGCTCACCAGGATCTCGCCGCCGCTTTCATCCAGATCAATCAGATCGACGATGCTATCTCCGAGATGAAGGCCGCTCTTGCGCTCGATCCCAGTTCGTCCCAGCTTCACTACAACCTCGGCCTCGCCTACAAGATGCAGGACAACGCCAATGCCGCCATCCCGGAGCTGCTCGCCGCAGAGAAGTTCAACCCCGCTGCCTGGGAGCCGGCCTACGTCCTCGGGCTGCTTGACCTCCAGGAAGGCCGCTACGCCGACGCCGCTCCACAACTGGAACAGGCCATGAAGCTGCATCCCGACAACGGAGAAGGCTGGTCCATGCTCGGCAGCGTCTACACCCATCTCAACCAGCTTCCCCAGGCTCAGGCTGCGCTGGAAGAGGCCATCCGCCAGATGCCCGACGAGTCGGACGCCCATCTGCTGCTGGCCACCGTCTACATGGAAGAGAAACAACCCCAGCTTGCCGTCGCCCAGCGCAAACTCGCCGCCAGCCTCATGCGCGAACACATGAACCAGCAGCGCGCCGAGGTCGCCACCCACTCCGGACAATCCCTGCTTGCCCAGGGCAAGCTGGATGCTGCCGCCACCGAGTTCCAGAACGCCATCCGCTTCGACTCCGCCTACTCCGATGCACATCGCGGTCTCGCCGCTGTCTATCGCAAACAGGGCAAACTGACCGAAGCAGCCATCGAAGACTCGCTCGCAGCAAAATCCCCGCCCGCCAGTCCGCCCGCGTCCTCCGCCTCGGCCAACTGAACCCACACCCCGCCAGCAGGAGCCATCATGCGAACCATTCAAGGCCCGGCCATCTTTCTCGCCCAGTTCGTTCAGGATCAGGCGCCTTTCAACACCCTCGCCGGCCTCGCGCAATGGGCCGCCGATCTCGGTTACGTCGCCGTCCAGCTTCCCACCTGGCTGCCCCACCTCTTCGACCTCGAACGCGCCGCCGCCAGTCCGGCGTACTGCGACGACCTCCGTGCCCTGCTTGCCGCCAGCGGCCTCGTCATCAGTGAGCTATCCACGCACCTTCAGGGCCAACTCGTCGCCGTCCATCCCGCCTACGATCCGCTTTTTGATGCCTTCGCGCCATCTGCGCTCCACGGCCGTCCAGCCGAGCGCCAGCAGTGGGCCGTCGATCAGCTTCTGCTCGCCGCCCGCGCCAGCCGCAACCTCAGCCTCACCGCGCACGCCACCTTCTCCGGCGCCCTTGCCTGGCCCTATTTTTATCCTTGGCCGCAGCGCCCTGCCGGTCTCGTCGAAGAAGCCTTCGCCGAACTGGCCCGGCGCTGGCTGCCCATCCTCCATGCCTTCGATCAAGCCGGCGTCGATCTCTGCTTCGAGCTGCATCCCGGTGAAGACCTTCACGACGGCGTCACCTTCGAGCGATTTCTCGCCGCCGTCGCCCACCACCCACGCGCCGCCATCCTCTTCGATCCCAGCCACATGCTCCTGCAGCAGATGGACCCGGTCCGTTTCCTCGATCACTACCACAGCCGCGTTCGCGCCTTCCACGTCAAAGACGCTGAGTTCGAGACCAGCGGGCGCAGCGGCGTCTACGGCGGCTACCAGCCCTGGATCGACCGTGCTGGACGCTTCCGCACTCCCGGCTCCGGTCAGGTCGATTTCCCTCGTATCTTCAGCAAGCTCGCGCAGTACGACTACCCCGGATGGGCCGTCCTCGAGTGGGAGGACTCTCTCGAGTCCGCTCCCGAAGGTGCGCGCAAAGGCTCCATCTTCATCCGCAGCCAGATTCTTCAGGTCACCGACCGCGCCTTCGACGATTTCGCAGCCGCCGACTCCGATTCCGCACGCAACCGTCGCATCCTCGGCCTATAGCTCGCTACACCTGTCCTTTGCCGATATCCATCGACGCCGCCATCGGGTTGCGCTCGTCGATATACGCTTCGGTCACCTGCTCCAGCAATCCCTTCGCTGCCAGAATGAACTCCACCGCGTCCCGTCCGGCACCATGTCCGCCCCCATGCGGCGTCACGTAATGCGCCGCCGCCTTTACCGGCTCGCGCGCATTCGCCACGGCAATCGCCAGTCCGCACTCGCGCAGCACCGGCAGGTCGATCACGTCGTCGCCCACAAAGGCAATCTCTTCCAGCGTCACCTCTTCCTTCGCCATAATCTCCCGCACGGCCTGCATCTTGTACGACTGGCCCATGTACAGAAACTCCAGCTTCAGGTCGCGCGCCCGCAAAGCCACCGTCTCCGAGATGCGCTTGGTGATGAATCCGCACTTCATTCCGGCCAGTCGCGCCAGGGAAAACGCCGTCCCGTCGTGCGCGTGGAATCCCTTGGCCTCCACCATCGTCGTCGAGCGAATTCCAAATCCCGCCTGACCATCGTGTCGGCCCAGATGCTCTTGCGTATTCGGCTGCTCCTGAGCATTCGGCGTCCCCGGCACCGGAAAAATCCAGATACCGCCATCCGTCATCACCCCATCCACATCAAACAGGATGATCTTGATCCGCCGCGCCCGTTCCTCCGCCGTCCTTGCCGCCGTCCCTGCAACCGCTCCGCTCATGGACTTGATTGTAGCCGCTCCCCGCATCCCCGCCCGCCGCGCTCGTTCCCCCATACGCCTCCCCATGCGCGACAATCGGTGTATGACTGATCGGGAAGCCAAGTCGCAGGATATTCCCGCCGCCGACTGGTCTTCAGAACCGCGTCCCGGCGAATCCTACTTCGACGGCCCGTACCTGGTCTTCACCGAGGCCTATCATCTGCGTCGCGGCTTCTGCTGTCACTCCGGCTGCCGCCACTGCCCCTGGGGATTCGTGCGGGATTCATTGCCTTCCGGTTCGACCTGAATCGATCGGCCTGCAAATCCCTGCACTTTCTCCCCGGAAACTGTATGCTGTTTGCAACAAACGTCGCGAATCCGCCTTCAACCCAGGAAACCTCGTGCGCATCTCGCTCTTCATCGCCTGCTACAACGACGCGCTCTTCCCGCACACCGGCAAAGCTGTCGTTCGCGTCCTGGAGCGGCTTGGCCACACCGTCGATTTCCGCCCCGAGCAAACCTGCTGCGGACAGATGCACTGGAACACCGGCTACCTGCGCGAAGCACTGCCCATCCTCCGCCATTTCGTCCGTCTCTTTGCTGATGCCGAAACCATCGTCGTCCCATCCTCCTCCTGCGTCGCTATGATGCGCGACCACTACCTCAAAGCCGCGCAGATGGACCGCGATCCGGCGCTTGAGCGCGAGGTCCGGGCGCTGCTTCCGCGTATCTTCGAATTCTCCGAATTTCTCGTGCGGCGACTTCAGATCGACGACCTCGGCGCACGCTTCACCCACAAGGTCGCCTACCACCCCAGTTGCCACTCCGCGCGCAGCCTCCATCTCGACGAAATCCCGCTGCGCCTGCTCCGCCGCGTCCGTGGCCTCGATCTCGTTCCACTCGCCAACTCCCAGGAGTGTTGTGGCTTCGGCGGCACCTTCGCCATCAAAAACGCCGACGTTTCCTCCGCCATGCTCGCCGACAAAGTTCGCTGCGTCCTCAACAGCGGAGCCGAAGTCCTTACCGCCGTCGACAACAGTTGCCTCATGCACATCTACGGCTCGCTCCATCGCCAGCGCACCTTCGTCCGCGCCGTCCATCTGGCTGAGATTCTCGCCTGCACCGACGACGCAGACCTCCGTCTCGCGCCAGACCAGCACTACGCCTTCGCCTCTTCGGAGTTCTCCCGATGACCGCTCCACGGACACCCGGCTCCGCACCACACTGGAATCGCCGCGACTTCCCCGACGCCGCCCGGGAGGCGCTCGCCGCCCAGCCACCGCGCGACGATCTCTTCCACCACTCCCAGACGCGCAAAAACGTCCGCCACGCCACCGACGTCATCCAGGCCAAACGCAACGCCGTCGTCGCCGAGCTGCCCGAGTGGCAGTCTCTCCGCGCCGCCGGAGCCGCCATCCGCGCCCACACACTCGAACATCTCGATCACTACCTCGTGCAATTCGAAGCCAACTGCACCCGGCATGGAGGCCACGTTCACTGGGCCTCCGACGCCGCCGAAGCACGCCGACTGGTGCTGCAGATTCTTGCGCCACACGCTCCACGCGAGGTCATCAAAATCAAAACCATGACCTCCGAGGAGATCGCTCTCAACGCCTGCCTCGAAGAGCACGGCATCCATCCCGTCGAAACCGATCTCGCCGAGCTGATCGTCCAGATGGGCGCCGACCGCCCCTCGCACTTCGTCGTTCCCGCCCTCCACAAAAGCCGCGGACAGATCCGCGACATCTTCGCCCGCGAAATGCACCGGCCGGATCTCACCGATTCGCCCCAGCAGCTTGCCGCCGCCGCGCGCACCTATCTTCGGCAAAAATTCCTCTCCACCCGCGTCGCCATCTCCGGCGCAAATTTCCTTCTCGCCGACACCGGCGGCGTCGCCATCGTCGAGTCCGAAGGTAACGGACGCATGTGCCTCACTCTCCCGGAAGTCCTCGTCTCCATCGTCGGCATCGAGAAGGTGCTTCCCCGCTTCCAGGACCTCGAAGTCTTTCTGCAAACTCTCCCGCGCTCGGCCACCGGCGAACGCATGAACCCCTACAACTCCATCTGGTCCGGCACGCCCGTCGGCGACGGCCCGAAGGAGTTTCACGTCATCCTGCTCGACAACGGGCGCTCGCCCATCCTAGCCGACCCCGAATCCCGACAGACTCTCCGCTGCATTCGCTGCGCCGCCTGCCTCAACGCCTGCCCTGTCTATCATCAGACCGGCGGCCACGCCTATGAATCCGTCTACGCCGGACCCATCGGCGCCATCCTCACCCCGCAACTTCACTCCATGCACGACGCACAGTCGCTGCCTTACGCCTCCTCGCTCTGCGGAGCCTGCTACGAGGTCTGTCCCGTCCAGATCAACATCCCCGAGGTGCTCATCCACTTGCGCGGCAAGGTCGTCGAGCAGCAGCAATCCACGCTCGCCGGCTCGCTCAGCCTCTGGAACATCGCCATGAAATCCGCAGCTCATCTGATGAAGGACGGTAGCCGTCTCAACGCCGCCGTTCACCTGGCGCAAACCGCGCAGAAAGTTCTCGTCTCCCGCAACGGCTTCATCGAGTGGCTGCCCGGCATGCTGGGTGGCTGGACCAAAACCCGCGACCTGCCCGCTCTGCCCGCCGAATCCTTCCGCGATTGGTGGCGTCGCACCCGCTCGGCCCACCCATCTGCGCCCGCATCGTCGGAGTCTGCCCGTGACTGAATCATCCACCGCTCGCGCGCAGATCCTCGCACGCATCGCCGCCTCGCTGGGCCGCGAACTCCCCGCCGCATCCGACCCCGCCGCCTATGCCGCAATTCCCCGCGACTACCGCTCCCCGGCGCATTCTTCCGACGCGCATGCCGTCGTCGACCGCTTCGCCCAGCGTCTCGCGGAATACGGTGCCGGTTTCGCGCATCTCCCGCATCAGGCCGCGTTGCCTGCGGCCATCGCCGCAGCTCTCGGCGCGCGCGGCAAATCCGCTCTCGCCGTCGTCTCCGGCATTCCCTCCGAGTGGCTGCCTTCGGGCTTCGATTTTCCGTTAGCCGATCCGCTCACTGCCGTCGAGCTGGATCGCATCCCCGGCATCCTCACCGCCTGTTCGGTCGCCATCGCGGAGTCCGGTTCGCTCGTCCTGCAATCCGGTCCGCGCCAGGGGCTGCGTCGGCACACCCTGGTCCCGGACTACCACCTCTGCATCGTCCTGGAAAGCCAGCTTGTCGCCACCGTCCCCCAGGCCTTCGACCGCCTCCATCCGGAGCTTCCCACCACCTTCATCTCCGGACCGTCGGCCACCGCCGACATCGAGATGACGCGCATTCAGGGCGTCCACGGCCCGCGCACCCTCGATGTTCTCCTCGTCGCCGACAGGCCGCTGGCGTAACGGGCCGCCGCTCAGCTCAGCCGTTCCACCGCCGCCAGTGCCCCGCGCAGCTCCGCCAGACCCTTCAGCCGTCCCACCGCCGGATATCCTGGCACGCACTCCCGCTCCAGGTCCGTCAGAATCTTCAACCCATGATCGGCGCGGAAGGGAATCGGACGTTCATCGCCTGCCGCGCGCCGACGCCGTTCTTCGCGCACCAGAATCCGCAGCAACTCCACTATATCCACGTCGCCTTCCAGGTGCGGAGCCTCATGAAAGTTCCGCGGATCTTCTTCTCGACGCGTGGCCCGCAGATGCACAAACCACACTTGCCCGGCAAACTCTTCCAGCATCGCTGCCAGATCGTTGTCCGCTCGCACTCCCAGCGACCCCGAGCAGAAGGTGACTCCGTTTGCCGCCTCCGGCGTCGCCAACCTTAACGCCCGCAAATCCTCCGCAGTGCTGCAAATCCGCGGCAGCCCCAGCAGCGATCGCGGCGGATCATCCGGATGAATGCACAGCCGTACGCCAAGCTCCTCGGCTACCGGAGCCACCGCGCGCAGAAACTCACTCACATTCGCGCGAAATCCATCCCGCCCCAGTTCGCGATAGACCGCAATCGACTCCCGCAGATACTCCAGCGAATACACATCCTTTGACCCCGGCAATCCCGCCAGCACAATCCGTTCCAGTTGTGCGCGTTCTCTCTCCGTCATCGCCTGGAACCGCTCCGCTGCCGCGTCTTGCTGCGCGGTGCTCCACTCCGCCTCTGCCTCGCCGCGCTGCAGCACAAACAAGTCGAAGGCCGCCATCGCCGTCTCGTCCAGCCGCATCGTCACCGAGCCATCCGCAAGCTCCCAGCTCAGATCCGTCCGCAGCCAGTCCAGCACCGGCATCGCGTTGTAGCAGACCACCCGAATCCCCGACTGCGCCAGCCTCCGCAACGTCTCGATGTAGGCATCTACATGCTCGTGCCACGCGCCTGTCCGCCGCTTGATCGCCTCGCTCACGTTCACGCTTTCCACCACGCTCCACGTCAGTCCTGCGGCTTCAATCGTTCGCTTCCGCTCTTCAATTGTCTCTGTCGGCCAGGCCTCGCCCGGCGCAAACTCGTGCAGCGCGCTCACGATTCCTCTCGCGCCAGCCTGCCGCGCATCGCGCAGCGAAACCGGATCCTGCGGCCCGAACCATCTCCACGTTGGCTGCATCCCGCTTCTCCTCAGCTCACAGCGAAACGCCGCGCTTCCACGGAATGAAATCATCCTGCCGCAGCGCCTCGGCCTTGGTCTGCCTGCGTCCGCTGGCCACCTCAACCACCTCCGCCAGAATCCGCTCGCCCATCTGCTCCACCGTCAACTCACCGCTCAGAATCGCGCTCGTATCCACGTCGATGATGTCCGGCATATGCGCCGCCAGCGCCGCATTCGTTGCCAGCTTCATCACCGGCGCAATAGGATTGCCCGTCGGCGTGCCCAGTCCCGTCGTAAACAGCACCAGATTCGCGCCCGCGCCCACCTGTCCTGTCACCGCCTCCACATCGTTGCCCGGCGTGCACAGCAGCGTCAATCCTTCTCGCCGCACATACTCCGGATAATCCAGCACATCGGCTACCGGAGCCGTTCCGCCCTTGCGCGCCGCCCCCGCGGACTTCATCGCATCTGTCAACAGTCCATCCCGAATATTTCCCGGCGAAGGATTCATCTCAAAGCCGGAATGTACCGCGCGCGCCCGTGCTTCATACTCCCGCATCAAGCCTGCAAACCGCTCCGCAGCCTCCTCCGTCTCGCAGCGGTCGATCAACTCCTGCTCCACGCCGCACAACTCCGGAAACTCCGACAGAATCGTCCGACCACCCAGCGCCACCAGCAGGTCAGAGAGATGCCCGATCGCCGGATTCGCAGAAATCCCGCTGAATCCATCCGACCCGCCGCACTTCAATCCCACCGTCAGCGCCGTCAGCGGAGCCGGCTTCCGTTCCATCGCATTCGCCTTCTCCAGCTCCGCAAACGTCTCTTCGATCGCCTGCTCCAGCAGCGCCTGCTCCGTGCCCGCCTCCTGCTGCGAATAGATCAGTACCGGTTTCCCGCGCTCTCCGCGCTTTTCCAGCTCCTCGCGCAGCATCGTCGGCTGCGCATTCTGGCATCCCAGGCTCAGCACCGTCGCTCCCGCCACGTTCGGATGATGAATGTACCCGGCCAGCAATCCGCACAGTGACCGCGCATCCTCCCGCGTTCCGCCGCATCCTCCCTGGTGGGTCAGAAACCGGATTCCGTCGATCCGCTCGAAGACCCTTCGCGCGCGCCCCGCTTTCTCGCTGCCTGCCGACTCTTCTTCCTCGCTGCGCAGCTTCGCAACCAGTCGGCGCACCTGCGCCCGATGCGCCTTCGATCCCGAGTACCCAAGCTCTTCCTCAAACGCTTCGCGCAGCGCCTCCACATTCCGGTTCTCGCAGAAGACCAGCGGAATCACCAGCCAGTAATTCCGCGTTCCCACCTGCCCATCCGCGCGATGGTAGCCCGCGAAGGTCGTCGTCCGCCATCGCTCCACATCCGGCTTCGTCCACGCATACGCTTCGCGCTTCCGTTCGGAGTAGGCCGAGGCCTCGTGCGCCACATTGGCCGTCGTCAGACGCGCTCCCGCAGCAATCGCCGTCCGCGCCCGTCCCACCAGCACCCCGTACATCGTCACCGCCGCGCCAGCCGCCATCGGTTCCAGCGCAATCTTGTGCTTGGCCGGAACCGTTTCCACAGCGCGCAGCGTGCCTCCGCGCAATGCAATTTCCGCGCCCGCGCTCAGCTCTTCCAGCGCGACGGCAACGTTGTCGCGCGCGTCAATCTGCAATACTTTTGTCGTCTTGGTCATCGCGATTCTTCGGTAACCTGCGCTCTCTGCGCGCTTCGTAAATCGTTTCCGAAAGCATCCTCATGCTACCAGATAGCCAGTCCGTCTCACCTCTGCTTCGCCTCTGCCGCACTGCCCGCGCGAGCTGCGTTCACGCAACCTTTTTTACCCGGCTTCTGTGCCAGCTTTGGCTGTGCTCTGTGTATGATGAGCCTGAGTTTTGTCCTCGAATATCCATCCCGGAGAATCCCATGCGCGTCGGCTATCCCGCTTCCTTCACGCCCGATCTTCTCGCCCTGCTCCCTCGCGAAGTCGAAGCTGTGCCCATCCCCTCCCACCCCGAGCAAACCTACCAGATCGACCTCTGGATTCCGCCGCCCGCGCCCGCCATCGGACAGCGCATCTGGCCGCACCTGCGCGGCGTCCACACCATCCTCAGCCTCATGGCCGGCACCGACTGGCTCATCGCGCTCGCTCCCACCGGCGTCACCATCTGCAACGCCCAGGACGCGCACAACATCCCCACCGCAGAGTGGACTCTCACCGCCATTCTCTCCATGCTCAAATACTTCCCCTGGTATCACGATCTCCAGCGCGATGCCGACTGGCGCGGCCGTGCGCAGATTCCCGAAATCTACGCGCGCATCCATGCCAACCCCAACCCCACCTTCCCGCCCATCCAGCAGGAAGAGCTGCATGGCAAGCGCGTCCTGCTTGTCGGCTACGGCTCCATTGGCAAGACCATCGAGCATCTCATCCTTCCCTTTGGCGTGGAACTCACCCGCGTCGCCCGCACCGCCCGCACCACGCCTGTTCCGGTTCACGCTGTCACGGAACTCGACGCGCTTCTGCCCGCCGCGGAAATTCTCATCCTCATCCTCCCGCATACGCCCGCCTCGCATCAGCTCATCGCCGCGCCGCAGTTGGCTCTGCTGCCGCAGGGCGCGCTTCTGGTCAACGCCGCGCGCGGACCCATCGTCCACACCGACGCCCTCGTTGAAGCGCTTCACGCGGGTCGCATCCGCGCCGCGCTCGACGTCACCGATCCCGAGCCGCTGCCCCCCGACCATCCCCTCTGGCGCTGCCCCAACCTCCTGCTCACTCCCCACGTCGCCGGCATCACCCCGCGTTCGGCTCCGCGTGCCGTCGGCCTTGCCGCCGATCAGATTCGCCGCATGCTCCGCGGCGAGCCGCTGCTCCACGTCGTCCACACCGGCCTCTGATTCGCCAAAAGCCACCCGACAAACCCGCCGCAAACCCTCACAGCACACCGAAGGAGCACGAACGTCTCACAGAAAATTTCCCTGCCAAAAAGAAGGATTACATGAAGCCAAACTCGCTCTCTTTCATCCTGCTTGTCCTGCTCTTTGCCTCCGTTGCGCTGCATGCAGAACGCGGAGTCATCCGTCCGGGCGAACCCTGGAAGGACAGTCATGGCCGGCTCATCCAGGCGCACGGTGGCGGCATCACTCTCTGGAAAGGTGTCTACTACTGGTTTGGAGAAGACCGCACACCCTCGAATGACCCGGAAAAACGCTTCGTCGCCTGTTATTCCTCGCGCGATCTGATGCACTGGAGCTTCCGCGGAGAAGCCCTCGCGCTCTCCGATCCCGAAAATCTCGGGCCAAAATGGGTTCTGGAGCGGCCAAAGGTCTTTGTCAATTCCCGGACAGGAAAGTTTGTCCTCTACGCGCATCTGGATGACGCACATTACAAATTTGCCCGAGTGATGGTAGCCGTCAGCAACCACATCCAGGGACCATACAAGTACGTGAAAAGTTATCGACCATTGGGGGAGGAAAGCCGCGACATCGGCCAGTTCGTCGACGACGACGGCTCATCCTATCTGATCTTTGAGTCGCGTCCCACGCACGGTTTTTTCATCGCGCGTCTCACAGGGGATTTCCTGAACGTAGAGAAAACCTGCTTCATCCCCGCTCCACTTGAGGGCGGCGCGCTTGTCCACTACCGCGGACTCTATTATGTGGTTGGGTCGCACATGACCGGCTGGCAACCCAACCCCAACGTCTACGCCACCGCTTCGACTCTCGCCGGCCCCTGGACGGACTTTCGCAGTCTCGCTCCTCCGGCTGCCAATAACTACGACTCGCAATCCACCATGCTCCTCAAAGTCGCAGGCTTGAAAGCTACGACGGTGATCTTCATGGCCGATCAATGGCGGCCACGCGAACTCTGGGATTCGCGATATCTGTGGATGCCTCTCAAAATGGCGAATGGCAGCATGCATCTGCCATCCCCCCAACCATGGACCATCGATGTAAAAACCGGAGAAGCGGACATTCCGACCAACCTCAGATCATCCTTCCGCTCTTCTCCGCAATGAGCGCCTTACTTCGTCGCGCCCCCGTCTTCCGTCCTTTGGATGAACCCCGCCACATCGCTGTGGAACTGCCGCAGCGCCCCGTCATTCACATAAATCATGTGTCCTGCCGGATAGTAGTGGTACTCGATATTCTTCTGCAGATCGTTCGGAATTGGCAGGTGCAGCATCTCGAACTTGCCCTCGAAGAACGGCGTCGCCAGGTCGTAATATCCGCCTGCCACCAGCACATGCATCTCAGGATTGGCCTTCATCGCATGCGCCAGGCTCGGCATCACGTTCTGTCCGCCCTCTGAGTTCCGAAACTTCCAGTTGAAATCCGGGTCGCGATACGCATTCGGCTTATACGTCTGCTCGGCTCCATACTTCAGCGTCTGCCGCAGATAGCTGTTGATCGCCGCCGTATACGCCGAGGAGACCGCGTTGCTCTGCGGATCATACTGCGCCTGCTCGCTCAGCGGATCATAGTCCGGTCCGGTGTAGCGCGTATCCAGCCGCCCCGTCGATGTATCCGTCGCATCCAGCAGCATCTTGCTGTATGCTCCGCCCTCCACACGCAGATTGCTCTTCAGCAGATAATCCACTGGCAGCCCCGTGTAGTTGTGCAGTTGTTCTGCCACCTTCTGCCTCTCCGCTTCCGGCAGCGCCGCGCCTTCCAGCAGCGCGTGCATATACTCGCCCAGCGCCCACTCCTCCACCTGCGGCAGCAGCGCATCCAGCGTCGCCGGCGGGTTCGGCAGCTTGTGGTGATACCACGCCGTCGCCGCATACGTCGGCAGCGCCAGCGCATACGCCTGGTCCACTCCAGGATTCAGCTTCGGCTCGTCCACGCTGTTGTCAAAGCTCAGAATCGTCGAAAGCAGAATCACTCCATTCAGATCGATCCCGCGAAGGTCCGCGCTCAGCACCGCGCTGCGCGGCGTCCCATAGCTTTCGCCCATCAGATACTTCGGCGAATCCCACCGGTTGTACTTCGTCAGAAACCGTCGAATGAACCGCGCAAACGCCATCCCATCCGGGTCGATCCCGTAAAACGCCTTCCCCGCATCCTTGCCGAAGATCCGGCTGAACCCCGTCCCCGGCGCGTCGATAAACACCAGATCGCTTGCATCCAGCAGACTGAACTCGTTGTTCCCTACCGTATACGGCGCGCCCTCAGGATGCTTCGTATCCGGAACCACCACGCGCCTCGGCCCAAAGCAGCCCATGTGCAGCCACATCGTCGAGCTGCCGGGACCGCCGTTGTAAAGGAAGGTCACAGGACGCTTCTCCGCCGCCGAGCCTTTCTTGAAGTACGCCACATAGAACATCCGCGCCGTCGGTGCCGCGTCCTTGGCATCCTTGGGTGCCGTCGCCGCATACTCCGGCAGCAGCTTTCCGTCCAGCCCCAGCTCCGCGTCGGTCGCCTCCGTGCCGCCCACAGTCAGCGTTCCCGCCACGGCCGTGTACGCGATCGCCTGCCCGTTCACCGTCAATGTGCCATCCGTCGTCACCTCCGCCGTCACCTCCGCCGTCACCTCCGCCGTCCTTACAGGCGGCTTCACTGCTTCGTCGTTCTTGGCCGTCGGCTGTGCCCACGCTCCACACGCCAGCAGGCTCGCTCCCGCCAGCGCCAGTGCACACTTCATCCTCATCTGGTTCCTCATGCTGCCATTCCTCCAGTAACGCAGTTTGCAATCACCATCGAGTCTAGCGCAGCCACTCGCGCTGTTGGGCGCCCATCCTTTGCGCGTCCTTGTGCGCACAAGGATGGGAGACCACAACTCCCCAACCATCAAAACCCTCTTAAGGATGAGCCGGCACAGCCGTCCCGGAGCCTTCCGTCAGCGTCAGGATCTGATCCACGCCAGCCACCGCGAAGGTTTCCACCCTTCCATCCGGCCAGTGCACCTCCAGCCGATCGACCGCCGTCGCCGTTCCCAGCCCAAAGTGCGGCCTCGGATCGTTCGACGAAAGATAGCTCCCGCCGCTCAGCACGTCTTCCCGCTGCCGCATCCCGTTCGCCGTCAGATACACCGTCGCTCCCACTGCGTCGCGCAGGCTTTTGCCGCTTCCCACCAGTTGCATCTCCAGCCAGTGATTGTGGTCCTGGCTCACGTTGCGCAGCAACACCGGATGCCCGTCCATCACGTTGATCACCGCATCCAGCTTTCCGTCGTTGAACAGGTCGCCGACGGCCATCCCGCGCCCGGCGATCGCCTCTGCCAGTCCGGTTCCTTTCACCGCCGGCACCGGATCGAAGCGTTTGCCGCCGAGGTTGTGGAAGAGCATCGGACGTTCTTTCCAGCTTGTGCCCCAGTTGTACTGGTCCGCTTGCGGAAAGACATGTCCGTCGCTCATCAGCAGGTCTTTCCACCCATCGTTGTCATAGTCGAAAAAGGCATCGCCCCAGCTCAGGAACGGCACCGTAATCTCGCCCAGCCCGATCTGGTCGCTGATGTCTGTCAGATTCGCATCGCCTTCGTTGTGATAGAGCGGCTTATAGTCGTCGGAAAACGTCGTATTGAAGACGTCCAGCAGTCCGTTGTTCTGGTAATCGCCTACCGCAATGCCCATCGAAGCCGTCTCGCGGCCTGCCTGGTCCAGGGCATAACCTGAGGCGTAGCTCACGTCCTCGAAGGTGCCGTCGCCCTTGTTCAGATAGAGATAATTCGGCGTCGAGTCGTTGCCCACCAGCAGATCCGGCTTGCCGTCGTTGTTGATGTCGGCAAAGACCGCGCCCAATCCGTAGTACTTCGCTGCGTCGGCCACGCCGGCCTTTTCGCTCACGTCCGTAAAGGTGCCGTCGCCGTTGTTGTGAAACAGATGATCCGGCTCGCCTTCCAGTCCTCGCGGACCACACGCCACCTGCTCGCCGCGAAAGGTGCAGAAGGCGTTCTGGTCCGAGTTTTGCGGCAGGTGATTCCAGTCCCAGTGCAGATATCCGGCCACAAACAGGTCCAGTCGCCCGTCTCCGTCATAATCGCCCCACGTCGCCCCAGACGACCAGTTGCCCAGCGCCACGCCGGCCTTCTCCGCCACATCCGTGAAAGTTCCATCATGATTGTTGTGGTACAGACGATTCTTGCCGAAGTTCGAGACGAAGATATCCGGCCAGCCATCGTTGTCATAGTCGGCAATCGCCACACCGAATCCCCAGCGATCGTTTGTCACGCCCGCCTTCGCCGCCACGTCGGTAAAGGTTCCGTCGTGGTTGTTGTGGAAGAGCGCGGCATGCGGAGGCGTCTCCTTGCCCGTCAGCGCGTCGCGCGTCGATCCATTCACAACGTAGATGTCCAGCCAGCCGTCGTTGTCATAGTCGATCAGCCCGACGCCCGAGCCTTTGGTCTCGATGATGTAGCTCTTGGCCGGCGTGCCCATCCGGTGCGTCCAGTGCGTCAGCCCGGCCTTCTCGGAGTCGTCCAGGAAGACCACCGGCCCGCTCTCCACAATGCCGCCTTCGGTGATCGGCAACCCGGCTCCGCCGGTCTTCCCCTGCTGCGGGCCGGAAGCCGCTGCGACAGCTCCTGTCTGGCCTGCAACTGCCGTGCTTGTCGCTGTTTGGCCTGCGCTTGCCGCGCCGGCGGAGGGATGCGACTCGGCGTGCAGAAAAGGAGAAACGGCAAGCATCAGCAGAAGGGCAGGGAAGTGCACTTTCGGCACGGTTGCGGAACGCATGCAGCCCAGTATACGGTTCACCCGGTTGGCCGGTATCGACCGTTGGTTGGAGATGATGGCCCCACGTGCTCCGGCTAGCCTGCATATCTCACACGCCGCCTGTTAAAGGGTAGAGTCTGCGGGCAAAAAAATAGCTGGAAGGGCCGTCATTTCTGTGGCATAACTACGTTGACGAAGCGTGTTATGGCTGCGGAAAGGGC
>JAKAXU010000097.1 GCA_021816455.1 Acidobacteriota bacterium
GACACCAGCGCTCCGCTGCAGCCTTCTTGATCATGGCATCCCCAATCTGTCCTTTTATTTCGACGAGTAGCCGGTCGCCGTTCTTCAGTTCCACTATGAAGTCTGGTAGGTACTTCCTAGAGACGCCGTCCTTCCGGTATGGAACGACGAGCCCGAGTCGGTCGTTCTTTACCCAGGCTTCGACCGTCGCGTGCGCGCCGAGAAGCTCAGCGGCCTGGCGTTCCCAGTCCGAATCGAACACAGCAGCATTAAGATGGCATTTCTTGACGTCGTGCAAGGCCTTGCCAGTATGGAAGTCCACAAACCGGGTGGAGCGGGTGGCCGCGGCCCCGGGCGCCAGAATCGCCTTCTCCTGACTCGCGCCGCCCCCGTCCACAGACTCCATGGCATTGAGCAGCATCGCGATCGCCTTTCCGAAGTATGGGTTGAGCGCGAAATCCTGCTTTGCGCGCGTTTTGATTGGTTCGACATGCTGATCAATGAAGCGTGTCGCGGCCCCAAGCATCTGCGGAAATAATCGATGTGCCGGAATCGAGTCCCCTCGGTCCGCCTTCCACTTCTCCGTTAGGACTTTCGCCAGTTCGAACGCTACCTGCTGCGTCCGAACCCCTTTACGCCAAGCCTCCAGATTTACTCTCACCGCAGCACCGGGGCCGAATGCAATCAAACGCCCGTCCTGTGCGGTCAGACCCCGCAGGAGCACATCGTCCGGAATCTCATCCGGGTCGAGCACTAGCTCCCCAACACGATCCCAGTTCACTTTCACCTCAATAACTCCCGGGTCTTGATAGCCTTCAACAACCGGGAACTCGATCTCGTACTTGGCGCACTCCGGATCGGCATAGACATGATTTGCTGGCGGCGATGGCGGCTGAGGCTTGCCCCCCTCGACCTTGAATGGGATGAGTTCAAAAGGTACCCCAAAGATCTGTGCTGTCTCCTCTGTGAAGAGCTTGGTTTCGGGATCCACTACATAAGATGTGCGACGAAGTGCACGTCCAACTACCTGCTCACAAAGAAGCTGCGAGCCGAACGGCCGTAGCCCGACTACGTGCGTCACCGTTGTGGCATCCCAACCTTCTGACAACATCGACACGGATATGATGCAACGCACGTCTCGCCCCGGTGGCACGTCGGGGTTTAAGATGACCCGTCCGCTGTCTTCATCCTCCAGTGCTTTCCGGTTGTTGCGCTCGATTAGAGCTGCGTATTCCTCCGGCACTTTCTTGCCCGCCCACTCCGTCTTGCCGATCGTCTCAAGCACGAACCGCAGGCGCCGCGTTTCGTCCTGGCTGCCGCCGGTGGCAATGTCCTCGTCGACTTTGCTGTCGATGCGGATCGTCATCTCGCGACCGACTGCGTTCCGGAACTCTGGCACGCCGGCCCCGTATTGTGCGCTGCCGTCCGCTATCCACGCATAGAGTTCTTTTGCGATGGTGGTGTCGCGACACACAATGATGAACACGGGCGGTACATCATGCTTGCGATTACCTTGCGCGAAGTGCTCCTTCCATTTTGCATAGGTTTCTCGCCAGCTCGCCGCGAGGGTGACGATCGGCGAGGTCGCATAGCGCATCACCTCAGCCACCGTCACTGGCCCGATATGCCCGTCGTTTTGCGCCTGTCGCTGTACCCAACGCCAGACATTGAAGTACCGCGGCACCTCCTCACCGGTACCATCCTCGGTTGGTAACTGCGGCACCTTGACGAGACCTGCTTCGATCGCCTCGAGCAAACTGAAGTCCGACACTACCCAAGGGAAAGGTTTACCCACTTCGTTGCCGCTGCCTTGAATATAGAATGGGGTCGCCGACAGGTCCACGCAGAAGCGTATCCCATTACCGCGCCCACCTAGCGCCTTGTTGATCCGATCCAGTCCCTCGATCCAGATTGTTGCCTCGCGCGCGTCCTCTTCGGAGGTCTCCTCGTCGACTGCATACTGATCCGTCTCATCGACCGCGCCTCGGCGATAGGCGTGATGCGCTTCGTCGTTCATCACCAAGATCGCGGAACTACGGCCTTTGCGTCCGCCAAGTATCCGCTGCAGGAACGCGGCGTCACTCTCGAAGTACCTGGTCTCCTTGACAGTGAACGCCTTGGGCGTGCCATCACGCTTCGTTTCCACGCTTATAATTCGGAATGCGCCCACGGTGGCCTGGTGCTGGATTTCGTCCGTCGATTGAGTTGCCGACACTTTGATTGTCCGAAGTGTTTCGACCGGCAAACCGCGCTTAACTACCCGGGCCGACTGGCCGTTTACGTCACTGAGTTCCCGACGCTCCAGGTTGTGCCAGTTAGTAATGAAGACTTCGCCGCGCCGTAAGTCCATCATCCGGTGAACTGGAACGAGCTCCCGCGTTCGATAGAGCGACAATTCGTCCAGCTCGGGCTTGAGCTCCTGAAGGCGATCGCGGATCGTGATGTTGGGGCAGAGGATCAGCACCGTGTCCGAGTACCCCGGCGCTTGAGGATCCGCAACCTTGTTGAGTATCGACCATGCGGCCAGCATGCCCATGACAGTGGTCTTTCCAGAGCCAGTCGCCATCTTGAGCGCGTAACGCTGAAAGGCACGGTAGCCGGCTTGCTTTGCTGCCGGCCCGGGCTCATCGAGCGGCACCTCGATGCCTTGCCTCAGGTCATGGGGCCCCTCGACCAGGAAGATCACCGTCTCTGCTGCCTCAACCTGGGCATAGAAAAGCGGCTGCACCCGATCGGGTGCGCGCCAGAGATCGATCAACTCACGGGTTACTTTCGTGGCACCCTGGTACTCTCTTTTGCGCCAATCCTGCACCCGCTGGCGCAGCAGATTCGCCAAGTCGAGCAGGTACTCAGTGCCCTTAACATCTTCATCGAATATCTCGACCTGACCGGCTGCGCGGCGACCGCGGGCAGCGCGTTCCGGCACGCGAAGAAAGTAGCTCGCCAGGCGCCGGCCCGGCCGTTTCTGCGGCGCCTTGCCTTCCTCGATGTGCCAGTGCTGCTTCGGCTCTTCGTAGGGTGTGTTGATAATCGGATTCTCAACGGCGTTGATGTGCGTCGCCATACTGATCACTCCGCCACGTCGAGGACGCGCATCAGCTCGTTGCCACGTTCGTCGATCACCTTTACAGCTACGCGTTTTCGCTTCCCGAGCGCGAAGGGCTCACTTACCGTACCTGCCAAGTGGCTCCACACCGTCTCATCAAAAGTAGCCTTCAGTGACCGCTGCAGGTTGTCCCAGGCACTAGTCTTTGGGAAAAACACCTGCGTGGCGTAGAAGCTAAGTCCGTCATAGTCTGAATCCAGCATCCAGCAGGGCACATTCTCGCCTCCTACAGATTCAGTTTCGAGTGACTCGGGATCGAAAAGGTCCAACCCCTTCAGCTCTACCTCGTACAGTGGTTGCCCGTCGGCCCCCTTCTTTTTCGACTTCCGGATATTGAAGTCCGGCAGGCCGGTAACGGAGAAAATTTCGGAGGCGCGCGTGGTTTTGAGCAAATCAGACATCGCAACGTCGGGTGTTACGGCTATATAGGCTGCTGGAATGCGCAGTTTGGCGTCCTCGATCATACTGCGTGCGTTCGGCTCAACTGCGAAACCAAAGAAGTAGAGTAGATCGTACTTAAGAAAGTGCGCCTCACGAGCGGCCTCATAGACGAGCGACGCCGACACCGCGCCGTCCTGCGGCCCGAAGACGATCGCGATTCTCTTGTCGCCTTCCCTCGCCTCGGCGTGCAGGTACTCGGTGTCAACGGTACGCCGAACCCCAGCCAAGGCAAGTTCGCGGTTGCCTGGCAAATGTAAAGTCTTAGACTGTCGCAGTACCTCTGTCATACGCTGGATATGTGTGGCAACCTCGCTTTGGGTAGCGCCAGCGTTAACACCGGTTTCAAGCGGCTGCACCGGTGCGATCGTTGCCTCGACAACGAATGGTCCGGACACGCGCGTGACGCC
>JAKAXU010000062.1 GCA_021816455.1 Acidobacteriota bacterium
CCTGGCCGACCGCTCCATCCAATCACTGGCCGAACTCACCCCGGCCGCCTACGCCGCAAAACTGGCAAAGTAGCCTACCTGCGCAAACCCCGGACACGTCAACCATGGGGTTCGCCGGAGCAATACCAACGATCTCGCATGCCGAATACGAAAATCCACTGGTGCGGGCAGTCGTGAAGCAGCGCGCGGACTTTCTCGCGGCAAAGGCAGACAGGCTGTATTCGGTCGAGATTTTCTGGATCGTGATGGTCGATGGCAGCTACGCCAAGTCTGGCTTGCTGCATGCGCTGTCGCAGTTGCCGAAATCGCCGCGCTCTTCCATACGGGATTTACGTGCGCTCCTCTCCGGCAGCCGGGAACGCATGCTGCTGTATGAGCAGATCGAACGCGACCAGATGCGGCTGGAACAGAAGGCAAAGAGCTTGAGTGGGCAGATGAGCGACCTGACATCGGTCACCCTGCCAGGGGCGGAGGAGACATTCCGCATGCTGCGGCGTCTCGTAAACTTCCGCCCCTCGAAGATTGAACAGAGCAGGCTGCACGGGATGCGGCATCTCGACTGGCAGATGTGCGGCTCGGAGTTGGAAGCGCATCGCGGCCATCTGCGGATGGACGATTTCCACGTCCGTGTTCTGACGTTGAAAGAGTTGCCGAGCGAGACGCGGCCTCTGCTGTTGCACGGCCTGCTCGCTATTCCGGCCAACTTCCATGTCGTTACGGAATGGCATCCGGTGGACAATGCCCGCGCGCGCAAGGAAATCAACAAACGCCGCCGCCATCATCACAACTCAAAAACCAGCTTCCTCTCCAACCTGCAAGACAGGCAGAGCGCGGGGCCACGGGACGAATTGGTGGACGATTCGAAGGAGGCCGCCGTCCGGGAACTGGGCGAGGCGCTGACCGCGCTCGCTGTGGAGGGCAAGAGCTTCGGCGAGTTCACGCTGACGGTAGTGGTGTACGACGAGGATCGCGCCAGGGTGGAGCACGCCGTGACGGAGTTTCAGAAGCTCTTCACCCAGCATGATGGCCTGCTGTACGAAGAACGGTATAACTTGCTGAACGCCTTCTTCGCCACGGTGCCGGGAAACCGGCAGTTCAATCTACGAAAGCAGTGGGCGCTCAATTCCAACCTCGCCGACCTGTCGTTCCTCTTTGGCATCGATAGCGGCTCCAACTGGAATGCGCACCTTGAGCGCGAACATCTTGCCGTATTCGAAACGGCGCAGGCAACGCCGTACTTTTTCAATCTTCATTCCGGCGATGTGGCGCACACCTTGGTGCTGGGCGCCACGGGATCGGGCAAGAGTTTTCTTTTGAACTTTCTGCTGGAATCACTTCAGAAGTACGATCCGCTGACCTTCATTTTCGATCTGGGCGGCAGCTACGAAACACTCACCTGCGTCTTCGGCGGGGCGTACCTGAACGTTGGCCTCCAGAATCCTGGCTTCTCGATCAATCCCTTCTCCCTACCGCCAACGGATGAGAATTGGAACTTCCTCTATCTGTTTACGAAAGTTCTGATCGAGGCCCAGGGCAAATACCGGCTCACGCCTGAGGACGAAAAGGCGCTTTATGCCGCCGTCGAACGGGTCTACCAGTTGCCGCCGGAGATTCGCACCCTCACAAACTTTGCCTCCATTCTGGGGCCGCTAGGCGAGCGCCTGCACCGATGGACGCGTGCCGGACAGTTCGGGCATCTCTTCGACAACGTCGAGGACACACTGACCTTCTCGCGCTTTCAGACCTTCAACTTCGACGGCTGGGCCGATGCGCCGGATGTGTTGGAGCCTCTGCTGTTCTATGTGCTGCATCGGGCATCCACCGAGATTGAAAAGCCGGAGAACACAGCGACCTTCAAATGCTTCGTGATCGACGAGGCGTGGATGTTCCTGAAGAACGCGACGATCCGCGAGTGGATCACGCGCGCGGAAAAGACATGGCGCAAGAAGAACGCCGCGATGATTCTGGCAACCCAGTCGGTGGTGGAACTGGCTGCGTCCGAGATGTTGCACATTGTGCATGAGTCCTGCCCGACGAAGATATTTCTCGCCAACCCCAACATGGACCGGAAGCTCTATGCCGAGGTCTTCCAGTTGAACGACACGGAGCTGGAGATGCTCGAATCGCTGGTTCCCAAGCGCGAACTGTTGCTGAAACAGCCTGGTCATACAAAGAAGCTCATCCTCGAAGTCGACGCGCTGACCTACTGGATCGCCAGCAACAACTCCCGCGACAACCTGCGGAGGCAGGAGTATTTCGCCCGCTACGGGCCAGAGCAGGGACTGCTGCGTCTGACCCAGGACTTTCCTCAACCCACAACCCAGGAGAAACCATGAGACCTCGATTCTGGAATTTCTATTGGATCGCCGCAAGCCTGGCGGCGCTCTCGCTCGGAGCGCAGATCACGCCCGTGCAAGAGACCGCCCGCATCGTGCATTATCACGCGAATGACATTGTGCCCATCCGGGCGCGGATGCGTTACACCACCTTGATCGAGCTGCCGACCACGGAGAAAATTCTCGAAGTCGCCACCGGAGATAAGGACTTCTGGATCATCGACGCCGTGCGCAACGACTGTTTTTTGCATCCGGCAAAAGCCGACATCCACTCGAATCTGAACCTGATCACCGACAAGGGCAACGTCTATTCCTTCACCCTCGACGACGATGAGACGCAGTTGCCCGACCTCAAAGTCCTCATCGAGCCATCGGATGCGTCGTCGCTCGCCGCCGTGCGTGGCCCGGAGAAGTTCGTACCGGCAGCCGAAGTTGCCGCAGCTCAGGTGCAGGCGCAAACGGCCATCGCCCGCGCCAAGGAATCGGTCGAGCAGTTCCGCGCCAATTATCCGATCACGCATCTGGCCTTCGATTACAAATACAAAAACAAATCGCCCTTTGACGTCCAGGCAATCTACCACGACGACCATTTCACCTACATCCAGTCGTTGGCCTCCGAAAAGTTCGCGGTCTATGCGCTCAAGGACGGCAAGCCTGACCTCGTCAGCTTTCAACTCAGGGACAACACCTATGTGATCGCGCAGGTCGTCGACAAGGGCTATCTCCAGGTCGGCAAAAAGAAGCTCGCCTTTGTGCGGCGGGAGAAGGCGCAATGACAGAGAGCAAACAGATTCCAGAAGTCGTGCCTGTCCCGCAAGCGGCCACCGTCAGCGACCGGCGCGTGCAGCCGGAAGGCGTGGTTCCGAAACAGGCGCAGACCTATGTGATCGCCGGACTCGCGCTGGTGATCCTGCTGGCGGTCTTGTTCTCGAAGAACCACACGCAACCCGCTGCCAAACGGTCGCCGCAGGAGAACGCCGCGCTTGCTCCGGAGGCGAATAGCCAGCGCATTGAAGCGCTGACGGAAGACCTCAATCAGAAACAGGCAACGCTGGCCGCCCTGCATGCACAGCAGAACGGCGCTTCAGATACGACGGCTCCCGCAGTCGGCATGGGGAACGGGGCCTCTGGCCAGTCGGCCCAGCCGCCGCGCGATGCGGTGAAGGATGCGGAGCGGGAGTTGGAGTTCCGCTCGCGGTTTGTCTCGAATCTGGTGGCGGCAAGCGGTATGCCATCGGCGCAGCCGATGCCGAAGCCTGACCCAGTGGACAAAGCCGCGCTGCCTGCTGCGACTCCAGATCATGCTGCCGCCGCGACGGCGACACCTGCCGCGAAGCGTCCGCCGGAAGTCAATCTCAATGCCGCGCACGGCCAGCCGTATGCGCTCTTTGAAGGAACGGTCATCGACACGGTGCTGGTCAACCGGCTGGTCGGTGACTTCGCCGGGCCGGTTAAAGTCATGGTCACCAATCCGGTCTATTCGCACGACGGCCAGCATGTGTTAATTCCGCAGGGAACATTTTTACTGGGCGATGCACGCAAAGTCTCCGGCACCGGTCAGCGACGGCTGGCTGTGACCTTCCATCGCATGCTGATGCCGGACGGCTACTCGGTTGATCTCGATCAGTTCCAGGGTCTCGATCAGACTGGCGCAACGGGTTTGTCGGATCAAGTCAACAGCCATTACCTCCAGATCTTCGGCGCATCGATTGCTCTGGGCGTTATCTCCGGGGCCGCCGAGGCCACGACCTACGGCAGCGGCTATGCGATGAACGGCCCGCAGATGTACGAGATGGGCGTGGCGTCGAGTCTGTCGCAGTCGGGCGCGGACGTGCTCGACCGTTTCATCAACATTTTGCCAACAATCACCATCCGCGAGGGCCATCGCGTAAAGGTGATCCTGACGCAGGACATGCTGCTGCCCGCTTACGAAAACCACGACATGCCGGGAAATTTCTGAAGCTCACATTCACGAAAGGAAAATGTCATGAAACCCATCAAACTCTTCGCACCGATGTTTCTGCTGATCGCACTGCTCTCGTCTGTCGCGCACGCGCAATGGGCCGTCTTCGACGCCTCGAACTTCGGCGAGGCCGTTCAGGAGTTTGGCCAGTTGCAGCAGATGTACACCACCGCCGTCGAGACGCGCGATCAGATCATTACCGCCTATGACCTCGCCTACCAGATGTCGCGGATGCCGCAGGATCTGGCTGTGCGCTATCAATCGCAGTCCACGCAGTGGACGAACCTGGCCGCCCCCGACAGCTATGGCAACACCGGCGCGTGGATCAACGCCTTGAATATCGGTGGCCCGTCGCAGGCGGCGACCGCCTATGCACAATCAGTCCTCCAGGCGCAGACCTATCAGGCCAGCGCACTGGCCACGCAGGACGCCGACACGCAGGCCGTCATCCAGAATCAAATTGCCACGTCCGAACTCGGCCAGGGTGCAATTACGAACGCCTTGTCCACCGTGGGCACGATCCGCGCCAACTCCGAGGCGCTCTCGCAGAAGCTCGCCAATCTTGAATCGGACACCTACTCGACCGACCCGTCGCAGCAGAGCGAGATGGCTGTACTGGGCAAGATCAACACGGCGACGCTCCTGCAAATCCGTTCGCAGCAGGATGCCAACCAAATCCTCGCCGCCGAAGTCACGCAGCAGGCCCTGGCGGCAAAGCAGCGGATGGACGAGCAGAACCGGCTCATCAATCAATCCATCTACTTCAACCAGAATTTTCCTTCGGTCATGCAGAAGATGACTGACGGCGTCAGCAACTCGCTTGCGTCCATCTCCCTCAGCCCGTCAGGACACTGATTATGGAACAGAACCCTTTCACTTTTCTTGGACAGGCTACGGCGCAATTGCTGGCCACGCACAGCCCGGCGATGCAGGCCATGGGCCTCGACATCTTCAGAGGTCTCGCCGTGATCCTGATCGTCTGGTTCGGCGTGCAGACGGCGCTCTCGACCGCGCAGGGATTCTACGGCAGCTTCCACTTCGGCCAGTTCGCCAACCTGCTTCTGGCCATCTCCTTTGGTCTTGGCATGCTGACCTATTACTCGCAACCGTTGCCCGGCATCGGCTACAGCTTCAGCGACCTGATCACGCAGGAGACGTTGCAGCTTTCCGGGCAGATCGAATCCGACCAGACCCAGCAGATCGCCGATGCCGTTGTGCAGGCCGAGGAACAACTCGGCTCGCCACCCGGCATCTTCAGCTTTCACGAGACGCTGACTTTCTTTGTGATGGCGGTGGCGCTGGCGGCCATCGAGGCCGTGGCCTTTGCTGTGATTGCCTATGGCTACGTCGCGGCTGCTGTGTGCGTGTTGGTTGGCCCGATCTTCATTCCGTTCTTCATCGTGCCCAAACTCGATTTTCTCTTTTGGGGGTGGTTCAAGGCATTCCTCGGCTACAGCTTCTATCAGGTGATCGCCGCCGCCTTCATTTTTGTTTTCTCGAAGGTGCTGCTGGGGTTGTTGGGAGTCATCGGTCCGATCAGTCTGTCGAACGCCTTCACGCTGCTGCCCGCTGTCATCGTGATCCTTGCGGTCTGCGCATATGGCTTGCTCAAAATCCCAGATCTGACCTCGGCCATCTTGAGCGGGCGCACCGGCAACTGGGTTAGCCCGTTGGGGAACCAATCATGAGCAAAGAAAAGTCTCCATTCATCGAAACGCGAGAGAAATATCTCGAACTCTATGCCGAGCCGGTGGTGACCAATACCTACCTGAAAGCCGCTCTGCTGGTGCTGGCAGTGGTTGCTCTGGCGCTGCTGGCGCTCTTTTATCGCGCCCAAACCCGCGCCATGCACCTGAAGCCGCTGATCCTTGCGATCACCGATTCCGGGCGTGGCCAGATCATGCAGTACGACGACTTCGAGAAGATTCCCATCGACCGCGTCGGCAAATACTATCTCGCGCGCTGGGCCGAGTTGTATTACGGACGCAATCACTCGACCTTGCAGCGCGATTTCGCCGAGTCGCTCGATTTTCTCTCCGGCCCATTGCAGAACGCGACGCTCGACCGTGTGCGGAAGCAGAAGACGCTCGATGCCTTTCTGCTCGATCCGAGCGCACCCAACATTGATATCGACGTGAAAGACATCGTGCTCGAAGACCTGCGCCAGCCTCCCTATCGCGCAGAGATCGATTTCGACAAGGTCTTCCGCGCACCGGGTGATCCGCAGGAGATTCGGCGGGAACACTGGACGGCGAATGTCGTCTACAGCTTCCGCGACGAAGTGCCGAATCGGATGTTGCTGACCAACCCCCTCGGCCTCGTCATCAGCTACATCCACGAAGACCAGGCGTTCGGGAATTGACGATGCGAGGCCGGTACCATCCCGATACGGAGTCCAATCGAGCGGTCGCTTGTTCAGCGTTCTTTGAAGACATCGACGCGGACGGCCCCATCGGGGAAGATCGCCTGAATTTCGAGGCTGCCACCCATGGCCTCGACATAGCTTCGCAACGTGCTCAGATACATATCGGTGCGCTTCTCGATCTTCGAGATGGCGCTCTGGTTTACGCCCAGTGTCTGCGCCATATTGGTCTGGGTCAGGCTCCGCGCCGAACGCAGTTGCTCCAGCGGCAATTCTGCAAGAAGCTTGGCACTGCGGGCCTTGATCTCGGCCCGATCCTTTGCGCTCATCTTTTTCGTGAGATCACTAAATTTACGCGCCATGATTCTTCTCTCCTGTTAAGTCGACTGCTTGCTCTCGTTGAGGTACGCAGCGAACAGCTTTTCCGCCTTCGGAACATGTGTGTCGTACCAGCGGTTGTTGCCGGTCTTATTCCCACCCAGCAACAAAACCGCGTTGCGCTTGGGATCGAAGGCATAGAGCACCCGGTACGGCTTGCCAGCATGTTGCACGCGAAGCTCACGCAACTTCGTGGAATTCGTAATGCTGGAGCTGTAGGGGAATGGAAGCGCCGTCCCTCTCTCTTCCAGCAGGGCAACCACGACAGCCACACTTTTCTGTTCCTCGACGGCGAGCGTATCCCACCAGCGTTCAAACTCCGCCGTCACGATCACCTCGGTTGCCATAATATAAGTATTCCATATCACGACTATTCCGTCAAAGGACTATCGCATTACGACGTCCCCTCAGGGATTCCTGCATCGGAACGAGGCTCCGCTATGCCAGCGATGACGAGCAGGATCGGTGGTATTCCCATGCGGCGCATTTCGGAGTTGCCTGCCATGCCGACAGCATCTGGGAGCTGCTGCGTACCTTCGTCTCTGTCGCCGACATTTGGCCCTATCGCTGGGCAGGCTGCAAACGGGATGCGGGATCGTGCGCGTGCGATTCGCGTCCCGGTTGTTTGTAGCTATGGGCGGCGGCGAGGTAGAACGCCGGACGGTCGGCTGTTCTCTGAAGCGCGTCCTGAAACATGCCTCTGGTTGGCGGTGATTTCAGTGCGAGCGCCATTCCTCCAGTTTTTCCCTGCTCTCCCTCGGTCACTCGCTCGGTGCTTTTCCCGCGCCCTGCGGCACGGCGCGTCTCTGCTTCGCTCGCTGTGGCGAGCGCCCAGCGGGTTTCGGTTTCCAGAAAATCTTTTGTGCATAGAACGCAAAAAACATTTTCCAGACCCTCCGAAAAAGCGCCGCTTGGCCTTGGGAGCGGGGCACCTCACGTCGCTTCGCGCAAGAGTGTCCCGAGTGAAATCCGGGCAAAACCAACATGGAGGAAATCATCATGGCACTCTACGAAAACACTATCCGCCTGAAGGGCTTCATCGGCAAGGACGCGCAGTCCCAGGCCACCGCAACCGGCAAGTCCGTCATCGTCCTCTCGCTCGCCACCAAGTCCAGCTACAAGGACAAAAAGTCCAACGCGTGGGTTGCGCGCACGGAATGGCACCGCATCATCTGCTTCGCCAAGCCCGCCGAGTACGCAAAGAGCCTGAAGAAGGGCGACTACGTTGAGGTCGAAGGTGAACTCCGCAGTTCCGAGTTCGATGCGGAAACCGGCAGCGGCAAGCAGAAATCCACCGTCAAGCGCCGCACCTGGGAGGTCCGGGCCAGCCTCGTCAAGAAGCTGGCACGGCCCCAGCACTCCGATTCAGATTCCGAATCCATCTCCGAGGAGGACGCCGCGTAAGCGGCGTTCCTTCTCCGAAAGGGGGCGCAATCATGAACCTTTTTCGCAACACCGTAACCCTGCGTGGCTTCCTCGGCAGAGATGCCGAGGTGCCTTCCTCGGAAGGCATCACCGAGGATGCCTATGCCGTCCTCACGCTGTGCGTCGAGTCCGGTATGTGGTGGAGGCCGGCCAATGAGTGGATCTCTCGCACCGCATGGTATCGGATCGTCTGCCCGGGGCCGTATTTCTGCGGCTTCACCCGTGGCATGAAGCAGGGCGAGTACGTCGAGATCGATGGGTATCTTGCGATTCACCATTATGGGTCGCTCAATTTCACCGCTCCTATCTATGAAGTCCATGCCACGCGCATCAAGAGACTCGAAATCCCAGCGGCTGGCGTGATTGAGAAGTACGGCGGGTAAGACCGTCCTTCTTTCGCGGAGAGGCGAAATCCTCTCCGCATTTTGCTTGCACCGCACCGCACTTTGTGAAGGAAACGATGATCGCCAACGCCGTCTTTGTCGCCACGTTGATCTTTCTCGCGCTCGGCTTCTGGTTGATGAGCCAGACGCACTTCCTCGTGCCCTGGCGCGGCCTGATCGTGCATGCGTACCTGCGCATGATCGCCACATACTGCGCGCTGCTATTCGCCAATATCCTCGGCCTGACGATCTGGATCGAGCGCAAGTTCTTCCTGCGCGACACGGGCCGGAAGCTGAAACACCTCGACCGTGAAATCCACACCGGACAGAGCGAGCTGTCCGACGAAATTCTCGCTCGCTTTGGCGAGGAGGAGGAGGAGTAAACCCATGCTGCATGAAGAACCCTATGAGGAACGCACGCCCGACCTGATCGCCCGCATCCGCAAGATGCGCGAAACGGCGCGTGAACAGATGGACCGTTTCGGCGACCCGGCTGAGTACGATGTCGAAATCCTTCCTAACATAAAGACTGCGCCAGCTTCGCCGGATGGAGCGAAGTCATGAGGCTCGATCTGCCACGCGAGCCGGAGATCGCCGAGCGGCGCAAGCTGGACATTGCGCCGGAGGCTGCAACCCACGGGCAGGAAACTCCCGTCTCGCCCCTGACACGCAGGATCGACCGGTTGTTGGAGATGGCCCGAAGTCATTCTGTCCGCTGCAACGACCGACCGTCGCCAAAACGCGAGCGACGGCGCGAGCAGGGCAAGGAGCGCTCCGTCGAGCACGCGCGCACGCCGGATCAACGCCCACGCCGCACACACGCTGGCGTTGCCGAGGAGATTCGCGGTTTGCGCCTGCGCCCCGAAGAACGTAAGCTCATCGCCGAGGCTGGACGCTTTCGCGTGCTCGCCGTGGACGATATCGCCCGCACGATTTACGAAGGCGACAAACGCGCCCTTCAGTCCGATCTACGTTTTCTCGAAGAAAAGGGCGTGCTCTCGGTTGTCTCCGTCGCCGCCCGCAACGATGGACTCCGGCTGTTCTCACAGCGCATCGACGCTGTCTCGCTTACGCACCATGGCGAGTCTCTGGTGCGGGAAGTGGGTGCGCTTCCGCTAAAGCAGAAGCTGTACCACGGCATGGTCAAGCCACGCGAGGTTGAACACGATACGCAGATTTACCGCGCGTATCTCAAGGAGGCGGAAACCATCGAGCGCGCCGGGGGAAGGAACCTGCGCGTGGAGCTGGACTTTGAGCTGAAGGCGAAGGTCTACCGCGCTATCCATGAAGCCCGCAAAGCCGACCCGGTACGCGATCTTGCGGAGATTCGCCGCGAGGCCGCAGCGGAGTTCAAGCTGCCTTACATCCACAACCGGATTGAAATTTCCGATGCGCGGATTCACTACGAAATGGATCAGGGTTCACGCGCCGCGTTCTCAGACATTGAGGTGGTCACTGCCGCCTACCGTCCCGGCCATCTTCGGGCCAAAGCTCAGGCTGGCTTTCGCATGTATGCCTCCGCCTCCGACCACACACGTCTGGCGAAGGTGGAGGACGAGCACCATCTGCTCGATTGGGTGATGAAGCTATGAGTCCAGACATCATCGACGCGCTGCGGCTCTCCGGCTATGCGGAGCGCGAAGCCGCCTTCCTGTATCTCGTGGCTATCCACTCCGGGTATTTTCTCCGGCGGCAGTTCTGCGCATTCGTCGGACGTGAGCGCGGCTCAATCGCCACCCACTTTCTGCACAGGACGATCACGCATGGTCTGATCCGAGCCATCGACACCGACGGGCGCAATCGGGTGTATCACCTCTGTGGCAAGAGCCTGTATCGTATGCTCGGCGACCCGGATTCGCAGAATCGGCGCGTCAAAAGCGGCGGCGAAATCTTGCGCCGCTTGATGGCGCTCGACGTTGTGCTGCGGCATCTGGCGACGGAAGAGTTTTTGGAAACAGAAGCCGCCAGGCGTCGATACTTCGCGCAGGCTGGCGTAGACCAGGATGCAATCGCTGCGGCCTTTGCGTTTGGCGAATCTGTAGCTGTCTCCATTCCTCACAGCGATGAACATCATGCAACGCACTTTTATTTTGTCGATGAGGGCCATCGCTCGCTCTCGAAGTTTGAGCGATTCCTGATCGCGTACCAAAACCTACTCCGGGCGCTTCCGCAGGCGGAGGTTGCGTATGTCGCACGCAAGCCGTTGCACTTGGAGGATGCCGAACGACTGTTTGCACGGCTGGTTGCCAAGTCAGGAAACGCACATCCAGCCTGTCCGCTGGGAGTCGATCACCTCCTCCAGTGGCTGGCTGTGAACCGGAAATTCCATGAACTCCATCGCTCCATCACCCCGAAGGAACACCGCCTGCTGGAGGAAGGCGCGTGCCTTTATCGCGATCCAATTCATGCCGGGATCATCGCCGCGTGGAACTCTGGCGCGATGGATGCGAAGAAAATCCGTGACGTTTTCTGCAGTCAACCAACGAAGATCGGCTTCAAAACCCAATGGGTTGAATCCAGTTATCCAATGTTTCTAACGTTGACGGCGGGCCATGCCACGGGCCACGAAGACTGCGAACAGCACCCCCAGATCGCGCTATTTACCAACGAGATGACGGAAACGAGGGGCCACGGATAAGTGGGGCAGAGGGCGGGAACGACCCCGGCCCGTGGGCCTGCCGCTTGCGCTCGGTCGTTCCCGCCTTCTGCCGGGTGAAGTCCTTAACAAGTACCGAAACCGTACGGAAGGAGAACCAGCGATGACCCGATTGAAGATTGAAAAAGGAGCAAGCAAAGTCCGGCGCGTTCCCTTGAAAACCACCATCGACGGCGCAGTCGCCGACGATCTCGCGCTGATGGGCAAGTGGTCGGAGAACGACACCAGCTATCTCGTAAACCATCTGCTGCGCTTCGCACTGGCCGAGAGCGCCGAGTTCCAGCGGTACAAACAATCGCTTGGGAATGGCGCGGAGAACGGCCGATGAACGGGCTTCGCAGTAGTTTTCCGAAGGCCTTGGCGGTGCTGGTCGAAAACCGGTTCCTGCTGTCCCTGGGCCTGGCCGTGGCCAGCGGAATTGCGGTACATGCGCTCTTCCCCTGGCCCGCCGCCGACCCCCTGCTGCGCTTCGTCGCTGTCGAGCGGCCAACCTTATACACGTTTGCGGCGAACAGCTATGACCTGTTCCTCTTCACCACGCCGTTTCTTGTCTGCTCCACGCTCTTCTCGCTGCTCTATGTGCATGGGTATCGTGGTGGATCGGAAGCTGTGGCTGGAGCCTTGCCGCCGTACCCCGACCCGTTGTATCGCACGGAACTGTCGCTGGTCCTCGGAGAAGTCCATCATGCGCTCAAGCCCCTTCCGTCCCGGAATCCGCGTTGGCTCGCGGTGCCCGAACGCGGTCTTTATACCGGCATCGCCGTGGTCGGCGCGACCGGTTCCGGCAAGACCCAGGCTGCCATTCTTCCGGCCATGCGGCAGTTGTTCGCGTACCGGGCGGCGGATGCGGAGCGGAAGCTCTCCGGCATCGTCCTCGAAGTGAAAGGCGATCTCTGCCGTCATGCGCGGCGAATACTCACAGTCTGCGGACGTACAGAGGATTATGTCGAGATTTCGCTCGACGGGGCCCTGCGCTACAACCCATTGAATAACTCGCTCGACCCTTACGCCCAGGCATTCAACATTGCCAGCATCATCATCGCCATCTGGGGCGCGGGCAAGGAACCCTTCTGGCAGCAGTCCTATACCGACCTCGTCCGGTACGTGATCTTGCTCCATCGCGTGCGAGACAACTACGTCACACTGCTCGATGTCTTCCGTACGGTCATCAGCGCGGGTGCGCTCGAAGCGCTCTTGATCGAGGTCGGCACACGATTCAGCAGTGTTTCCTATCTTGCCGTCAGTCTGGAAGCGTACCAGACGTATGCCGCGCTGCTGGCCCCGTTTGGGTTTGAGTTGCATGCCACAACTGGCCAGTACATGGCCCCGTCGAATGAGGCGCTCGAACATCTGCTGCTCGAACATACAGACGCGGAGATCACGCGCTATCGGCGGAAGCCCTGCGATCCGAATCTGCGCGAGCGCTGGCAGAGCGTCGATTACTGGTACTGGGAGCACTGGAAGTTCTTCCGCTCCGAGGTCAAGACCTCAATCATCCAGGGCATTGAGGTCTTCCTGTCGCTCTTTGAAACCGATCCGCAGGTGCGCCGCGTCTTCTGTCCACCGAAGGCGCTCTACGAAGGCCAACCGTGTCCCGCCGATCCCGATGGCCGCGTGCTGCCTGCCTTTGAAGAACTGATCGAGCAGGGAAACATAGTGGGCCTGAACTTTCCCGTGGCCCTGAACCCGGCGCTGGCCAAGGTCATCGGCACCATGATGAAGGCCGACTATCAGCGGGCCGTGCTCTTGCGCATCCCCAAGATGGAAGCGGAGCCGGAGAAGCACTTCCGTCCCACCGTCTTTCTCTGCGATGAGTACCAGAACTTCGCCACCGTCGGCGGCAACAACCCGACCGGCGACGAGCGCTTTCTGTCCATCTCTCGCCAACCGAAGTGTATCCCCATCGTGGCCACGCAGAGCATCTCGTCGCTCAAGGAAGCGTTGCCCAACGAAGGCGTCAAAACTCTGCTCCAGGCATTCCGCACGAAAGTGTTTCTCACCACCACCGATCCGGACACGGCCCGCTATGCCTCGGAGCTGTGCGGTAAGACGGAAAAGACGCGCATCAGCTACACCGTCTCCGAGTCCAGCAGCAATGCCAACGTCGGCTGGTTGAGTGGCCGCACGTCGTCGAGCCGTGGTTCCGTCTCCGCCTCCAAGCAATATCAGAAACAGAAGGAGCCGGTCTTTGACGAACGGGTGTTCTTCGAGTTGAAAAATGCTCAGGCTGTGGTGGTTGCCTTCGATGGCGTGACGCCTCAGCCGCCGACGTACTGCTATTTGAAGCCGGACTTCCTGCCCGTCGAGATGTCCTGGTTTGAACAGGAGCAGATCGGTTTTCGTCCCGAAAGGAGCCGTTTATGAGTTTCGAGATTATTCTGCCGTTCCTGAAACCCATTCGACATCTGCTCGAAGCCGAGACTGTCTCGGAGATCATGGTCAACCCGGACTCTTCCGTCTGGATCGAGGAGGATGCGCAGATGCAATTGCTGCCTGGCATCCGCTTCGACGATGGTGCGCTGCGCACGGGCCTTGAAGTCATCGCCAATCGCTTTGGCAAGAAGCTCGATGCCAATTCGCCCATCCTCAATCTCCGCCTGCCGGACGGCAGCCGACTGGCCGCCATGGTCCCGCCCATCGTCCATCCCGCGCCCATGATGACCATCCGCAAGTTCACCTCGCGCGGCTACACGATGACAGACTTGATCGAGCGCGGCATGCTGGCCGAGGAACAGGCGGCGGCGTTGACTGCCGCCGTCCAGCGAGGCGACAACCTCCTGATCGCTGGCGGAACCAACACGGGCAAGACGACGCTGCTCAATGTACTGGCCGATGCGATTCCAAAGGAGGAGCGCATTCTGGTCATCGAGGACACCGCCGAGTTGCACATCCGCAAGCCGCACGTCGTCTCTGCCGAGGCCCAGATCGATACTCACAAGAGCATGCTGACCTTTGAAGACCTGCTAAAGGCCGTGCTGCGCCATCGGCCTGACCGCATCCTCGTTGGTGAAGTCCGTGGGCCGGAGGCGCGCACCCTGCTCGACGCCATGAACACCGGCCATCGTGGAATGCTGGCCACGATTCATGCATCGAGCGCCGAAGACGCTCTGTACCGGCTGGCCATGCTGGCCATGCGCGGCAACGCCAATATCCAGATCGAAGCCATGCTGTCCGAAGTCCGGCACTGCCTGAATTCTGTCGTTTATGTTGTCCGGCGGCAGGGATTACGGCGCATCGAGGATATCCATGCGATGTCGGGTCAGAGCGGTGATGTGGACGAGTCGCGGAACTCGCGCATCACTTCCAGTTCGCCGCCCCGGTCGCGGTAGTATTTCGCGTCGACCGTCGTCGTCGATGTTAGCGTCACAGTGAATTCCGTCCCGTCGGTGAACTCGATATGCACCTCCCGCCCACAGGGCGGATCGTCATGAATCCGCAGTTCCCGGATGATCTTGTCGGTCAATTCCGGGCATTCGATCACAGCTCGCTTCAAAGCAATTTCCTCGCAGGATTTGGGGTATCAAGGCGTGTCTAGTGTGGCCCTTATTAGGGGAATAGTCAACTCCTCCCGACACTGGAAGGTGTGACAAAGCGCAAGGCCCAGGAAACGCGCAAATCCCGCAAAGCGCGGACGGCTCCCTATCAGGAGACCTACGACGTGTTTCTGCAGCGCCTTATCCTGGCGCGTGAAGAGGCCGGACTGACCCAGCGGGAAGTATCCGCGCGCATGGGGATGGCGCATTCCTTCCTTTCTAAGTGCGAGACCGGGGAGCGGCGGGTCGACGTGATGGAATTTCTGCAACTGACAAAGCTGTACGGCAAATCACTCGATTACTTTCTGGAATAATCTTATGCGTTCGGCTGCGGTTTCCAGCGCAAAGGTTCCGTCGCCATCAATGACGCGTCTATAAATTTCTTGAGTAGGGGATCGCGGTTGTCTTCGCGAACGAAGACTCCACTTTTTCTCACCAGAATACGCGTGGCAACCGGCTTGATGACCACACCTGGGCGCGCAACTGCGGAGGAGCGGGCCAGCAGGCAAAGTCCGATTTTATGCTCCACATACGCCTCCGCCTCCCAAGGAGAGTACGCATCGGTGGCAATTTGAAGTTGGACCCCATAGCCGTGCAAGCAGCGCTCGATCTCTTCATGCGCAGACGGGAAAGGGTCGCGAGCGACGGCAATCCATGGCGCGCGAATCAACTCCTGAATATGGAGCATGTGCCGGGTAGCCAGCGGATGGTTGGCTGGAAGGCAAGCAACCAACGGCTCCTCATAAATCTGGCGAACGAAAAGCTCCGGGTGTGAAAGCGGGAGAAATCCGAACCCTGCATGCAGCGTTCCGGCCAGCACCTTTTGGACAAGTTCCAGCGTCAAGCCACTGGTGTGGTGAATATGAATATCCGGGTCATCATCAAACCGGATATTGTTCAGTAGCGCCAGTAGCCTTGGCGCGAGGCATGTCGAATGTCCGATGAGCAAATGCTTTCGTTCAATCAGAACTTCCGCCTTGGTCTTCTCTTCCGCGCGACAGGCATGTTCAAGGGCCTGGATGGCTTCAAAATAAAACGTCTCGCCGCGTTTGGTCAGGATCAAGCCATTCTCGGTCATTTGAAAAATTTTTGATCCAACAATCTGGTCGGCTGCCCGAATACGTTTGGAAATCGCAGAAGGCGACAGGCCGATCTCTTTTCCTGCGCGCAATATCGACCGCTGCTCCGCGGTATTTACAACTGCAATCAATGTCTCCATGCTCATCTGAGGGAATCGCATCGTAGGGCCCTCCGCGAAGTGTCGTCATGGTTTGGTCAAGAGACATCGCTGAGAAAACTGTTTGCTAATAACCGCTTCTTTGAATGTTCATATGTACAGTGAGACCGATGATGTTGCGGTTATAACCCGCGATTGGGCCTCGGTGATCACCCAAAAGCGGCCATAGATGATCAAGTGAAAAGCGGCCAACGAGAGGAGGCTTAAGGCAGAGCTGCCGCAGGGGGAAGTTAGCCTCTGTGGTCATGAGCCACGTCTTGAGCAGAG
>JAKAXU010000063.1 GCA_021816455.1 Acidobacteriota bacterium
TTGCGTCAACGAACTTGGACAGCACGAATGCCAACCTCAACCGGAAATCAATAGCCAAGGCATGAAAACACCGCACATTTCGCTATCCCAAAAGCCCTCTTCCGGCTAATTTGGACAGCAGTGAGTGCGAATGTAAGAGACATTGTGACTCGCGTTGTACGAAGTACAGCCTCCGCCATAGCAGTTTGCGTAGGTACCATCGCTCAACTCTCCAGTCGAAGAGAAAGTGCCCACAATATAATGGCTAGAGTGGTCTTTTGCGAATGAAGGCAAGGTTGTCACCAAGAGCAGAGCGGATAAAAGCAAAATCTTCAATGTGAGTCCTTTCGTCGATCCTATAGCTGCGGAGGACCACTTTCTTTGTGAGTCGGGCCTGTGGTTTAGTGGGTGTGTTTAGAATGCTTCGATTAAGCTCCACATCCACTTGTAATTGACGGCGGAATTATAGTTCTCTTGTGGGTTGCCAAGCAATATTTTTACTTCAAACCCCAACAGAAGAGTGGGAGGGAATCTAATTCATGCCTTCATCACGATAGGCGGGTGGCCCAGCCATGCTTTCATCCTTCGCTCCATAACAAATGTGGGTGACCCATCTTTCCGCGGCCTCATCGCGGAAGGGTGGGTGCCGAATCTGGCACGCGGAAGAGAGTGATGCGGGCATCTGCTCGTTCCCCCCATGCCGCACCCCGAGCGGTTGGAGGATAGAGCATGTGAATTAAGGATGGGGCACCCGCCAGACGGCATCGGTTAGAGGAGAAAAGCAGATTCCCTGCGGGAATGACAACAAACGGGAATGACAACGACAAAGGCAAAAGCAGATTCCCTGCGGGAATGACAACAAACGGGGATAACCACAAAAGGGGGGGAAGATGCAGGCCGAAGGATGGGTGTTTCCCGCCCGGTAGCGAGGGTGTAAACAGCGGAGAGTTCGCAGGAATGACAGACAGAAAAGCAACGGCAAGGTCGTTGCAGCCGCTTTGCGCGATTTACTCTTTCGCGGCCTGATTCCACATTTCGCGGGTGATATGCCATTCGCCGTGGGTGTTGCGGCGGAGGACGAGGAGCATCTGGCCATGGCCGTCGAAGGGCGGTTGGTTGCCGGGCAGGGTGATGATCTGGTGTTCTGTGCACCACTCGGTGGCCAGGTTAGCGGGAACGCCGCCGGAGATTTCGATGCCTGAGCATTGCATCTCGAATTTGCCCATGGAGGCTCCCTTGAGAGAAGCTGTGACTCGATCCATGAAGGCGGCGATGGCGGGTTTGCCGATGAGCGGCTTTGCGTCGGGCAGCAGGCTAACGCCGTCGTCGGCCCAGAGCGCGAGCGTAGCAGCGTTGTCCATGTGGCGGGTTGCGTCTTCGAGCTTCTGATTGAAGCGAAGTATCCCGGAGCGGGCAGCAGCGTCAACTGATTGCGCGGAGCTGGATGTGAAGACAAAACCGGCTGCCAGAAGCAGTAGGAAAGCGGCGATGTAGCGCGTGTTCGCGTGGAAATGCATGGACGTCCTTCTGCCTGGAGTGCGCAGGCTCTGGCCTGGAGTGGGTGCGCCAAGGATACAACAGCGCGCAGAGAGTTGAGGGAGGCAGGTGGCCCATCTTATGTTTTCAAACTTTACTCCACAACCAATGTGGGTACCCCTCGATAAGGTTGAAGGCTTTGTCAAGGCAAAAAACACCTATGGTCGCCAGAGAGGTTGAGGACCAGGATCTCCGGGTAGATTCACGCTGCATCACCTAATTGTGGAGCGAACCGCCCCACCAACCAATCCGGCACCCGGAAAAGAGTCAGCCAGACTTATTTGACTGGACTTGCTTGAATGGAAACCAGATTGCGGAGTTCGGGCGACTCCTCCATCTTTTCCGAAGATTGGATTACTACATTCTTGACTGCATCTCTTTCGATCAGCTTGACGTTGCGACCATGAGTGAACCCGTTTCCCATGTGGTGCTTCGATGATCCACGGACCGTCTGAAGCCAGACGGTCTTACCAGAAGCGTCCTTGATCGTCCATTCAAGGAATACGTCCAGTTCACGATTAGAAAAAGCAAAAACCGATTTCGTTGCGTATGCATTGGCAAACTTCGGAATGAGAACAACCTGAGCATTACCTGAAGTTGGAGGTGTGGAAGCCACCGTCAAGTCCTCATAGGCAGATTTCAGCGTGGGCTCCATCTCAATGCAAGCTATCTTTCCAACTTCAAATGTATCCCTACCCGTCGTCCAGATTGATCCTTGCTTGAATACCGTTGAGCAGAATTCGGGCGTGAGCACCAAAACTGCTTTGAGTGGAAGTTTTGCATCAGCTGAATTTGCTGTTGGTTCCTGCGCAAGCATTGTCGGTAAGCATGCCGGCGTAAAGACAAGGCAGCCTAGAAATGCAGCAAACAGTGATTTACGAAACTTCGTCATCGCGATGCTCCTCAAAAGTCCAGGTGTACCACCGTTGTTCTATCTGCCCCGATCCATATTATTGGGAATTGAATGTGAATTTTCCGTCGCAGCTCTTTCTTCGGAATAGGGATATAGAGGAACCCAGACGCTGTATCGCCGGGAGACAGTGTTATGCTCTGAAGCTCACGTCGTAATATGTTTTGCTTCACCTCAGAATTCCCCTTCGCCATCCCCAAGGAAATGAAAGGGCCGATGAACGGAATAAGTGCCGTGCTCACTATGGCGGCCTTTTGTCCCGCTGTATTGTCCTTCGGGGAAGTCTCTTCGGAGTCGCCCAAACCATAAGAAATCTCCCCTTTGTCCAGAAGCAGGCTAGCGTGCTTAGATCGGTTGTGAATCACAACAAGGACTGGAAGAAATCCTTTGGGAGATAACGCGGAGTGGAAGTACTCCTGCTGATCCTGCACGGATTCTACTGGCTCAAGCCCTATAGAAACTTCGTCTTGACGCGCTGAGATACTGTAATTATGTGGTTGCCGTACTGGGTAATCGGGAAACTCTTGTGCACTGCGGACTGGTGCCGCACTGGCAAGAAGAATAATTCCACATAAGGACGGAATGAATACGTTTGGCACTATCGAATCCCAATCAACACCCTATCAGCCGCTGCGCAGTCCAGCAATAAAATACTGAAAACTGGGTGCCCCATCCATGACGCGCACTTTGCGGCATGGGTGGGATACCACCTAATCCCCAACCTCAGATCCGCGCAACCACCACCCCAGCCCACCATCCATCTCCATGGCACCTGCTGCATGCAATTAACAACTCTTCTGTCATAATTTTGCCAGTCCGGATTCTGGCTCCTGCCACGGCGTCTCAGCAGCGTCCAGCCAAAGCCGCAGTTCGTTATAACTCAGTAAACATTTCGCCATATTTTCGTCGGTAATAACAATAATACCCCCCCATGGGGGGGGTGGACCGGCGAAGCAGCCTTCCAATCAACCGGAAAATTCGCCAAAATCACGATAAGTGATTCATTCTAAACAGCATATAGCAGGAATCAGGCACATTGGCCCGCAATCCCGCTCCCAGTTACCTGACCGGTTCAGAGGCTTTTTCCCATGTTTGTGGCGTTTCGCGCCACTACTCCACCGGTCGCCAGCGCAACACCGGCTTACGCGCCGCCGTCGCCTCATCCAGACGCGAGACGCGCGTCGAGTGCGGCGCGTTCTTCACCAGCTCCGGCGTCTCTTCCACTTCGCTCGCAATCGCCCGCATCGCCGCGATGAAGAGGTCCAGCTCTTCCTTCGATTCGCTCTCGGTTGGCTCAATCATGAGCGCACCCGAGACGATCATGGGGAAGCTGACGGTGAAGGGATGGAAGCCGTAGTCGATGATGCGCTTGGCGATGTCGCCGGTTTTTACGCCGCGCTGGGCCTGGCGTCGATCACTGAAGACCACTTCGTGCATAGAAGCGGTCTTGTAGGGCAACTCGTAGAGGTCTTCGAGGCTGGCGCGGATGTAGTTGGCGTTGAGCACGGCGTCTTCGGTGGTCTGGCGCAGGCCGTCGGGACCGTTGGCGAGGATGTAGGCGAGGGCGCGGAGGAACATGCCGTAGTTGCCGTAGAAGGCGCGCACGCGACCCACCGACTGAGGCCGATCAAAGTTCCAGCCGAAGCTGCCGTCGGCTTTGCGGGCCAGCACGGGCGTGGGCAGAAATGGCTCGAGGATGGCCTTGCAGGCAACCGGGCCGGAGCCGGGTCCGCCGCCGCCGTGGGGCGTGGAAAACGTCTTGTGCAGGTTCAGGTGCATCACGTCCACGCCGAAGTCGCCGGGACGCGCCTTGCCCACCAGGGCGTTCATGTTCGCGCCGTCCATATAGAGCAGCGCGCCCTTGGCGTGGAGGACGTCGGCGATCTTGTGAATCTCGCTTTCAAAGACGCCGATGGTCGAAGGGTTGGTGAGCATCAGCGCGGCGGTGTCTTCATCGACGATGCGTTCGAGTTCGGCGACATCGACCATGCCGAGGGCGTTGGACTTGAGGTTCTGGACCTCATAGCCGCAGATGGCCGCGGTGGCCGGATTGGTCCCGTGCGCAGAATCCGGCACGATCACCTTGCGGCGAGCGTTGCCGCGCGACTCGTGATACGCGCGGACGAGAAGGATGCCGGTGAATTCGCCGTGCGCTCCGGCAGCGGGCTGGAGCGTGATTGCGTCCATGCCGGTGATCTCGATGAGGCACTGCTCAAGCAGGGAGACGACTTCCAGCGAGCCTTGCGCGAGAGATTCGGGCTGATAAGGATGGGCCTCGGCCAGACCCTCGATGCGGGCGATGAATTCGTTGACGCGCGGGTTGTACTTCATGGTGCAGGAGCCGAGCGGATACATGCCGAGGTCGATGGCGTAGTTCCAGGTGGAGAGCCGCGTGAAGTGGCGAATGATCTCGATCTCGCTGACCTCGGGCAGTGGCGCAGGCTCGGCGCGGAAAGAGTCGCCCAGTATTCTCTCGGCATCTGCTTCCGGCACGTCGAGCGGCGGCAGCTTGACGGCGCGCTTGCCGGGCGAGGACTTCTCGAAGATGAGGCCTTCGTTCTGGGTGGGGTGGGTACGCACCTTGCCGAGCGTGGTATTCCGCGGCGTAGGTCCGGAGGCAAGCGTGGCGGATGGTTTCAGAGTCTCAGTTGCCATGTTCTCAAGCCTCCACTGGCGCGCAGGCCAGAGTGCTGGCGGCGGCTTCCATCTGGGCGCGTGTGTTCAGTTCTGTGGCGCACCAGAGCGTTGCGTGACCAAGTTCGGGATACCAGCGGCTGAGGTCGAGGCCGCCGATGATCTTCTGGTCCAGCAGGCGCGCGTTCAGGGTGGCTGGTGCCTCCTCGGTGAAGAGCACAAACTCATTGAAGCGCGGACTGGTTGCGAAGAGCTGCCGCGTGCCAGGCTGACTGGCCAGTGTTTTGGCGGCGAAGTCGGCCTTGGCCAGATTCTGCCTGGCCAGCTCGCGTAATCCCTCTTTGCCGTAAACGGTTAGGTATACCGTCGCCATCAGAGCGACCAGCGCCTGATTCGTGCAGATATTCGAAGTCGCCTTTTCGCGGCGAATATGCTGCTCGCGGGTGGCCAGCGTGAGCACGAAGCCACGGTTGCCATCGGCGTCGCGGGTCTCGCCGACAAGACGGCCCGGCATCTGACGAATGAAGCGGTCTTTGGTGGCGATGACGCCGCAGTAGGGGCCGCCGTAGCTGAGCGCGACGCCAAACGACTGCGCCTCCATCGAGACAATATCGGCCTCGACCGGAGGGCGCACGATGCCGAGCGAGATGGCCTCGGCAATGGAGACGATGAGCAGCGCGCCCTTGGCGTGTGCGATGGCGGCGATGGCGGGAATGTCTTCGACGACGCCGAAGAAGTTGGGCGACTGCACCAGCACGCACGCGGTGTCGGAGGTGATAGCGGCGTCGAGCAGGTCGAGATTGATGCGGCCCGATTTTGCGTCGTAACCCACCGTGGACGAGGGCAAACCCTGATGTTGCGCGTAGGTGCTCATCACCTCGCGATACTCGGGATGGACGGTCGAGGCGACGACGGAATGGCTGCGCCCGGTGATGCGCGTAGCCATCATGATGGATTCCGCGGCGCCGGTCGAGCCGTCGTACATGCTGGCGTTGGCGACATCCATGCCGGTGAGTTCGCAGATCATGGTCTGGAACTCGAAGATGGCCTGGAGCGTACCCTGGGTGATCTCAGCCTGGTAGGGGGTGTAGCTGGTGAGGAACTCGCCGCGCTGCACCAGCGAATCGATGACCACGGGACGGTAGTGTCGATAGCAGCCAGCGCCAAGGAAGCTCGCGTAACCGACGGCGTTTTTCGCAGCGGCCTGGCGGAAGTGGTCGATGATCTCGCTCTCGCCCATCTGCGGCGGAACGGCAAGGTCGCGGCGCAGACGATACTCTTCCGGAATGACGTGGAAGAGTTCGTCGGCCGAAGTAACGCCGACGCGATCAAGCATTGCCCGACGTTCGGCGGGAGATTTGGGCAGGTAGCGCATGTCTATTTTCCGGTTTCTTCGGCAATAAAGGCTTCGTAATCGGCGGCGCTGAGCAGCGCGTTGTACTGCGCGGTGTCTGCCAGCTCGACCTTGATCATCCAGGCCGCATACGCGTCTTCATTCACCTTGTCCGGCGAGGTGGCCAGCTCCGCGTTGATCTCCGTCACCTTGCCTGAGACGGGCGAATAGAGATCGCTGACCGCCTTCACGCTCTCGACCGAACCGAAGGTCTGGTTAGCCGTCACCGGATCACCGACTTTAGGCAGGTCGACGAAGACGATGTCGCCGAGCGTGCTTTGGGCATAATCAGTAATTCCGACCGTTCCGAGATTGCCATCCAGTTCGATCCATTCATGTTCTTTGGTGTAGCGCAGATGCGTTGGGCAGGCCATGGCGGGGTCTTCTCCTCTTGAAATTAGTGTATACGGCGTCCGGGGGAACTTCGGAAACCATGGCCCTGCCTGTGCCCGGTTGCGTACCACCCAGGGAGCGCAGCCTACCGCATGGACTTAGGCGAATACCAGAGTTACCTGTTGTTATATCTCCGAAAATTGTTGGTAAGCAGCAACATGACGTGACAGCGGTCACGCAGGTCCAGCAAAGAAAGAGCGACACTGATGTGTTCTGGATTGGAAAAGGAGATTCCGTGAAACAAACGCAGGTTCGCACATTCTTGCTGTATTTCATTCTGTCTTTTTGTCTCGTACATTCGGCAATGGCTACAGATGGATATTTTGCCACCGGATATGGCGTGAAGTCGCAGGGTAGGGGCGGAGCTGGAATTGCGTATCCTGGAGATGTATTGGCCGCGGCTACCAATCCCGCGGGGCTGATGTACGTCGGGGATCGATACGGAATGGCCCTCACACTTTTTCGGCCTGTTCGTTACGGAGTTATCGACGGCAATCAGTTACCGCCAGGTTATCCCGACGTCAACGGAACCTATGATGCAAATCGCGTCATGAATTTTGTGGTGCCCGAGTTTGGTTACACTCGCAAGGTTGCTCCCAATCTGGCTTTGGGCGTAGCGCTGTTCGGTAATGGAGGCATGAATACCTCTTACAAGACTCCCATCCCCCTGCTGGGCACAACGCGTGGTGGTGTGGATCTGGATCAACTTTTTGTCTCTTTTGCCGTGGCCTATCGCGTCGGGGCACATCAGATTATTGGACTTGCCCCGGTGGTCGCGTACCAGAGAATCTCGGTCGAGGGCCTGCAGAACTTTGCCACGGCCTCTGCCTCCATCGACCCCACGCATGTCACCAACACTGGATACTCGAACTCCTACGGAGCAGGAGTTCGCGTTGGCTGGCAGGGTGAGTTGAACCGCATTCTGAGCGTCGGAGCCACCTACATGAGCCGCACTTACATGAGCCGCTTTGATCGCTACCGGGGGCTCTTTGCCGAAGGCGGCAAGTTTGACATTCCTGCCAATTTTGCTGGCGGCGTGGCCGTCAAGCCTAACTCGAAGACCGTGGTCATGTTTGATGTTGAGCGCATCCTCTACGGACAGATAAAGTCGATTGCCAACTCCGACGCCAACCAGGCACTGCTCGGAGCAAGCAATGGCCCCGGATTTGGTTGGAAGGACATTACAGTTATCAAGACAGGCATGGACTATGCAGTGAGCCGCTCGCTGACGGTTCGCGGTGGTTATAACTACTCAGAGCTGCCGATCAGTAGCTCCCAGACCTTCTTTAACCTGCTGGCACCGGCCGTAACCAAGCATCATCTGCACCTGGGTACGACGGTATCTTTCCACGGCGGGCGGCAGATGTCCTTCGCCTATGTTCATGCGTTTGAAAATACAGTGTACGGAGTCAACTCGATCCCACCGGCGGCAGGCGGTGGCAACGCCAATCTGCGCATGTACCAGAACTCGTTTGAGTTGAGTTTTGGGCGTGCGAAACAGAGCCAGTAACGCGACGGAAACAGAATGGCCGGTGGAGCGAAATTGCGTGGCGCGAAACCGGCTATGGCTGCACGCCGAAGCCAGGGTAAGGCTCAAGCGGCAGGAGGGCAACGATTTCAAGCAGCCCGGCCTGACGGATGGGCAAGCTGGCGATAGCCGCTTCCACGTCGGCCAGCGAGGGCGCTTCCCACAGAATTGCGGCCCCAGCCAGGTCGCCGCGCTTCCATATCTGACGCAGGGTTCCCGCTGCGTATAACTCACGCACGCGGGCGGTTTCGGCGGCCATCAGTTCCGGGGTAAAGGCGGAGGGGTTGTCGAGGATGCGGCGGCTGAGCGAAAGGAATTGCATAGAGCCAGTTTACCCCCGTTTGAAAATGTCTCTGCACATCTGCTTCTGGTGCTGCGGACTTTGCAGGAGTCTCTGAAATGTCCGTTGTCCTGTCTTGCCGGGGTTTCTACGGGTCAGTATTGCGGATGGAATTGCGAATGGATTTGCAGGTGCTTTGTATGACATGACACAAAGCAACGAGCCGTCCAATCCGGACGGCTCGTTGACGCGCTTTTTGTCTCGTTCTGTTCCGGCCTGCGACTTACTTCGCCGCCACGGCTTCCAGTTCGACCAGCCGCTTGGCCAGCAGCGTTTCCAGCTTTTCCAGCGCTGCGCTGAAGCCTTCGATGCCTTCCTTCAGCTTGTCGGTCGCCATGCGGTCTGCCGCGTGCATCCGGACGAAAGTCTCGTGATCGATAGCAATTTTTGCGATTGTCAGCCCCTGCGCCGCCGCCGGATCGAGCTTGCGCGGCAGTTCCCCGGTCGTTGCTTCCAACTCGGCCAGCAGTTGCGGAGAGATTGTCAGCAGGTCACAGCCGGCCAGCTCGCAGATCTCACCGATATTGCGAAAGCTCGCGCCCATGACCTGTGTCCGGTAGCCAAATTTTTTGTAGTAGTTGTAGACCGTTGTGACCGAGTGCACCCCTGGGTCTTCAGCGCCGGTGTAATCCCTGCCGGTGTCCTTCTTGTACCAGTCCAGAATCCTTCCAACAAAGGGTGAGATCAGCGTCACCTTCGCCTCCGCGCAGGCAATCGCCTGATGCAACCCGAAGAGCAGTGTCAGGTTGCAGTGGATGCCTTCTTTTTCCAGCACCTCCGCCGCGCGAATGCCCTCCCAGGTGGAGGCGATCTTGACCAGCACGCGCTCCCGGCCAATTCCCGCAGCGTCATACTGCGCGATAATCTCGCGCGCCTGCGCGATGGTCGCCTCGGTGTTGAAGGAGAGCCGCGCATCCACTTCCGTCGAAACCCGCCCCGGCACAATCGCCAGAATTTTTTTGCCAAAGGCGATCGCCAGCCGACGAAACGCCAGATTGGCCACCTTCGATTCGTCCGCGCTCTCGCCCAGTTCCTTGCGCGCGTCCAGCAGTACGCCGTCCACAATCGACTGATACTGCGGCAACTGCGCCGCCGCCGTAATCAGAGACGGATTCGTCGTCGCATCCTGTGGGCGAAACTTCTCCATCGCCTCGATATCGCCCGTATCCGCAACCACCACCGTCATTGTCCGCAACTGTTCCAGAAGATTTTTTGCCACAATCCCCTCCAGGGCTGGTTTTTTCTGCGCGTATTCGAAGACCACAGCTCACCGACCAATGCCGTGCTTCGGATCGAGGCCTTTGCCTCAAAGTCTACTCTTGCTTGGATGCAGAAAAGTCACCAAGCGTTGAAAACTCTCCCTCATTGGCCCAAAACTGCGTTCCCTGGCCGGAGTTCCGCGCGCCTCCGAGTCAGAGTCTGAGCGTCATTTTTCCTCTGCGGCGAAGGAGTTACGCAGCGTTCCCACTCCGGCCACGCTCACAGCAACCTCGTCGCCGACGTTCACCGGGCCTACGCCGGCCGGCGTTCCCGTCAGCAGCAGATCGCCCGGTTCCAGCGTGATCGCCGCCGTGATGTAAGCCAGCAATTCCGGGAGCGAAAAGAGAAAATCCGCCGTGGAGCCGTGCTGACGAAGCTCGCCATTCACGCGCGTCTCCACGGCAACGCCTGCGGCAATCGCCGCGGCCGTCACATCCGTATCCACCACCGGACCGACCGGGCAGAAGCTGTCGAATCCCTTGGCCCGCGTCCACTGCCCGTCCTTCTTTTGCAGGTCGCGCGCCGTCACGTCGTTGGCCACCGTCACGCCGTGAATGCAGGGCTGAATATCCTCTCCCACGCTCATCCGGCGGATGCGCCGTCCGATCACCACGGCCAGCTCACCTTCGTAATCCACGCGCGCCGACACCTTTGGCATCCGCACCACTCCGCCTGCACCCAGCAGCGATGACGGCGGCTTCAGGAAGAGCAGAGGCTCGGCCGGAACCTCGTTCCCCAGTTCTTTGGCGTGGTCGCGATAGTTCCTGCCCACGCAGATGATCTTGGTCGGCGTCACGGGCGGCAGCAGCCTGGCCTCGCGCAGCCGGAGCGGGTCGGCCAGCGCTGCACCCGGCATCTGTTTCCACGGCGAATCAAGCCGCGCTGTGATCCACATCTCTCCTGCGCGCTCTTCCACCAATCCCCAAGCGGCGCCTCCATCCTCTTCAAACCGGCAGTACTTCATCGCACTCCTCGCTTCCGTATCATTTCTCTTGGTCTGTTGGCTCTCGTGGCCGAAACCACGAACTCTGTTCTGTGCCTTGTACTCGGCGCATCGTTCCCTGCGCCTCGTCTGTTGCATCGGCGTCACGGCATCGGCGCTGCGTCCACCTGAGCCGCCGCCGACCGAGCGCTTTCGTTGCCGTGCGTATCCACGGCGCTCACCGCATAGCGGTAGCTATGCCCGGCGTGCACGTCCTTGTCTGAAAAAGCCGGAACCGGCTCTCCGGGAGAAATCTTCGTCCATGGGCCGCCGTCCTCGCTGCGATAGACGCGATAACCGGCGAGATCCGGCTCCGTGTTCGGATGCCAGGAAAGATCTACCGCTCCGGCCGTCTGCGTATAGGCGGCGACCAGCCCGCGTGGCACAACAGGGGGAAACACATCGGTCGTGATGACGGCCACCGGCACGCTGACGGCTCCGGCTAGTTCCAGATTTTCGCTCTGGTCAGTCGTCGGACGCTTCTGCGCGGAGCCGCGATGCAGCGGGCTGCGGCCCGCGGTCGCTCGTTGCCTGGAGGCCGACGCCACGGGTTGCTGTGGCTGTTTTGCTGGCTGCTTGGCTGGTTGTTTTGCTGGCTGTGCGCCGGGCTGCACCGCTGCGCCGGACGACGCCGAATTGCCCTGCGCCGCGAGGCTCTGGCGACTGACGGCGATCACGCGCTGCGCCGTATAGCTGTACTCCTCATCGAAACGCGCATCGCGATCGATCGCCCCCGCCACTCCGCTGCGCGCCGGAGCATCCACCATCAGGTCCGCATCTATCGGCTCCGGCGGAGCATCGCGCTGTGCCGCATCGTCCTGCTTCGCGGTTGGTTTTCCCCGCACCACGTGCCGATGCAGACGCACCGGCGTCGTCGTCCCATCGGCCTGCCAGCGCAGCACCACGCCGTCGGTACTGATCGAGGCCGTCAGGCCCTGAACGGACGGCGGAGCCTGCCCGGCTACAGTCGGTGCAAGATTTGACACGCCAGCCGTTCGCCCCTTGCGATTGCGCAGCAACACCCAGTAGCTGAGCATCCGCGGCGGGCCGGCGGAGAGCGCTGCGGGCAGCTCGTCCTCGGCCACCGTCTCACTTCCTGGCTTCACCATCCGCTTCCACACCGGAGTGCAATCGTCGGACGGATGCGCGGGCGCTCCTTCGGCGCGGCAGAGATCGGCCTCCATCTCTGACTGAAAAGCGATGATCGTCTGGTTGTCGGTGGTCTTTGTCGGATTGGTCCACCGCAGCGTGACCGTCTGGCCGGCGCGCGCAGCGGTCAGCGTCGTCACCGGCTGGGGCAGCCGCAGGGAGGGCGGAAGCGGCGCTCCCGGCGTTCCGCAGCCGACGATCCCCACGGCAAACGCCGCACAGCAGACCGAGCAAGCAGCCGAGCGGGCCGCAACGGCTACCGAGCGCTTTTCCCCCTGCGTTGCTGACCGCTCTGCTTTGGCGCGCTTCCGTGTCCTCATCGGCTTTCAGTCTACTCAACCGCGCCCGATTCCGCCCAAGTCCTCTTCAGCCCAGGACCGGGACGTGCGAAGCTGTGGCGATGGAGAGCGCATCGGCAAGCTGCGCATGCTGAAACCGAAAACCGGCCTCCAGCAGCCGCCGTGGCACGACACGCGCGCTGGCCAGCAAAGCTGCGTCGGCCATCTCGCCGAAGGCCAGCCGCAGCGCCCAGGCAGGAGCAGGCAGCAAGGCCGGGCGACGCACCGCCTGGGCCAACGCACGGGTAAACTCGCGATTGATCACCGGCTCCGGAGCCACCCCATTCACGGCGCCGCGAAGAGCCTGGCATCGCATCCCAAAGAGGAAGGCTCGCACCGCGTCGGCTTCTCCGATCCAGCTCATCCACTGGCGTCCGTCGCCCAATCGTCCGCCCAGCCCCGCGCGAAAGAGCGGCAGCATACGTTCCAGTGCGCCACCGCGACGGCCCAGTACGATTCCCAGCCGCAGATGCACGACGCGAATTCCAGCCTCCGCCGCGGGCCGCGCCGCAGCTTCCCAGGCCGCGCACAGCTCAGGAAAATATCCACTCCCCGCCGTTGCCTCCTCGTCCAGCCACGCATCGCCGCGATCTCCATACCAGCCAATCGCCGAGGCGCAGACCAGCACCTCCGGGCGGTTGCGCAGTCCGGCCAGACGCTCGCTGAGAACGCGCGTGGACTCCACGCGGCTGGCCCACATCGCCTGCTTCCAAGCCCCGGTCCAGCGATGCGCGGAGATGTTAGCGCCGGACAGATGCAATGCCGCAGCCAATCCCTCCAGCCGCTCTGGCGCATCGATGGCACCGTCGGAGGTTGGATTCCAGCGGACTTCGTCGCCCGCCGCAGCCGCGCGCCGCACCAGCCGGGTCACGCTCCAGCCATCCGCTGCCAGCCCGGCGCGCAGAGCCTGGCCGAGCATGCCGGAGGCTCCGCTGAGCAGCACCGAGCCACTCGGCCCATCCCCAGGCCGATCCTTGCCTGCCTGCATCGCTTCCACCCTCGCGATCCGCTCTGCCCGCGGCTGCCATCCTGGCCGCTACCGCACGCAAACGCTCGCTCCAGCCATCACTTTCGCATGTCTTGCTGCAATTCGCTTCAACTCCGCAAAAATACTTGTTGACTGGCGAAACAAATCGCATCGCACGCTCATCTATTGTGAGGAGGCTATTGCACCATGATCAAGCCCAAAGCCAGCCCCGCCGAAGAAGTCAACACGACCCACATCGATTCCGAAACCGCAGAGAACTTCATCGCCCAGAAGCACATTGGCGAACGGATCAAGCGCCTTCGGTTGAAGAAGTCGATGGGCCTGGTCGAGCTCGGTCGGCACACCGGCCTTTCGGCCAGCTTTCTCTCGCAGCTTGAGACCGGCCGCGTGGTGCCCACGCTGCGGAATCTGGCGCGCATCGCGATGGTCTTCTCGAAAGATCTTGCATATTTCTTTGAAACCGAGCCGCACTCGCTCTTCCGCATTCATCGCCAGAAGGAGCGGGTGCGGCTTCCGCAGAGCGGCTCCGACGATCCGACCTACTACTTTGAAAGTCTTGGCTACATGGTTCCCGACCGGCACATGGACCCCTACTACGCCGAGTTCGTTCCACTCAAAAAGAATCAGGATGTGCGTCCGCACGTCCACGCCGGATACGAATTTCTTTACATTCTCAAGGGCGATCTGGAGATTCGCCACGCCGACCAGGTCTCCGTACTGGGGGCGGGGGACGCGGTGTACTTTGACGCCAGCACGCCGCACGCCTATCTCTGCGCGGGCAAGACTTCGGCCGTCGCGCTGATCGTCACCATGCACCAGCCAGCAGTGGCGCAGCCGGCGATGGGACTCCGTCCGCTGGGCGCGGCGCAGCGGTCGCTGGGCGGCACGCCGCTCCGCACATCCAGCGTAGCTGTTCCGCGCACGATCTGACCTCATTTTCCCGCGCATGGGAGATATGATCGCGTTTCAGAGACGCATCCTCAGCCCGAATTACGCTCCCAGATGCCCGAGCCACAATCCGATGCCGTAGGTGATGGCTCCCTCGACGGCACCGACGACGGTCATCTCGAGGCCGCTGGACCACCAGGTGCGCACGGTAATAAGGCTTTTTGCTGCTCCCACCGCGAAGTGAGCTGCCAGAGAGATCACGGCTGCCGCAACGACCGCTGGAACGCCGCTCATGAAGAAGAACGGCAGAATCGGAATGGTGGCTCCGACTGCGGTAGAGAGCATTCCGGAGAGGGCGGAAATCCACGGTACTTTCAGCCCGTCGGCGCTGGTGTCCAAGCGCTCGGCGGCCATCGCCCGAAGCATCTGCTCGGGATCGCGCGCCAGATGTTCCACGACGCGCTCGGCATCCTCCTGCGGCAATCCCTTCACCTGGTAGTAGAGCGAGAGCAGTTCGCGGGCCTCGGTCGGGTTCATGGTAATCGCCTCGCGCTCTCGATGCAGCTCGGCCTCATAGATCTCGCGCTCGCTTTTGGCCGCCAGATAGGCGCCCGATCCCATCGACAGGGCGCTGGCAATCATGCCGGCAAGGCCGGCCAGCAGTACGTAATGCCCATTGCCTGCAGTTGCGCCGGAGACGCCGGAGACGATACCGAAGATTGCTCCCAACCCGTCGTTGACCCCATAGATCGCGTCGCCGATCCAGCTTCCGGCCTGGGAGCGTCCCTGGTCGCGCCGAGCCAACAGTTCGTCGAGCATGCCCTGCGCGTTGACGACGGACTTACCCGTGGCTGCGGTGTGCGGAGCCTGGCCGCGCAGCAACGCTTGCAGTTCGCGATAATGCTCCTTTTCGTCCTCGATGACGTGATTGAGAATGGCAATCGATCCTTCGTCGCCCAGTTCCTTCAACTGGTTTCCGTAGCGGGCAATGTCGCGGCTTTCGTCGATCTCCAGGCGGCGCAGCGCCAGCAGCGGTCCACCGGCGCGGCTGGCCAGCGAGTCAGCCTCGCCATGCGGTCCGCCGGTGTAGGCCGGTTCCTTTGCGCCCAGCTCGTTAAGCCGCCCGGCCCATAGCGCGGCATGCTCCCACTCGGCCTGTGCCAGATGGCGCAGCACCTGGGCGCGCATCGCGTCGGTCTCGCGGTCGGCCAGCGCCAGATAGGTGTGATATCCGGTCATCTCCGCTTGCCAGTTGCCTTCCAGGCTGGCGATGACCCTCTTCATGCGCGCGTTTTTCCAAGGGTCAAGCTGCACCGCGGTCTCCTGCTTTTTGGATCTATCTGGCTTCCAGCATAGCGAAGTATCAGACGCAAGACCAATCCAGAGGGTAGTGTCCTAATTTGAAATCCACATGCTTATCCTCCGATAGGAGTCTGTGTCGTCCAAGTCGGGGTAATCGTTCTGATTTCATATTCCCATCCGGCCATTTACGCTCCAATCGCCGCACTCAACGTGCTGCGCACCCAAGCTGAGACGGTTTGATTGCTGGACCGCGCAGCCGCTTCTACGCGCTTCCGATCCTCTGGACTGAACCGCACAGGTACGATGCTCCCTTTGGCTTCACCCTTCGCCATTCTTGGACGGCCCGGTTTCCTAGGCTTAGGCTTCGATGTCGGCATTTGCTCTTAGCTCCTTCAACTCTTGCATGATGGCTACTCGGACAGCGGTTATTGGCGAGACTGCCGGGGGAACGTGTAGTACGGTTACGCTTCGCTTGGGAATGTCTGGATCGTCTGTCGCGTGCATCCCTGCCCGACGCGGACGCCGAGGCGCATGATCGTATCGCGGTGAACCCCCGTCATGCGCTCAATGGCGCGGATACTGGAACCTTCGGCAAGAGCAGCGATCACCGCGATTTGCTTATCCGTGTTGAGTACATTCGCCATAGCTTCCTCTCTCGATTAAATGTATTACATAAATATTGGCATGTCAAGTGTTTTTTGTATTACATTGCTCAGCAAGAAACCCAATTCTCTCTCCCACGGTCCGTACCGTATTTTCGGCGCTCATTTTAGAGCGTTTTCCCTAATGCTGTAGACCTTCGAGGCAGTGTTTGAACCATGCCGATGCGTTTTCCGGGGTGATATCGGGAAGCAGTTCTGTGATGGTTTGATCGAGAACTTCTTTGCTGCGAGC
>JAKAXU010000098.1 GCA_021816455.1 Acidobacteriota bacterium
CTGACCTGCTGATTGATCCAGGTGGAGCCAAAAACCAACACATGCCGAACCCCTGCCTGGGCCAGCAGGGCTTTAACCTTGTCCGTCTGTACCCCCGAAACTCCGGCATTCGTCATCAGTACGTAAACGTCGCACTGACCTGCGGCTACGAGCTTGCGAACCTTCTCGATCTCGTCCTTGATGTCTGATGGTTTAAGGTTATGCCCGGCGACCGCCGTGAACTTGCACTGGATCACAAATTGACCCGCATAGACTTTGCCTGGTACAGGAGTCCAGGTTCCGGCAAACGCGCCATCCTTTCCTGCGTCATTCGAATCGAGGAACGATTCGACAGTCTGCCCCAGAACTTCGCGGCAGATCGTCTGGCATAACTGCTGAAAACTGTTCCAGCCAAGTCGGTGCAATTCGTACATGGCTACCGGCCTACGCGTAGGTCAAGGCTATCCAGCTCCTCAAGGGTTTGAACCACAGTCTCCACAAGGACAGCGTCAAAGTCATCCCGATTCGCTTCTTCGTGAGTGCCCTTGTTCAGATAGGTCCACACTAGATTGGCAGCCGGGATCCCAAGAATCTGGCCGTAGGCAGCCATCAGCAAGGGCTTGTTGGCGTGATTGAAGGTCGTTGCGTCGTTCAGCCGCTTTAAGAGCGCTTCGCAGAGGTTGCGCAAGCCTGGCTCAGCGCCGATGCCGGCGATCTGCAGATTCAGCACGCCCAGATCGTAGCTGGCGAGCCAGCGCCACACCTTCTCAGACAACATCTCGAGGCCCTGCCGGCAAGACGCCAAGGCCTCGCGGTTGTCCAGAGTGTCTTTTGACGCCCTCGCCTTCACCACATAGTTCTTGCTCTGGACATTGCCTGTCACGCGAGGCTGGTAATTGCCGTCGTGGTTGCGGAACAAATAGACTTGGCAATCACCACGCCGCTGGGTGGGCAAGTGCTGCTGGATGTCTTTAATGAACTCGTTGCTGTGGCAAGTGACGATGATCTGCGTTTGGGCGAAATGGTCGCTCTCGAAGATCGTCTCGCGGATGCCACTGCGGTGGTCGTGGTCGATAGCGTTGACCACGTCGTCGAACACGATCAACGGGCTTTGGATTCTCTGGGCCTTGGCGAGCAGGATCGCCAGGCCCAGGCACCGAATGTGGCCTTCGCTGAGGATGTGCAGCGCATCCACGCGAACGCCTGGATTGCCTCGGAATGAAATCTCTATCTTCTGTTCTCCGGTCAGCGGCAGATGGAGCGCCGCGAGCTTGTCCGGCTCCAAGTCATTGCGGTTGAAGTCGTTGTAGAGATTCATGGCCGCGTCGTTGAGGCCCGCCATCAGGGTGCCAGGAAGCTGGTTTCGGTAGCTGCGGAGCAAGTCAAGGAAGTGGTCGTATGCAGCCTTGATTGGTGCATCGCGCGAGATGTCGAGCGCTTCTTGGGCAACTTCACGAATGAGTGCCTCGTTGTCCACATCGAACGCCGTGATCCGGCCTTTGGCCGCCGCCACGTCCTCGACAAGCCGCTGGCGTTTCGAATCCTGGGCTTGGAGAAGCATTGGGAAGGCGTTGAGCGTATCGCGCTCGGTGATGTAGCCCCGGCGCTCCTGGCTGGCCAGCAGCGAGTCCGCGTCTTGCGCCGCGACGCGGTCGGCGACCGCCAAAATCTGCTCGAGCGTCACGGAGGCGGGCGCAGTGCCACTCTCCTGCGGCGCCCGGGTGAGGTAGACCGCCGCCCACCAATCCCCCCTAGGCTCGGTTGCCAGGCCGGCAAGGTATCGGCCCACCGGCGTCTCTTGCTCCCTGTGGTTTGCGACGAACGCGGCTAGGTTGGCAAGCTGCCGACGGAGCTCGCGCGACGCGGCGGCTACTTTGTCTAGCGCGATCTTGCGCTCCTCTTGCAATTCGCCGAGCTCCTTCAACTGCGCCAGGCCGGTCATGGCCTTGACGAAGGGGTTGGATTTCACGTCCGCCAAAGGCGTGTCACACGCTGGGCAGTGGTCGCCTTCGGTAGCTTGCAGAGCAAGGACTGCCGTGTAGAGGTCTTTGAAAGAAACCTGACTGCTACGGGCCTTGAGGTTGGCGGCGATGCCTGTGAGTTCTTCTTGGCTTTGGTGCGACGCCTCGAAGACGCTCAGCAGGCCTTCGCGCGAAAGGCCGATGGTCGCTGGTGGCACGGCGTTAAGGATGCCTTCGAGCTGCTGCAGGCGTCCGGGCGCGTCGGTTGTGCCGATAAGCGCCTTGAGTCCCATATACGTCATGTCCGCAGAGTGCGTAAGGGCGATGGCAGCCTCCTCGTTCGCCAGGTTCAGCAGGGCTTGCGCCTCACCATTGACTATGGCTTTGTCAGTAGCCAGGGCGTTGCGCTTGCCGGTCAGCTCGATTTGCTTAGTGGCGGTCAGCACGAGTTGCTGGTCAATGGATTCGTTGAAATGGCCCACGAACTCGTTGAATTTGTCCATTCCGAACAGTGTGGCGATTAGTTCGGTGCGCTGAGCAGGCGGCCGAGCGGCGATGCGGGAGAATGCGTCAATCCGGTTCTTCTCGACGAAGCAGAACCGGAATGTGTCCGGATTAGAGTCGACCGCGACTTCCCTGTTCTGATTATCGGTTGCCCGCAGTGTCGGCGGCTCAAAGCGGCGTGCGTGGAGGTTGGCGAGATATGTACGTCCGTCAATGCGTTTCGTCTCGGCCTCTTCGACCGAACCAAGCAGACTGTATTCCAGCCCTTCGCAAAAGCTGGTTTTGCCGCTGCCGTTGGGGCCGTAGAACAAGATGACTCGCTTCTGCAGATCGAACGGCTCGGGCGTCCGAAAGCCTCGGAAGGGGCCGATAGTCATGTTCCGCAGCCGTTGCCAAGGCCAAGTGCCATCAACCGCCCCAGTTTGGGTGTTGGGCGGTCCGTCTGGCGTCTGAGCCAAGGCACTGCGAGCGCGATCGACTAAATAGATGGACCGCTGACTGCGGTGACGAACGGTCCTAGCCAGCTCATCAAAATTTGCCAAGACGAGGTTCGCCAGCCGCTTCACTTCTGGTGGGGTGTGGGTGGTTGGGAGATGCAGCCACGTTATAAACCGCTCAAAGTCTCGCCTAGCAGATGCCATATATCCCCCTTTGTATCGTTGCCTACCACTCACGCGCTACGTGAACTGGTTATGGACGAGGCCCCAGTGCCAAGTACGCCTTTGTGCCAATCCCAAAGGCTTGACTGCACGAAAATGATCAGTGAAGTCTAGGATGTTGACTTCAGAGTGTATTTTGAGGAGCCGTGGAGCCGCCGATCACCAATGTCGAGTGATGGCCGATATTACTCATTAGCAACTTGGAGGTGAATGGCTATTTCCGCTGCATCACCGACCATACCCCGATCATATTTTTACTGCTGGTTGAGGATTTCGTCCAGCAATCTCATCTCGTGTATCGCTCGGCTCGCTGCCTGGACGTGGACTAAATCGCTCACAGTGATCCCTAGCGGGCGCACGTATGCGCCCTGGGGAACAGCCCGATCCAGTAGTTCTGTTGGCAGTATCGCACCCCCCTTTGTAATGAAGGATGGTAGGCAACTTATTCTGAAAGTTCATCGAACTTCGCCTTCATGGTTGGGTTTCCCCGAGTGAGGCGTTTGATGGTTACATTCTGCGCCTTGTCGTTGGCTAGGCGCAGATTGCGGTCGGCGCCCAACAGGGCGTCCTTGGTCTTCTGCAAGTGATCGATGGACTTGTCGATCTCGTCGATGGCCGTTTGAAAGCGGCGCGCGGCCAAGTCGTAGTTTTTGGCGAAGGCGTCCTTGAAGCCTTCCAGTTCGGCCTCGAAGTTGGTGATATCGATATTTT
>JAKAXU010000099.1 GCA_021816455.1 Acidobacteriota bacterium
CTGCGCACCCGTCTCGGTGAGCAGTTCCCGCCCGATATGACTGAGGGTCTCGCTGGCGCCTACATGAACCGGGGCGTTACGCTGAAATCCGGCGGTGACCTGCAAGGGGCCCTGGCCGACTACGGACAGGCCATTACTATTTTGGAAAATATCCACAAACGATTGGGTGATCACTTTACACTCGAGATGGCTAACCATCTTTCAGCGGCCAAAGTGCTCTGTAGAGAAGCTGAATCTGGAAAATGAAGGTTTTGCGCAGCTTCTATTTCTGGAGACTTTGGGGACCATTTCTGGCCCTAAATTTGTCAATCAACTCGTCATCTTTCTATGTCTAGTAAGCGTAATCCAAGCGAACTCTGTGCACTAACCACAAATTTCTGGACGTCCGGTTACGCTGCCCTGCCGCCGTTGAGCCCTGATAGTCGGCGGCAGACTGGAAGCGGTCGTTTGGCTTGGCCACAGAGGGTTAAGAATTAGCTATGGTGCAAGCGAGAGTATGATCCTCTCTCGATAGCATGTCTGGTCTATGTTTTCGTGGACAGACTCAATCCCGGACGCTATCATCGAGGACATGAAAAATCAGCAGGATGTCATACACTTAAGCGCGTCTGATCTTGTAGGCCACTTGAATTGCCGACACCTGACAGCGCTTGATCTGGGTGTCGCGCAGGGAACGCTAGCCAAACCAAAGCACTGGGACCCGCTGCTGGAGATTCTGCAAGAACGCGGCCGCCGTCATGAGGCGGAGTTCATTGATCATCTCCGAGATCAAGGATTCAGCGCCGTCGCGATCCCAGGCGTTGACATCACGCTGGATGCCGTCGCCAAAACGCACAAGGCTATGGTGGACGGTGCGCAGGTTATCATCCAGGCAGCCCTGCAACATGGACGCTGGTCCGGTCGTGCGGATATCCTGAGGAAGATCGAAAAGCCGAGCGCGCTTGGTCCCTGGTCATACGAAATCATCGACGCGAAGCTCGCCCACGAGACTAAAGGCGGAACGGTGCTTCAGCTTTGCCTTTATGCCGATCTGCTTGAACAGGCGCAGGGCGTTGCCCCAGAGTATGTCTACGTGGTGGCGCCTTGGTCGGACTTCGAGCCACAGCAATTCCGGTACTTGGACTACGCCGCGTATTTCCGGATGGCGAAGCGAGTGACTGAATCGGCGGCTGACAAAAACGAAGGGCAAGACAAGTATCCCGACCCTAAAGAACACTGTGATGTCTGCCGTTGGCAGGAGCAATGCGAGCGCCGGCGGCGCGATGACGATCATTTGTGCCTGGTTGCCGGCGTTACGAAGAACCAGATCACCGAACTTCAGGCGAATGGGATTCGGACCGCAGCGGCGCTTGCCGCCATGCCAACGCCGATGCCCTGGAGACCGCTGCGCGGTTCACCAGTGTCGTATGAAAAGGCCCAAGAGCAGGCCCTCTTACAAATCCAGACCCGCGAGACGGGGGAACTTCACTACGAACTCCTACCTATTGTGCCGGAAACCGGACTATGTCTGCTGCCCCCACCTTCCGATGGCGATGTCTTTTTCGACATCGAAGGCGACCCGTTCGTAGGCGAGTACGGCCTTGAGCACCTCTTTGGTTACCGGTATCGCGACACGAATGGTGAACCCGTTTATGTGGCAGACTGGGCACTGGACAGAGAGGAAGAGAAAGCGATCTTCGAGCGCTTTATCGATTTCGTTACGACGCGCCGTCAGGAATATCCAGACCTGCACATCTACCATTACGCGCCTTACGAACCCGGGGCACTCAAACGCCTGATGGGCCGTTATGCAACGAGGGAGGACGAGATCGACAACCTGCTGCGAGGCAAGGCCTTCGTCGATCTTTACAGCGTCGTGCGTAATGCACTTCGGGCTGGCGTTGAGAGCTATTCGATCAAGAAACTGGAGCCGCTCTACGATTTTACCCGCGCAACCGAACTCAGGCAGGCCAACATCGCCCTCGCCAGCGTGCAAGCCGGTCTGGAACTGGCCGATGCTGCATCGATCAACGACGAGGACCGCGCCGTCGTCCAGGGCTACAACGCGGATGACTGCATCTCGGCCCACGCATTGCGCGACTGGCTGGAAAATCGCCGCACCGAGCTGATCGCATCCGGAACGGATGTGACACGCCCCGCGCCGGGGCAGGAAGGCCCTAGCGAAAAACTTAGCGAAAGGCAGGAGGAGATCAAGCAGCTCATTGAGCAGCTTACACACGATGTGCCGGTCGATCCCGAGGAGCGCACCGCAGAACAGCAGGCGCGGTGGATACTCGCTCACCTGCTCAGCTGGCACCGCCGGGAGGACAAAGCAACCTGGTGGGAGTATTTCCGATTAGCAGGTCTAACGGCGGACGAACTGGTCAACGAGCGCGCAGCACTAGCCCTGCTCACGCTGGTCGGCACTGTCGTTCAAACCGGGACCGGCATCCCGACGCATCGCTACCGGTTCGAGCAGCAGGACACCGACTTGCGTGGCGACGAGGAGCTGAAAGCGGTGGGTGGTCAGAAGCTGGGAACGGCCGTTGCTGTATCGACGGACGACCGCACGATAGACATTAAAAAAACCAGGGCAACAGCTGACATTCATCCTGGTGCGGTATTCGCCCACACAATCTTCAACTCCAAGGAACAGGCGGCCGCGCTCTTCCGCCTCGGCCAGTATGTAGCCGAGCACGGAATTGAAGGCGATGGTGATTACCTCGCCGCTAGGGCCCTGTTACTAAACGAACCGCCACACCTCGGCAGCCACCCGATCCGCCTGGGCGGGGAATCCAGCCTGCACGCCGCTCTGCGCATCGCGGGCGCGCTGGAGGGAGGCGTGTTCCCCATTCAGGGGCCGCCGGGAACCGGCAAGTCCTACACTGGGGCGCGCATGATCTGCCGCCTGGTCGCTCAGGGCAAAAGAGTCGGGATCACGGCGAATAGCCATAAGGTGATTCGCAATCTTCTCGACAAGGTCTTGGAAGCCAGCGAAGAGTTGGGCGTGGATCTGCGGTGCATCCAAAAGGCCAAGGAACCAGAGCCAGGCAACGGTCGGCTCCTGTTTGCAAAGGACAATGGGGACGTATTCAGAGCACTGGCCAGCGGTCACTGCCAGGTTGCAGGCGCAACGCATTTTCTCTGGTCTCGTGCCGATGCGCATGATGTCCTTGATGTAGTTGTGGTGGACGAAGCTGCGCAAATGTCCCTTGCCAATGTTGTGGCTGTTGCGCAAAGCGCCCGGACCTTGATCCTGCTCGGTGATCCCCAACAGCTTGACCAGCCGACGCAGGGAACGCATCCAGACGGCACCGGCGTGTCCTCTCTGGAACATGTGCTGCAGGGGAATCACACGATCGCGGTCGACCGGGGACTGTTTCTTGAACAGACATGGCGGCTCCATCCCTCCATCTGCGCATTCAACTCGGAACTCTTCTATGACAGCAAACTGACCTCACACCAAGGCTGCGAGCTTCAGATCATCACGTCAGGCGGTCCGCTAAATGGAAGCGGACTGCGCTACCTGCCAGTGCATCACACAGGCAACCAGAGTTCGTCCATCGAGGAGGCGGAAGCCGTTGCGGGCCTTGTGAACAGGCTTCTGGCGGGTTCCCCGCGATGGACCGACCGCAACGGCACCGAAACTCCCCTGACGCTGGATGACATCGTCATTATCACACCATACAACGCACAGGTATTTGAGATTCGGCAGCGCCTGCCTGACGCGCGCGTCGGCACCGTAGACAAGTTCCAGG
>JAKAXU010000014.1 GCA_021816455.1 Acidobacteriota bacterium
TAGACCAGCGACGCGCGGACTCCATTATGGCCAGGAGCTTGGCTCCACAAACAGGCCGGATACATTTGAGCAGACCAACCCACCCACGACAGAGATTTGGCTTGCAATCCGGCGGCGGACCATACATTTCCCACCACCACCAAGCAGACTTCGTCCACTCCCGTCGGCCTTGATGGCGTTCGCTGTTTTCGCGCGCTCGCCGGACCGGATGCGATCCTGGTGGCCGCAGCCGACATCACGCTCGAAACTGCGCCGACTATCCTGGATGCCGGAGCCAATTCCGTCGCTGTCTCCGCCGCCATCTTCCGCGCAACTCATCCGGCAGCAGAACTCCGCCGCTGGCTGGACGCGCTCGTCTGATCTGGTCTTCGCGCTCGTCTATTTCTTCGGAGCGCATCGTCGCCCGCAGGGCCAACTAGTCTGACCCGCAAACGGCGATTCATAATGGGATAAGGGCGCAGCGGAGACCGCCGCACCCTTATTGCTTCATTCACTCTTCGTTTGAACGCGTACTCAGGCCACTCGCTCGATCGTCACCGATTCCAGCACCACCGGTTTCAGTGGCTTGTCCTGTCCGTTTCGCGCAACCTGCGTGATCTTCACTGCAATCTCCTGGCCTTCGATCACTTCGCCGAAGATGGTGTGCTTGCCCGTCAGCCAGGTTGTGGCCGCGACGGTGATAAAAAACTGGCTGCCATTGGTGTTCGGCCCGGCATTGGCCATCGCCAGTTTGCCCGGCTTGTCAAAGCTGTGTCGCGAGCCACGCGTCTCGTCCTGGAAGCGGTATCCGGGTCCACCCATGCCGCTGCCTGCCGGATCGCCGCCCTGAATCATGAAATCCGGAATCACGCGATGAAAGATCGTTCCGTCGTAGAGCTTCTCGGTGGAGCTTTTTCCTGTCAGCGGATGCTTCCACTCCTTTTTGCCTTCGGCCAGTTCAATGAAGTTCGCCACCGTCACCGGTGCATCTTCAGGAAACAGCCGAACCGTGATCTTTCCCTCGCTTGTGTTGAAAATTGCATACGTTCCCGATTCCATGCAGAGATCCTTTCTGGTGAGTGGAATACCCTTCGGGCATTCCGGGAAAATTGGAGACTTACTGTTGTGGACTCGCCGCCGGAGCAGCGGTCTTCGCTGGCACCGTCGGCTCTGCGGGAGCGGGTGGAACAGGCTCGCCTTCGGGCACAATCGTCACCTTGAGCAGCAGGACCGGCGTCAGCGGCTTGTCGTTGCCGTCGCGATCCACCCGTGCAATCGCCTTCACTACCTCCACGCTGTCCGGGTCGCATTGGCCGAAGATTGTGTAGTGCTGATCCAGCGATGGATAGGCCTTCTCTGTGATGAAGAACTGGCCGCCGTTGCTGTTTGGTCCGCTGTTGGCCATCGCCAGTCGGCCCGGCTCGTCGAAGTTCAGGTTCGGGTCAAACTCGTCGTCGAACTTGTAGCCCGGATCGCCCATGCCGGTACCGGTCGGATCGCCGCCCTGGATCATGAACCCAGGAATCACCCGGTGAAAGGTCGTCCCATCATAGTACGGTTTGCCGTGCATCTTCTGCTGCGTTGTTGGATCGATCCAGTCCTTGGTGCCCGTCGCAAGGCCGATAAAATTCGCCACCGCGGTCGGCGCCTGCTGCTGATAAAACTGGCAGACCATCCGTCCCATCGACGTTTGGAAGATTACGTGCGGCCCGTTCGGTTGGACGAAGGCCGAAGCCTGCGGAGCGGGACCGTCCGGCAAATCCGCATCCGACACCGGAGCCTGGCTTGCTGAAGATGGATTCGCCGGGGTCGCAGCAGACTGACCGGCGGAAGTATTCGTCGCCGGAGTCTGGGGTGTCTGGTCGGTCGGAGTTTGCTGCGCGTGCGCCATCCGCCCCGTGCTCACCAGAAGCGCAAAAAAGAGAAACCATGAAGTTAGTCGCATCACAGGACAGGATAAATCACCGCGCCTGCCGCTCACGACTCCTCGTCTTCCCGCAGCTTTGCCAGCGAGGAAAAGTCCTCCAGAGTTGTTGTGTCGCCGACAATGCTGCCCGTCGTCGCCAGCTCCCTCAGCAGCCTGCGCATAATCTTGCCACTGCGCGTCTTTGGCAGCACATCGGCGAAGCGGATCTCCTCGGGCCGGGCCAGTGCGCCAATTTCCTGTGTCACCCATTGCTTCAGCTCATCCTTGAGTGCAGGAAGGGATTCGGGCTTTGAGTGTTCTGTCTCCAGCGTCACAAAGGCCACAATCGCCTGGCCTTTCAGCGCATCCGGTCGGCCCACCACCGCCGCCTCGGCAACCTTAGCGTGCGCCACCAGCGCCGATTCCACTTCCATCGTTCCCAGCCGATGACCGCTCACGTTGATTACGTCGTCCACCCGGCCCATCAGCCACAGATAGCCGTCTTCGTCGCGTCGCGCGCCATCGCCGGTAAAGTAGCAGCCCGGCACATCCGACCAGTACGTCTTCCGGTAGCGTTCGGCATCGCCGTAAACCGTACGGGCCATCGACGGCCACGGCCGACGGATCACCAGCAGCCCGCCGCTACCGGCCGGAACCGGATTGCCGCTGCGATCGACCACATCCGGCTCGATGCCGAAGAACGGCAGCGTCGCGGATCCCGGCTTGGTTGGTACGGCGCCTGGCATCGGAGCCACCATGATGCCGCCGGTCTCGGTCTGCCACCACGTATCCACGATCGGGCACCGCCCGCCGCCAATCTTTTCGCGGTACCACATCCAGGCTTCCGGGTTGATCGGCTCGCCCACCGTGCCCAGCAGCCGCAGCGAGCTGAGGTCGTTCCGTTCCACGTGCTCATCGCCCCACTTCATGAAGGCGCGAATCGCCGTCGGAGCCGTGTAAAAGACCGTCACCTTGTGCTCTTCGATGATCTTCCAGAAGCGCGAAAAATCCGGATAGTTCGGCGCGCCCTCGTACATCAGAACAGTCGCGCCGTTGGCCAGCGGTCCATAGACCACATAGCTGTGCCCGGTCACCCAGCCAATATCCGCTGTACACCAGTAGACGTCCTCTTCGCGCAGGTCGAAGATGTACTTCGTCGTCAGATAAGTCTGCACCCCATAGCCGCCGGTAGTGTGCACCAGTCCTTTAGGTTTCCCCGTTGTGCCGGAGGTGTAGAGGATATAAAGCGGGTCTTCGGAGTCCATCGGCTCGGCTGCGCAAACCGGCTGAACTGAGTCGATCAACTCATGCCACCAGTGGTCGCGCCCGGCCTGCATCGCAATCGCCGATCCGGTTCGCCGCAGCACCACCACGTGCTTCACGCTCGGCGTCTGCGCCAGAGCCTGATCGACAGTCGCCTTCAGCGGAATCTCAGCGCCGCGGCGCCAGCTTCCGTCCTGAGTCAGAATCGCCACGCACTGCGCGTCGTTCACGCGGTCGGCAATGGCGCTTGCCGCAAATCCACCAAAGATCACCGAATGCACCGCTCCAATGCGTGCGCAGGCCAGCACGGCAATTGCAAGCTCTGGCGTCATGCCCATGTAGATGGCTACCCGGTCGCCTTTGCGGATGCCCAGCGACTTCAGGCCATTCGCCGCTCGCTGCACCTGCTCATGCAGCTCGCGATAGCTGATCCGGCGCACCTCGTCCGACGGCTCGCCTACCCACAGCAGCGCTGTTTTCTCCGAGCGAGTGCCGACCGCGTGGCGATCCACGCAGTTGTGACAGAGATTGAGTTTTCCATCAACAAACCACCTTGCTTCGGGCAATTTCCAGTCCAGCACGCGCGACCATGGCTGAAACCAATCCAGTTCACGCGCAGCTTCGGCCCAGAAAGCTTCCGGATCGGCGATTGAGCGCGCATAGATCGCTCGATATTCTTCCAGCGATTGCACATGAGCCTTGGCCGCAAATCCGGCGTCCGGCGAAAAGACCCGATTCTCCCGTAGAATCGACTGTAGATTCTGGCCGGATGCAATCGAGGCCGACAGCGTTTCCATGCTCATGTGAACATCCTCTGATAGAAAGAGATTTACCGGATTGCGCGCACCGCGACTCAGCTGACCTGTCTGTAGAGCTTTCGCTCCCGGCCCGTGCAGGGATCGAATGAAACAATATCCGTTGAGACATGCGCTGGGCAAGCGGTCGCAGCTTGTGCTCTTCCACGAAAGATGCCATCCGGCTCTGAAAAATCCCCCTTGAAAGGCAACAGAAACGCTTGCAGACAACAAATTTCAACACACAGGTTCATGTCCTCGTTATCGGAGGATCGCTTGATGCGGAATTTCAAGGCGCGTCAAGACAATGCATCGAAGACCACTCCGGCCGAATAGCCGCCGAGCGCTGGCTGACCGGTCAGCCCCGCGGCGTGTTCGGACGCGGCTGCATTGAGTGGAGCGTGCTGCTTCCAGCCGACCGGATTGAGACGTTGCGTATCGCAATTCGCTCAATGGCAGATGCAGCACGGGCCGATTTCGCTGTGCTCGCCGCCGGCCATTCCACGCGTCTGCCTCGCATGATCGCCTTCGACATGGACTCGACGCTCATTCAAGGCGAGGTCATCGATGAACTGGCCAGACTCGCGGGTGTTGGTGAAGAGGTTGCCGCCATTACTGCCGCGGCCATGCGCGGGGAACTCGTCTTTCAGCAGAGCTTTCGCAAGCGCATTGCGCTGCTGCGCGGATTGCCGGAGACCGAGGCGCTCAGCCTGCTCGGCAGAATTCCGCTGATGCCCGGAGCCAAGCGCCTCTTTGCGGTGCTGCGCGCGCTCCGGGTGCGCACTGCGGTGCTCTCCGGAGGATTCACCTTCTTCGGTGCAGACCTGCAACGAAGACTGGGCATTGATGAAGTCCACGCCAATCTTCTCGACACGCGTGACGGCATCGTCACGGGTGAGATTCGCGGCCAGATTGTGGACGGCGCGCGCAAGGCCGCGCTGCTCGGCGAGATTGCCACCCGAGAAGGGATTGCACTACACCAAACCGTGGCTGTGGGCGATGGAGCCAACGACCTGCCGATGCTGCGACTCAGTGGCCTCGGCGTCGCTTTCCACGCCAAGCCGATGGTGCGCGCCAGCGCCGAATGCTCCATCTCCGGGCAGGATCTCGACGCGCTGCTCTATCTCTTCGGACTCACCGATGACGAGATTCAGCGATTCGAAGCTCAGGCGGAATAACGCTTGCGGTGCCAGGCCCAAGCTGTACGCAGAATGGCATCCAGCGAGGTGTAACGCGGCTTCCAGCCAAGCTCCGCGATGGCTTTGCCGCTGGAGGCAACGAGCGTCGCTGGGTCGCCCGGGCGTCGCGGGCAGATTTCGACAGGAATTGGATGGCCCGTCACGCGGCGCGCGGCTTCAATCACCTCCTGCACGGTGAATCCTGCACCGTTGCCGAGGTTATAGATCAGGCGATCTTCTGCGGCGCGCGCGGTTTCGAGTGCTGCGAGCGCCAGCAGATGTGCTTCGGCAAGGTCGGAAACATGTACGTAGTCGCGGATGCAGGTTCCGTCCTTGGTGGCGTAATCGTTTCCAAAAATTTTGATGGAAGCGCGCCGGCCAAGCGCGACATCGAGGATCAGCGGAATCAGGTGCGATTCTGGTTCGTGAGCTTCGCCGCGCACGATACCGGCTTCGGTCTCCGCCGCACCGGCCACATTGAAGTAGCGCAGCGCCGCACTGCGCAGGCCGTGAATGCGATGGAACCAGCCGAGCATCTGCTCGACCAGCAGTTTCGATTCGCCATACGCGTTGGTTGGGCGCAAAGGGGCTGTTTCCGGGATCGGCACCACCTCCGGCTCGCCATAAACTGCTGCAGTAGAAGAAAATACAAGCCGTTTCGGCCCGGCGGCGATCATAGCCTCCAGCAGCGAGAGCGTGGAGGCTGTGTTGTTGCGGAAGTAAATCTCCGGTTTCTGCATCGATTCGCCGGCTTCGATCAGCGCGGCAAAGTGGATGACGCCGTCAAACGGTTTACCTGTGCGGGTTGCATGATGGAAAAGCGCCTCGATCCGGTCGCGATCAGCCAGCGGGGCTTCGACAAACTCCGCACCCGAGGGGACAGAGTCGCGCTGTGCATGACACAGGTTGTCCAGAATCAATACCTGATGGCCGCGTGCCAGCAGCAGTTCCGCAACGGTACTTCCGATATACCCGGCACCACCCGTTACCATGATTTTCATAAAAACCATTCTCCGCAGGACCGACTTCGTTTAAGTTTAGAGTATGAGCTTCGTGAATCCATTCCTACTTAGGCATGACCTGCGACCCGGGAGAGGTAACTTCCGGGTTGGCCGGACTCCCAATTAGCAGACTTCGCGAATTGCAACGAGAATTTAATTCTGGAGCACAGAAAATTTCATGACAATGCATCTCGAATCGACCCCCCATCGTTTCGGACTGCTGCCAGAACCTGAGCGTAACCCGACGACGTTCTTCGCCAGTGCGGTACTGAACGTCTCGTTACTGGGATTATTGCTCGTCCTCGGCACTTTCACGCATCATGTCGTCATTCAGCGGCGCATGGAACTGACCACACTGGAGCTGCCTGTTTCCAAGCCTCCGGAGATCAAGGTGAAGACCCCTCCGCCGCCGAGGATTCCGCCTCCACCGCGCCCGGAGGTGGTTCACCTCGAGCCTCCGCACCTGGCCATCACTCGCCCAGAGCCAAAGCCTGAGGCGAAGCCGATCCAGATGATGAAGGAAACCGCCCAGATGCCGGTAGTGCATGAGGCGAAACCGCAGATTGTGCTGGCTCCGCAGCCTAAAGCAGCACTGGCTTATGCCGCAGCGCCTGCGGTTGCGCCGCAGGCGCATCCGTCCACGACGGCGGTGCACTTTGGCGACCTGAATGGTGTTCGCCCCAATCCGAACGCAAATCGCCCGGCCACCGTGGCCGCCCTGGGCAATCCATTTGGGGGCAATCAGGGGAAGGCGGAAGCGCCGCGAGGTGTGGTAGGCTCGACCGGCTTTGGCAACGGACTGCGCTCCGGATCGAGCGCCGGTGTCGTGGGCAAGGTCGCTTCTGCTGGGATTCCCGGTTCTGCCTTGCAACAGAACGCGGTTGCGGGACACGTGGCCTCGGCGGGTATTCCGGGTGTGGTGAGAGTGGCTGCGCCGGTGATGCCTGCTGCGCCAGCCGTCAACACTACTCCGCCGATACTGGTGAATAGCAACAAACCGGAGTACACTGCGGAAGCGCGTCAATTGAAAATTCAGGGAGATGTGGTTCTGCGCGTTACGATTACCACGTCCGGTACGACTGTGGTGCATGGTGTTGTGCGTGGCCTTGGGTATGGACTGGATGAATCTGCTGTCCGGTCAGCATCAACCTACCGTTTCCGTCCAGCTACGCGAAACGGACGACCCGTGGATTACACGACGAACATCATCGTTCGGTTCCAGACCGCATGATGGCATGTAATGATGGTCAAAAGCTGCGTCATCCATGGGACTGTGAACGTGAATGTACGGTGCATCAGGAGATAACCATGAAGTTTTCCAAGACCTGTCTCGTCCTGCTGTTGCTTTTTGGAGGCGCGCATCTGGCTCAAGCGAAGAAAGCACCCAAGTATGGGACGGTGTATCCACTGACACCTGCCCAGTCTGCGCTGGTGGATAAATCGATCGCACGCGAAAAAGTTATCATTCAGAATATCCAGAAGCACACACCTTTGGTCGAAACCTACATTCAGGACACTAAGCCCGATCCGAAGCTCTACCAGGTGCCGGTCTCGGACACCTATATGTTAAGCCGCGTCGATTTCCACAAGACCTTTATTGACAAAGCCTACGCATCGCCGACCAGGAAAGAGTCCGGCTTCTTCAAAGGCTCGCTTGCTGCATTCGAGAACATCGGCAAAGCGCTCCATCTGAATCAGGAGACCTACAACACGCAGGGATTCATGGACATGATGTTCATAGACCCGGTGGGCTTTGATCGCCAGCACTACGAATTCAATTACGTGCGGCGCGAGTTTCTGGGTAGCGTGCGAACCGTGGTCTTCGACGTGCATCCCAAAGTCAGGGGCCAGGGTCGCTTCAACGGTCGAATCTGGGTGGAGGATCAGGACGGAAATGTGGTTCGCTTCAACGGCAGCTACACCGAGAGCACCAGCGAAGACAATACGCGGGAGTACTTCCACTTCGATAGCTGGCGCATGAACCTTCAGCCGAATCTGTGGCTTCCGGCCGCGATCTATGTGGAGGAATCGCAGCGCATCGAAGGCAACAAGACCATGGGCCTGCGCGCGCAGACACACTTCTGGGGCTATTCGCTGACCTTGCCGACGCGCGACAGCGACAATGTTTCGGTTGAGGTGGAGGGCGCAGTCGATCAAAGCCAGGATTCGCAGGATGTGACGCCGTTGGAGGCCAGTCGGCTGTGGGTGCAGCAGGCGGAAAACAACGTGCTGGACCGGCTTCAGCAGGCTGGCTTGCTGGCGCCCCCCAGCGACTTCGATAAGACGCTGGAGCAAATCATCATCAACCTTGAAGTACCGAATAATCTGAACTTCCCGACACCGGTGCACGCTCGCATCCTGCTGACGACAACCCTGGAAGCGACGACAGTCGGCAACACGATCCTGCTCAGCAAAGGGCTGATAGACACGCTGCCCAACGAAGAATCGATCGCCGCTGTGGTATCGATGGAGCTGGCGCATGTCGCGCTGGGACATCACATCGATACGCGCTACGCGTTCAATGACCGGTTGCTCTTTCCAGATGAATCGTCATTCCAGCGCATCAAAATGAACCACAGCGACCAGGACAATACCGACGCGGCAAAGGTCGCCGTCAAGTATCTCCAGGTATCAATGTATAAAGATCGGCTGGGCAACGCCGGACTCTACATGGCGCAGCTAGCCGAACGAGGCAAAGCTCTGAAGCAGCTCAATACCCCGAAGCTGGGTGATTCCATGTTGCAGGCCGACGGAACGCCGTGGCTGGCCGCGCTGGAGCAGGGCGCGCCGAAGCTCAACCAGGACGACCTGACACAGATCGCCGCCTTCCCGTTGGGAAGCTGGCTGAAGACCGATCCCTGGGATGATACCGAGCACATGTTGAATGCCAAGCGCTACGCTCCGATGAATGCGCGCGACAAGATGCCGTTCGAGGTGACCCCGATCTACTTTCGTCTGCGCCGCTATGAAACGGCACAGGCACAGCCTGTGCAGCCGACTCAGCCTGCTGCGCCCACAGCTTCTGCCAATCCAGCCCCTGCCGCTCAGTAGTTGGACTGGGGACTGGAAATCTCGGTTTATCATGCAGGTCGTTTTTGGTCGGGAGCAGTGGAACCGGACCTCAAGCACGCCAATCTGGAAGATCTGGAGCCTCCAGATCGTATCCACCTGGGCCAATCCTCTGGGACAATTCTGTGCCATGCAGGGCCAGCCGCCGCAGTGCAAGGTGCAGGCCAGAGTCGGCTGGTACAACCGGGGCTGATAGCCCTTGCATTTCTGCGGGCGATAGGCGAATAGGCACTTCTGTTCGATGTACCGTACATCTCCGGTCTCTGTTGCTCCATACACTTCGATTCGTGTCCTCAGCTGCTTTCCGCTTACGCTGGCGCAACCTCGCGCGTTCTTTGGTGTCTAATGGGTTAAGTCCGGCGGTACAGCCCATACTGGGCGAACCGCCGCTTGCGTACATCTTCTCCTCGAATGAGGTTTTCTATGCGCCTGCATCGACGTCAGAATCGTTTTCACAAGCTTGTTTCCGTCGTAGCGCTTGGGTTGCTGCTTTTTCTGGTCGCTTTGCCTACGGCTCGAGCGCAGAGTGCTGCCTCGCCGGCGGCAAACTCGGACGGTCAGATCGAGATGAATGTCGTCCACGCTCTGGATGCAGCCGCACAGCTCAAGCCGGACTGGATCACGGCAACGACAGTCCAGGGCGTCGTCACACTCGCGGGCACATCGACGAGCAAAGCGAACCGCGAACTTGCGGCCTCGCTAGCCGCCAAGGTTCCGGGTGTGACCAAAGTGGTCAATAAGCTGACAGTAGGCAATCCGCAACAGGCTGGCGAGGTGCCGACGGGTGCGGCCACGGCACAGAACACCCCTGGCCAGGCACCCCAGCAGGAAGGCTCGGCCGGTCAGCCGCCTGCGGATCAGACCGGACAGGCGGGGCAAGCCGGACAGGCTGATTCGGCGAACAACGCCGACTACGGCGCAGCGCAAGGCGGCCCGGGGTCTCCAGCCGACGGTGCTCGCGCCGGATACACTCGGCAGGGGAACGGATTCCAACAGCAGGGCCAGCCGTATCAGGAGCAGTACCCCGCTGGGCCGGAGCCGCCACGCAACCCCGTGACTCTGCCGCAGGGCACGACACTGGTCGTTCGCACGGCGCAGCCGGTGTCGACGCAGATGGCGCAGCCTGGTACTCCGATTGACTTTGTTGCGGCGCGGGATGTCTACGCCGGCGGTATTCTGGCCATTCCGCGCGGCGCGACGATTCACGGCGAAGTTACGGATGTCCGCAAGGCCGGGGCGCTGACCGGGCATCCTGAGCTTGCGCTGAAGCTTGACGCCGTGCAACTGGAAGGCAACAGCTATCCTGTGACGGCCAATTTCTTCAAAGTCCGCGGTCCTGGCAAGGGCGGCCGCACCGCCGCCAGCGCTTTCGGCGGAGCCTTACTTGGCGCACTCGTGGGAGGCGCGTTTGGAGGCGGCAGCGGAGCGTTGATTGGCGGCACTGCAGGCGGATTGGGCGGCACAGCTGCTTCGGCGATGTCGCACGGCCCGCAGGTCTGGATCCCGACGGAATCGATGCTGACATTCCACTTGACGACTCCGCTTACGGTTACGCCGGTCAGCCGCCAGGAAGCTCTTCGCTTGTCCTCAGCCGCGCCTGGAAACGGCGGTCCGGTGCTTCAGCGTCGGGCGGTTTATCCAACTCCACCTCCGGCCCCGATAATCTACCCCTACGGATATTACGGCGGCTACTATCCTGGCTATTACCCTGGGTATTATGCGCCGGGTGCGGGGGTTTACTTCGGTCGTGTCTGGTAGGTTGGTCGCGTCCGGAAGTTGACGCGGAGCGCCGGCACCATCATCAACCACCATGGATTCCCATCAATCGCGCATGGGGAGAGAGTTGCCGAGGCGATTACAACAAGCACGAGCCATGCACTTGAGGGATTTTCCGCAGAGATTTTTCTGAGAGCGAATTTTTCCGGAGATCAGATAACTAAATCTTTAGTTGATGCGTCTCAGATAGAAGAAGGAGAGAATCGCGCATGCCGCCCAAAAAATCCGCAACGCTGACGGAAGCGGAGCTTCGACTGATGAAAATCCTCTGGCGACGTGGGGAATCCGGAGTTGCCGAGTTGGTGGCCGCTCTGCCGGATGAGGAATCGATCGCTTACAACTCCGCGCTGACGACGATTCGCATCCTTGAAAAAAAAGGATATGTCACGCACCGGCAGGAGGGTCGCGCGTTCCTCTATCAGGCGGCTGTCGCAGAGCACGAGGCGGGCCACTCCGCGGTGCAGCATCTGCTCAGCCGATTTTTTGGCAACTCGCGCGAGCAACTCGTGTTATCTCTTCTGGGCGATGCTTCGCTCTCGCGCGAGGAGGTCGAGCGCCTTCGCGCACTTGTGAATCAGGCGGCAGCCGGGCATTCGGCTGCCGACGGAGAATAGCCGATGTCAAGCATTCTCTCATCCATCGACGCGTCGGTCGAGATGGCATTCGCCGAGGCGCTCACGCGATTTGTGCTGGCGGGTCTGGTCGCCAGCCTGGTGGTTGTCTTCGTGGGCGTGTTGGCGCTGCCTGCCCGTCCGCTGGTTCGCCGACTCACGGCAACACTGCGTTTTCGCCTGCTGGCCGTGGCTTTTGTGGGTGCCGCTGCTCTTCCACTCTTCACGCTGATTTCGGGCAGGCCGATGAGCGTTGCCCGGGCGGCTGCGTCCACCCGTTCGGATGCTTTGATTCATCTTGCTCCAGGAGCAGCGATTCTCATCGCCTTGCTATGGATAGTGCTTTCGCTTGTCTTCGCCGGGCACCTGCTGACGCAGGCATGGCGGCAGGGGACTCTGGCTCGCGGGGCGCAACCTGTCAGAGCGATGAATGCTTCGGTGCGGACTGCAATGGTCGACGCGTTGCCTTGCCCGGTTGCACTCTCAGAGGGCGTCAATTCCCCCTGCGTGGCTGGAGTGCTGCGGCCGGTAATCCTTCTCCCGCGCCATCTTCCTGATCAGCTCACGCCGACGCAGCTTGCCTCCGTGCTGGCGCATGAGTCAGCGCATCTTGAGCGCCGCGACCACTGGATGAATCTGGTGCAAAAGCTTGCTCTGGTGATTTTTCCGCTACATCCCGGCCTTCATCTGCTGGATCGCTGGCTGTGCGGCGAACGTGAACTGGCCTGCGATGAGTTTGTGCTGCGTCACGCGCACGCGCCCATCGATTACGCCGCCAGCCTGGTCGATGTCGCTGCTTTCACTCTGAATCGCCCGGCGATCAGCCTGCCCTTCGGCGCTATGCGGTCCCCATCCGAGCTTTCCGCGCGCGTGGAGCGGATCCTTCGTCCGGCGCCGCGGCTTCATCCTGTTCTGACGGTGGTTTTCACCGCCGCGCTGACAGCGGGCACGGCTGTGCTCACCGGCTTTGCACTCGATCGCCTGCCGACCATCTCATTTGAGCCGACGCATCCGGAAACCCTGACGGTTCCTCCTCGTTCGCTGCGTCTTGCGGAAGATCGCGACGATGCAGCCGCTGGCCCGATCCGCATGGTTGATGCGGCGTATCGCGCACCTTTAGTCTCGTCGACAACTCACCCTTCGGTGAGTCACCCTCGACGGCTCTCGTCTGTAGCGCAGAGGTTCGCAGCGTCATCGGCAACCGCAGCAGGCGCGCAGGCGTACCTGACTGCGTGGCATCGATCCGCCGACGGTGAGTACGGCGTGAAACCGATGCATGCCGTTCAGCCGCGCACTCGCCAGGGCCAGACGGCCGCCGTAGAGTATTCCGTCGTTGTCCTCTTCACCTCGGTCACTTCCTCCACGGAAGTATCGGAGCCGGAGGCACAGATGCCACAGACACTGTCCGCGATGCAAACCGTAGAGATGGCTCATCCGCAGCGCGGTGTCACCACCCAAGTCTTCTTCTCTATTGTCACGACCACTCTGCGCGTTCGACCGGCGGAACGCCTCCGGCTCTCGCCTGAGTGGCTCGAACGCCAACTCTGATCCCATCTCAAACCTTGCACTTTAAGGAGAATCGAACCATGTATAGCACGATGTCAACAAAAACTAATCGATTAGTTGATGCTCTCCGACGCGGAGTCGTCCCGGCGCTTGCGGTCACCGCCATCGTCGTTGGAGTCGGCGCGTGGGCGCATTACACCGATGTCCACGCTGCCAGTGCAGCTGTCTCACCCATCGACGACAGCAGTGTCTCGGCTCTTGAGTCGCTCGACAACGCTGTGGAGGCTGTGGCAGCTCGCGTTACACCGACGGTGGTCAATGTCTCGGTGACTGCGCGGCCGACAGGCGGCGAGGAAGATGCGCAGAATGGTCCGCAACAGGGCATTCAGCCGGGCCAGTTGCCGCCGGGGTTGCAGCAGTTTTTCTTCGGCGGGCCGCAGGCACCACAGCAGAATCCGCTGGAGCATGCGGTAGGCAGCGGTGTCATCATCTCGCCGGATGGCTACATCCTTACCAATAATCATGTCGTCAACGGGGCCGTGAACATTCAGGTTACGCTGGATGACCGCCGAGTCTTCCCCGCGAAGCTGGTAGGCGCGGATAAGCTTACCGATCTGGCCGTGCTCAAGATCGACGCCAGCCATCTTCCCTTCATCGGCTGGGGCAACTCAGCCAATCTGCATCCGGGGCAGACAGTGCTGGCCTTCGGCAGTCCCTTTGGCTACTTCCGTTTTTCGGTCACGCGCGGCATCGTCAGTGCGCTCAACCGGCCCAATCCCTTTACCGATGACCCGCGCAAACCGGGAGGTTTCATCCAGACCGATGCGGCGATCAATCCCGGTAACTCCGGCGGTCCGCTGGTGAATGCGCGCGGCGAACTGGTTGGCATCAACACTTTCATCATCTCTAACAGTGGATCATTTGCTGGCGCGGGCTTTGCCATTCCGTCACAGATTGCCAAAGCCATCTCCCAACAGATCATTGAGCATGGGTCCGTTCACCATGGCTATCTGGGCATCACTCTGAACGACGTGACGCCGCAAAACTCCAGCTTCTTCAATTTGCCGGATGCCTCCGGCGCGATCGTCAGCCAGGTTGCTCCGTCCTCTCCTGCGTCAGGCGCCGGCCTCAAGCAGGGTGACGTGATCCGCACTCTGAATGGTGAAAGGATCGACGACGGCAGCGCGCTTCAGGTTGCAATCAGCGAGATGGCTCCGGGTGCAAGCATCAAGCTCGGCGTTCTCCGCGACGGGAAGCAGGTCAGTATCCCTGTCGTGATCGGGGAGTACCACAAGAACGCGGAGGTAGCCGATAACGGAGGCGGCTCCTCGACGCACGGCGCGCGGCTTGGTTTGGCCGTCACCGATCTCTCGCCCGATGTGCGCGGCCAGCTCAATCTGCCCGATCAAGTACACGGCGTGGCGGTGGAGGACGTGAAACCCGGAAGCCCAGCTGATGAGGCCGGTATTGCTCCAGGAGACGTCATTCTGCAACTTGATCGCAAGCCGGTCGAATCGGCACAGCAGTTTGCCAGCGCCGTTCACACGATGCCAGCGAATCAGGATGTTCTGCTGCTGGTCTGGTCGCATGGCGGAGCTACCTATCGGGTGCTTCAGCCCTCGACTGCGGCGCAGAGCGGCGACTGATAGAGAATCGCACCTGTTGATGCAGGCAAGTTGCAGAAATACAGACAGCCGGAGCACTATGCTCCGGCTGTTTTTCTTCGGGCCATGGTCCGCGTACTCAGAAATCCACATGCGTTCGCACGGATCCGACCCAAGCCGGTCCGCGGACGCGGTTATATCCGGGGTTGTTGATGTGCTGGATATCGACCGCGTAGAACAATCCGCGCCATGCGTGCCGGTTGTAGTAGGTTTCCACAATGTTTTCGCGACCGTAGCTCAGATTGCCGTCCCCGAGCAGAAAGCCAAGACCGCCAAGCTTCAGGTACTCCTGATGGTCGCTTTTGATGGCGTTGGAGACGATGGCAATCCCGATCTTGTCGTTGGGTCGGTGCCAGCGCGCACCGTTGAAATCCGCACCGCCGGAGACGGTCTGATCGTCTTCAGTGTAAGCAAAGGACTCATGCTGACCTTCGTTCCAGCCAAAGCGTGCGTAGATGCGCAGATGCTCGGTAAGCATCTGTTGCGTATTTACGCCGAAGCCGTATTTGAGAGCGCCGAAGTGCTCGTGCGCAGTGATCGTCGGCATCTTGTCAATTCCTTCCAGATAGGCGTCGTTTGCTTCTCGATAGTCGCCCATGTGTGCGTGGTTGGCAAAGAAGAGAACGCGGGTGACACCTTCGTGATGGGGAATCCAGCTTCGGCGCAGCTCAAACTCGCCATTCTGACCATTGGCACGGCTGAAGGCCCAATCGAGCGAGATGCCGTTGGCCACGGTCGGCATGGCAAAGATGCCGTAACGAAGGCTCCACGCACGGTCGTCGTACTCGACCATTCCGCCGGTTGTGTACCCGCGCGTGTCGGCTGCATAATCCCAGGCGCCGTTGTTGTCCACGGTCCAGTTCATGAACTGCAGGTGGCTGTCCGATCCGACTTCATTCACGTCATAGAAATCCGGCAGCGTGAACCTGCCGATGCGGAAGTCGATACGCCGCACTGGCACACGCGTGGCCAGGCTGAACGGACCGACCACCTGCTCGACGGTCTCGCGCGTGAGCCCAAAGGTCTGGTGAATCTCATAACGCGCCATGTAGGGCGCTGAGCTGAGATAGGGATTGCGCACCACGTCCAGATTGGTGAAGCCGGCCAATCCCAGCGCTTCACTCAATCCTCGGCCGCCGGTGCTTTCCATGTCGAAGATCAGGTCTGTATTCCAGCGATCGGAGTGATCGACGCGCAGCGCGGTGAAGAACGTCCCAAGCAGGGAAGTCTTGTATTCGGCCGAGTTCCGAAAGCTGTTCGGTCCCTGATAGAGCGAATGAAAGGGCAGTCGCCCCTGATAGATGATATTGGCCTGTCCACTGATCCACCATCGTCCATTGTCCGGGTGCGGAAACATGGCCACGTCACCGTCGTCGACAATGGCTTCCATGGAGTCGTTGCTTTGCCGCTGCGCCAGTGACCAGCCGGAATTGCCGAAGTAATTGTCGACGGAATTACTGGAAAGGTCAGCGGACTCAGGCTGCCCTGCGACGGACGCAAGCAGACGCGCTGCCGGCGCATCGGGCAGACTCTGAGCTGCGGCGTTCACGGCATGTGTGCCCATCAGAAAGCCGATGGCGAACACGATGCGCGACTGAATACGATTCATAAAGCTTGACTCCGGCGCATGGATGAGCAAGTATAAGGTATACCTGGTATGGGTATACATATCATACCCCATATGGGTATGTACACATCACGAAAAGATGGGAGATCCGATGCCGCGCGTGACCTCGGGAAACAAGGTAGGACGGACTGGAATGGGAAGAAAATCCAGGCCGAAGAGCGAAGGACTGCGCGCTGCGGAGATACGTCAACCAGCGAAAGCAGAGGTTCCGGAGCGCGAGAAGCTGGCGCAACGGCTTCACAAAGTTCGCGGTCAGATGGATGCCGTCGAACGAGCCATCGAAGAGGGGAGTGATTGTGGAGACCAACTGATGCTGCTGGCCGCTGTGCGCGGCGGAGTGAACGCCCTGATGGCGACTGTACTGGAGACTCATATCCGGGTCCATCTGACCGGAGACGCGCAGCAGCGTATCGCTCCCGATCTCGCGGAGGATCTGCTTCAGCTCGTGCGTTCGTATCTGAAATAGAGTCAGCCGGAAGCGCGTCTGTGCGCGTGAGCTTCGCATCAGGCCAGCTTACCGGAGGTGCATCAATGCTGAGTGAATTGCAACCACTTCTTCTGCCAGAGGGCGGTTGAGATGCGGCGCAGGCGGTTCTCCGCATTCGGGGATCCGGTTGTTACGGCGGATATATTGGCGTGCGCGTAGTTGGTTGGGTTATTTTGATGGCATGAATAATTATGTCGATCTTTTTGACTTGAGATCGGGCTGCCTCGTATTCTGACCACACTGCATACAGAAGTGCCTGTTTGTAGGGCCAGGGGAATAGTACCCCAAGAGACTCAATCGTAACCACCAGGATGTTCGGGAAGGCGGTGAAAATCCGCCACTGCCCCGCAACTGTAAGCGCAGGAACAGTGCCGCGGTCATGGATTCAAGAGGGATACGCGCGGCGGTTCGTTCTTCATCGAAGCCACTGGATTTCCGGGAAGGCGATGGAGATTGGAAGCGCAAGTCAGGAGACCGGTCCTCAGGTGATTCCAGCGCTGACGTTCCGAGGGGAACGGAAGGAGATCGATGTTGACTGCAAGCTGGCGTGCGCGCCTGTCACTGCTGCTTTTTGTTTTGTTGTTGCATGTTGCTTCCTACGCGGGTGTGATTCGTGGAACGGTACGGGACACCACCGGAGCGACGATCCAGGGAGCGACGATCCTGCTCGGTCTGAACGGCAATTACATTCACCAGACGCGTTCGCAGTCGGACGGAACCTTTCAGTTTGTCACCGGACAGAGCGGCCGTTTCACGTTGGTGATCCAGGCCAGCACCTTCCGACAACTGAACGTTCCGGCGTTTTATGCCGGTCGCTCGGACAGTGTGGAGCGCACGCTGATTCTGGAGCCGGAGTGGGTGCATGAGTCGATGGTGGTGACGGCGACGGGTACGCCGACGCCGCAGGACGAGACCAGCGAACCAACCTCGGTGCTGACGCCGATCGACCTCGATCGTCAACAGGATTTTGTGGATGCGCTGCGCATTGAGCCTGGCGTGAATGTGGTGCAGACCGGGCAGCGCGGCGCACAAACTTCGCTCTTCCTGCGCGGTGGAGACTCCGACGCCAGCCTGACGCTGCTCGATGGGATTCCAATCGATGAGATCGGCGGCATCTTCGACTATGGCAACATGGCCAATACGGGCATACAGAGCGTGGAGGTCTATCGCGGGCCGGACAGCAACCTGTATGGCGCGGACGCGGCCTCGGGTGTCGTAGAGTTTCGCACGCCGGTTGGCTTCACCAGCTCGCCGACGCTGACCTTCCGCGGCGATCTGGGAAATTTTCATACCTCTCGCAATGAGCTGGATATGGCGGGCAGCTATCATCGGCTGGATTATTATGGCGCGTATTCATGGCTGCAGACGGCGAACGCACTGCCGATGGATGAGTATCACGAAGGGGCAGCAGCGGGAAATCTGGGCTGGCAACCGACAGCCAATCTTGCCCTGCGCGGCACGGCGCACTATATCGTCTCCGCGGTGGGCGTACCGAATGCCTGGAACTTCTATTTCATCCCCGACGACCGCAAGCAGAGCGACCAGAATCTCTACATCGCCGGCACGTTGGAATATCAGATGACGCCGGATTTTCACAATCGCGTAGTGTATGGAGCGACGCGCAAGCGTGAACAGTCGCAGCAGTGGTATCCGGCGGGTATATGCGAACCGGTGAACACCTGCGATCTCTCCTATCCGAATGCGGGCAATTATTACGGCGAGGACGTGACGATCCGCGGCGCCAACGGCTATCAGGTGGTAGGCCAGGCGTTGCTCAATTACTCGACGGGCAATGGATCGGTGTATCCAAACCGGCTGGATCTGGTCTCCAATCGCGATCAGGTGCAGTATCAGGGCGACTATCACGTTACGCCTCACATCACTGGCCTGATTGGATTTCACTACGAGAACGAGCGAGGCACTGAGCGCGAGCCGGTCTATGCGCTGAACGATCAGGTGGAGCGCAACAATTACGATTATCTGGCGGAGTTGACCGGCGATATTCATAGCCGGTTTTTCTATACGCTCGGCAGCAGTCTGGAGCGCTACCAGCTTTTCGGCACTCAGGTGACGCCGCGCTTCGGCTTCAGCTATTACGTGGTGCGTCCGCGGCACGGCATCTTCAACGGCACGCGTCTGAACTTCGACTTTGCAGAAGGCGTGCGTGAGCCGACGGTGGCCGATCAGTCCGGCTCGCTCTACACGTTTCTGCAGAACAATGGCGGTGAGGCGACGATCCAATCGCTGCATATTCCGCAACTGCAAGCGCCGACCTCGCGCACCTGGCAAGGAGGACTGGAGCAGGTGATGCTCGGTGAGCGGATGATCTTTCGCCTGAACCTGTTTCACAATGAGTTTGGCAGGCAGATTGAGTCGGTGGGTGTGGGGCTGATTCCGGAACTTCTGCCCGGGCTGACGCCGGCACAGCAGCAGCAGCTTGAGGCCACGCTGAACAACGACGGCGCATTCTCGCTGACTGTGAATTCGGAGGCCTTTCGCGCGATGGGAATTGAGGCTACGATCGATGGAGGCGTTGGTCGCGGCTTCCGCTACAAGAGTGGATACACCTATCTGGACGCAGTCGTGCAGCGCTCATTCAGCAGCGACAATCAGGCGCTTCTGGGCGGCTATGAGCCGACGCTCAACGGCATTCCCATCGGAATTTATTCGCCTTTGGACGGCGCGCGGCCATTCCGTCGACCGCCCCACACGGGCTTTTTCTCAGCCAGCTATGCGGGCAAGCGATGGACTGTGCTGGGGACTGGCGCATTTGCGAGCCGTAGCGACGATTCCACATTCCTGGGCTACATGGACATCAATCAGGGCAACTCATTGCTGCTGCCCAATCGCAACCTGGATTTCGGCTACGCGAATATCGACTTTGGAGGCAGCTTTCAGTTACTGACGCACTTGGCGATTTACGGCCAGGCGGAGAATCTGCTGAGCGATCAGCACATCGCGCCGATCGGCTATCCCAGCCTGCCGTTCAACTTCCGTCTTGGGCTGCGCATCGCCGTTGGCAGGCAGTCAGCGACCCCGCTGCACTGAGCGGAATGGAGCACTTGAGGAGTATTTGAGGGATGAGGAGCAAAGGCACCCGTCTTTTGCTCCCCTCAGCCTTGTTTACCGGGTAACTTCGGGCGGCAAAATCCAACCACCGCCTAATACTTCGTCGTCGTCATAGAAGACGGCGGAATGACCTGGAGTCACAGCGCGCTGTGGCTCGTCGAAGGTGACGCGCACGCGGTCCTCGGAGATAGGTGTGATCGTCGCTGGCGTGGGCTGCTGACTGTGGCGGATGCGGACTTCCGCGCGGCGCGGAGCATCGAGCGTGGCTACGCCGATCCAGTTCAGCCGGTGCACCAGTAGCGATGGCCGGTTCAATTCAGCCTCGCTTCCGACGGTGACGCGGTGCGTGGCGGGATCGATCTGGAGCACGTAGAGCGGGTTGGGAGCGAAGACGCCAAGCCCTTTGCGCTGGCCGATAGTGAAGCCATGAATGCCGCTGTGACTGCCCAGGGTTTCGCCAGAGGTTGCGACGATTTCACCGGATGAATCTGGAATGTGCTCGCCCTTTTCGTCGAGATAGTTCGCGATGAATTGTCTGTAATCGCCGCCGGGGATGAAGCATATCTCCTGAGAGTCGGGCTTGTCGGCCAGCGCCAGTCCGCTGGTGCGGGCTATCTCGCGTACCTCGGGCTTGGTCATCTGGCCCAGTGGAAAGAGCGTATGCGCAAGTTGCTCCTGCGTCAGCCCAAAGAGAAACCAGGTCTGGTCCTTGGCCAGGTCGGCGGGTCGCTTCAGGATCCATCGCCTGCGCTCAGGGTCAAACTCGTTGCGCGCGTAGTGGCCTGTGGCGATCTTTGTCGCGCCAATCTGCCGCGCTGTTCGCAGAAGCTGATCGAACTTGAGATGGTTGTTGCAGAGAGAGCAGGGAATTGGAGTGCGTCCGGCAAGGTAGTCGTTCACAAACGGCTGGACCACGTCGCGCTCAAAGCGCTCCTGCTGATTCACTACATAGTAGGGAATTCCGAGCGACTCGGCGACGCGCCGCGCGTCGTAGACATCGTCGAGCGAACAGCAGCGGCCTGTCGAGCGCGTAGGCACCCCGGGTCGGCCTGCAAGACGATTTTGATCCCACAGTTGCAGCGTCAGCCCGATGACATCCGCGCCCTGCGCGCGCAGCATCGCCGCAACTGTCGAAGAATCGACGCCGCCGGACATGGCGACGGCAATGGTATCCCGCACGGCTGCCAGATGCAATTGGTTTGGGAGGGCTTGCGTACTCATACACCCGCTCCGGCAAATGCAGGCGACAATGCGCGCAGGCGTTCGACCGCCGCAGGCACAATCTCCAGCACCGTGGTCACATCCTCATCCGTTGCGGTCTTCAGCAGGCTGAAGCGAAGACTGGCGCGTGCGCGCTCCTTGCTCAGGCCCATGGCCAGCAGGACGTGCGACGGTTCCGTCGCTCCTGAATGGCAGGCAGATCCACCGGAGACAGAGACTCCCTTGAGGTCAAGCGCGATGACCAGAGGTTCGCTGTCCACTGCGTCGAACCAGAGATTGCTGGTGTTGGCCACGCGCTGTGCCGGGCCGCCATTAACTCCGCAGCCGGGAATACGCTGAAGCAGTCCGGACTCCAGACGATCGCGGAGGGCTGCGACTCGAGGCATTGCTCCGTCGGCGAGCGCTCTGGAGGCAATCTCTGCGGCCTGGCCGAAGCCCACGATGCCAGGCACATTCTCGGTGCCGGCGCGACGGCGGCGCTCATGTCCGCCGCCCAGAACCAGAGATTCGATCTGCGTTCCTCGGCGCACAAACAGCGCGCCGACACCCTTGGGTCCATGCATCTTGTGTGCGCTGATAGAGAGCAGATGGCAGCCGATCTCTTCCACGCGGATAGGAATCTTGCCTGCCGCCTGCACAGCGTCCAGGTGCAGCAGAAGACCGGCTGCGGATGCGATGCGGGCGATGGCTTCCACCGGCTGCACCACTCCGGTTTCGTTGTTTGCCAGCATCACGCTGATCAGCCTCGTGGCGGGACGAATGGCTGCGCGAATCGCCTCCGGATCGATACGCCCGTCGGGCAGCGGAGCCACGCGAGTGACAGAAACGCCACAGCCTTCCAGATGAGCCGCAGTTGTCAGAATCGCCGAGTGCTCGATGGCGGTCGTGATGAGGTGGTCGCCGGGGCGCAGGATGCCGCGCAGCGCGCTGTTGTCGCCTTCGGTGCCTCCGGAGTTGAAGACGACCTCCGCCGGGCGACAGCCCAGGAACGCCGCCACCTGCTCACGTGCGTGATCGACGGCGCGACGCGCCACCTGACCCGGCTGGTGGATGGACGACGCATTGGCGAAGTGTTCGATCCAAAATGGCTGCATCGACGCCAGAACCTCCGGCAGGAGCGGAGTAGTGGCGTTTGCATCCATGTAAATTCTGCGCATGCGCAAGCCTCAACCTTTATTGTATCGGGGAATGATTTTTCCAGCCCGGCAGGCAAAAGAAAAGGCAGGGATCGGAGTCCCTGCCAGCTTTCTATTCGGACGGCAAGAGGCTTATCCGCGTTGTACGAGAGGCACGTAGGGCGACGGGTATGCCGGTCCGATGTACTCTGCGCGAGGACGAATCAGTCGGTTGTCATCGAGTTGCTCGATGACATGAGCGGACCAGCCGGCGATACGACTGACGGCAAAGATCGGCGTGAAGAGATCGACGTCAATGCCCAGCGTCGTATAGGTCGATGCGGAGTAGAAATCGACGTTGGCGTTGAGGTGCTTCTCCGCATTGATGTACAGCTCGATTCTGCGCGACCAGTCGAACCACTTCGTCACCCCGGAGTCTTTCGAGAGCTGCTCGCTCATGCGGCGCAGATGCGTGGCGCGCGGGTCTTCCGTTTTGTAGACGCGATGGCCGAATCCGGAGATTTTTTTCTTCTCGGCCAGCATCTGCTTCACGAATTCGACCGGGTCGGCACCTGCCTTGTCGATGGCAAAGAGCATACGCATCACGGCTTCGTTGGCGCCGCCATGGAGCGGCCCTTTGAGCGCGCCAATGGCGCCGGTGACAGCAGAGTGAATGTCGGAGAGAGTGGCCGCGATGACACGCGCGGCAAAGGTGGAGGCGTTCAGTTCGTGGTCGGCGTGCAGGATGAGCGCGATGTCGAGGGTCCGCGTGGCTGTCTCCGAAGGCTTTTCGCCGGTTAGCATCCACAGGAAGTTGCCAGCGTGGGTCAGTGTCCTGTCCGCTTCGACCAGCGGTTTGCCTTTGCGAATCCGGTCATAAAGTGCTACGATCATGGCCACCTGCGCGGTCAGGCGAAAGGCCTTGCGCACGTTGGCGTCGTGGGTGTTGTCCAGCTCATCGGCGTCATAGAGGCTCAGCGCGGAGACCGTTGTCCGCAGCACTTCCATTGGCGTTGCGGTCTTCGGGAAGGAGCGCAGCAAGTCAATGATTTTGCCGTCCAGCAGGCGCGCCTCGGCCAACGATCGGGAGAAACCCTTCAGCTCGTCGGCAGTCGGCAATCGGCCATTCCAAAGCAGGTAAGAAGTCTCTTCAAAGTTGGAATAGCTGGCGAGTTCGTGAATATCAATTCCGCGGTAGGAAAGGATGCCCGCTTCGCCGTCAATCCAACAGATGCCGGAATTAGCGGCAACTATCCCTTCAAGTCCTTTGCCTGCAGTAGCATTCGACATAAACTCATTTTGCTCCCTGTATCAATTTGCCTTCAGGTTCGAGCCGGATTCAGAGCGATCCGTTGCTTCGTTTCCAGAATTCGTCACCAGCCTTTTTATAGCGCAGCGATTCAGCACTTGTCACTTTTGCGTCATCGATTGTTCTGTTGGATGAAACGGCGGCCATGCGAAAGCGGGAAAACCGGTGGCTGAAGAGACGGATTGAGCCGAGTCAATTACACTTCCAGTATCGGATTGGCATCCGGAATCGACTTGCAGGCGTCTGACAGAGTGCGAGTCGGCGGTGAGAGAGTCCGTCGATCCGCGGGCAATGGAAAGGAAGCATCCATGAGTGATTTCGATACAACGCCTTCCCGTTCGGTTTCCGGCGCGCTGCTGGGAATTGTGGCGGCAAGCCTCGTGCTTGGCGTCGCAAGTCTGGGTTGGAACTACGTGCTTTCCGGGCGTATCAGCCGGGAGTCGGCCGCACTGAGCGACGCCAGTCAGCAAACCGCTGAGCTAGCCGCTGAGCTGCGTGAAACCAATGCGCGGCTCAAGGTGACCAGCGAAGAGATGGGTCAGTCCCTGGGACTGACCCAGAAACAGCTTGAAGCGCGGGCACAGGATATTCTGAAGCGCGAACAAGCCGACAGCCAGCGGCTGGAGTCTGCACAGAAAGCAAATTCGCAGCAGATCAGCGCGGTATCCAGTGAAGTCTCCAACGTGAAGACCGACGTGGGTGGCGTGAAGACCGACGTTGCCAAAACGCAGAACGACCTGGCGACCACCATCTCCCAGTTGCAGTCGATGAAGGGCGACATGGGCATGCAGTCCGGGCTGATCGCTCGCAACGAGAGCGAACTGGACGCGCTGAAACATCGCGGAGACCGGAACTACTACGAGTTCAAGCTGATCCGCGGACGCAGACAGCCGGTGGCTACGGTGAGTCTGGAACTACGGAAAGCGGATCCCAAGCGCAATCGCTTTACTCTCGATGTGCTGGCCGACGATCGCAAGTACGAGAAGAAGGATCGCAACACGGATGAGCCCCTTCAGTTCTATACGGGGCGCGATCCGATGCTGTACGAGATCGTCATCAACTCCATCGACAGTAAGAACCAGGTGACCGGATATCTCTCCACACCGAAGAACGCGCCAACGCCGGTCAACGTGGCGAAGTAGCGACTGCACTGCGTGACAAAGGCCGTGCGGCCGTCATAAAACGGTCGCAGCGACCTTTGGCGCAAGGATCAAAGCGGGATGCATTTTGAGGTCAATCTCAAAGTTCATCCCGCTTTGCTGTTTCCACTGGTCGGCGGTGAGGTGAAAGCTGGAGATAATCATGCCGTCTAGGCTGGCCATGGGCGCAATGACGGTATCGTCGCGAAGCGGTTGTGTGCGCAGGCCGTCAAGTTCAGGGTAGGCAACGAAGACGCGATCGTAATCGGTCGCCGTTGCGGCGTAGCTGGAATCTTCGCCGCCGGGCAGATGGATATTGGTGAGCAGGTGCTTCAGGATAACGGCCTGATGGCTGCGGTTGTGCAGGTGAATCTGCGCCAGAACGAGTACCTGATCGAAAGCCTCCGGTGCCTGCACGACGCCAGAAGCGTCGTGGCGTGTGACGACCGTGTGCATCGGATGAATCCAGAGCTGAGTTACGGTTCCTTCGATGGGGGAAGACTGGTGCGCGATCAACCAGAAGAGCGCGACGGAAACTACGAGAATTGCTGCCGCAATCCCCGCGCTGCTTGCCATCCGGCGCGATTCCGCGCGGGTCTCCTGTTGTTCCTCTTCGGTATTCTGCAGAAAGGTCATCCCGCCTCCTTATCTCACGTCACGCGGCATCGCGTCGCTGTGCATCACGATGAATTCGTGGATACGGCGCCGACGGGGGACTGTAGCGAAAAGCAGGAGCCGCTTGCGGAAGTTCGTGCGCGCAGCGCCGAGAGCAGGGCGCCGACCTCCAGCGTGTTCAGCACATCCGCAGGCCGAACCCAGGCGCGCCGCAATTGTCGAACGCCGTAGCGCATTTTGTCCAGTTGACGCCTGTCGTGCGCATCCGTATTGACGACCAGTCGACAGCCAGCTTCAAGCGCGAGACGCAGGTCGCGATCGCAGAGATCGAGCCGCTCCGGCGCGGCATTGTGCTCCACGGCGACGCCAAGTTCGGCGCAACGGCGCAGGACGGCGGGTAGATCGACTTCGTATGGCTCACGGCGCAGCAGCAACCGGCCGGTACCGTGACCGAGGATGCGTACGTAGGGGTTCTCCACGGCGCGCAGAATGCGCCTTGTCATGGCCTCGCGCGGCATCTGCAGCGCGGTGTGAACGCTGGCGATGACGATCTCCATCTCGGCCAGTACGGCATCGGGAAGATCCAGCTCGCCGTCGGTGAGGATGTCCACTTCGATTCCGGCGAAGACGCGAATGCGGCCGCCGAGGGCGCGGTCCACGGCGCGGATGCGCGCAATGTGTTCGAGAGCACGTTCTTCGTTCAGCCCGTTGGTCATGGCCAAATTTTTTGAGTGGTCGGTGATGGCGATGTAGCTGTAGCCGCGCGCGCAGGCGGCTTCGGCCATTTCTTCGATCGAGTGGAGACCGTCCGTTGCGTGGGTGTGCATGTGCAGGTCGCCCCGCAGGTCGTCGAGCGCGATCAATCGGGGCAAAGAATGCGTCTGCGCTGCTTCGATCTCGCCCAGATTCTCGCGCAGCTCGGGCGGAATCCAGTCCAGACCGAGTACTGAGTAGATGGCATCTTCTGTCTCCGACGCGACCACGCTGCCGTCATCCACGCGGGCAAGCGCCCATTCATTCAGCGTGTAACCCATGCGCAGCGCGCGCTGTCGAAGCGCAACGTTGTGCATCTTCGAGCCGGTGAAGTATTGCAGGGCGGCGCCGAAGGATCGAGCGGGCAGCAGGCGCACGTCCACCTGAAGACTACTCTGCAGATGGAAGCTGACCTTGTTTTCGCCTTTGGCGATCAGGTCGCGGATGTCTTCGTAACGGGCAATGGCCTCCACCAGTTCGCCTGTCGCGCCAGGTTCGCACGCCGGTCCGGTGACCAGAATGTCGAGATCGCCGACGGTTTCACGTCCGCGTCGCAGTGAGCCGGCAGTGGTCACCGTCTCCACGCCGGAGAGTGCGCCGAGATAGGCTCGCAGCGCAAGCCACGCCTCCTCCGCGTGGTCGATGCGGAAGCGACCGGAACTTTTGCGATAGTCTTCGATGCCCTTTTTCAGTTTGGCAACCTGCTTCTCGCTCATACGCGGAAGACCCTGCAGCGCGCCGGAGCGAATGGCTGCTTCAAGCGCATCGATGCTGGCGATCTTTGCAGCGTCCCACAGCAGACGGACGGTCTTTGGACCCACCCCGGGCAGCTTCATCAGGTCGAGTATTTCGGCTGAGTAGCGTGCCAGCAGCTCGTCGCGCAGAGGAATCGAGCGCTCGCGCACGGCGACTTGTAAGTTCGCCGCCATCCCTTTGCCAATGCCCGGAATCTCCAGCAGCCGCTTCGGCATATCGACGAGGGAGGCAATGGCAACAGTAGATTGTTCTACTGCTTCGGCCGCGCGGCGATAGCTTCGAATGCGAAACGAATCGCCACCGTCGATCTCCAGCAGATCGGCGGTCTCCTCCAGCAAACGTGCAATGCCCTGATTATTCATCGGACAGGTATTCTTCCCTGGAAGCTTCCACCAGTAGGATAGCGCCGCAACATTGCGGCGTCAGTTCTGGAAGGTGGGAAGTTGAGGACCGGCCAGCGCGGGTGCACGCGGAAAACTTCAGTGAAAGGAGACAGCCCAGTGAACCGAGATGGGGGTCTCGATGACACACAAATTCCGTAACTTGCCGGTTATCTCGTAACAGGAGCGAGCCGGACGACCCTACGCCGCTTCATCCTTGGAGGCAGATTTGTACCGAACAACGGCATCTGCCTGAGGGCCTTTCTGCCCTAGGATGATGTCGAACTCGACCGCATCGCCCTCTTTTAATGACTTGTAGCCGTCCACCTGGATAGCAGTGTAATGAACGAAGACATCCGGGCCGTCGTCGCGACCAATGAAGCCGAAGCCTTTTGCGTTGTTAAACCACTTGACCGTGCCCTTATATTGCGCCACAGGTTCTGCACCATCCTTCATCCGGTGATCGCGACAGACGAGCGAGCCGCTACACACTAAGACGCAGGACTTCGACGAAAGGTTGATTACGCTTCAAAATCGATGCAGACAAGCGTAACGGCGTCCGTCGACATCCTTCTGTGGAGGAGACGGAGCGTGCTTACCGGCGGTGCTTTCTAGTGGTGCTTTTTGCGAGGCTTGACGCCGACCGCTCGTGCGAAAAGGAGTGCTCCGACGAGGGTTTTACCGTCGATGATGGAGCCTTTTTCGATTCGCTCCAGCAACTCCGAGAGTCGCACCAGACGAAAGTCGATCTGTTCATCATCCTCCGGATGAGCGTCGCCTGGAATCAGCCCCTCGGCCAGAAAGATGTACATGCCTTCGCCGAGGAATCCTGGACTGGGATAGTAATAAACCAGCCTGCTCCAGTGATGGGCGGCGTAGCCGGTTTCCTCGGCCAGTTCGCGCTGCGCGCCGTGCAGAGGATCTTCCCCTGCGTCCAGTTTGCCCGCCGGAAGCTCCCAGAGATACTGCCCCGCAGCATGCCGATACTGGCGTTCGATGACGATCCACGGATCTTTCCGGTCCTTGCCTTTGCCCTTGCCGTAATCGACGGCAAGAATGACCACAGAGCCGTTATGGCGGATCACGTCACGCCAGGCTGCCTTGCCTCCCGGCTCCACGATGTGATCCCGATAAATGCGAAAGAGCGGTCCATCAAAGGCAATCTTCGACTCGATCAGCTTCGCGCGCTCAGTCGCTTTGGCTGCCGTCTTTTTCACAACTGTCTTTCCTGCGGAGGGTGTCTTTTGCGCGGCTGTTTTTTTCGCTGCGGGCTGTCGGGCTGCGGGTTTTGAGGTCTCTGATTTTTCGGCGGTTGGTTTTGTTGTCTTTTTCATTACTTTCGCTGGTTTGGCGGCTCTGGCCTGCGGCTTCTTCGCGCTGGATGTCATTTCGATTTCCTCTCGGTACTCTCGCGGTTTCATCCTTACGGTAACACCGGATGGCGTGGATGATAAGGCCGGAAGGCACTGGCAGCGATTCACCGCGATATTGCGCCACTGCGATGCGGCATTCTGCATCCGAAAGCCATTCGCCGGCATCCTTCAGGAGGACGCATCTGCAGATGCATCGGCGGCAACGGGCATGAACGCGACATCGATGCGTCACAGTCTGTAGACTCAAAACGAATCGCATCTGGAAGAAAGACTTGAGAGCACGAGAGACCGAGCCTTGAAAACGGAATGTTTGCCCCTGGAGACCTTGCCCGGATCGCAGCGCATCTTTCTCGACTTCTGTCGCAGGCATACGCAGATTGCCGAAGGCATTGTTGCCAACGGACCTTCGCCGCTGGATCGCTGGTATGCCGGATGGATCCCCGGTCAGCCGGTGGCTGCGGTGGGGCGATCGCTTGTTCCGGAGCGAATCTCCGAACCGATGCTCGCGCTGCTTGCGGAACAGAATCCGGATCCGGCGCAGCGAGCATCGCTCGACCGGCTGCGAGCTGGTGCGCGTACGGTCGTCACCGGTCAGCAGGTCGGCCTCTTCGGCGGTTCGGCGCTGATTCCGTACAAAGCGGCCACGGCGATTGCTCTTGCCGCCGCAGCCACAGCCCATAGCACGCCACATCAGCCGGTTTTCTGGCTTGCCGGCGAGGATCACGATTTCGCGGAAGTCGATCATGTGGTCTTCCCGGATCGCCGAGGATTCGAGACGCTGCGTTACGAAATCCGGCCAGACGTGCCGGTTCCGGTGGGCAAACTTGTGCTGACCCGGGCCATCGAGCCGCTTGTTGAGCGGGCGCAGACCCTCCTCTCCTGGTCGGAGGTTGGCGACTGCCTGGCCGCCGCATATCGCCCCGGCGTCACGCTGGCCGACGCCTTCCATGCGCTCTATGCACGCATCTTTGCTCGTCACGGTCTGCTGATTCTCGATCCTTCGGGCAGGGAAGCGCATCGGCAGGGCGCTCCGGTCCTGCGCGCCGCCATCGAGCGTGCCGACGAACTGCATCAGGCGTTGCTGGAGCGCAATCGTGAGCTGGAGGGGGCCGGATATCACGTGCAGGTCGCGGTCGCTGAACGTTCCAGTCTGCTCTTTCTCATCGATCCGGCGACAGGCGCGCGCACGGCGCTGCGCCGCACTCCGGCCGGTGTCGATGAGCCGCATGGTCTTTGGCAGGCAGGCAGAGAGATGTTGAGCACCGGGGAGTTGCTCGCGATTCTTGACAGCGAACCGGAGCGCATCTCGCCTTCCGCCCTGCTGCGTCCCGTTTTTCAGGATTGCATCCTGCCGAACTCTGCCTACGTGGGTGGACCGGCGGAGATTGCTTATTTTGCTCAGACGGCCGTGCTTCTCGAAAAAATTCTGGGACGCATTACGCCCATCCTGCCGCGTTTCTCGGCTACAGTCATCGATCCTTCCACGGCAGGGCTCCTGGCGCGCTATGACCTGACTCCGGAGCGCGTTATCGGCACCGATCCCGATGCGCTGAAGCAGTCTCTGGCGGCGCGTTCCATGCCTGTGGCGACCAAGCAGATGCTGGCGACAGCAGGCAATGCGCTGGACAAGGAATTGACGGCTTTGAATGAACATCTGGCCGCCATGGATGCGAATCTGGGGCGCGCGGCCGGCGTCGCGGCCAGCAAGATGCGCTATCAAATGAATCGGCTGCGGCGGCTGGCGGCAAACTTCCAGTTGCAGCGCGAATCCTCCATCGGCCGCGATGCGGCAACGATGTGCAACGCGATTTTTCCGAAGAGTATTCCTCAGGAGCGTGTGCTGGGCGCCGCGGCACTGATATCCAATGCCGGAATGGAGTTTGTGGATCGGCTGGTGCGTGAGGCGGCCAGTCCGGAACCCGGCCATTGGCTTCTTTGGCTATAATCGCCTTCGCACGCTGTTGCAGTTGGAGGAACGAAATGAATTCCGGGCGCCGCGCTTGTCCACTGTTTGTCATGGTTTTTCTGCTGATCGCCGGCCTGTCTGCTCCGCAGATGCGCGCCGCTTGCCCGGAGTTGGAGACGCACAGCGATTATCTGGGCATCAGCACGGTGCGCCTGTGGGCGGGCAATGCTCCACAGGCGAAAGGCGATTCCTGCGGCGACATTCCGTTCCTGACCGTCTTCAAGCCTCAATATCAGACGAAAAACGGGAATGCGGTCATCATTCTGCCTGGCGGCGCCTACCTTGGTCTGGCATCGATCCTCGAAGGGCGCGAGATCGCCGATTGGTTCACGGTGCGCGGCTTCACTGCGTTTGTCCTGCATTACCGGCTGGGGAAGAATTACCTGCTTCCGGTGCCGCTGCTCGATGCCCGGCGCGCAATCCAGACCGTACGCTCAGAGGCGGCAAACTACCAGATTGCTCCGGACCGCATTGCGATCATCGGCTTCTCGGCTGGCGGCCATCTGGCGGCGCTTTCGGCCACGCAGTTTATCGCCGGAGACGCCTCTGCGACCGATCCCGTCGAACGTGTCTCCAGCCGTCCGGATGCTCTCATCCTCGGCTACGGCTGGCTGGGCGGAGTTACGCCCGATACGACGCACTTGAGCTACTGCAAGCTGATGGACGTGATGGACCAGTGCGACGCGCTGCAGAAGGCGTATACGCCGGAGCGGTTTGTTACCGCACAGACTCCGCCGACCTTCCTCTACCACACCACTTCGGATACGACGGTTCCGGTGCAACAGGCGCTCGGTTTCTATCAGGCGCTGCTCAACGCGGGAGTCTCGGCGGAGATGCACATCTTCGCTCATGGCGGGCATGGCAGCGGATTGGGCAAAGGCGACGCGGCACTCGATCAGTGGCCGAATCTGCTGGAGACATGGTTGCGTGGACTGGGCTGGCTGCCCGGAGCAACGCAGTAGATTCCGCAGAAGCGTGCTGCGGCGAGCGATACTTCAGTGCATCAGCCTTCGGCGCAGCATGTCCAGCGCTTTCTGCGTGGCCCACTGACGCACCTTTTGGCGATCGCCGCGAAAGTGGTTTTCGCTGCATTCGCGGCTGCTTCCATCGCTGAGCGCGACATAGACGAGCCCTACTGGCTTCTCTTCGGTGCCGCCGCCGGGTCCGGCTATTCCGGTGATTCCGATGCCGAAGGTCGCCCCTGTCCTGCGACGGATGCCCTCAGCCATGGCCTCCGCGACAGCAGCACTCACGGCTCCGTGAGCGGAGATCAGATCGGGAGCAACGCTGCAAAATTCGCTCTTCAGCGCGTCGGAGTACACCAGCGCGCCGCCTACAAACGAACGCGAGCTTCCGCTGACCGACGTGATGCGCTCGCCCAGCATCCCGCCGGTGCAGCTTTCCGCCACGGCCAGAGTCGCCTGCTTCAATTCGAGGTAATAGAGGACGATCTGCTCCAGCGTTTCGTCGTGCGAAGCAAAGAGATACTCATCGAGCGCCTCTTCCAGTTTGCCGGCCAGGTGATCCACGCGCACCTGGGCCTCTTCCAGTGTGGCTTTTGCGCAGGATAGTTGAAGCTGAATCTCACAATTTCCGGCCAGAATTGTGGTCTCTACGTCCGTGTAGGTGGAGTAGATCGGCGCCAGCAGCGCATCTGCGGCGGACTCGCCGATCATCGTCGCCTTCAAGGTGCGTCGCGCAATTTTTCGCGCCGGAATCACCTGTCGCAGCCGGGGCAGACACTGCTCCTCGAACAACGGCCTGCACTCGGACGGAGGGCCGGGGATCAGCATCACGAGTTTGCGGAAACCGTTGCATGCCGTGTCCAGCCATTGCCCCGGTGCGGTGCCGTTCGGGTTGACAAGCACCTCTGCACCCTCGATCACATCTGCCTGCTTCAGGTTGTTGTCGGTCATCGTCATACGCCGCTCGGCAAAGCGCGCGCTGAGCGCGGCCACCAGGCTGCCATCGCGCCGCATGCCCACGCCCAGGGCTTCGGACACGGCTTCGCGGCTCAGGTCGTCTTCCGTGGGGCCAAGCCCGCCCATGACGATCAGGATGTCGGTGCGCGTCAGCGCTGCGCGGACGGCGCTCACGATATCTGTCCTGCGATCTCCCACAATCGTCTTGAACCGTACGGCTACGCCGATTGCGTTCAGATGCTCGGTCAAAAACAGCGAATTTGTGTCCTGACGCCAGGGCGTCAGCATCTCCGATCCAACAGCGAGAATTTCAGCGTTCATCGTTGTTCCCATGCGGCAGGTATGTGCCGGAGACAGTTCTCGTCGGCGTCAATTGCGCCGGGAGCGGTTTGCGTTCAGACATCTGTGCCGTTCACGCCCAGCTCCACTTCAAACACAGCATTGCTTGTGGTCAGGATGGTGGAGCCAAGCGGTGAAAACGCAACGCCAACGACAGCGTGGCCGGCCACCACCAACTCCGCTCGTCCATCCGGGTCAATTCGCACCAGTCCGCGTTGTCCGCCAAGCGATGCGGCCACATAAACATTGGAGTCGGCATCGACGGCCAGCCCCTGCGGACGTCCCAGTCCGCGAAACCAGGAGCGCACCGCGCCATCGTGATCGATGGCCCAGATCGCGTCGTGCGAGGTTAGCGTCGGCGCGGTGACAAAGAGCGTTCCATCCGGACCAATCGCCAGATGATAGGCGGCGACGCTCGGCTCCAGAGTGGCGAAGACAAAAATCTGTTTGTCGCGCTCGCTGTGTCCCTGAGCAATCTTGAAGATGGTTCCCGAGCGATCTCCGACAAAGAGATTGCCGTCCGCATCGAAGGCAATCCCGGTCGCAACGCCCATGCCGTCCGCATAGGTCTGCGCATCGCCGCCAGCGTCGATGCGATAGATTGTTCCCTCGGCGCGGGAAGAGACGAAAAGATCGCCATCGGGATGAATTGCCACACCGGTCGGATTCAGAATTCCGCTTGTAAACGGCGTGCCTTCTCCATCCGGGTTGATGCGCACGATTGAGACAGGAGTCTGTTTTCCGCGCGGCCCGGAGATCGTCGTGAAGATCATGCCGGAACGGCTGACCGCGGGACTGGTCACAGGGTGCAATCCATCGGAGAGCTGCCGGGCGACAATCAGCGGAATCTGGTTGCTGCGCTTGCCATCGCGGAGCACCTCCAGCATTCCGGTTCGCGCCTGCTCCGGCAGTCTTGCCACGATGCAGTCGGAACGGCACATCACGAGATGAGCCGGGTGCCCGCTGGCCATCACCGTCGGCAGATGCCCAGCGGACGCTCCCAGCGACGCCCCCAGCAGCGCGATCTCCGCCCCTGGCAGCGCAGCGGCGGGCGAGGCTTGTTGGATTATTGGGTCGCGCGGAATTGGTGTGCGTCCTGTCGGCATAGATTTCGTTAGCCCGCTGCTCATTGAATCCAGTGCATCAGCAGCAGAAGGCAAATTCCAGCATACAGTCCTGCTGCCAGATCGTCACAGACAATCCCCCAGCCCTCGGGTAGCTTTTCCAGTTGATGAACAGGAAACGGCTTCCACATATCAAAGATGCGAAAGAAGACAAGCGCCGCGACAATCGACTTCCATTTCGGATGTACCGCTGCGGGCAACAGCGCAACCCACATTCCTGCGACCTCATCGATAACCACGAAGCCGGGATCTTCGCTTTGGCTCTCTCTCGCGGCCCGCGTCGCTGCCGGAACCCCTGCCGAGACCGTAATCAGCAATGCGACAAGTGTTCCCGCCAATAGCGGGCCGGGCGCGGGATGCAGCCACGTGGCTACAGCACTGTAGAGGAGAGTTGCGACAATCGAACCCCAGGTTCCCGGTCCGGGGCGCAGAAAACCCGCGCCGGCAAAGGTTGCCACAGCCCAGGCCCACGGAGTCACGCGCATCGTGCGCAGTTCCCGCAGATTCAGATGGCCACCGTCATTCATGCTGGCCACCGCTTCCTTCCATCTCTTCCAGGAGTTCCGGATCGAGCACCGGCGAACTGATGCGATAGACGCCCATCGCCCACTTGCCCAGGTCAATCTTACGACAACGATCGCTGCAGAATGGAAAGTCTTCGCCGCTTGCCAGGACGCGCTCTCCGCACGTGGGACAGCGGAGTTTCCTGGTGCGGAGGATGGATTTTTTCGCTTCGGTCATGCCTTGATTCCTGAATGTTTAATTCTTTCACTGGATTCCAACCTTGTACCCGGTAAGAAGCCTCGCCGGGTACGTCAGCGTTGAGCCGGCGCAGCGTGCTGGCAACGCTCAGGCGACAATCCGTGCGACGACATCGTAGTGATGCGATTCTGTGATTTCGCATTCGTAAAAGTTACCCGGAACAAGCGTTTCGTGCGGGCCGAAGTCGTTCACCAGCACCTTGCCGTCAATCTCCGGCGCGTGCAGCAGCGTCCTGCCCTGCCACAGCAGATCGGACTCTTCGCTGACGCCCTCGACCAGCAGCTTCATCCGCCGTCCGATCCACTTGGTCTGTTTCTCCGCGCTGATCGCCTGCTGCATCTTCATCAGCCGCCTGCGCCGCGCTTCGATGGTTCGCTTCGGCACCTTGGCCTCCAGGAGATGTGCCGCCGAACCCTCTTCGTCGGAGTAACTGAAGGCTCCCATCCAGTCCAGTTTTGCTGTGCGGACAAAGCCCTCCAGTTCGGCGAATTCCTCGGCGGTTTCGCCGGGAAATCCGACGATGAAAGTCGTGCGTACAACCAGTCCCGGCACGGTGGTGCGTGCCTTTTCGATCATTTTCAGGAAGATTTCTCCGCTGCCGCCGCGCTTCATGCGTTTCAGCACGCTGGCCGATGCGTGTTGCAGCGGCACGTCCAGATACTTTGCAATGTTATCGTGCCGCGCGATCGTCTCCAGCAGCTTTGTCGTCACCTTGTTGGGATAGGCGTAGAGGAAGCGCAGCCATGTCAGACCCTCGATGCGCGCCAGCGTGTCCAGCAGATCGGCCAGACCATCCTTCATACCAAGGTCTTCGCCGTAGCAGGTTGTGTCCTGCCCGATCAGCGTAATCTCGCGCACGCCCTGCCGCACCAGTTGTTCGGCCTCGGCCACGACGGAGGCAAAGCGCCGCGAGCGGAATTTCCCGCGCAGTTGGGGAATGATGCAGAAGCCGCAGGGATGATCGCAACCCTCGGCGATTTTGATGTAGGCCGAGGAGCGTGGCGTCGTCAGCAGCCGCGGCGTCGCTTCGTCGTAGAGATAGTTTGGCAACGTGGCGATGGCACCCACCCACTGACCGCGATCAAATCGTCCCTGCTCTTCGCGCAGGTCTCCTTCCGGTCGGCTATGCGTCTTCACTGCGCTCGGCGCGCGTTCGATCAGTTCCGATTGAGTCAGGATCGGAAAGGGCGACTGGGTCTGTGTTCGGGCTTGCGTTGCTATTCCTGCCGCCGCCAGAATCGCATCGAGTTCACCGGTGCCAACGACGGCATCGACCTCGGGAATGTTCTTCTGAATCTCGTTGCGATATCGCTCCACCAGGCAGCCTGCCACGATCAGCCGCTTCGCCGTTCCTGCGGCCTTGTGGCGCGCCATTTCGAGGATCGTATTCACCGACTCCTGCTGGGCCGAATCGATGAAGGAGCAGGTGTTGACGACAAGGATTTCAGCGTCTTCAGGGGAGTTGGTGAGGCGCGCTCCGGCGCGATCCAGCAGGCCCATCATGACTTCAGAGTCGACGAGGTTTTTGGGGCAGCCGAGGGAGATGAAGCCGACTTTGGGAGCGGCGGAGGTGGGGGTCGTGGTCACACATATCAGTTTATCTGCTTTGCTGTTGCAGGGAAAGTGACGATCAGCAGGTGGTTGTTTTTATCATCAAACGTGTATCGTTCCGGTGTGATTCGACACATCTACATGCGTGACTATCGCTGCCTGGAGAACTGTGACAGAATCTTTACCTGACGAGAGATTGGATTGTGATTCCTATACCCCTGTACGTGCTTCAACACGCCAACAATTTGCTCCACAGAAAAAACGCTTATTCTTCATTGCGATGCCTTCCAGTATTCAGGTCAGATTTGGTCGAAGACTAACATTCAGACTAGTTCAGAAATGCCGAGGTCGATCAACTGCTTATTTCTTAGATATCAGTGCACTACAGGATGATATGCATGAACACAGAGTATTGAAGATACTCGTACGCGCCAGTTTATAAAGCCGGACCAGGATCAGGTGTGCAAAGAAAGCTTACGTTATCTGGAAATTCGATTGCTCGACACAGATACTCGGCGCTTGTCAGAGTCAGAGTATGCACTTTCCGTTACGCTGCGTCCGTTGTTGCTTCTTTGCTCTGATGGGTTCCAGCTTGCACAGCGATCATGCCAAATTGAGACGCACTTATCGTCTGAGAACGGTGGATTGTGTTGATAATGGAAAGAGGTCGATTACGTACTTCGTCATAAACACGTCCAATATACTCTCCGAGCACGCCGAGGGATAGAAGCAGAAGACCTCCTACAAGAAACACAGTAGCTGCTATACCAAATCCGGCCGCACTCATCGAACTCTTAGAAAGCAGCATACAAAGCGCCAGCAACCCAGCCATAAAGCTCGCGAAAATAAAGAATGCGAAACTGAGTCGTAATGGTTTGTAACTGAAGCTGGTGATTGCGTCCATAGCATACTTAATCCGACTAACAAAGGAAAGCTTTCCTTCGCCGGCCATCCGGTCCTGACGATCATAAAATATAACCTTATTTCGATAGCCGACCCAAGCTCGCAGCCCTGGAAGATACCGGTTTTTTTCTTCCATTTCATTGATGGAGTCAATGGTTTTGCGACTCATCAGACTGAATATTCCAGCGTTGAGAGGGATCGGGTAGTCGGAGAGAGTGCCTAGCACACGATAGAAGAGTGGGAATAGCTTAGCCAGTATCTTGCGTCGTTCCTGGCGACTCCTTCTTACCGCGACTACAACTTCGGCACCATCCCGCCACGCTTCGATCAATTCGGGCAAAACTTCTGGAGGATCCTGAAAATCGCCGTCCATAAGGATCACCGCATCGCCATGAGCTGTTTTGAGGCCGGCAGAAATGGCACCCATGTGTCCCCAGTTGCGGGATAGTTCAACCACCACAACATGTGGATCGAGTTGCTGCAATCCTCTGAGGAGTTCGAGAGAAGAATCACTAGAACCATCGTTGACATACACTACTTCCCACTGTGTTTGAGCGATTTCCATTGCTTCTGCAACTGCCTCGTGGAATCGCGCAATCAGTTCCTCTTCGTTATAGATTGGTACGACCACTGAGATCATAGTCAAAACTCCTGCATTCAGCATTCTGTTGCGATCATGAATTTCTTTATCTTCGTTATTTTCCGGTTCAGCACTTCATGCTTCTTCTGATTTATGGTGAACGCATTATTCTGGCACTGTCTGGAATACCCGGACTCTCCATCGGACTTCGGATGGGGTAAGGATGACAATGTAGCGTGCACTCATACGTTGCGTCGTTATCACTCTCTTCTTGTCAAGAAACTGCATATCGTATTGGACCTTGTCTACAATTTCGATGGAAAGGCCTTCCGGTGAGTAGAAAACGATTTGGAGATCATGTTCTCGGTCCATGTAGTGGGTGCTAACCCCTAACAGAGCTTGCTGCTGAATTGTGTCTGTGAGTTTCTCTTTGGCAGTTCCAACGAAATCCTGATCGAGTAGAAGAGCGCTATTCTGCTCAAGTGCAGCACGGAAGCTTTCCCAAGATTGCATATAGTCACGGATCACTGCTGTCTCAGTTTGCTCTTGTAGAGGCCTTGAACCGTGCAAATTTGCAGGTTCAACGCGAACGGAAGCCTGTCCTGCTCCAAAGCTAGAGACAGTGTTGAAGGCCAGACAAAAAATCAGGATCGATTTCAACATAATCATCTTTTCCATTCAATCTGGTTTCCCAGGACAATTCCACTCGCGACGGAGATTGCTGCGCCGTTTATGCTGGGCATCTCCACCTCTGCAAATCCGCGTTTGATCGGGACATCGACGGTCCATAGAGTGCCGTGATAGCTCTCCGTGAAGGTGACAATTGTTCCGTCTGTTACGGGGTTGCCTCTGCAGTCGTATACCGTCTCTGTGGCTAGCTGAATCTGCTGACCTGACTGCTGAGCACTCATCTTTAATCCGCACGGGTCACCTGGGACCTGTTGTACCAGACGCGTTTCGGATACATCGCCCATTCGCGCCACGAATCTATCGGTCCCCTGCAGAGCTGTGGAGTCCATTCCGGTCCATGCAGCGCCATCATGGGTTAGCAAAACTTTAGTCTGCATACTGCCGCCCGGACTCGAAAGCTCGAAGGAAACAAGCGCAGGTGTGTAGATCAGATTGTGATACGCATCGAAGACATAAACGGCGCCGGTGATGCCGCCCTTCAGGTCAACTGGAAGACGTGAAGGTTTCGCAAGAAAGCTCAGTTCAGCAGGTTGACTGGAGGGCACAATATCGAAGGTGCCACTTTTTTTTTCGGACCCTGCTACTAGAACTGCCAGATAATGTCCAGAATTGGAAAGCGATGCGCTTTGAAAAAAAATCATTTCTCCCAATTGCACATCGCGCTTCAGAACCTGTCCTGGACCTATGATGTACAGTGTCGCTTTTCCGTTTCCGCTGCTTTGAATCGAGAACGAATTGCCGGCTTTGAAAACTCTTGGGAAAGTCATGTTCAGTCCTTGCGCCAGAGCCAGTTGCATCGTTACGACGGCCAGACTGATGATTAAGAACAACTGACGGAGTCTCACTGGTAGCCTCCAAAACTATAGGTCGCAACGACTGTACGTTGACTACTTATCTTTTTCGAGAGGTCTTCAGGAATATGAATCTCGAACGGTACTGGAGCCTGCGGCAAAAGTGCGTGATCGAGATACTTGTCTGCAACCCAGACAACTTGGCCGGCACTATCGTAGAAAGTGGCGAGCACATGCGCGACGTTCACGATCTGTCCGCTTTGATTCGCTAGTTGGCCAGTCAAGGAGGAATCTGGAGATGGATGCAACTGCTCGTTCTCTATCTCGATAACGGGATCCGCTGAGGCAGCAATAAGCGCGGACAAAGGCGTCATTCGAATGCTTTCGACATCGGACAACTGCACGTCTGGAAACCGAATTAGAAACGGAGTCACCTGCTTTGGCAGCAGAAGGTGGGATATCTTGTCAAAGCTTCCTTCGGTCGCGATCACAGACTGGTGCTTTGATAGCAATGTCGCAGTGACCGACACGTACGCCGGAACAACATCTTCGTTTATTAATTCTCCGAGTACCATCATCCCTTCTGCTCGTTCTACAGGATGCACGTCCACAATGCGGACATGAGGCGATTCCACATCCTGTGCTCCCCAATCATCTTCAGAACCCCGGTAGATCACATCCCAACGTAGATAATTAACCGGGATGATCTGTGGTGGTACTGAGGGATCTTTGACGATCTGCCACTCCGGTTCCCAACGGTCTCCGTTTCTTACCACATGCACGCGACGTGTAGTTACGGATGCGCCTACAATTGTCGACCAATGCAATTTCAGCAGAACATCTGCTTCTTTGGCTGAGGCATGGATTGGCAGTACTTCAAAGCTGTTCAGAGTGGCGTAGGTAAGCAAGCCCGGGGAGTATCCCTTCAGGTCATGTACAAATTCAGGCTCTGTGAACTCTGCCTTGTTGGCGAAACTGGAGTACGCCTTTTCCCACGCTTGGTCGCGGATGTCATTGCCAAGATTTTCAACTACCGCCTCCGGAGTTGAAGTCGAGCTTCTCAGACTCTCCCCGCCGACATAGGCAACTGCGGATGGCGACGGCCACACAGTACCTACCACGACGAGCACAATAGTTACAGCTGCGAGAAGCAAGGCAAATATGCGTCCCTGGCTCACCATACCAACCTCTCTAGCTCACGACTATTGTTGGCGGCATGCACTTTCTGCGCTCGACGTTCGTAGCGTTTCTCGTTTGGAATCAAGACCACAAAAATAGCTAGAACGCTACTGCCAAAGGGCAAGATGCCCCACATCAAGCCCTGCCAGCGAGGAGGTATTTGTGGAGCATTCAAAGGTGTTGCCGGTGGCACCCCGTCCTTGCTCCACACAGTGATGGTGTTGTCTTCAAGAGTGTCTACAGGGCGCCAACCAGCGAAGGACAGGAGCGGATCATAGAAATGATCTCTCACAAAAACCCACTTCAGTCCGTAATGGTCTGCGTGAGTCAGCATTGCGCGGAGTGCATCGAGGCCCGGCTTGCCGAAATATTTTGAGCTGGTAAGAGCGCCTGCACCGTAGCGAGTCAGTTCTGGCAACATCCGGCCTGAATTCCATTCACCATCCACGCTGTTGGCGTCTGTCATCATGGCCAGCCGAGCAATTTTATTTCCGAATCCCAGGGTGACGTAACGGTACTGATCATGGCTGTCACGATTGAGCCACGCTGCAACCGTATCGACCTTGAAATCTTCGCCATCGGCAGGACGAAAGGTTGCCCACCCTACAGCCAGTGCACAACTGAGCGCTGCTGTGATGGTCAAACCAACAACCGCCCACATCCGATACCGTTCGACAAGTTCGGCAGCTAACAGTCCGATAAACGGGAGAGCGAGTAGTGTTGCCCAATAGCTGAAGCGCTCCATTGTCAGCACTTCAAAGGCGCGGCCCAGAAGGATATGGCCCACGGGAGTTGTTCCCCCAAGCCCTACTAGAAATGCCACCCAAAAGCCTAGTAGCAATGGGCGAAGGCGAACAACCGTACAACCTCGAAGGAAGATAAACGGGAAGGCAAGAATCAAAGCTCCATAGGGAATGATGAAGTAGTTGAGGCCCCACTGCGGGCTCAGTATGTAATTTGCCCTACTGGCATGCGGGATTGGTGTCTGCGTGACGGGGTACTGAAACAATGCGATCCAGAAGGGAAGAAGTACGATAGCAATTCCTGCACCTACCACCACTGTTATTGTTATGGCGCGTCTCAAAAAAGCAGAGATCGAGGTTTGTTCTCCATCGTTTCTGTCAAGAAGAGCCAGTGCCAAGACGGGTAGCGCAAAGAAAAAGGATCCAAACAGCAACGTGGCATGATGAGCAGCAGCAGCAGCCGTAAAGAGTACACTCCCTTTAAGGAAGGGTCTCCATTTGCCATGTCGGACCCACTCGAAGAGAAATGGAAGCGCATTTAAATAAATTGGTGCAGCAAAAGTGGTGCCTAACTGACCTGCTGAATAGACCAGAAAACTCTCTGAGCCAAGAAATACGCTTGCTAGGGCTGCAATCGATGCAGCGCGCGGACTAACCCATAGCAAAGAGAAGCGATAGACTCCCAGCACGAGCAGCAACATGGCAGCTAGCTGGACGGCCATATATGCCATGTCTAAACCAAGGATTCGAGATGCCAGCGCTATCCATTGCTGTGGCAGTGGGGGATACGTAGCCTGTGAGAAGCCAGCATACCACTTCGTATTCCATGGGTTGAACCAGTGGTGAACGTAATGAGAAGCAAAAAAAATGTGAAAGTTAGTATCAAACGATTTCAACGGCAACTGCATGAGCAGAAGCGGCAGGTGAACCACTAGAACCGCCATCAGAACAAGGCTTATGGGTATAGGCTGTTCTGACGTAAATATGGAGTTAACTTTCTGCAATGTAACCTCGCGAAAACACGCCTCTCAAAGAACTGAACTAAATAGCCAATTCTTTACAAGTTGTTTCATATCATCATGCTCTTGCGTTCATCGTTTAGTTTTGGAGGACCGTGTGTTTTTCTTGTGGGTAGTCTTGTTTTGTGGTCACTGCACTGTTTTGGAAAAGCCATGCATCTCACGAACATTTAGCTGGCAGGAATGTTTCGTCGTATTTAAAGACGGCCGCTACATCCTCCTTATCCCGAACCGATCATAAGGAACTTCCCTCATCAGATCGCTTAATCTGACCGACTTGTGCAGGAGACAATCTGCATCAAGAGTCGAATCATAAGGTCATCTTCAGAAGATCATAAGTCGTGCTCGTGTACCCGCGAGAATCTTCACATGGCTATTCTTCGATGCTCAACTAATGGTCTGAGTGTCGCAGCAAGATAGTGAAAAGTATGGCTAATTTTGAACACGAGATTCAAAATATTTGCCTGCGCCTTGTTCAATTGTGGGCATACTCGCTTTCACGTTGAGAAGAAATCAAGGCTTCTTTTGCATTTTATGAGCTTGTAATCCTGATGATGGAGCAGAAGTGCTCAGGTATTCTGCGGCGATTATGAAAATGTGTAATGAAGCGCAGAAGAAGATGTAGGGAGAAGTGGAAGATTTCTTTCTCTGCTGGCCCGAAAGCGCTCCGATGAGATTGATGTGAATATATTCTGCACGCAATAGGAAGCTGATTGTGATGACTGAAGCAGAAGAAAAGACATTTGATAGTGGCATCTTCCTCAAGACCGTTGGGCCTGGGAAAACTTTTGTTCACCGCAAGGCTAAAGATATCTTCTTCTCTCAAGGTGAAGAAGCGGACTCTGTGTTCTATCTTCGGAGCGGACGTGCGAAGCTCACCGTTGTCTCCAAAAAAGGAAAGGAAGCCACAGTCACACTGTTGGGCGTCGGAGATTTCTTCGGCGAAGAATCTATGTCGGGTGAAGGAACACGTCGATTCTCAACAGCCTCGGCAATTACAGTTTGCTCGACGACCAGGATTGCAAGTGACGAGATGCTACATGTGATCCATGAAGAGCATACATTCTCAGACTTCTTCATGCAGTTTATTCTGAAGCGCAGTATCAGAACCCATGCAGACCTCGTCGACCAACTCTTCAATTCAAGCGAGAGGCGTTTGGCACGAATCCTGCTTATCATGGCTGAATATGGAGGGCCGGGTGCTCCAGAAGCGATGATCCCAGAGGTTACACAGGAGGCACTCGCTGAGATGATCGGTTCCACCCGTTCTCGCATCAGCTTTTTTATGAATCGCTTCAGGAAACTCGGATACATCGAATATGACGGATACAGGGGACGCATCCGCGTTCACAAGTCATTGCTCAATGTGGTTCTTAGGGATGAATTACCCGAGGAAAATGCCTCCAGACCAAAGCTCATTGATCCTTCGACCAGGAAAGCCCTGCTCTGAAAAAGCTCTGTCATCAACTGAGTAACCTGTTCTTCAGGAAATACAGGGTTATCTGCGTGCATGGTTCATAAATGGTTTTCCACCTGGATCGATAGTTGCGATGGCACCTTCAGGAGCAAGATGTGCATTTCTTTGACCAGCTACGAGTGATTGTCGTCTGAGTCCTTGGTGCGGTCAATATTGAACAGGTTTTTCAGGAGCGAGAGCGTAATGTCGGGAAGACAAGACATTCAATGGAGACTGCCCATGAGCTCATCTTCACACGACGACCTATATTTCATGGAAAATCCTGACATCTGTGGTTTCCTTTTCGGTATTCCGCCGACAAGCAGCCTGAGCCGGTTGTAAGGCGCGATATGCACTGTAGGGTAGTACTGCCGACAACACAAACCTCTTTGGATGGCAACCAACATGGCGCACGTTTCTATACGGTAAACCCGCTCAGATTGTGCCTCCTAATATGACTCTACGTTGGTGCCTTGTGATTGTGCGACTTGGAATCTCGATTTCTGCTTTGGTAGCTTCGATCGTCGCATCAGTTTACGTCGTCAGGGCTCAGACGTACGCTGTGGGGTCTGCTTCGCCTGAAAGCTCGCAGTCTAAAACAGGAAGCAGCATGCCTTCAGATAAATCGCTCGGTTGGGGATCGAATATTCAGAATGCGCGCTTAGCGCGCGCCGCAGAACAGGCCCTGCAGCATGGCGACAAGGCGCTCGCGCTTGACTACGCTCAACGTGCTGCGCAAGCTACTCCAAATGATCTTCGGCTATGGTTTCTGCTTGGCTATGCGGCTCGGCTGGATGGAAAGCAGTCACTCTCAGTGAATGCCTATTCTCGCGGTCTGCAACTTAACCCATCATCAGTAGAAGGACTTTCTGGCCTTGCGCAGACATTCAGCATGATGGGCCGAAACGAAGATGCTGTGCGCCTTCTCAAGCAGGTTGTCACGGCTGATCCTAGACGTAGAGATGACGTGTTACTTCTTGGAGACCTGAACATGAGATTGGGGGATTACACAGGCGCGCTGGATTGGCTTGGAAGGGCAGAGCGCATGCAGCCGGACGCACGATCGGAGTTGCTGATGGCGCTCTCGTATCAGCACCTGAAGCAAATGAACAAAGCAAATCATTACCTTGAAATGGCGAAACGCAGAGATCCCAATAATCCGGAAGTACAGCGCACAATGGCAGGGTATTACCGCGAGGTTGGAAATTATCCCGAAGCTATTTCTGCACTGAAGTTAATTCAAAATCCCAGTCGTGATGTAATTGCCGAACTTGCCTATACTTACCAGCTTACAGGTGATTTCGATGATTCCGCGAGACTGTACGCGCAGGTAGCCAATGCAGATATCAGAAATCTCGACTGGCAGTTCGCTGCGGCTCAAGCCGAGTTGGCTGCCGGTTCCATCGATAAGGCGAATTTATTTCTTACTCATGCTGCTGCACTCGATGCAAACAATTATCGTTTGCACGCAATCCGTGGAGACATCGCAAAACTGCAAGATCGCGAAAGGGATGCTGTCCTGGAGTACAGCGCTGCCTTAGCATCCCTGCCTGCAAGTCCCACAGAAGGCTCGCTGTATGGCATACAGCTGCACATGGATCTAATGGAACTTTATCGTGACATGAACTACACTGCCGATTCTAATCGCCAGCTTCAGATTGCACGGTCAGAAATAAAAGTGCTAGATGAGAACAGACCAAGGACAGGGCAGTACCTTCATCTTCGAGCACTGATCAAGATGAATGGCGGCGACCTCCAAGGCGCGCTTGCTGACATCGTAAAAGAACGCGAAATCGACGCGCACGATAGAAACGGTTTGCAGCTAAACGGAGATATCCTCATAAGACTTGGGCGCACCGATGAAGCCATAAGCATATACAAGCAAATACTTGCGGATGACCCTGCCAACCGTTTCGCTCTCACCTCACTTGGCTACGCTCTTCGAGCAGCGGGGCATAACCTGGAGGCAGAAAAATGCTTCTTGAGCCTTGCAAAAGCAAATCCTTCGCTATATATTCCCTACCTTGCGCTTGGAGATATTTACACCGCAGAAGGAGAATTCGCAAATGCTCAGGTTTCCTACGGAAAGGCCTATGCCCTGGATCCTCAGAAGCCGCAGATACTGGCTGGTGGAATGAATGCTGCGATTGAAGATCATAACCTCGATTTGGCTGCACTGTGGCTCAGTCGTGTAACAAATAAAATGCATGACAATCCACAAATTCTTCAGGAACAGGAAAGATATCTAAGTTTTAAAGGCCTGTATCAGGAGTCAGCTTCCATAGGATGGAAGGCAATCAAAGTATTGCCTGGAAATAGAGATGTAGTTATATATCTCGGCTATGATCTTCTTCACCTTGGCGAGTATACGAAACTACTTATCCTGACATCGAAATATCTAACTATCTTCCCAAATGAGCCCGACATACCGCTTCTTGAGGGCTATGTCCACAAGCATCAAGGGAAGTTAAAACAGGCACAGCTGGACTTTACTGAAGCTCTGAAGCGCGATCCTGGAATTGTTACGGGGTATGTAAATCTCGGATACATATCAAATGACATGCACCAGCCCAAGGCGGCAGCAGAAGATTTTTCTGCAGCTCTCGAGAGAGAACCAGACAATGGTGAGGCACACCTGGGTTTGGCCTACGCAAGCCTTGATCTGCATAAGCCCAAAGCTGCTTTGCAACAAGCACAATTGGCGGAGCATGCTCTAGGCGATTTGCTGGATATTCACCTGATTCGCGCAACAGCCTATGGGCAAGAGGACATGTTGTCCAAAGCATCAGGCGAATACCAGGCTGCCTTAAAGTTCACTCCCAATGATGGCTCGCTTCACTTCGACCTTGGAAATACGTTATATGCAGAGCGGAGGTATCACGATGCAATTAGCGAGTTGACTATCGCAAAACACGATTCGCCCGATAACGCGGCTATCTATGCATTGATTGCTCGGTCCTATGCAAATCTCCAGAACCGGGAAAAAACCCTGAAATATGTCCAACTAGCTGAGATGCATGGCAGGCGCACGTTCGATGCAGTAGCTCACTCTCAATCAGGGGAATGGAGCAACATACTTATCTCTACTGGAGAGGCTTTAAGTACCCTTGGAGACAAGAGAGCAGCCATAGATCGTTTTCGGCAAGCGCTCGAAATTCCGGGAAGTAATTGGATAACCATTCGCATGGCAATTGCTCAGGTTATGGCACAGCAAGACCATTCGGAAGATGCTGAGAGACAAATTGCTCTGGCCATGATGGAAGCAAAGGCAGGTGAAACAGTCCCACCCTCGGCTAGCCAATACATCATGGCAGCAGACGTTTTTCGTACCCTGCATGATTATGAACTATCACAGTCCTATCTTCAACGAGCAAAAGCAGCAGGCGCGCCTGATGCGGAAGTGCGTATCGGACTGGCCAATAACTATCTAGCGCTCGGAGACGCGATCCGGGCAGAGGCAGAGCTTGCAGCAATCAGGCTATCTTCAGATAATTCAGACAATTATCAGTATCTTCTTGCTCAGGCGAACGTGCTTCGACAGCAACACAACGGAGCAGATGCGCTCACTTCTTTTGCGCAGGCCTCGAATTCAGAAGGCGAAGATCAAATTGCCCAGGAAGCTATGCTGCAGTCTGGTGCCGACGAGGGACTTAGGCTCAATCCGACACTGAGTATCCTCTCTGATTTATCGGTTGAACCTATTTATGAAGATACAACTGTCTATGTACTCGACTCCAAGCTAGATGCTTCGTTTGCTGTGCCGATCAACGACACGGCACTTCTCCCGCCTCCACGTTCATCCATAGAAACACAATCGACCAGTGCATTCCATCTACATATTGATCATATCCCAACTCCGGGGGGATTCTACCAGATACGGAACACGATAGGTAAGATATCAGTCCCAAGCACAAACACTATAGTTAATCGCAACACCACTGACAATATATTTAATATTGGATTAAACCCTACAGTGAATCTAGGTAACAACATTATTACATTTAACGGCGGTATTCAAACAACCATCCGACGCGATTCTGAGTCTCCCGTCGCGATGAATCAGAACCTATTCCGAATGTTTGCCTATATGTCCACAAGTGCTTTCTTAAATGCCGTATCTGTAACCGGTTATGTGATCAGGGAAGCGGGACCTTTTACTGAAAGCAATCTGCATTCGCTGGCACTGACCGGTGCGCTTGATTTTCGTGTCGGCGCACCCTGGGGGAAGACTGCGATGGTAGCTGGATGGGGTGCGAACGACCAGAAATTCTCACCTGTAAGTTATGAAGATTACTACACGTCATCCTATATTGGACTCGAGCACCGGTTTTCAGAGCGTCTGAATATTAGAGCTTTGATTGAAGACCTTCGCGCATGGCGGATCGTAGGAGCTGCTTCAGGTAATGCTCAGAATGTACGTCCTGCCGGAATGGTCGACTTTAATCCAACACGCAACTGGGGCATCCACTATGCAACTGCGTATTCCAGCACAAGAAGTTTCCACGTGTACGATGCGACGCAGAACGGCGTGTCTATCTCGTATTCGCACGCATTTCACCATATGTATAACGGCGACTCCAAGAAACTTATTCTGCAATATCCTGTCCGGTTCTCTGCAGGTTTCCAAGAAGAGGATTTTTTTAATTTTAAAGGTGGTCACACTCAGCAACTCAGGCCATATGTTCAACTCACTCTATTCTGAAGGCGGAATTTGATGAAGATATGTCTAGTTGCAACATTCCCTCCTAGTGGACGCCAGTTGAATGAGTATGCATATCACATTGCGCGTGAATTACAGCGCAATCCTGATATTGAATTGACAATTCTAGCTGATGAATTGGAAGACTATGACTTTGCTACTGACGAGAATGGTAATTCTATGAAGCATAATCAGCTCAAAGAGCTGCCCGGATTTAACCTGATCCACTGTTGGAGATTCGGCAGGATGTCAACTCCCATACGTCTGTTGAACACTATCCGGAAGCTGAAGCCAGACGTCGTATGGTTCAACCTGGTGTTCTCAAGCTTTGCTACACCAGAGAATCCTTTTGCTGCATTTCTTGGGCTTTCGGTACCTGCACTTACGCGTGCCGCGGGGTTCTTCACGCATGTCACCTTGCACCATATTCTCGAGCATGTCGACTTTTCTGCTGCGGGAGTCCGGCAAGATAAAGTATTTCGGATGGGAGCGAACCTGGCAACCAGAGCACTGCTGAAAGCACATTCAGTGTCGGTACTGCTTCCCGCATATCGTACCACTCTCATTACAAAATATGTTGCACAGAATGTGTTGTTGGGGACTCATGGAACATTTGCATCCAATCCATCTCCACCAGACTTTTCTAAGCGCGGTAATCCCGATCTATGTATTCTGGCAATAGGGCACTGGGGAACTTATAAGCGGTTAGAAACGCTTATGACTGCTTTCCCCAGAATTCTCGAAAGATCTCCTAACGCAAGGCTGATCGTTGCCGGAGCTAACCATCACACAAAGGCCGGATATTGGGAGTCAATACGCGACGCTATGCCGGCAGGTCTCCCAATAGAATTCCGAGGGTATGTACCAGAGGAGGCTATCCCGGAATTATTCCAAAAAGCTTCAGTTCTGGTGATGCCCTATGACTCAGCAACCGGATCAAGTGGGCCAGCTCATCAAGCGTGTCAATATGGCGTTCCAGTTGTGTGTGCCGACATCAAAGACTTTCGTGAAATGGCGACAAGTGAAGGCATGGCAATACGCTTTTATCAAAAATATGATGCGGCCGACCTTGCTGAGCAGGTCTCTACCATTCTCGAGTCACAAGTCATGCTACAACAAATGGCAGTACATAACTATTCTGCCGGCCTTGATATGACTCTATCGAGTGTCGTCAAGAACTATCTTCGTTGGTTCGAACTAAACAAATGTAAAAACACTATAAGCAATGACGGTGATAGTGCATCACTAAAAAAGTTATGGTTAAGGATCTTTCAAGCCAAACAAATATCCCCTGGTTGGAATCTACAGTCGGCCCTGTTGGGTGGCGCAGGAGGAAGGACAGTCGGTCGAAAAGACGAAGAAATAGCTGAAATCCATGTCACCTTCGACTCAGTCGCCGGTCCATCTGATGGGTGAGGGGGAAAGCAAAAGAATCATTTTAGATCGTCGGAGTCCAATTGTAAATATTCGCGAGGGGTCCAAAATTCCATTTCGTGCATCCTGAAGTCTTCGATGTGCCGTCTTCGGTTTGCTGCGTATTGTTCATCTGCGCCAGACTTATCGGTCTACCACAAATCAGATGATAAGAAGGAGAGTGCCGTGACTAATGATTATGTTGACGGATATCTTCATCGGATATTACAGTGGCGTTTTTTTATGTATTTCCTTTCTCTGTTGATTTCTGGCTGCGGTATCCACTTCAATACCCCGTCTCCAACGGTCGAAATTACAGCCAATCCTGCTTCAATCAGCTCGGGTAATTCTTCCACTCTGATTGTGACTGCAACCAATGCGAATCAGATCACGATACGCGGATCCGACGGAACAACCTATACTCTCCTGTCAAGCGGCGGAAGCCAAAGCGTGACACCACTGTCAACTACGACTTACACGGCCGTCGCAAAAGGAGCGGGAGGAAGTGCGTCAGCCACGGCATCTATTACGGTAGTACCTGCTACTGCTCCTATAGTAACTATAGAAGCCAAGCCTTCTTCTATTAGCGTGGGTGGTTCATCTGTTCTCTCCATAGCAGCGACGAGCGCAACTCAGTTGACGGTGACTGGAACTGATGGGAGCGCGTATACATTCCAGCCCAGCGGCGGAACCCAGACTGTGAGCCCGGTAGCGACAACAACTTATACTGCGGTCGCCGCCGGTCCTGGTGGAACGAGCTCAGCGAGTGCAACGCTCACGGTAATACCCATTCCTGCGCCGACTGTTTCGATAACTGCCATCCCGACCTCGATTACTGCAGGAAGTTCTTCCATTCTGACAATCACTGCTTTCGGTGCGACACAGGTAAAGGTTATTGGATCCGACGGAAGTACATACGTTCTCCAGCCAAGCGGTGGAACACAAGCTGTAAGCCCGACAAAAACTACAATATATACGGCAATCGCTACTGGCGTCGGCGGGAATGTTTCAGCTGCTACGACTGTGGTAGTCACTCCAATTCCATTACCCACAGTGATCATTACTGCAAATCCAGCTTCGATTACTATGGATAGCTCGTCCACTCTGAATGTGGCTGCAGTTGATGCAACGCAAGTGACGATAAGCGGAACCGACGGCAGTACATATTCCTTGCAATCGAGCGGTGGAACGCAGCTAGTGAGTCCAACCGCGACTACGACATATACGGCAGTTGCTATCGGCAATGGAGGCAAGTCGTCTGCAAGTACAACTGTGACTGTAACACCGAATCCTACTCCGAATGTCAGTATTACGGCTAACCCAACTTCAATCATTTCAGGTAATTCATCTATATTAAGCGTGACAGCGTCTAATGCCACTCAGGTGAGCGTAATTGGATCTGATGGCAGCACGTATGTCTTACAGCCAAACGGAGGAACGCAATCCGTGAGCCCGACTGCAACCGCGAGCTATACGGCTACTGCAACCGGTCTTGGTGGAACTATCTCGGCTAGTACGACCGTATCAGTGACGGCAGCAGCTAGCATTCAATCGATCGATCATGTCGTATTCATGTTGCAAGAAAATCACACATTCGACAATTACTTCGGAATGCTGAATCCTTACCGGAAATCAAACGGATGGAACATAGGCGATGATGGAATCGACTATGAAGTGGATGGCATTGATGACAAGCTTTCCATAATCAGCAACGTTGATGATGAGGGAACAACCTACTCACTTTTCAAGCTCAAAAGCACATGTGTCGATGACGAAACATCAGCATGGCTGTCAAGCTATGGATCAGTCAACCGTTACAACTTTCTCACCACGCGTCCTATCGTGATGGATGGCTTCGTCCACAACGCTGAGGGATATGCAAAGAGCTGCGCTATCCCTGGAGCCGCAGGAAGTTGTTCCGGAACTTATACCGATCTAACAGGGGAAAGATCTATGGGGTATTATGATCAACACTTTCTCAATTATTACTACTTTATGGCATCGCAGTTTGCTGTGTCCGATCGATGGTTTTCCCCGATATCGACCAAGAGCATTGGTAATCGCATCGCCACTTTCACTGGAGGAACGACTCAAGGCTTGGTGAATGATCCGGGAAGCAACGACCATCTTTCTCAGCTTGACATTCCGAACATCTTCCAGGAACTTGACCAAGCGAAGGTATCATGGAAGATATACTACACTGTGACCGAGGGATTCTGCTTGACTGACAGTGCTTGTACAGGTGGTCCAAACGCGGCATATCCCGCAACAACATTTTCTAGTCTCACATATTCATATCAGTATCTGTATGAAAATCCAACTGGAGTAGCCTGTACTCCACCCACGCAGGCATCGAATGTAGTTGGCGATTCGACGAACTCTTTTTGCATTGATCCTGACCATATTGCTCCGCTTTCTGTCTATTTTACGGATCTCACCAACAGCACGCTACCAAGCTTCGCTTTCATTGAGGCCGGTTACGCTAACAATGACGAGCATCCAGGTTCCGGCCAATCTATTCTTATGGGACAGGCGCAAGTGGCCAATATCGTTAATTCGTTTATGTCGAGTCCCGAGTGGATGGATTCTATATTCTTCCTTAGTTATGACGAAGGAGGAGGACCATATGACCATGTTCCGCCGGTTCCCGGGCACTCAAACGATAACTCTGACGCTTCTCTCGGAACAATCCCGGATATCTCGCAGATCGCGGTGAATCCTGATACGTACGGCCCATGCGTGCCACCTGGTGGAGTACCTACATTGCATTGCGATCTGGCTACGAATGACCCTGGCGCGAATGCCGGAGATGCTCCGTCCGTCCAGGGATTTGCAGCACAACTTGGCTTTCGCCTGCCGAATATCATCATCTCGCCTTTCACCCGCAGGCATTATGTATCGCACACGCCAATGGATCACACTGCCGTAATTAAGTTCGTTGAAAACCGCTTTATTGGTAGTGCAGCGCACCTTACAGCTCGTGATGCCGCGCAGCCAAACCTGCTGGAGTTCTTTGACTTCAACAACATTCCATGGATCACACCGCCCACGCCGCCGAATCCGGTAACGGCAACGTCGCTGGGGTATGACCCCTGTACTCCTGCAAATATGGGACCATGAATCCTCGATACACGCGTTCCGTAATCCCAAGAGTCAGACTCAATAAATCTGAACATGTGTATAAGTGGGCGAAGGAGACGGAGCGGTTTCGGCAGTCCTCGGTGGGTTCTAACCTCATTTTACAGAGTAGTACTGAATGAAAGCTCTTTGCGTACGTAGCATAAGACGGTTCGATGAACGTCCTCGATCGACATCGGGCAGATGACAGTTAATCCGCCAATCAAATCATTCAGAGCCAGATACGATCGGCGACTGGTGTACAAAAACTCGATAGGGTACTCAGGCTTGCGCGCGCGCGCCATCACAGGATCTGCATCGAGCAAATAACTGATATGAGGCTTAGGAATCAGCTTCATAATTAGCCATACATATACGCGAATAGCTGGATTGTTCAACGAAAGATTTGCAAGTTCATCGTAAATGTATCTGTCAAAAATTATCAGGTCAGCTTTCGATTGCGTTGCCTTTCTCACGACAAAGCATATTGATACAGCATCGATGGAATATAGGAAAAGACGTACCAACGTCATGATGGATGATCTGACATTCTTGTCTCGTCGATTGATTGGCGTGGATGGAGTTCCAACTCCTCTGTCGCCCTTAAAGACTGCGTGCCCTACTGCTTCCCGGAATTGCGTCAGTGTTGCAATGTCATCCCAAAACCTGATTACCAGAACCTGCAGACCATGCTCCTTCATCCGAGTGCAAAGGGCTTCGATCTGGGTGCTCTTCCCGGAACCATCCATGCCTGAGAAACTTACATAGTTGGCGACACCGCTCTTTGGCTGCATAGTCATCGCGTTTCTCCAATAGGTATGGAATTACGTTGTCTCCATGTCAATATGGCCGACTCGGGCTAGCACGAGAAAGTAGTACGACTATTCCAATCGCCGCTGCTGCGCCCACGACCACACCGACCCGGATCAGGATGGAACGCGCGTGGCGCTGTTTTGCAGGCGCAATGACTGCTCCAGCAGGCCTGGATGCAGCAACGCCAGTGCTCTTTTCAAACGGTCCTACGGCTGTACCGAGAGGTTTGCGTACACTGCACGGTGGAGGCTGCTCTGCTCCGGACGGCGGCACATTGGACTCTCCACTTTGATCGGCCGACAGCGAATGCACAGGTTCAGGATTGTCAGGATACTCCGCTTCAGAAGGACTTCTACCTACATCATCCACATTCCAGTCTTGACTATGTGAGTATTGCAGATGGATTTGTGTACAGGGAACCTCTGGCGACTGCTGACGGGTAGTTGCTTGCAGCGGCGGCGCTGGTGCGGCACCTGCAAATCGTACGGCCATGGTTATCACAAGGCTGCAGACCATCCCCTGTTTGAACCAGCAACGTGATAAGCTCATCGATAACCCTAATCGTTGTCAGGTGGTGCGGGCTGGAAGCCCATCAAGTACGGCTCCGGCAAGTTCGCAGTGGTTCGTGGCGAGCTTACAGGTAAGGAGTTGTTGGAAATTGTATAAGGAGAATGTTGACGAAAACTGCTTGCCGCTTCCTCAGCTGTGTCAAAAATTTCAAAGAGTCGGTCTGCCGCGCTGAGAGTCATCATCACTCTCGCTTCTGCAGAGATTGCTGCCAGCTTGACATCGCCATTACGCTTTATTGCCTCCTCCAAGCAACACAGAAGTATGAGGATCGAAGTCCTATCCATATGGCTTACCTTGGAGCAATCGAAGACGATTGAAGGACGATTAACATTCATGCAACTCTCCAACTCTTTGAAGAAGAGCCGCCCGCCGTTCTCATTCAATCTCTCCGGTACCTGCTTCACAACCACAGTGCATGCTCGAGTTGCCATGTCTACATTTTGTCTTAGGCTCAAGGCAGAACTCTGTTCAAAAGGAATCACATCTACTTGCAAGGGATAATGCACGACATCTTTCCGCGTTGCATCTTGCCGGATTCTTTGTTTTGTGCGACTCATAGAAGGCGCGCAAGTTCATTCTCGGGATTCCGTCGTGCAAGTGCCAGCATATTTCTCGCATATCGGAATAGCGTGACAAAGTTTGTTTTGTACCAACAGCACTCGCTCATACGAGGCGATAGGCCACATAAAAAGCGGAGCTTCTCCAGCCTGTATGGAGATACAGATATTGCTGCGACAAGACGATGATTGCCATCCAGAACCGTAAGTGGTTCGCTAACGGTAAGGCCGATCAGAATCACAGAGCTAACCCCGGGATTATCCGAAATTAGCTGTTCGCCAATGTCAGAGATCTTTGATAAGAATGGGCGATCGACAAGATGTTGGCGGATGCGAAGTCCTTCGGCTATTTCGGTGATCGAGAAATCACCGTGCGCAAGCTTTCTCCACTGGGCCCTGGGAAAGACCCTGATCTGGCTGACATCCGATTGCTTGACCTCCACCTCATACCATTCCGTGTCGGTTGGAATTTCCTTCCACAGTGCAAGATGCCGAATAAACAGCAGGGCACGTCGCTTCGCATTCTCTTCTGCATTTCCAAGATCAGGGTTGCTAACAACATTTTGAAGAATCGTCTGATACTCTCTGAAGGCGGGAACGTGGAAATCGCTCTTCAAGAATTCAGCGATGACTTCGTCTTCCGATACGCGTCGGATTAACCTTACAGACCCTTTAACTTCTGTTGCTAACAGTTCGTTCGGATGGCGGAGCAAGTCGATCACAAACGGAACCGCCACAAAAACGAACAGAAACACCATCAAGATCAGTTGTACAAGGATGACTTCCCGCAAAGACGAATGGAAGCGGATAATGCACGCGATCACTATTCCGCTGAAGGCCATCTGAATCCAACTTGTATTCGCAATCTTGTATGACATCTCAAAAGTAATCATAACCACACTGAGAGAGTAGACGATCGTCGTAACAGCGTACAACGCAAGAAGATAGGGTAGGTTGTACTTTCCGGATATCTCGAATCCAGGGCCAAAAAGCGTCGCCCATAGCCCTGCAGGTGCGACACTTAAACCAAGAGCCAAGACAGATCCCGTGCCCAATACCATCAATAGAGAGGTAGCGATGACCTTTAGATCCTTTCTCTCTTCATCTTGAGTGCCTGCGACGAGCGGAAACATGCTATTTACCACCGCAGAAGAAAACGCAAAGATTACCCGGCCAACCATCGCTACGGCCGCATAAATCCCAGCTTCTCTCGCGATGAAAAAGTGTTGTACGAGTACGATGTCACAGTTATTGATTAAGACCTGACCGGCGAAAAAAATCATTGCGTGGGATGTTTCGTGAAGAGCATTCAGGAAGCGAAGAGGACTCGCAGTCCGGCCCGACAACTTCGGTGCAATCGCAAGATAAGCCACTGCAATGGCTGCAGTATTGGCCGCAATCACACCATCGACGCCCATGCCTGACACAATCAAGAGGAAAGATCCGCCGAGACGAACTGAACCCTCCAAAACAAGATTTGCGGCAAGACGGCGAAATCCGTATGTGCCCTGAATGTATCCACGCCTTGTTCCGAGTGGGATATAAAAAGTTGCACCTACGGCGAGCAACGCGATGAGAACAGGACTTGACAGATTCAAATACTCTGCAATTGATCTCTGAAACAGCATCAATAGCAGCCCAATCAGGATGCCGACCGCCCATGCGCCTCGATGGAAACTTCTGTACACTCCTGCCGCCTCTTCAGGAGACTTGTGTCGTGCTACAGCTTTTGATGACACAATCTGAAAGGAGAGCATTACCGCAGAAATCAAGGTGAGAATGGTGTAAACGACCGTAGCCTGCCCGAACCCTTTTGGGCCAATGTACCGCGCAACGACAATGTTGTACGTGAGGTTGATTGCAGTCGTCAGACTAGAACCGGAGAGCATTACAATGCTTCCGGAAATAATGCGCGCTTGTAGCGTTTTTGCCTTTTGTGTCAAATCATTCACCACATTCATAAATTCCCGTTATGCCATGCAGGAATGGATCAGCATCTAGCTAGGGAAATAGCCGGGTATGTCACGACCGACTATACGATGCGAAGATTCACAATCCGGCTGCTCACAATCGACATAAGGTGGTGTTTTATGCAGGACTGCTGACAACCAAGAAGATTCCAACCGACTCTAATAAATAGCTCATGCTGAATCACGCGTACTCTATATTTCTTCTTTTTCTTCTATTGCCCCACGGATGCTCTAGTCCTGGGTCAGTTCATGCGTTGCCGCTGAAGTATAGAGCAACGGGAAGTTCACCCGAAGTAATTGCCTTATATGAGGCATGGTTTGGCCATCCCAAGCACATCTCAGTGGGCTATTCCTCGCAGGATCCGAAAGAGATAAACAGTCAGATTCGCAGGGCGAAAGCAATGGGTATCTCCGCATTCGTGGTCGATTGGTATGGCGACCGAGAGCCATTCATCGATCGAAGCTATGCCATGATCCAGAAGGTTGCTGCCAAGGATAAATTCCATGTCGCTATGATGTATGACGAAACTGACGAGGAAGAGGGTGCGACCGACGAAGCTATTGCAGACTTTACGATGTTCTATGACACCTATCTCTCAAAACAAGCGCCTGAGCATCAGGCGTATCTTACCTACCTGGGACGCCCTGTGATTTTCATTTTCCCCAAAGGTAAGCACACCGACTGGGATAAAGTGCGCAGGCTGGTGAACCAATGGCCCGATCCACCTTGGCTGATCTATGAGAACCTTCCTGATTCCTCTTCAGACGTATTCGATGGATACTACGCGTGGATTAACCCCGGGGAAAAGGGATGGACCGCGGATGGCAGCAACTGGGGTGAGCAATATCTGAGTGATTTCTACACGACGATGCGGCTAAAGTACGCTGATAAGATTATTATCGGGGGCGCGTGGTCCAGCTTTGACGACAGTAAAGCATCCTGGGGACTTAATCGGCATATATCCGCGAGATGTGGAAAGACTTTTTCCGATACTTCCAACTTGTGGCGAAAATACTTCTCTGCGGATGATCCTCTGCCATTCATAATGATTGAAACATGGAACGACCACGAAGAAGGCACTGCCATTGAAGATGGTATTCCCTCATGCTGACCTGCTCGGTCATTATCCGTCTCAGTCATAACCGGAGTTTCCGATCCAGGTCTGTGTATATCTTACCGCCGTCGTAGTCTGAATCGGGTGTCCACGTGAATGTCACACCAGGTTGATCTTGCGTTCCTCCGCCGAGCACATTTGCCGTGGGCGAGGTCGCCATTCTACCAATACGTAAAACTCAAATTATCCAAGTATGTGCTATTTGAGGACATCTTGCTGTCGCCATCCATCTGATAGTTAAGGGTGATTCCCCACCAGCTCGCAGGAACCGAAAATGGGGCATAGGTTCGATTGATAATTGCCGTCACTCCGTTCAGCGTAATCGATTGAAACAGCAGCGTATTATTCGATTGCCGCTGTACCTGAATCGTTACGTGATTCCAGGCATTGTTGATCAAGTTACAAGGTACGTTGGCAGTAACCCATTTTGCATTGACATTGTCCCATATATCCCATACCTTGCCTCCAAGATAGTTACATTGATTGCCCCATATCATCCCCACTCCATTCATGTACATGCTGATGTCAAATTCCAACACCTGGGTAACGGAGGCGTTTGTCACGAAGAAGTATGCATCGTAGGTAAAGTAGTGCAACGTGGGAAGGAGCGTGTGGTTTGTATCCGGAATGCCTTGCGTCGAGAATTGGCCGATCACCGGAATTGACCAGAGGACGTCTGCGTAGGGCGTGGTTCCGCCAATATTGAACCTATTCGCATTTCCGCTCAACGACGGTGAGGTCTGGTGCTGCCAGAGGGACCAGCTGATTCCCTGGCAATTGGATGTGCAGATGTCATAGTTGGGAGCAAATTCAGCCCAGCTTTTCCAACCTCCACTTGCCTGGATGTTGGAGAGAACTTTTCCTCCACCCTGAACCGTAATGTCGACAGGTGTGTATGCTGCCCCGCCACAGTGGTCCCACTCTTCCACAACAGTGTGCTGAGTTCCAGAGCCTGGATTCAATTGCGCGTTGAGGCTGGCTCCGTTTTGAACGACCATGAGCTTATTGTTTACATACACGCCCATGGATGCAACGCCTTCTGGGCATGTGCTCGTGCCTGTCGCAACATAATTTGCTGGGGCGCTCACAATGCTGTTGCTTGCTGGCGAAATCACGTGTACGCCGGACTGACTGCTAACGGTGATATCCATTGAGGCGAATGTGGCCCCGCCGCAATAATCCCATTCTTCTACAACAGTGTTGTGTCTGCCGACACTCACTGTAAGTGAAGTATTAAGTCTGGTTCCATTCTCGACATAGAGCAGTCTGTAGTCTATGTAGACGCCCATCGACGCCACGCCCCTTGAGCAGGTATTGGTGGTGGCGGTTGCAGCGTACGTCACGGTTGTACTAACCGTTGCTCCATTCCATGGACTCGTGACAGCAACAGTTGCGAATGCAGGCGCTGCGATGGAGATCAGCAATATAGCGGGCAGGAGTATCTTCATGAGTCCACCTCGTCGGGAAATATGATCCCGAAAAAATATTCGAAAATGCCGTAGTGTACCTTCCGGTACACTTTCTCAACGACAGAGACAAGATTGGTCGCTCATCAAAAGGGTTTGTCTGAACTCTACCCGGCGAGCGCAATCGGCCTGACAGGGACTCAGCAACCTCTTTATTATCGGATTCTCGGGGGCTGCAGAAAGCGTATCTCTCTACAAAGCGCTCCCGAATTTCGGCTTGATTTGCAAAGCACTGTAAATTTATGATTCGGGCCCTAGAAAACTACCCGTTCGAAAATCTCAGCGTCAATGTCTAAATCTTACCGCACAGGCAACAGAACTGAGGTGTTCACATTTGACCAATATCTAAGGTGAGCATACGCGCAATTAAGCGGATGTCAAGCTGCTTTGAATGAGTAAAAAGAAAAAGTGCAATTATCAGATGACATTTTGCAACAGAAGACGTTGCCGCACGTGAGCATATAAATCTTAATAGCATCACGATTGGATTGCTGTTTGGTAGGTATTAGGGCGGAAAAAATGCGCATTTCAACTGGGTAGCCTTCGGAAGCGGTGAGACTTACATTGATTAAAATCCAAGGCAGCAGCTACTGCGGAGTATTTTGCATCTGCTGATTCTGGATGTGTTGCAGCCGTTGCAGATTGTTTTGTGTGCGAGTATCGTCGTCTTGTTGGTCGAGCGAGGGAGATGGTACAACGGCTCCTGGACCCAGTGTAGCCTGAACCGAAGGAGTAGTATCGAACTCTTGCTGTACGCGTTCGTTGCGGGCAGGGGAGGGAACTTGTGCTGGAGTGGCCAGGGCGGTGGCAGGAGCATCGTTCTTCTCGGCGGAGAGTTGCAATTCGCGAAGCGTACCGGCACCGCCCACCATGATGAAGTTGTAGCCGGAGCCGACGAGCAAAGTCGCAATAACTTCACGCAGAGCGCCAGGGCCGTAAACGCCATAGATGCGTGGCCCCTTGCCCAGACCGTGTACGGTCATTCCACTGATGTTAGACAGATCTTGCAGGATCTGGGTTAAGTCGGAATTGTTTGCCTCTACGGTAAGCTTTCCATCCATGATGGTCACAGTCGCAGGCTGAGTCGCTTGGTCGGACGGAGGCAGAGATTGTTTCATTCTCCCGCCTTGCGTACCTGCTGGAGGTTTACGTACAGTCGCTGATCTATCAAGTGCGGAGTCAGATGTATTATTCGCAACACTCATAGGAGGAGCAGCAGGTGCGGCCTGTAGGGTATGTATCTCCTGCAGCGAAGTAGCCGGTGCAGAATAGAGCAAAACTGCACAGCAGACAAAGAGGATTGCACTGTATCTTGTTTGCGTTTTTTCACCCACGACGAAATACATAAGTAATTCCTCTTTGGATGCTATATATAAACGTCCTGTTCGCATCATATATCAGAAACGTGTGGAGGTTATTTGTTGAGAGACAAACAAACGCCGCAGAAGGCAGTAGCTGTGATACGGAGTACAACTAAAGTACGATACAGCCTGATTCTGTTTCAGGCATTTGCGGGTGTACTGTTGCCCTTGGGTGCATACGCCGCTTCCTGCAAGAGCCAGGCTCAAATGACAATTGCACAGCGTTCGGCCTTGTCTAGCGCCGCTCGTACCATGGTCGGCGAGGTACAAAGCGGAGATGTGCAGGCTCTACGGGCGATCGCAATTCCTGCATTTGCTGCTGATTTCAGTGGGATTGCTGATTCGATCGGTACTTTGAAGCCTTTCTTGCAGAAAGCGTCCATTACTGTCGATAACCTTTACACACTCGATGCTTCGATCGACTCGTTAGGATCCGCACGCATAGATTTCTATTGTGGAACACCGGTTGTTGCATTGAACTTTACGGATCTTCCCCCCGGAAGCTACGCATTGGCCATTCTCCACGCCACCGGCGTACCAAATCCGCAGCAGATTGCACTGATACTGTCTGAAACAGCTCTACACAGCTGGATGCTCGCTGGTTTCTTCAGCAGACCCTTAATGGAGGCAGGTCACGATGGCCTCTGGTATTGGCTATCAGCGCGTAATTATGCACAGCGGAGTATGAGTTGGAATGCTTGGCTTTATTACCGAACTGCTGCCTATCTTCTGGACCCTGTGGAGTTTTTGTCCAGCCCTAATGTCGAGAAGCTGCGACATGAAGAAGAGCGTGTACACCCCGACAGTTTTCCCGGCATCCAGCCACTCCTGCTCGATGCGCATGGTTCTGTGCTAAAGGTGACGTCAATCGGCGTTACAGTCACATTCGGTGTGCTGGACATCGAGGTCCACTACACTCCGGACGCCGCACAGGCTGCCCAGTTACTCGATCCAATTGCTGCGCGGCGACAGGTAACTGAGGTGATGACTGCACTGCTCGCCTTGCGCCCTGAGTTGCGGGAAGCTTTCCACGGGTTCTGGGTGCAGGCGGATGGTGAGTCCTCTGTTCTCTATTCGTTGGAATTGCCAATGAACCTGGTTGTTCCCGGGACACAGTTGCCAGCAACAAGCGCGAAATCAGTGGCTGAGGCGCAGTCTATAACGCTTTCCCCTTTACGCGATCCTACGCATCCGGAGGTGCAGGCAAGTCTGGATGTGGATAGTGATCCAAGTCCCTCGCCGGATCCTGAAAGGAATGCACTTCTGAGCACTGCATCGCCGTTCACCTCGGGCAGACAAGGCGAGATTAAGAAGCAGCAGGACGGCACCTACACCATGCATGAAGACGTGGATGAGGTTCTTTTGAACTGCGCGGTGATAGACGAGAAAGGACGACGGGTCACGGATTTAAAACAAGGCAACTTTCACGTCTGGGAAGATGGCGATCCGCAGACTACGCGATCTTTTCTGCATCAGGATCTGCCCGTCTCACTCGGCATTCTCATCGACAGTTCGGGCTCAATGCTTGACAAGCGGGTCGCTGTCGATGATGCTGCTCTGAACCTCTTAAATGCGTCCAATCCGCAGGATGCAACGTTTATTGTAAATTTTTCGGATCGTGCTTACCTCGATCAGGGCTTCACCTCGAACATCAGTGCGCTGAGTCGCGGGTTAACGCACTTCGATGCAAAAGGTACTACGGCGTTGTACGATGCGGTGGTTGCAGCAGCTGATGAGTTATCCAGACACGGAAAGTTTCCTAAGCAGGTGCTGTTGGTCATCACGGATGGCGCAGACAATGCTTCGCATCTCGACCTGGACCAGACGATTCGCCGTGTGCAGAACCTTGGGGGACCCGTGGTCTATGCGATTGGTCTTCTTTTCGGAACCAATGCACGAGAAGCAGAACAAGCGAGAATCGCTCTTGAAAGGTTGTCGAAGGAAACAGGCGGCATCGCTTTTTTCCCACATTCCATGCAGAATGTGGATAGCATCGCCGCTGAGGTCGCGCGCGATATCAGGGATCAATATACGATCGGGTATCAATCGACCATACCTGCAAGCCAGGGAGGCTACCGCGGAGTGCGTGTCGAGGTGAACGCACCGAAACATGGCAAGATGATCGTGAGGACACGCAAGGGCTACTATGCCAAAAATCCCGCACCGAAAAACGTGCAAACTGCTCACGAAGTCAGGCAGTGAATCACACGAGAATTGCTCGGATGCTCCAGTGAATCAATGGAGATGGAAGTCTACATCGATCACGATCTGTACCGATACAGGATGTCCCTGATAGATCGCAGGACTGAACTTGTACTGTCTTACTGCTTCAACAGCTTTTTCCTCCAACCCCATTCCAAGATGGCTTGCCAGACGAACATTTTGTGGGTTCCCTTGAGAATCAACAATTAGCCTGATCGATACGTTGCCCTGATAATTTGCGCGTCGAGCTTCCTCGGTGAATTCCGGCGCAACCGAGTGAAGAACATGAGGTGCGCTTACGCCGTCGCCAACACTCATGAGCCCGCCGCCGTAACCGCTGCCGGTGCCCGAGCTGACTCCGCTGCCGTAGCCTGCTCCAAGGCCGCCATTCAAACCTTGTCCGAATCCTGAACCACTGCTCCGGCCTTGCGAGACTATTGCAATCTGCGGTGACTTGGTCACACCGAGATTGGGTAGATTGTTATTGTCTGGCATATTCACCGGAGAAATTGGCTCTACCTCTAGCTTCGAGCGGTCGTTTCTGATGATCTGAGGATGAGTCAACTGAATTTTCACGATCAGTGGTCGGTGGCTTTCCGGTGCCTTCACTCTTGCATGCTGCCCGCCGCCGCCAGTCATCAACTTTGCGACTGGACGAATCACAGGCGGAATGAATACTTTGAAGTCCATCGGCGTTACTATCGTGGTCGGCGGTGGCATCACGACTGGCGGAGTCTTTAGCGCGAGCACCAGAACCAATGTGATGCCGAAAACATGGATAGCGAATGAAATAACTCTCGATGTCTTGTCACTCTTGAAAGCAAATCGATCGGTAGCGAATATAGGTTTCGAATTCGAGGCAAGTCGAACTGTGCTCTGCGATGGGCACGGAACTGCCCGGCCAAACCCAAGGGATGGGTATGCTGATGCATCGGTATTCTGCATCATACCGTCGGGACTCCCGGCAGACAGTGTATCTCCCAGGATGAACTTGGAATCTAACGATATCATCTTTTCCATATCACTTTGCCGGAACCATGAAGATCGGCATCTCCTTGCTTGGTCAACAACTGTTTGAATACGTCCGGTCTCGTAAATTCTCTTGTCGCATGAATTCCAAAGACGAATGTTGAAGCATCCCGGAATCAGTTCTAACAAAGAAAGCAATCGAACTCTACGATTCCAACCTCAGTGCTATCCGACAGGAATGCTTGCCTACCAAATTCCTTTATCGCTTCCAGTAATCCTTTGTCCAACCAAAGCGGCTGTGGCAAGGCACGGCAACAAACTGAGTCGAGCGCTGTTCAGCAACTCCCGTCTTCGCAGTAGGCCAACAAGTTGCGATCCATAAAGCCTGGCGGATTGAGGAAGAATCGGGACACGCAGAAACTCTTTGGCATAGTAGACTTCATTCCCGCCAAAGCGCGCTGCTTCGAACGCAAACTGCGGCAAATTCAGACCGGAACCTCTGTACTTCTTCACGTAGTCCGACACAATCACGAGATAAGTTGCAACCCCTTCCCAAATGCCTGCTTGAGTTGCTGCAGTACGCAGGTCCATGTAGTCTATGCAACCATCGTCCGATACTGCGGCAGTATCGACGATGTCGCACAACCGAAAATAGAAGTGACGGTACATGCGTTGCAAGGTAGAAATCAAAAGCCGATCCGAGATGGACGGAACTGGAAAGCTCTGACCATCGAGCACAATCTTCCGGGTACGTGCTGCAAGACTCGCTGCGATTGCAACCTGCTCCCCGGTTTGTCCCAGCCGACCCATGTGAATCTCGACTGCCTCAGGTAGTCCTGGGATAAAGAAGTTCCACTTTCGTGCGAGGTGGTCCCCCCAGCTTCTCGGTCCTATCTGTGCATTGAACCGTCGCTTCATCAATCTGAAAACGTCTGCTGAATCCGCATTGGTATAGAGATCAAGGTCACTACCAAGATCAGGCCAGTGATCGAGCGATTTGATCACCGCAACGTCATATTTCTCACATGCGAACTCGTTGCAAACCGCTTGCAGAAACTCGAGCGCCAAGAAGATCCGCGCCTGTTCTGCAACGAGCGCTGCTTCTGCCCATTCGGCACGGAGGCCATCTTCTGCTTCGCGCGACAAATTGAGAATGGTTTTCAGCACTCGCACAACGACATGGTTTGAACTGGCCAGTCCTACTAGAGCGTCAAACTCCTTTTCGCGGATATTCCGAATATCCGATTGCAGCACTTCCAGAATCTGTGACGATGAGTTCTCGCCACCCCCCGGAACCAGCAGGAGGCGAGATAGGAGAGTCATCAATGGATCTGAAAGAGACGGTGCTGCTTGCATGGTCATGTGAAACGGTCCTTTTTGGAGGCTGGTGAGCCTGCGGCGCAGGAAGCTACCGCAGCGGTGGGATATCCTTGGATGTGGGTTTTGTCATCGGCGCACTGGAGTCCCCTGGCACATTGCCGCGAGGTGTAAGTTCAATAGGACCTGTTTCTTGGTGCCTCTTCTGGCTGTATATTTCCAGTTCGCGGTTGACTTCGAGATTGTTCGTAGCCGCTATACTTGAGAGTTTTTTACCTTCTGACAAAAGCTGGGTCGCTAGTCCAATGCGGTCGTCGGACCCGCTCGCCTGTCGAGCCTTTTCGTAGAAATCCTGCGCGGTTTCTAGATCACCGTCCATCTCTGCAACAAAGCCACGGTTGTTGAGAGAAAAAGCGCTGAACGGATCAAGCGAGTATGCATCGAGAAAATCTTGTCTTGCCACTAACCACTCATTCCGATTCGTCGCGGAAACACCGCGCAAGGTCAACATGGCGGCGTTCCTCTCTGTAATATCCATCTTCTTCATCCGATCGACAAGACGCCTTGCGCTTGCTGCGGCCATCACGCTCACACTTCTTCCTCGCCATGTGCGATCTTGCGTGATCGCTACGCGTTTCGCAGAGTGTATTGCTGCTGCCGAGGTATAGGATGCCAGTGCGCCGCTGTAGTCTCCGATCGATTCATCAGCCACGCCAAGATTGTTGAGTGTGAAGGGATTCATCGCATCCAGCGCCAGGGCTTTTCGCAGAAGAGAAACCGCTTCAAACCCCTGATGCTCCGACAGAAGAGTCATCGCGTCCACATTCATTCGATTCACTCGCATGGGAATATCCTGCAAATTCTCGAAGGCATACTGCATTGGCTTGCCTTCCAGTTGCTTCGCATTGCTCCGGTCGATGTCTGCTTTGCAACCTTGTTCCGCAGCTAGAGAATAAAACCTTCGAGCACGATCCAAATTTCCCTGCAACTCAGATATATAGCCAAGATTGTTCAACGTGAAAGGATCGGCTGGATCAAAAAGATATGCCTTATAGAACAACCTTGCAGCTTTTTCGATTTGCTGTTTCTTGACTGCGTCAACGCCTTCACGGTTTAAGCGCTGAACCACGGTGAATTCACTGCGCCCGGGAATCGTGATTCTCAGGGTATCTTCTGACCATCCAGCATGAGCCGTTCCGACCAAAACAATTGCAACGACTGTGACCCATCGTCCTGCCATCATTGCGCTCATCTCACTCCTCTGTGCGGATCATCGAGAATAGTCTTATGCGTACATAGATTAAGATGCCCAGTGCTGAAGTCTGTTGCTAGCAATTGTTGTAGTTTTTCTTTTCCTGTGCAGCGGGCCACCGATACTCAAGCGGCAACATCCAACAGATAGATACGGTCAATTGCAACGGACAAGGAATATACGAACATGACAAGAGCGTTTGCGATAGTGGTGGTTGGTGTAGTCATATTTGCGCAACTTGCAGTCGCAAGTGCACAGACAGAACAGATTTCGGATGGGCAGTCGACGTTGGAATCTGCCAGTGTGTCGGAAAATCTACCCTCCTTGCCTTCAGCGCCACAAGGGAAGAGCACTGTCCTGGGCGGCACGATCATGAGTGTCGATCAAGTGCGCGATGAACTTACACTAAAAATCGTTGGTCAGCGACCAACAAAGATTCTGTTTGACGAACGCACGCAGGTATTTCGTGATGGAAGAAAAATTCCTCTTCGTGATTTAACTTCAGATGACCATGCTTCGGTGGAAACATTGTTGGACGGAACCAGAGTGTTCGCTCTCAGCATTCACATATTGTCTCTATCACCACAGGGTTCCTTTCAGGGAAAGATATTGAACTACAACCCTGAGACGAGGAAGTTAACAGTCAGCGCAGTTCGGTTTCCTGATTCCGTCAAATTTCTCTTGCCGATAAATACCCCAGTCGTTCGAAAAGGTCAAAGTCAATTCTCTTCTGTGCCTTCCGGTGTCTCCGATCTTGTGAAAGACGCATTAGTTTCGGTTACATTCCAATCGGGCAAAGAGGGTAGAAGCGTTGTGCGCAAGATCACCATCCTGGCTATCCCCGGTTCTGTATTTGTTTTCGCGGGTAAGCTTTCTTCATTGGACATGCACACCAGTTCATTTGTGCTAATTGATCCAAGAGACGTAAAGAGCTACCAGATATCATTTGATCCCACCCGACTTCCGGCAAGCCAGGATCTTCACGAAGGAGCCGACATTCGTGTGGTTGCAACATACGATGGTGCTCGTTACGTAGCAACCGCGCTCACTGTCAAATGAGTCATCAAGTTCAGTGCTTCCGGTGGCATTGTCGATTCTCTCGTGCTGGTTGTCATGGACCTTTGCGCCAATGAAGCGTTTGTCTCGTAACTCAATCTTGCCGAGTCCGAGCTTATTTTTGGGCTGAGTGCTTTGCGCAGCACTCGGCGTGCCTTGTGCAGTTGCGACTTGGTGTTTCCGCAGCTGCAGTCGAGCATGGATGCAATTTCGTAGTGATCAAATCCATGGACGTCATGAAGAAGAAAAATGCTGCGATACCCTGGAGCCATCATGACAAGAGCGCGCTCGATGGCGAGACGATCAATGACGCCCGCTTGTGTCAGATCGCGGGTACCGAAATTCCGTCCGGCGCGTTCTTCCGGAACGCTTTCCATCAGTTGATCGAGTGAAACAACCGTTAGAGCGCGCTTACGGATATACATGAGTACCGTGTTGACAGCCAGGCGATGCAGCCAGGTGCTGAAGACGGAGTCGCCACGAAAAGATGCAAGCTTACTGTGCGCCTGAAGAAAAGTGTCCTGTGTGAGATCTTCGGCCAGCGCGTAGTCACGTACCATGCTCATACAAACCGAGAACACCCGTCTTTTGTGCTTTAGATAGAGTCCGGAGAAGGCATCCTGATCGCCAGCCTGAGCACGTGCAACTGCTTCGGCCTCGAGGGATTTCGCCAGAGAGCGGGGGCGCTCGAAGTTCAGGGTAGTAGGCCGGGCCGAATCTTGTAGTGGTAGGGAATGAGTTGAGCTATGCATGTGCCTCCATGTGGATTCTGGGAGTTGCCCCGTCGATCCGTGATTCTGCTGTGCGGTCTGCTTGTCTCACGGTGAGAGTCAAGCAGTCGAGTTGGAGAACCTGGGGCCAAAAACAAACTTGTTTCTTACTATGCTCGGTGATTGTCTTCATGCTCATTGGATTCTGCTGATGCAATAGCATGGTCCAAAGATGCCCGAGACTTGACTTAGTTTCCCATTCTCTTCGGCAATCGTCTGTGCGGTATTGCACAGAAGCGCAGTGCAGATAAATTGCTGTGGGGAGGAGTTGATCACAGCCATTTTGACTACATCGATCATTGTGCGCGCTCACCAGCATCGCTACGAGGTGAGCAAAAATGGGACGAGGAGCAAACTATTGGAGGCAACAAGGGGGTGAGCACCAAGATTCACACCACCTATTCACACCATCGTGGATGCGCTCAGCAATCCGATAGACTTCCATCTCGCTGGCCGCTACCGTCTGGCTCCTTGGATGACACAAGGCCGAATTGCCATTTTCCGCCCAAGCGGCGATACTGTTTAAAGGTTGACCGGATGTCCGTAGTTTTTATCCATGCCGTGCAGCATCCATCCCGTTCGATCGCGTGACAAGAGGTTTTTGTTCAGAGCCTACATGCGTCTCAGGGATCGGCTTGCAGCAGTCTGGATAGTAAATTGGATAGTACAGTCAGCTCATCTCTGTAAATCATTGAAAATATTGGCGCTATCGTCTAGGGGTTAGGACGTGAGATTCTCAATCTTAAAACACGGGTTCGATTCCCGTTAGCGCTACCAGCTATTTCACGCTAAAGCCTGCTAAATAAGCAGGCTTAGATCGG